>JAKQJM010000126.1 GCA_029561145.1 Pseudomonadota bacterium
GGCGACGTGCAGCGCATGAGTGCCGGCACGGGCGTGCGCCACAGCGAGTTCAACCACTCGGCCGACACTCCGGTGCATTTCCTGCAGATCTGGATCATTCCCGAGAAGACCGGCATCGCACCGAGCTATGAGGAAAAGAACTTCCCGCCGGAATCCAAGCGCGGCCAACTGCGCCTGATCGCTTCGCACGACGGTCGCGATGGATCCGTGCGGGTCCACCAGGACGTCGCCATCTACGCCTCGATAGCGGAGCCCGGGCAGCGCCTGACGCATGCGTTGCAGAACGATCGCATCGCCTACCTGCATGTGATTCGAGGCGGGTTGTCGGCGAACGGCGTGACACTCAATGGCGGCGACGCGCTGAAGGCGACCGCAGAAAGCGGGATCGTGATCGAAAACACCCGCGACGCCGAGTTCCTGCTTTTCGATCTTCCTTCCTACTGATCCGGATTGGAGGGCGATCCGGCCGGCAAGCCATCGGACGCGATGACGGTTGACAGAACCGGTCACGAATCAACAAGCTCGTCGCGTCCGGGCGTTGTCGTTCCGGGTCAAATCGCGTTTTCCCTCACGGCCTTTCCTCACCCTTGATCGAGCGCCGCACCCCTCTTGCTGCAGCCGCGCTGGACCCGGGCGCGGATCCAGTCGCGTTCACGCGATCGTTCCGCGCGGTCATGGGACATTTCGCGACCGGCGTGGCCATCGTCACGTTTCTGCGCGATCAGAAGCCTGCCGGAATCACGGTCAATTCGTTTCTTCCGGTTTCGATCGATCCCCCGCTGGTCCTCGTATCGCTCCGCCGCGAATCGCGTGTGACTCGCCAGCTTGGCGTCGGCGTGCGCTATGCGGTGAACGTGCTAGCCGAGGGCCAGCAGGCGCTCAGCGCCCGATTTTCGCGTTCGCATGTCGACGACGACCCGCTCGATTTCGAGTTCAGTGCGGGCACTCCGCTGTTGCGCGGGAGCCTCGCGCACATCGTCGGTCGCGTGGTCGACGTGCATGCGGTCGGCGATCATTTCCTGCACATTGCCGAAGTCGAGCAGCTGATCCAGGCAACCGAAGCCCGGCCTCTCATCTTCCATGCCGGGGCGTACAAGCGCGTGCGCGCGCATGAACCCGGCGAGAATCCCGGCGACGGGCTTGATGGCTGGTAGGCCAGGCGCATGAGATCGCGCTGATCCGCCTGCCGGGAGTGGTCCCTCGGTCCAACCGCCTTCGCCCGCCGCAGCAACCGCACCTCGCTTCCGCTCGGTCCATTCAGCTTGCCTGCCGCAGCAGGATCGAGCGACCCCGCGAACGGGATTTGGCGACAGCATTTGTACTCGCATCAATTCAGGAATAAATTGCATTGTCCATGGAGCGGGCACGGACGATCACATCCGCACCAGACAGGGATCATTGGGAGCGCTGTGTTGGGACTGGCCCACGAAACCTCGGAACCTGAAAGCAGGACATCCGCGCCCCTGAGGTCGAGCCTCCTGCTCGACGCGGCCTGGCGCTGCCTGGAAGTCGACGAGGCGACATGTCGGCTTTTCGGGATCCCGGCTTCCGAACTCATCGGCTCGGTTCCGTGGGCGGGATTTCCGGGAGATTCGGGCGGGTCGATCCTGCATTCCGCCGAAATCGCGATGGATCGCCAGGAAGCATTGAGCCTTGAGACGCGCTGGGGCAACGAAGATCGCTGGATCGAATGCCTGATCCAGCCCGCGCCCGCATCGGTGCTCCTGAGTTTCGTCGACGTGACCAAGCGCCGCCGCCTCGCGCGCATGGGCGAGGGGCATCGCGAAGTATTGACCGGCATCGCCGGGCAGCATCCGTTGAAGGAGAGCCTGGAACGGATCGCGCACCTGCACGAGGAACTCAACCCCGGCGGATTGTGCTCGCTGGTGCTGGCCGACAAGGATCGAAAGCGGATCCTGCACGGCGCCGCACCGAGCTTGCCAGACAGCTACAACCGGGCCATCCACGGGCTCCCGATCGGCGACCAGGAAGGCAGCTGTGGCACGGCGATCTGGCGACGCGAGCGCATCATCGTCGCTGATATCGCCAACGATCCCCTCTGGATCAAGCATCGCGATATCGCCCTGCGCCACGGGTTGCACGCGTGCTGGTCGACGCCGGTCTTCGGAAGCGATGGCGAGGCCATCGGCACATTCGCCGTCTACTATCGTGAAGTCCGGGAACCCAGCGCATTTGAACTGGGTTGCATCGACCAGATGCTGACGATCACCGCCATCGCCATCGAAAGCGCCCGGTTGATCGAGAAAGTCCGCGAACGGGATGGCTTCTTCGAGCTTTCGTTCGACATCTATTGCGTCGTCGATACGGGCGCCGGATACATCGCCCAGGCCAACCCCGCCTTCTCCCGGCTGACCGGGCACAGCGAGGCCGAGCTCTGCGGCACGCCGTACGTCGAATTCATTCATCCGGACGACCTCGAGCTCGTCGCGCGTGCCGTCGGCATGCTCAGGTCGACGGACGACCGCGTCCAGGACGTGGTCTATCGGTTCCGCTGCCACGACGGGAGCTACCGCTGGATCTCCTGGACCGCGGTTGTCGCCGAAGATGGCAGGGCATTCGCAGTCGGTCGGGACATCACGGCTGGCCGACAGGTCGAGGCCGATCTCGCTCACGCAGCGAGTCACGACGCCGTCACCCGCCTGCCGCATCGCCTTGTATTCGAAACCCAGCTCGAAGCCCTGCTCGTCGACGAATCCCGCCCGGTTTGGGTCCTCCTGCTCGGCATCGATCGCTTCCAGGTGATCAACGAATTCATGGGTCATCTCGTCGGCGACGAAGTGCTCCGCCGGATCGCCGCACGCCTGCGCGACAGCCTCGACGCAGGTGCCCGCATAGCCCGCTTCGCCGGCGACGAATTCGTCATTGCGCTCGGCAGTCCACACAGGGGTCCCGTCGTCGAGCTCGCCGAACGCCTGCGTTCAGTGGTTGCCGAGCCCATGGAGTGCCACGACTACCAGCTCATGCTGAGCGCAAGCGTGGGCATCAGTCGATCGCCCGAACACGGCCAGCATTCCCAGGACCTGCTGTGCCATGCAGAGGCCGCGATGATCCGCGCCAAGCGACGTGGCCGTGACGGCATTTGCGAGTTCTCGGTCGAACATATGAAGGACACCGAGGATCGCCTGCTGCTCGGACGCAACCTGCGGGGCGCCATCGAACGCGGAGAATTGTCCCTGCACTACCAGTCGCAGCATCGCGCCAGCGATCACCGGCTTTCCGGATTCGAGGCCCTTTTGCGTTGGGACAATCCGGAACTCGGCGCCCTGTCGCCGGCACGCTTCATCCCGATCGCCGAAACCATGGGCATGATGAGCAAGATCGGCGCCTGGGTCCTCGACCAGGCTTGTCGACAGGCGCGAACATGGCTCGACGCCGGCCATGTCGACTTCCGCATCGCAATCAATATTTCCGCACAGGAACTCCAGCAATCGAGTTTCGTGAAGACAGTCATGGCGGCCCTGCAACGCCATTCGGTGCCCGCGAACGTGCTCGATATCGAACTGACCGAGAGTTCGTTGATGGAGAATGTCGAGCGCGTGCGCATTGCGCTGACCGAGCTCAAGGCGTTCGGCATCCGTCTTTCGCTCGATGACTTCGGAACGGGCTATTCGAGCCTCGCCTACCTGCGCCAGTTCCCTATCGACAAACTCAAGATCGACCAGCGCTTCGTGCGCGGCTTGCCGTTCAACGACGATGATGCCGCGATCGCAAAGACGATCATCGCGATGGGCCACCAACTTCGCATGGTCGTCGCAGCGGAAGGTGTCGAGACCGCCGAACAGGCCGAATTCCTCGGCGCCATCGGCTGCGACGAACTGCAGGGATTTCATCTCGGCCTGCCGGTCCGTGCGGAACTCGCGGCCTTGTCATTCGAATTCGATGACAGCCCGGGCGCCTGCGTCAAAGGCGGACGCTGACGATCGAACTGCGACGACCAGCGGCCACGGATCGGCGCGCAGGCGCGACTATTTTCCGATCGCCGCGATCAACTCGGCCAGGCTTTTCGCCTGCGCGATGCGCGCCATCGCCTGCGCATCGACTCGCGCGCGCGCAGCGACGAGCTGGCGTGCTCTGCGCAGATCGGCAGTCGACTCCCGATGCAGGGCGAAGCGGACTTCGCTGAGGCCGCTCGGATTCGCCATCAGCCACAGCCCCGAGTGCACCGATTCGAGATCGTCGAGACGATAGATATCGAGACGCGAATCGATCAGCAGGGGTGACGAGGCCGAGGCCATGATGCGCTGGACCGCCATCATTGCGAGATCCCCGGCATCGTCGTGGCGAACGGCGCCACTCTGCTCGAAAAGGACAAGGACCGGATACGCCAGGTCAACCGCCTTCGGCGGCGGCGGCGGCTTCGCGCAACCGGCGAGCAGGCCAACTGCGATCGTGACGATCAGCGCCTTGCACGCGATCGACGCGGCAAGACGGCTGAGGATTCGATTGGCGAAGCGGCCCGTGCAACGATTCATTCCGCGCATTCCCCGGCAGGCCCGTCACGTCGCAATGTTACACGACGGTCCGTTGCATCGCGGTCCCGCTGCATGCGTTCAACGGGGCGCCTGGAACCCGCAAAACAACGGTCGATGGGACATCGGCGGCGACAGGGAAAGTGAGTGCGCTCAGGTCCGGGGCGGGTCGCCATCATCCGCTGGAACGCGTGCGATCGCCGCCGGATCAGCTCGCTTGCGTGCACGCGACAATTGCCGTTCGGCCCAACGCCGCAGCACGCGCGCGCGGCGCGCACCGACCTTCGGATCGCTGACGACCTCTTCGACACGCGCGAGCAAGGCATCGACGTTCGTTCGATCGGCGGACTTCGCGCCGCGCGCGGCGGACCAGAGATCAATCCATTCCTCGCTGCGTTCGCCGAGGCGGAGCACCGCACGGAAATAGCGCGGCGCCTGCTGACCGGACAGCATCAGATCGAGAATGACGGCAGCGAGCGATATCGGGCTCAGGACGATATCGCGCAATGCGTCGAGCAGCAGCTTGAGCTGGAACAGGGCGAAGTCGCGGATCAGCCTGCGCCGGGTCGATACAGTGTCGGGATTCATGCGGAAAGACTAAGCGAGATCGATGACGCGCGAAACCGGCGCAGCGCGAATTCCCGGCCGGAGCACGCCACACGGTCCGGGCGATGCCGGCGACGTACACTACGCATCCGCTTCCTGCACGGCCCACCTCATGCGAATCTGTGTCTATTGCGCCTCCAGCCAGGAATGCGATCCGCACTTTCACGAGGTCGCGTTCCGCCTCGGTGCCCTGCTCGCTGAAGCCGATTGCACGGTTGTCTACGGCGGGGGCTCGGCCGGATCGATGGGTGCCGTCGCCGACGGCGCGCTGTCAGTGGGCGGCAAGGTGATCGGCATCCTGCCGAAGTTCATGGCCGACCTCGAATGGGGGCACCCGGGCCTGACCCAACTGGAACTGGTCGAGGACATGCGCGAGCGCAAGCATCGCCTGCTGACGGATTCCGATGCCGTCATCGCCCTGCCCGGCGGCTGCGGCACGCTCGAGGAGTTGTTCGAGGCGATCACGCTGAAACGCCTCGGCCTCTATTTCAATCCGATCATCCTGCTCAATACGCGCGATTTCTACGCGCCCTTGCAGGCGTTCATGAAAAGCGTGATCGACCAGCGTTTCATGAATTCCGAGCACCTGGCGATGTGGTCGCTGGTCGATGCGGTCGAAGACGTCTTGCCGATGATCCGGGCGACACCGCGCTGGCGCGAGGATGCGCGTGACATCGCGGTGGTGCGACGCTGAGGCTCGCGAACGCCGCCTGCTGCGTTGAAACGGCGTATCGCGTTGCCTGATCAGTCGAAATCGCTTGAAGTGCCGGTAAGTTCGCGCACACCGCTGTCGCCGTCACCGAAGCCGTCGAGATCCTGTTCGGCGCTGTCCGACGATGGTGCTTCGGTGCCATCGATCGCGGCACTGCGATCGGCCTGCTTCTCCCAGCGCGTCTTGATCGGATTGTCCGATTCGGCTGCCTCGAGATCGAGGATCAGGCCACTCTTGCGTTCCGCCGAGAGGTCGGTCCAGTGACAATCATCGATCGCGCCGGCCATCGAATAGAGCAGGTTGAGACTCGGCCGGAATCCCGCGCGCTTCACCTTGAGGAAGGCTTCGACCGGACCGACGCGGAACAGGTCTTCGGCCGTGCGTACGCCGACCTGACGCAGCCACGCCGCTGATTTCGGACCGACGTTGCGGATCTTGTTGTCCTTGTCGCTCATGCCGCGGCCTCCGTGTCGGGTACTTGTGCCAGTGAATGCAGGAAAACCTCGCACAACGCCTGCATGCCGAGGCGATCGGCTTCGTCGAACCGACCCGGCTCGGGGCTGTCGACATCCCAGACGCCAAGCAGCCGCCCATCGCTGACCAGGGGCACGACGATTTCGGAACGCGACGCCGCGTCGCAGGCGATGTGACCGGGGAAGTCATCGACGTCCATCACGAGCTGGGTTTCGCGCGTCGCGGCGGCCGTCCCGCAGACGCCGCGCCCGAGTGCGATGCGCACGCAGGCCGGCTTGCCCTGGAACGGGCCGACAACGAGTTCGTGACCATCGAAGAAATAGAATCCGCACCAGTTGATGGCGGGCAGCGCATGCCAGACCAGGGCGGCAAAGTTGGCCGCGTTGGCGATGCGGTCGCGTTCGCCATGCAGCAGGCCACGCGCCTGCTGGGCAAGTTCGGCATACAGGCTCGGCTTGTCGGACGCATCGATGGGCTTGGCTTCGAACGACATCGGTTCGCTGCGATCTTCGAGGACAGTCGTGCATTCTACCCGCCATTGCCGTCATTGGCAGATCGCGACGCTCGTTTTCGCTGCCGGCAGGCGGATACCATGCTGCATCCGCGGTGCAGGGCGAATGGACACCTTCAAATGCCAACCGCCCTGTCGCCGATCAACGCCGTACAACCGATCCCGCAGAACCCGCCATGAAACCCTGCACCTGCCCAATTCGCGCCAGCGACGGTTTCCACGACCTCGACATTGAAGCCACGTGGATCGAGAACCGCTTCGATACCGCATCGCCTGAGCGGGACCCGGCATGATCCGAGGATTGTTCATCTCGGGAACCGATACCGGCATCGGCAAGACCCTAGTCAGTTGTGCACTGTTGCGCGGCTTGCGCGCGAGCGGCGTCGATGCCGTCGGCATGAAGCCCGTGGCCAGTGGTTGCACGATGACGTCGGCTGGATTGCGCAACGACGACGCGCTCGACCTGATCGCCGCAAGCGGTCGCGACATCGACTACGGGCTGGTCAATCCGTATGCGTTCGCCGAGCCGATCGCACCACATCTGGCGGCGGCTGACGCAGGCACTCCCATCGACCTCGCCCGGATCTGCAACGCGCATGCGCAATTGCGCGCGCAATCCGAATGCGTTGTCGTCGAAGGCGTCGGCGGCTGGCTCGCTCCGCTCGGTGGCTCGCTGATGCAATCGGACCTCGTGCTTGCGCTCGAGCTGCCGGTGGTTCTCGTGGTCGGCCTGCGCCTCGGCTGCATCAATCACGCGCTGCTCACGGCGCGCGCGATCAAGGCGGACGGCTGTCGCCTGATCGGCTGGATTGCCAACCGGATCGATCCCGCCATGCTGCGCATCGAGGACAACATCGATGCGCTGCGGCAAAGGATTCAGGCGCCGTTGCTCGATATCGTCGAGCATGCGGGCAATCCCCGCGTCGCTTCGGAGATCCGTCTTTCCGCTGACGCGTTGCGTGTCCTGCTTGCAGATGCAGGCAACTGAAAAGGAGCAAGCCCGCATGGCCAAGGCCCAGCGCTACCTCATCTCGATCGAGGATGTGTCCGCATCGCGCGGCGATTCCAGCGAACTGTCGTTCACGGGCGGATCACCCGAGCACCTGGCCGGTTCCCTGCAAGCGGCACTGCGCGAGCCGGCCCTGTGGGAGCGTTGGCGCAACACGCAGGAAGATCCGGACCAGGTCGATCCTTCGACCGGCGCTGTCGATCCGTCGGCCTCGGTCAGCGGCAGCCTCGAAGCGCAGCGCAGCGAACTGGTGGTGATCACGACCCTGCCGCACGCGATCCTGAAGCATCGGCTGGACCTGCTGATCGGGCGTCACTGGAAGCTGCGCGACGTCAGTTCGGCCTGATTGCCAATCCCTTTTGCACCGGCACATCACGCCCGCCCGATTGATGCATGGGAGGCCTCAAGGCCTTTGTCCGCTGCCCGGGACGTCGCACTCGGCATTGTGAGAAGAAGGCATCGCGGCTGAAGGCGCGTCCTGCGAGGTCGCAGTGACGCGCGGCTGGCTGCGGTCGATCGCACGTGGCGGACCGGCTCGTGTGGCCTCCCCGGTACTTTTGTCCCGTGTCCGCCGGGCCGACACCCACTAGCATGTGTCGATTCCACCGGGGAGTTGCCCATGCCATACCGTCCGATCGCCGCGCTTGTTTTCGGCTGCCTGCTCGTTCCTGCACTGGCGCATGCCGACGCCGACAAGAAGAAGAACGACGAACCGAAATGGGACGTCAACGCCGCCCACGGCCCGACCAAGACGGTCCGTTTCAGCACCAGCGAAGGCACATGGCTCGATCTCGATGTGAGTCCTGACGGCAAGTCGATCGCCTTCAGCCTGCTTGGCGATCTCTACCTGTTGCCGATCGACGGCGGCAAGGCGCGACGCGTCACGCAGGGACCGGCCTGGGACGTGCAACCACGCTTCTCGCCGGACGGCAGGGAACTTGCCTACACCTCGGATCGCGGTGGCGGCAACAACATCTGGCGCATGCCGGTCATCGGCGGTACGGCGAGCCAGGTCTCGAAAGAGGATTTCCGCCTGCTCAACAACCCGTCCTGGACACCGGATGGCCAATACCTGATCGCGCGCAAGCATTTCACCGGCGAACGTTCGCTCGGCGCGGGCGAGCTCTGGATGTACCACATCGCCGGCGGTGCCGGCCTGCAACTGACCAAGCAGAAGAACGACCAGCAGGATCTCGGTGAACCCGCGGTCAGCGCGGACGGCAACTACGTCTATTACTCGGAGGATGTCAGCAGCGGGCCGAACTTCCAGTACAACAAGGATCCGCATGGCCTCGTCTATGCGGTCAAGCGTCTCGATCGCCGCGACGGCGCGATCGAGACGATCGTCGCGACGCCGGGTGGCGCGGTGCGCCCCGAGCCCTCGCCCGATGGCAAGAAGCTGGCCTTCGTCAAGCGCGTGCGCGAGAAGACCGTACTCGAACTGGCCGACCTCGACAGCGGCGAAACGCGTCCGCTCTGGGATGGGCTCTCGCACGACATGCAGGAAGCCTGGGCAATCTTCGGGCCGTATCCGAACTACGCCTGGACGCCCGATTCGAAATCACTCGTGATCTGGGCGCAAGGCAAGCTCTGGCGCGTCGACTCGGGCAGCGGCAAGCCGACCGGAATTCCGTTCACTGCCGACGTCGAACAGACCGTTGCCGAACCGTTGCGCTTCGAACAGACGATCGGCGAAGGCAGGTTCGAGCCGAAGATGATCCGCGACGTGGCGACCAGTCCGAACGGCAAGACCCTGGTCTTCCATGCACTCGGCCACCTCTGGCTCAAATCCCTGCCGGGCGGCAAGCCGGTCCGCCTGACCAGCGACGAAGGCCACTACGAATACCAGCCCAGCTTCAGCGCAGACGGCAAGAAGTTGCTCTACACGAACTGGTCCGATGCCGAACAGGGCCGCATCCTCGAACACGATCTTGCGAGCAACACCTCGCGCGTCCTGACCACCAAGCCGGGCTTCTACTACGGCCCGCGCTACTCCAATGATGGCAGCCGCATCGTCTACGCGAAAACCTCGGGCAGTTCGCTGACCGGCAATCTCAACTCCGGCGAATCCGGCATCTACCTGATGCCGGGCAATGGCGGCGAAGCACGTCGACTGGCCAAGGAGGGCGGTGATCCGGCCTTCTCCAGCGACGGCAAGCGGATTACCTACCTGACCGGCGACGGCCTCAAGAAGAAGTTGCAGAGCATCGCGATCGACGGCAGCGAGCCGCGCGATGTGTTCGACCTCAAGTACGTCAACTTCGTCAGCGTCAGCCCGGATGGCAAGTGGGTCGCCTTCACCGAGCTGTTCAACGCCTACGTCGCGCCGATGCCGCAAACCGGTGGCAGCATCGAGCTGTCGAAGGAAACCAAGGCGATCCCTGTCAGCACGGTCAGCAAGGATGTCGGCTCCTATCTGCACTGGTCGGCCGATTCGCGCTCGCTGCACTGGATGGTCGGCCGCGACTATCATTCGCGCGATCTCGGCGAGACCTTCGCATTCCTGCCCGGCGCGCCAAAGGACCTGCCGAAACCGGGCAGCGACAAGGGCATCGACGTCGGCCTCTCGGCCAGCTACGACGCACCCGCTGACGTGTTCGCCTTCACCGGCGCGCGCCTGGTCACGATGAACGATGCCGGCGCGAAACAGGAGGTCATCGAGGACGGCGTGCTGGTCGTCGATGGCGACACGATCAAGGCACTCGGTGCGAATGGCAGCGTGTCGATCCCGTCGAACGCCAGGATCATCGACGCCAAGGGCAAGACCATCGTGCCGGGGTATGTCGATGTCCACGCGCACGTCAATCATTTCAGCAGCGGTGTCGTCCCGCAGCAGAACTGGGCCTATTACACCAACCTCGCCTTCGGCGTGACCACGACGCACGATCCGTCGGCGACCACCGAAACCGTGTTCTCGCAATCCGAACTGGTCAAGGCCGGCGACATGGTCGGCCCGCGCATCTTCTCGACCGGCACGATCCTTTACGGCGCGGATGGCGATTTCAAGGCCGTGGTCAATTCGCTCGACGACGCACGCGCGCATCTGCGCCGGATGAAGGCCAATGGCGCCTTCAGCGTGAAGAGCTACAACCAGCCACGGCGCGACCAGCACCAGCAGATCAACCAGGCCGCGCGCGAACTCGGCATGCTGGTCGTCGAGGAAGGCGGATCGACTTTCAACCACAACCTGCCGATGATCCTTGATGGCGTCACCAGCATCGAGCACAACATCCCGGTCGCGCCGCTGTACGCGGATGTCATCAACCTGTGGAAGGAAACCGATGTGCGCAATACGCCGACCCTCGTGGTCAGCTACGGTGGCCTCAGCGGCGAATACTGGTGGTATGCGCGTGACAATGTGTGGGAGGACAAGAAGCTCAATCGATTCTTCCCGCGCGAAACGCTGGACGCGCGCGCGATCCGCCGCGAAACCGCGCCGGACTGGGACTACTACCACATCGAAGTCGCCAAGGCGGCGAAGAAGCTGCGCGACGCCGGCATCAAGATCAGCACCGGCGGCCACGGCCAGTTGCAGGGGCTTTCGGAAAACTGGGAAACCTGGATGCTGACCCAGGGCGGCTTCAGCAACTTCGAGGCCCTGCGCGCAGCGACGATCGACGGCGCCGACATGCTCGGCCTGTCGAAGCAGATTGGCTCGCTGACGCCCGGCAAGCGCGCCGATTTCGTCGTCCTCAACAGCAATCCGCTCGACAACATCCGCGCGACGATCGACACGCGTTACGTCGCCGTCAACGGGCGCGTATTCGACGTCGATGCCGACATGGCCGAAGTCGGCGGCAAGGGTCGCAAGGCGCCGGAGTTCTACTGGCAGCGCCACCACGACGGACGCACCTTCGGCATCGAATACGGGCCGACAGCGCCGTGTCATTGCCCGAAGTCGGGAATCCGTCATTCGCACTGAAAATGCCTGGCCGGGCCGACTCCTGTCGGTTCCGGCCTCCTGACATCAAATCCGGTTGGCAATTGACGGCCAGAGGTCTAGATTGGCGCGGTCGCGGTTGCAACGAACCCGTTTGAACCTTGCAAGAGGCCGCCGCGAAGCTTTGTAGCCATCGACGGTGATTCACCGCGAAGTCGCCACGTTGTCGCGTCCGGTTGCAGACGCGGATCGTGGCGCGATGTGCTTCGGGCAGCGGTCTACTTGCACGATTGCGCAGTAGTTGGCATTTCCGGAGTCCCATGGCGCACATCCTTCGCCGCCTGGAAAGCATACTGGTCCTGGTGTTGACCGCACCGGCGCTTTGCGCGGCCGCGACCATCGAGGTGACCCCCTCCGACAACTGGCGCGCCGTGATGCAGGGACTCGATCCCGGCGACATCCTGATCATGCACGGCGGAACCTACGCCAACTCAAGCCTGTTCACGGTGCAACTGAGCGGAACCGCGCAGGCGCCAATCCTCATCCGCGCCGCCGCCGGCGAGCAGCCGCACCTGCTCTTCAACGGCACCAACCAGAACATCATCAACATCGAGAACTCGGCGCACCTGGTCATCGATGGCATCGAGTTCAGCGGCGGGTCGCGCGGCATCCGCCTGACCGCCTCATCCGACATCACGATCCGCAACAGCCACGTCCACCACACCGCGGCCAACGCGATCAGCGCCAACGACGACGGCAGCGTGTATGCGCGCCTGAAATTCCTGCACAACGAGATCGACCACACCGGCGGCAATGGCGAAGGTTTCTATCTCGGCTGCAACAACGATACCTGCCGCATGCACGACTCGCTGATTGCCGGCAACTACATCCACCACCTGGACGGTCCGACCGTCGACCAGGGCGACGGCATCGAGATCAAGACGGGCAGCTACGCCAACGTCGTGCGCGACAACGTGATCCATGATGTCGCCTATCCGGGCATCATGGTCTATCACACCCATGGCAATGGCGCCGCCAACCTGATCGAGCGCAACCTGATCTGGAACAGCGGCGACAACGGCATCCAGGTGTGTGCCGATGCCATCGTGCGTAACAACATCGTGCTTGGCGCCGCCGCCTCGGGCATCGCGTCCTCGCCGATCCAGGGCGGCGTGCCGGGCAACCTGATGATCGTCAACAACACGGTGATCAATGCAAATGGCGACGCGATCCACCTGAGCAATGTGAGCGGTCCGATCGTCCTCGCCAACAATGCGCTCTACACCACCAGCGCAGCCATTTTCGCGAATGGGAACACCGCGCAGGTCACGGCGCTGGCGAATGCCGGCGAAGGTTCGCTGCAAGGCGTCTCCGCCGGGTTCCAGGCCAGTGGCAACATCGCGATTGATTTCGCCAGCGCCAGCTACTCCGGATCACCGCCGCAGGATCTCTCGCCGCGCGGCACGCTGCTGGTCGGCGGCGCCAACGTCTCGACCTTGGCGATCGACGATTTCGATGACCTGCCACGCGGGACGCATCACGATATCGGCGCCTATCGAGCGCCGGGATCGCCGCATTGGCCGTTGCAGGCCGGCTTCAAGGTGCTCGACACCCTCTTCGAGCACGGCTTCGAGTCCAGCCCGTTGCCCTGATTCGCACTTTGCGCGGAGGTCCGGACCCCGGATTGGCAAACACACGGTCCATTCCCGATTCCCGTATCACACCGTCCGGTAGTGGTCAGCCAACGGATAGCGTCGCGCATACAACGCGAACGCGAGCGCAGCGAGCAAGGCGAACGCGGCGAAGAAGAACATCATGAAAGCGTTCTCGCTGAGACCAGTACTGGCGATCTGTGCGGTCACCGTTTCATTGCGCACGGCGGCGTTGGTCAACAGCACCCAGAGGTTGCCGAAGGTCACCGAGAGCAGCCAGAAGCTCATGATCGTGCCCTTCATCGAAGGCGGCGCCTGGCTGTAGGCAAATTCGAGACCGGTCGCCGACACGAGTACCTCGCCGAAGGTCAGCAACACGTAAGGCAGCACCTGCCAGGCGATCGAAGTCGGACTGCCTCCGTCGATGCTGAGCTGGATGATCCCGGCAGCGATCCAGGCCAGGCCCGAGAAGGCAATGCCATAGCCCATGCGTCGCAGCGCCGTGACCTGGAAACCCATGCGCCGCAGCATCGGATACAGCACGATGTTGTTGAACGGGATCAGCAGCATGACGAGCAGGGGATTGAGCGCCTGCATCTGTGCAGGCTGCTGCACGAGCCAGCTCGGCCACCACCACGAATCATGCGGCATCACCATCGCATTGCCTTGCAGGATCCAGGTCGAGGCCTTCTGGTCGAACAGCGACCAGAACGGCGTGACCAGGGCGAAGATGATCAGGATGCGCAGCACGGCGCGCACGCCATCGACCGCACTGTCAGGATGCATTCCCCGCGCGCGTTCGAGTTGCATCGAGGTGCCGATCCCGCCGAACAGGATGAACAGGCCGAGCGCCAGGCAGAACGTGATGACGAAGCTGAAGTGCTCGGGCCACCACGACGGCGAGACCGCCCACGCACCGAACAGGCCAACCGCGGCAATCGCACCAGCCACGGCAAGCACGAGTCCGCCGCGACCCTGACCAGGCGTGAACAGCGCGCTGCGCGCCACATTGATCAGTGAATCCGGATTGCTCGGCGTCGGCGGCACATGCACGTACTTCCTGCGCCCGCCCCAGAAGATGACGGTGGCAATGAACATGAGGATGCCCGGAATGCCGAACGCCCAGGCCGGTCCCCAGGAAGTGAGGAAAATCGGCATCAGCAGGGATGCGAAGAACGAACCGAAGTTGATCGTCCAGTAGAACGCGTCGTAGACGACTTTCGCCGCGGCCTTGTTGCGCTGGTCGAACTGGTCGCCGACGAAGGCCGATACCAGCGGCTTGATGCCACCCGAGCCGAGTGCGATCAGGAACAATCCCGTATAGAAGCCGATCCGGTTGTCGACGAACAACGCGAGGCAGCCCTGGCCCACGCAATACAGCAAGGATAACCAGAGCACGGTGCTGTACTTGCCGAAGAAGCGATCCGAGATCCAGCCACCGAGCAGCGGGAAGAAGTACACGCCGATGACGAAGGTATGGAAGACATCCTTGGCGATGCCGGCACGCTCGGCGACCGGCGCATAGAGCAGCAGGCTCGTGATCAGGAACGGCGTGAGGATGTTGCGCATGCCATAGAAGCTGAAGCGCTCGCAAGCCTCGTTGCCGATGATGTAGGGAATCTGGCGCGGCATGCGCGCTGCGTCTTGGTCTTCGGTCGCGGGCTGGGCGGGATTCGGCTTCATCGTGATTTCTGCATCGGCGGATTTGCGGGCTACTATGCACGCTGCGGCGCGATGCGTGAACCGTGGCCGGTCTCGGGATCGACCCTGGCGCTCCGGTCCTCCGCGCCGTCATCCCGGTTTTCGCCGGACTGACGAGCGACCGATGAGGTCGCCGGAATCACGCATTCACCCAATCGCACAGACAAGACAGTTCGCCGACGGACCGGCCCACACGGGGAGACATCCATGAGCGTCATCGCTGAACCTGCACCGCAATTGACCTTGCGCGCGATCGTCCTGTCGGTCGTGCTGGTCGTCATCCTCGCCGCGGCGAACACCTACCTCGGCCTGTTCGCCGGCATGACGATCGCCTCGGCGATCCCGGCAGCGGTGGTCTCGATGGCCGTGCTGCGCCTGCTCGGCGGTGGCGGCATCCTCGAGAACAACATCGTGCAGACCGGCGCCTCGGCAGGCTCGTCGATCGCCTCTGGCGTGATCTTCACGATCCCCGCACTGGTCATCCTCGGCTACTGGCAGGAATTCGAATACCAGTGGGTGTTCGCGATCGCAGGGCTCGGTGGCCTGCTTGGCGTGATCTTCTCGGTGCCGTTGCGACGCTCTCTGATCGTCGACCAGGGTCTCGCCTTCCCCGAAGGCAAGGCGGCCGCCGAAGTGCTGAAGACCGGCGAAAACCCCGGCCAGGGCGTCAAGACGCTCGGCATCGCGGCCCTGCTTGGCGGCTTCGCGAAGCTCGGCGCGGCCAGCGGCCTGCGCCTGTTCCCGGATACCGCGGCGAGTGCGGCCTGGGTCGGCAAGGCCATTGCCTACATGGGCACCAATCTTTCACCCGCCCTGCTCGGCGTCGGCTACATCGTCGGCCTCAACATCGGCATCGTCGTGCTGCTCGGCGCGGTGATCGGCTGGAACATCGCGATCCCGATCTACAGCACGTTCTTCCTCGATACCGATCCGGCGCTGGCCGCGCAGATCGCAACGGCAAGCGCCGAGGATGCGGCCGGAATGATCTGGTCGGCACAGATCCGCTACCTCGGTGTCGGCGCGATGCTGATCGGCGGCATCTGGACCCTGATCTCGCTGCGCAAGTCGCTGTTCTCGGGCATCAAGAGCGGTTTCGATGCGACCCGTTCCGGTGTCACGACGGTAGTCGCGCACACCGAGAAGGATATCCCGATGAAGTACATCGCGATCGGCCTCGTCGTGTTCACGCTGCCGCTGCTGTGGCTGTACCAGAGCATCGTCCATCAATGGACCGCGAGCATCCCGATGACGATCATCATGATCGTCGCGGGTTTCCTGTTCGTGTCGGTCTCGGCGTACATGGCCGGCCTGGTCGGTTCATCGAACAATCCGGTATCGGGCATCACGATCTCGACGATCCTGTTCGCCGCGCTGATCCTCGTGCTCCTGCTCGGTCGCGACTCCTCGATCGGCGCGGTCGCCGCGATCATGATTGGCGCCGTGGTCTGCTGCGCGGCCTGCATCGGTGGCGACAACCTGCAGGATCTCAAGTGCGGCCACATCGTCGGTGCGACGCCGTGGAAGCAGCAGCTCATGCTCGCGATCGGCGCGGTGTCCTCGGCCCTGATCATGGCGCCGGTGCTGAACCTGCTGCTGCACGCCTATGGCGTCGGCGTGCCGACTCCCGAACATCCGAACCCGCTGCTCGCGCCACAGGCCAACCTGATGGCCTCGGTGGCCAAGGGCATCTTCGGCGGCGAACTGCCGTGGACGACGATCGGCATCGGCGCCGGCATCGGTGCAGTCATCATCGCGGTCGATTCATGGCTCAAGGCCAGCGGCAAGAAGTTCCGCATCCCGGTGCTGGCCTGCGCGATCGGCATCTACCTGCCGATCGAGCTGATGGTGCCGATCTTCCTCGGCGGCCTGCTTGCGCACATCGTCGAACGCAAGATGGGCGGCGCCAAGGATGAAGCGGAACACGGCAAGATCCATCGCAAGGGCATGTTGTTCTCGGCGGGTCTGATCACGGGCGAAGCGCTGATGGGCATCTTCATCGCGATCCCGATCGTGGTCAGCGGGCGAGCCAATGTGCTCGCCCTGCCCGCGGACATGCAGTTCGGCGGCTGGCTCGGCCTGCTCCTGCTGAGCTTCATTGCCTGGCTGCTGTATCGCTATGCGACAAAGCCCGAAGAAAAGGCGCTCTGACTCCAGGACCACTTGATTCATTCGGCGCCGGTGCAGATGTGTGGGGCAAAGGCCCCTCATCCGCCCTCCGGGCACCTTCTCCCGCAAGCGGGAGAAGGGCGCAGAACAGCAAAACGCTTCTCCCCCTTGCGGGAGAAGGAAAATCGGGCTCGACATTCGGAAACGCCACCAGAACGTTTGATATCATTGTTACTTAAGATAACAAGTCTGAAATGCATGTCTTCCTTCTCCCGCTTGCGGGAGAAGGTGCCCGAAGGGCGGACGACGACTCCAAGGATGGAGGAGGTAGAGCAACGCACGGAGCAGTTGCCGACGACTCCATGGATGGAGGAGGTAGGGCAACGCACGGAGCAGTTGCCGACGACTCCAAGGATGGAGGAGGTAGAACCAAGTCTGGAACGGCGGATGAGGGGCACTTGAATCCGACAAGCTCCCATCAGCAAGAGGGGCGCGAAAAGGAATTCGGAATGGCCGACAGGAAGCACATCGCAACGGCGCGCAAGTTGCGCACGACAATGACCGATGCCGAACGCCGGCTCTGGTCGCGACTTCGCGACCGACGACTTGGGGGATTCAAGTTCCGTCGGCAGGTTCCAATCGCTGGCTTCGTTGCCGACTTCGCGTGTCTCGATGCAAATCTCATCGTCGAGGTCGATGGCGGACAACATGTGGATGAGGCGGAATCCGATCTGCAACGAACAAGGAAACTGGATGAACTCGGTTTCCGCGTGGTGAGATTCTGGAACGACGATGTGCTCATCCGAACAGACGATGTGCTCGAGGCGATCCGGCTGGCGTTGTCCGGGGAGAGTGCATCGCTTTAGGAGCCCCCTCATCCGCCCTCCGGGCACCTTCTCCCGCAAGCGGGAAAAGGGCTCAGAACAGAGAAACGCTTCTCCCGCTTGCGGGAGAAGCTGCCGACAGGCTGATGAGGGGCATTTGGTTTAGCCCTTCTGCCGCCTGCGGGAGAAGGACGGCCACGGAGGCTCAACCCGTGTTCTGGATTCCGGCGGCAATGCCGTTCACGGTCGCGATCAGCGCGTGCAGCAGGTCGTCGTCGCGGCGCTCGGTGGCACGCCAGCGGGTCAGCAGGTCGACCTGGATCAGGCTGATCGGATCGACATAGGGGTTGCGCAGGCGGATCGACTGGCGCAGGCGCAGGTCATGCGCGAGCAATTCGTCCTCGACCTTGAGATCGAGGATTGCACTGCGTGTTCGCTCGAACTCCGCGGCGATGTCTGCATGGAAGGTTTCATGCAGCGATCCGGCGAGTCTTGAATACCGTTCGAAGATTGCGAGATCGGATTTGGCCAGGACCATTTCGACATCGTCGACGAGCTGGGCGAAGAACGGCCAGTCGCGGGTCATCTCGATCATCGCCGCGCGACCGAATGTTTCGATGCCATGGGCGAGGCCACTGCCGACGCCGTACCAGCCGGTCAGCGTGGCGCGGTTCTGCGACCATGCGAACACCCAGGGGATCGCGCGCAGGTTCTCGACACCGCCCGTGCCGCCGCGTCGCGGTGGGCGCGAGCCGATGCGCAGGCGTTCGATCACATCGATCGGCGTGGCATGGCGGAAGTACCCGGTGAAATCCGGCTTTTCATGGACGAATCCGCGATAGGCATTGCGTGCCTGGTTGGCGATCGAGGTGGCCATCGATCGCCATTGCGCTTCGCGTGATTCCGGCGGACGCGGACGCAGGGTCGCGCGCATGACCGCGCCGGTCATCTGTTCGAGGTTGCGCAGCGCGAGCGCGCGGATGCCGTACTTGCGATGGATCACTTCGCCCTGTTCGGTCAGACGCAAGCTGCCGTCGACCGAGCCGCGCGGCGCGGCAATCACGGCACGTTCGGTCTTGCCGCCGCCGCGGCTGGCCGAACCGCCGCGACCGTGGAAGAAGAGGATGCGCACGCCCGATTCCCGGCCCAGTCGCGTCAACGCAATCTGGGTCTGCTGCAAGGCCCAGCGCGAGGCAACGATGCCGCCATCCTTCGCACTGTCGGAATAGCCGAGCATGACGATCTGCTGGTCGCCGCGCGCGGCGAGATGCGCGCGATACGCGGGATCGGCGAACAGCGACGTGACCACGGCTTCGGCCGCGTTCAGATCGGCGACGGTCTCGAACAGCGGCGCGACATCGAGCGGAACATTCCCCGCTGTATCGACACACTCCGCGATGCGCGCCAGCGCGATGACCGCAAGCGCATCGGCTGCACTGCGGCTCATGCTGACGATATACGGACCGAACGCCTGCTCGCCGTAGCGTGGCCGCAACTGCGCGACCGTGCGGAACACCGCGAGCGCGCGACGCGCAGCGTCATCGTCGCTTGCAGCGATCTTTCCGGGATCGGCGAGCACTGCCTTGAGACGCTCGACGCGAGCGCCGACGTCGCGCGTCGCCCATTCGGCATCGCCGAGCAAGGCGCCGAGAGCGGCATCGTGGATCGCGGAATCCTGGCGCAGGTCGAGCATGGCGAGATGGAAACCGAAGGTCTCGGCACGTCGCAGCAAGCGACGCGCGGCGAACCAGCCGGCATGCAGGCCGCGATTCCGGCGCAGGCTGTCGACGATGATCCGGATGTCGGCGACGAACGAGGCCGCATCGGGATAGCCACTTTCGAGGCCGCGTTCCGTTTCGCCGAGGCGTTCGCCGACCAGCTTGAGGAACTGGCGATACGGCATGTCCGCGTGGCGCGCGCGCAATCGTGCCGCTGCCGCCGGCAGCAGCGCGCGATAGACGTCGGTGCGCGCCAGCAATTCGGCCGAGCAACCGATCCGCGACAGCGAATGACTGAGCAGGCGGCCGAGCTGCCAGGTTTCACGTCGATACAGGGCGAGTACCTGTCGGCGCTGCGTCGCCAGCGTCGCCGCGATCGTTTCGGCGCCGGCATTCGGATTTCCGTCCATGTCGCCGCCGACCCAGTTGCCGAAGCGCAGCATCGTGGGCAAGTCCGAACCGGCCGGATCCTCGCCCAACGCGTCGGCAAGAACCTCGTAGAAAACCGGCACGACACGGTAGAGCACGTCGGTCAGGTAGAAGCTGACGTTCTCGAGTTCGTCGCCGATCGTGGGTTTGTCGAGGGCGAATTCGGCGGTCTGCCAGGCCGCGGTCAGCGCCATGCGCATGCGCTCGAGATCGGCGCGACGTTCAACCGGCGTGCGTCCGCCATCGATGTCCGCGACAAGGGCGCGAACGACCTCGGTTTCCTTTTCGAGCAGCGCGCGTCGCACTGCTTCGGTCGGATGCGCAGTGAACACGGGCTCGATGCGCAGGTTCGCAAGACAGGCGTGCAGCTCGTCGCGCGTGATACCGCTGTCGCGCAGCTTGCCGATGACATCACGCAGGCCACCCGGCTGCGGCGCCGCGCCGGCCATTTCGTACTCGCGCCGGCGCCGGATGCGGTGCACGCGCTCGGCGACGTTGACGGCCTGGAAGTAGGTCGAAAACGCACGCACGAGGGAGGTCGCGTGGGCGACATCCACGCCGGAAAGTTCGCACGCCATGGCGTCCGTGCTGGCATCGGATTCACGCCGCTGGATCGCCGCGACGCGAATGCGCTCGACTTCATCGAGGAACGCCTCGCCTTCCTGCTCGGCGAGGATTTCACCAACCAGCGAACCGACCCGGTTGACGTCGTCGCGCAACGCCCTGTCGGTATCGGGAAGATCGATCGAACGCAGGCTGTCGGCGGCATGTCTGGAAGGATTCGTCATCGACCAAGCCTACCTTGTTGCAGCGCCCGGCAGGTGACGAGCGCAGCGCTCCCAGGAGAGGACAAGCGGCTGAAGCCGCTGCCGAAGAGGCGCTCTCCTCAACAACCCCTCATCCGCCCTCCGGGCACCTTCTCCCGCAAGCGGGAGAAGGACGCACGACAGCGAAACGCTTCTCCCGTTCGAGGGAGGAGCTGCCGGCAGACGGATGACGACTGCATGGATGCAGGAGGTAGGGCAACGCACGGAGCAGTTGCCGACGACTCCATGGATGGAGGAGGTAGAGCAACGCACGGAGCAGTTGCCGACGACTGCATGGATGCAGGAGGTAGAACCCAGTCTGGAACAGCGGTCGAGGGGTTTTCGAGACCCGCTACCGCGCCGGCTTGACGCTCACCGCCTTGAACAGCGCATCGGCATCGTACAGGCGATCGCCGCGGATCGTCGTGCGCACTTTGCGGATGTCGGCCATGTTGATGGTCGGATCGCCGTCGATGAGGATCAGGTCGGAGACGTAGCCCGGCGCGATGCGTCCGTAGTCGTTGTCGCGCTTCATGACCTCGGCGCTGCCGATCGTGGCGATGCGCAGCACGTCCACCGGCGGGATGCCGGCTTCGACATACAGCTCGAATTCGCGCGGAAGGGTCATGCCGGCAAGATTGTCGGTACCCGGCACGATACGCACGCCGCTGCGGAACAGCACGCCGACCATGTTGACCATGTTCTGGTAGGAATCGCGGAACAGCGACTGCTGCCCGGCCTTCATCTCGAGGCCGCCCGATCCCGATTTGATCTGGCGCTGCCAGGTGGTCGGGAAGCGATCCGTGATCGCGGCGAAACCGGGTCCCGGCACACCGGGCCTGCTCAGGAACATGTCCTCGAACGTGCCGACAGTCGGATCAATGACGATATTCCTGTCCTTGAGCAACTGGATGAATTCGCGCACCGGCGGTGAACTCAGATCGAGGCCGGCGCCGTACTCGGCCACGGCGGTGAATCGCGCCGGCGTGCGCGTGTCCTGCACCTTGTCGAACATGAAGTTGAGGAACAGCATGTTGACGTGCTGGATCTCGTCGGCGCCGTTCTCGACGAACTGGCGCGCGGTCATGTAGGCCGGCACATGCCCGCTGACGCGCATGCCCTGCTCGTGCGCTGCCTTCGCGATGATCGGCATCAGTTCCGGCTTGACCGAACTGTAGATCTTGATCTGCTCATGGCCGGTGTCCTTGTACATCTTGACCGCGGCCAGCGCTTCCTGCTCGTTTTCGACGAGCACCTTGGTCGGCCCCGCAAACGGACCTTTGCCATCGATGATGCCGGCGCGGATGATGCGCGGGCCGATGTCCTTGCCGGCCTCGATGCTCTCGATCGAAGCCTTGAGCGAGTCGACCTGGTTGGCCATGTCGCGCACCGTCGTCACGCCCGAGGCGAGTTCGAGCAGGCCGTCCGCGCCAGCGGTGAAATGCACGTGCATGTCCCACAGGCCAGGCATCATGAAACGCCCCGCGCCATCGAATTCCTCGACACCCGCGAGCGAGGCGACATCGGCGTCGCCGATCGAGACGATCTTGCCCGCATCGATCAGCACCGAGCGCGCATCGACGACCTCGCCACTCGGTGGATCGAACACGCGCACGTTGCGGATCAGCAGCGGCGCGGAGAGCTTGCGCGTCAGTTCATTCGCCCGCGTCTCGGCGAGGCGCTTTTCTTCCTGCTCCTGGCGATCGCCGATGGTCGTGATCGCTTCTTCGTAGCCGGCGCGGATCATCGTGCTCCAGCTCGAGTAGCTGGCGAAGAAGCGCTGGTTCTGGTCGAGCCAGATGAAATCCGGCAGCAGGCCGAGCCCGCTCAGCGCGTACAGATCGACCGTTTGCGCGCTGTCCTTGCCCTTGACCTCCACGCTCGCCAGCTTGCGGATGCTCGCCTCGCCGGACGGGATCAGTTCGAGCTTGTTATGCGGCGCCTTGAGCAGGGCGCGAACGAGCAGCATCGCGTCCTCGGGCACCTGGTTGAGGCCGAGGAAGAAGGCGGGACCGGCGACCGTGCGCTTCTCGTCTTCGGCACCGTTTTTCCAGGCGACGGCATCGCCGTTGCGCGAGTAGGTTTCGCTGATCGGCGCCTTGAGGTAGTCGACACCCTTCAGTTCGGTCGCGGTCGGCAGTCCGTTCGCATCGAGCGTGTAGGTCGCATCGAGCTTCGGTCCGCGGCCGCGATCGTTGAACTCGAAATGCACGGCGAGCTTGCCGTCATCGCCGTAGCGCGCCTCCTGATAACCGGCGTTCGCGCCGGCCAGGATCATCACGCTTTTCTCGACGTGCTCGGCCGCCTGGACCGAACCCACGGCAGCCAGCAACGCAGCCAGTAGCGAAATCGCTGTCTTCATCGGAAACCCCCCTGTGCGAGGGCCACATTATCGCGCCGAAAGCGGCCTTTCCGGAAAAAAAACGGTGGCAAGTGGGCCCCATGACCTCCCGCACGTGGCGAAATCGGCGCTTCGGGACTATTGTGCGGGTCCATTTCGCCCCAGGACGCTCCCATGATCCGATCCGCACTCGCCGCCGCGCTCGTTGTCGCGCTCGCCGCCTGCTCGTCTCCGTCGACGGAAACCGCGCCGCCGCAGGCTGCCGCGCCGGCCGCCGCCACGCCAGAGGACACCGCACCCGTGAATGCCCTGCTCACCGCCAGCACCCTGCCGATGCAGGCACCGCCGTTCGACAAGATCAAGGATGGCGACTACCAGCCCGCGATCGAGGAAGGCATGCGCCAGCAGCTCGTCGAGATCGGCACGATTGCCGACGACAGCGCCGAGCCGACCTTCGCCAACACGATCGAGGCGATGGACAAGACCGGCGAACTGCTCAGCCGTTCGGCGCGCATCTTCTTTGGCCTGGTCCAGGCCAACACCAACGACACCCTGCAGGCCGCGCAGGTCGCACTGGCGCCGAAGCTCGCCGAGCATGGCGATGCGATCCATCTGAACGCCAAGCTGTTCAAGCGCGTCAAGGCCGTCTACGACGCACGTGAAACCAGCAACCTCGATCCGGTGCAGATGCGCCTGGTCGAGAAGACCTATGTCGACTTCGTCCGTGCCGGCGCCCAGCTCAACGACGCCGACCAGACCACGCTGCGCGCGCTCAACAAGGAAGAGTCGACCCTGTCGACCGATTTCCAGAACAAGCTGCTGGCCGGTACCAATGAGGGCGGTGTCGTCGTCGATGACGAGGCCCAGCTCGATGGTCTAGGTGACGGCGGCGTCGCCGCTGCCGCCGATGCGGCCAAGGAGCGCAAGCTCGGCGATGGCAAATACCTGCTGCCGCTGCAGAACACCACGCAACAGCCCGTGCTCGGCTCGCTGACCAACCGCGATCTGCGATTGAAGGTTCTCGAAGCCTCGGAAACCCGCACCAGCCACGGTGACGCCAACGACACGCGCGTCGTGATCCAGCGCCTCGCCCAGTTGCGCGCAGAACGCGCCAAGCTGCTCGGCTATCCGAACTTCGCCGCCTACAGCCTCGCCGACCAGATGGCCGAAACGCCCGAGCATGCGGTCAAGCTGATGACCGACATGGTGCCCGCCGCGACCGCGCGTGCACGCAGCGAAGCAGCCAAGATCCAGAAGGTCATCGACGCGCAGAAGGGTGGCTTCAAGCTCACCGCTGCCGACTGGGACCTGTACGCCGATCAGGTGCGCAAGGCCGAGTATGATCTCGACGAAGCTGCGATCAAGCCGTACTTCGAACTCAACCGCGTGCTCAACGACGGCGTGTTCTTCGCCGCGAACCAGCTCTACGGCCTGACCTTCAAGGAGCGCCATGACCTGCCGGTCTACCAGCCCGACGTGCGCGTGTTCGACGTGTTCGATGCCGACGGCCAGCAGCTCGCCCTGTTCTACGCCGACTACTACAAGCGCCCGAGCAAGAGCGGCGGTGCGTGGATGGATGTGTTCGTCGAGCAGAACGGCCTGACCGGCACCAAGCCGGTCGTCTACAACGTCTGCAACTTCACCAAGCCGGCCGACGGCCAGCCCGCCCTGCTCAGCTTCGATGACGTGACCACGATGTTCCACGAGTTCGGCCACGCGCTGCATGGCATGTTCTCGAACGTGAAGTATCCAAGCGTCGCCGGCACCAGCACCTCGCGCGACTTCGTCGAGTTCCCGTCGCAGTTCAACGAGAACTGGGCGCTCGAACCGAAGGTGTTCGCGAACTACGCCAAGCACAACGGGACCGGCGAGCCGATGCCGCAGGCCCTCGTCGACAAGATCATCAAGGCACGTGCGTTCAACCAGGGCTATGCCACGGTCGAATACCTCGGCGCCGCCCTGCTCGACCAGGCCTGGCACCAGCTCGGCGCCGACGCGCCGCTGCAGGATGTCGACAAGTTCGAAACCGACGCGCTCAACCGCTACAAGATCAACGTCGCCGAAGTGCCGCCGCGCTACAAGACCCCGTACTTCGCCCACATCTGGGGCGGCGGCTATTCGGCGGGCTACTACGCCTACCTGTGGAGCGAAGTGCTCGACCACGACGCCTTCCAGTGGTTCAAGGAAAACGGCGGCATGTCACGCGCGAACGGCCAGACCTTCCGCGACAAGGTCCTCTCGCGCGGCAACTCCGAAGAACTCGCAAAAATGTACAAGGAGTTCCGCGGCAAGGATCCGAGTGTCGAGCCGCTGCTTGAGTTCCGCGGTCTGAAATGATGGGAAGCACCGCGCAGCCGGCGCGGTGAAGCAAAGCAACAAGAAAAAGGCCGGCCTTTGCCGGCCTTTTTCCATTTTACCGGAACCGGATCGCCGGGATTGACCCTCGGATCGCCGGGAACAGCGCGCAGCAATCAGCACGACACCTCAAGTTCCGCTGACGCGTGTTGTCAACGCCGATCCAGTGGACTCACCACGCCGGAGCCACCGCGATTGAGCACATGCGTGTAGACCATGGTTGTCGAGACATCCGAATGCCCAAGCAACTCTTGAATGGTTCGAATATCCGAGCCTGATTCAAGCAGGTGCGTGGCAAAGCTGTGGCGTAACGTATGACACGTAGCCGACTTGTCGATGCCTGCGCGGCCCACGGCAAGCTTGACCGCGCGCTGGAGGCCGCCTTCATCGAGATGATGCCTACCCTCGATCGCCGTGCGCGGATCCACGCTTCGTTGAACCGATGGGAAGACATATTGCCAACACCATTCCCTAGCGGCATTCGGGTACTTTCGAGCCAGTGCATGAGGCAGAAAGACCGCACCAAAGCCCGCCGCCAGATCCCGTTCGTGTACCCGACGGGCCTGCACGAGTTGCGCTTGCAAGGCCTCGACGCTCGCAACCGGAAGCACGGTCCTTCGGTCCTTGCCACCCTTGCCGTGTCGAATCATGATTTCGCGCCGCACGAAATCGATGTCGTGCACGCGCAGCCGAAGGCACTCCATCAGACGCAGGCCGGCGCCATAGAGGAGGCTTGCCATCAGCCAGAAAACCCCGTGCATTCCATCGAGCACGCAAGCCACTTCATCGCGGGTCAAGACGACAGGCAGCCTTGCAGTTCGCTTCGCCCTCTGGATATCGTCCATCCACGGCAATTGCTGGGCGAGCACTTCACGATAGAGAAAGAGCAAAGCCGAAAGTGCCTGGTTCTGTGTCGATGCCGCAACATTTTTCTTTGTTGCCAAGTATGTCAAAAACGCTTCGACCTCCGGCGCCCCCATCTCAGCAGGGTGGCGCTTCCGATGGAACAAGATAAAGCGACGCGTCCAGTCCACATACGCGTCCTCGGTGCGCAATGCCAAGCCCAGGCGACGAATACGCTCGCGCACTTGATCAAGTAGCCGCGGCCTGCGGAATTCGGCCCCGCCTGTCCGCTGCAACACCAAATCGTTCGGCTTCATGCAATCAATCCCGTCCCGGAAAAGACCCCAAGATTAGACCGAAGGATTAGACCGCACGATGGACGAATGTCCTTGATTGATGTAGGAATTTTCCTACATCACCACCCCAACATTCCATGATAGGCTGCAGGAATAGATCCCATTTCGGGACCGAATAGTAGTTAGGTGCCATGTCACGCATTGTCGCTACTCTATTAGCAGCAGTTTTGGTTGGGTGCACAACGACCGCCGAATACTATCTGCCGGTCTCTGGCGCTGAACCCCGCGAATACTACTCATGTGGCTATCCCGGAGGTCACGGAGGCGTCAAGTTGACTGATGACGCATCAGTTAGTGTCGGGATGAGCCCTGCCGCTGATGCCTTCTGGATCAACATCCAAGTTGCTCTTGTCAATGGGGCGACGCTAGAGTTCCTTTCGGACACCGTTGTCTTTTCTACAGCGGACAAGCCGCCCGTGGAACTTGTCATCTCTCCAACATCTGGCGGCCGTCTGCCTTCTCTAGATCCAAAACTTCCGCTTGTCGCTCGCACGCCCTATAGGCCATACATCATCAACCTTCAGGCCCCTGCTGGCGCCTACCATGAGGTAAGCCTGCGTTTACCCGCGATGCGGGTTGACGGCCAAGTGTTCCATGAGCGCCATATTTCATTCGTGCATCGCAAAAAATCAGGGTTCATATCTTGTGTGCAATGAGTATGGCACCTAACAATTCATTCAAGCCGACGCCGCTTCGCGGCGCGGCTTAATTCAGGCGTTAGCGGTCAAGAAAAATGATGGCAATCCTCAGCATTGTTCTACTGATCGTTACGCCAATTCTGCTGCTTGCTGCTCTTGCAGTTCGCTTCGCCGGCAGCCGGCGAGTCCTAAACAGCATTGATTATTCAACTATCGCGGATCCCGCTGGGCTCCATCGCTGGTCCGGTAATCGGTTGCTCTTGCTTCCTCTGCTTTCGCTACTGTTCGGCGCGCTCTCGCTTGGTCGTCCGGCCCTCAGTATCATCGGTACTGGCGTGGTGGTTTTGGCTGCCATCGTGGTAGTAGTCTGGATCATGGCCGGCTCAGACAAGTTCCGAGGCGGCCGCTAACAATTCGTTCAACCCGAACCCGCTTCGTTCCACCAACAACATGGCAGATAAAGCTTGCCATGTTGTTGGCTCCACTACGCGGGTCGGGTTAACTCAGGCGTTAG
>JAKQJM010000058.1 GCA_029561145.1 Pseudomonadota bacterium
CCAGCATCGGCGGCACCAATCCCGCACAACGCAACGTCATCGCGGCGGCAACCGATGCCGGCATCTCGATCGGCGCGGTGAGCTTCTTTGCCTCGACCGGAAACGAGATCGTCGGCAACCTGATCGGCGCCGATGGTCCGAGCGAGGCCGGCGTCGTCGGCAATGGCGTCGGCATTCGCATCAGCACCCGCGACAACACGGTTCGCGACAACGTCATCGTCCACAGCACGAGCGACGGCGTGCTTCTCGAAGGCGCCGGCGCAAACGGCAACACGATCGAGGACAACCGCATCGGCAAGCTCGATCTGTTCTGCACGGGATTCCCGGTCATCATCTGCAACGACACCGTCGCGCCGAACGCGCGGCATGGCATCAGCATGACCGCCGGCGCCCACGACAACTCCGTCTCGACCAATGTGATCTGGAACAACGGTTCGATGGGTATATCGGTTGCCGGCAATGGCAAGGGCAACAACCTTGCGGTGAACTCGATCTTCCGCAACGACGCCTACGGCATCGATCTGGACGGTGTCGGCTTCAACGACAACGACGCCGACCCGGGCGCGCAGAACCTGCCGAACCGCGGACTCAACTATCCGGGCATCACGCGCGTGTATGGCGGCAGCGCGTACGGCTGGATCGAAGGCACGTTCAACTCGACCAACGGCGTCTATGGCATCCAGGTCTTCTCGTCCGCGGAAGCCGACAACCAGGCCAACGGCGAAGGCGAGGCCTCCCACCGCATGCCCGGCTTCCTTGGCAACCTCATCGGCATCGACAATGCGCCCGGCGGCCAGAACGGCAGCACGAGCTTCCGCTTCGGACCTTTCAGCAACACCGGACCTTCATTGGCCAACCGCTGGTTCGCGCTGACCGCAACCGATACCGACGGCAATACCTCGGAATTCTCGTTCCGCGTCCAGTACCAGTGCGACGTGATCTTCGCCAACGGCGTCGACAACGCTGTCAGCAACGCGTGCCCGGCACCATGAGCCGGCCGATTCAATGGCTCGCGGCGATCGTCGTGCTGGTTGTGCCCGCACTCGTGCATGCCAGCGTGTTCAGCGTGCTCAACACGAATGATTCCGGCAGCGGCTCGCTGCGCCAGGCGATCATCGATGCCAACGCGGACAGCGCTGCACCGCACACGATCCAGTTTGCGATTGCCGGCATCGGACCGCACACGATCAATGTGGCCAGCCAGTTCCCGGGCGTCATGCGCAGCATGACGATCGACGGCTATTCGCAAGCCGGCAGCACGGTGAACACGAACACGCCCGAACAGGGTGGCCTCAACACGAATCTGCAGGTCGAAGTGGTCGGGCCCGGCAATGTCTATTTCATCTACCTCAACACGACCAGCGGACTCGATGTGACCGTGCAGGGACTGGCGATGCGCGGTTTCTCGATCGCGTTGCTTGGTGTCGGCGGAAATGGCGGAACCTCTCGATTGAACGTTTACGGCAACTATTTCGGCACGAATGTCGACGGCAGCGAGATCGGTGCCGGCCAGAGCGGCTCATCGGTCGCGATCAATTGCGCGCAAAGCCCGTTGCAGCTCGGCGGACCCCTGGCCTGGCAGCGCAACCTGATCTCGGGCCTCGGCGGAGCAGCCATCGTGATCGGTGGTCCGGCCATCATCGAAGGCAACCTGATCGGCACCGACGCGAGCGGCACCTCGGCCATTCCGAACGGCGCGTTCTCGAACAACGCCGCGATCACGAATTTCACCTATCGTGCGCCGATCCGCATCGGCGGTGCGCAGGCCGGATCGCGAAACCTGATCTCGGGCAACCATACTTTCGCGATCAGTCTTGGCGCGCCGTTGCAGATCGCCAACCACGACGGACTCGTGATCAAGGGCAACTACGTCGGCACCGACTGGAGCGGCATGCATGCCTTGCCGAACGGTTACGAAAACCCGGCATTCGCCCAGTATGGCGGCGGCATCCAGCTCGCCAACAACGGCAGCGATCCGAATCCGGCAATCATCGGCGGATTCGCCGACGGCGAACCGAACCTGATCGCGTTCAATCGCGGATCCGCGATCACGGTCAGCTTCAACGCCGCAGGCGAGAATTTCGATACGCGCGCCAACCTGCTCCACCACAACCACGGCGTCGGCGAGGCCAATATCGAGATCGGCGCGCTCGGCAAGACGGCGAACGACGTCGATGACGCGGATGCCGGTGCGAATGGCGTGCAGAACTGGCCGGTGGTCGTGTCGGCCAGCCAGGCGGGCAACCAGCTCACCGTCACCTATCGCGTCGATACGGCGCCGTCGAATGCGAGCTACCCGCTGCGCATCGACTTCTACGCGAATGTGCAGGGCGGCAGTGGACTCTGGCTGAGCCAGGACAGTTATCCCGCGTCGGACGCACAGCAGCCACGCACGATCACCCTGCTGGTTCCGGCCGGCGCGAAGGCGATTCCGTTCGTCGCCACGGCGACCGATGCGAACGGGCGCAGCAGCGAGTTCTCGCCGGCCTTCGATGTAATCTTCGAGCACGATTTCGACTGATCTGGAACTTCCTTCTGCTTGCCGACCCGACCGGAGAATCGCATGACCGCATTCCGAAACATCCTCGCCATCCCGGCACTCGCCCTGATCTTCTGTGGACCGGCCCGGGCCGGTGACGAGGCATCCGGCAACGTGACGATGAACACCGCGAAAACCACGATCAGGCATTCCTGGATGGTGCGTGCCCGCGATGAAATGGATGCGCAGCGCACGATCCTGCGGATCTATCTTTCCAGCGTCGACATCGGCCAGAGCATCAAGGCCTGCAAGACGCTGTCCTGTGCCGATGCGGCTCTGCAGGACGGCGCGATGGTTGACTACGGCGATGCCAGTCATCTGGGCTACGCGGTCCGGCTGAACGGTGGAAAAGTCCAGTATTCCGGCGGCACCGACGCCGATGCGTTCACGTTGACGACCCAGGCGCCCGATCGTCTGGCCGGGAAGCTGCTCATCGACGACCGTGGCAGGGGTGGCGCGCACGTCGAAGCGACGTTCGATGTGGACGTGTCGAACCACTTCGACGACGCACCGTGATCGCTGATCAGCGCACCGAGGGGCCGATCCAGTCCTGCAATTCCTGCCAGAGCGAGCCGGTGATCGCGCGGATGCTTGCGGCTTCGCTGCCGGGAAACGTCGACGCGTAATAATCCGGCTTGCTCAGGCGCGGCGACCACTCGTCGATCAACGATTGACGATCCGCGATGGAAAGGTCGAGATGGGTCGCGAGGCGTTCCAGCTCGACTGCCGGATCGGCGCACAAGCGATCGTGACTGAGCCACAGGCAGGCGCTGGCCAGCGCCGGATCATCGCGCATGCGTCGTAACGCGTGACCGTACTGGACGACCCATTGGCGGGCATAACCTTCGGCCATCGCGCCGCGCGCGAAACAGGCCGTGATCGCTGCAGTCCCGCCGGCATCGCCGAGATTCAGCGCGCGCTTGTGCGGCCCGAACTCGAAATGGCCGATGCGGGCCAGGTGCGCGCTGACCGCCGGATCCTCGCCATCGAGTCGACTGAACAGGAGATCCTGCTTGACCAGTGAGGCAACCTGGGCGAGCGGTTCACGCACCGGAATGACAAAACGCGCGTCCGGATACAGGCGACGCAGGTAACCGAGGCGGGCGAGCTGGTAGTTGGCCTTGGCCAGGTAGCGGCGAGCGCCGCGAATCAGCAGCAGTTTGCGCTGGTGCTGATCGAGAAAGCGCTCGAAAGGCGCATTGACCGTATCCGCTTCAAGCACCTGGTCGTGCCCCGGATCATGCCGATCGCGAAAGTAGTGCATCCAGAAGATTTCCTCGAATGCCTCGGGGCTGTCCCTCGACACGCGGATGCGATCGCGATGCGCACGTTCCACCTTCGCCGATGCGCGCAGCGGCAGTCGCGCATGCAGATGATTCCACCAGTACGGCGTCCACAACCACGGATAGTCGCTGTAGCGATGCGCAGTGAAATCCGCGAGGCCGTTCAGCATCTCGAGCAGCACGGTGCTTCCAGAGCGCGCCATGCCGCAAATCCAGACCGGAGCACCCGGCCGGACAGTCCGCATCTCCTCGGCAAGGATGGCCGACTCCCAGCGTGCCAGCCGCGGACCCAGGCCGGGAAGCAAGCCAAGCCACGCGGCAATCCGACGCTGGATGAATGGAACATGCTGCACGCGGGGCGGCATCGTGGATCGGTCACCTGCAAGGACGGACGGCAGACGCGGCCGCTGCGCGATCACAGCGGCTCGGCTAGACTTGCAGGCTAACCGGAGAAATTCGAATGCGTCTACTGCTTGCTCTCGTGCTGCTCGTCTGCAGCAGCTCGGCTTTCGCGTACATCGGGCCAGGCGCCGGGGTCAGCTTCCTCGGCTCGATCTGGGCCGTGCTCGCCGGCATCGTGCTGAGCGTGCTCGCGATCCTGATCTGGCCGATCCGCTACCTGATCCGGCGCATGCGTCGGCGCGCGCAAACCGGCAGCCCGCCCGCATCTCCGCCGACCGAGTGATGTCGGGCCAGCGCTTTCCTGCCCGCTCCTGCCTGGCCCGGGTGGGGCTCTGCCTCGCCCTGCTCGTTGCAGCAGCGTGCGACAAGCCGGCGCCGCCGAAACCCGCCGTTGCGCGCACCGTGGTGGTCGGCTTCGATGGATTCGATCCGCTGCTTGCCGAACGCTGGATGGACGAGGGTCGCCTGCCGAATTTCGCCGCGCTGCGTGAACACGGGCACTACCAGCGCCTGCAGACGAGCAATCCCCCGCAATCGCCGGTGGCCTGGTCGAGCTTTGCCACCGGCCTCAATCCGGGCGGGCACGGCATTTTCGATTTCCTGCGGCGTGCGCCGGATTCCTACGCGATCGATTTCAGCATCGCCGAGCAGGATCCTCCCTCCCACGTCCTGCCCTTGTTCGGCTACCGCATTCCGCTGAGCGAGGGCGAATTGCGCAATCGTCGACAGGGCACGCCTTTCTGGCTCGATGGCGAACGCCAGGGACAACGCGCCACGGTATTGCGCGTGCCGGTGACCTATCCACCTGATCCGGTCACGCACATGCTTTCCGGCATGGGCGTGCCCGACCTGCTTGGCACCCAGGGCACCTATACCCTGCTGGCGACGCGACGCATTGCGGCGGCCGACAACGGCGGGCGCATCGTGCTTGCGCCGGTCGATGACGACGGCATCGTGCGCGCCGTTCTC
>JAKQJM010000134.1 GCA_029561145.1 Pseudomonadota bacterium
TTCACGGTGACCACCTGCGCGCCATTGCCAAACCGGAACTCGCCGCAGCCATGATTGCCTTTTACAAGAAGGTGGACGCAGCCGTCGCGATCAGACATCAGGTTCGGCGGTGCCGGTTCTAAGACGGCGAGCGCGCTCGCGCTGCATGAACAGATACAGGCTCTCGACCTTGGCTCGTGCCCAGGGTGTCTTGCGCAGAAACTTGAGACTCGAGGCGACGCTTGGATCGCTGCTGAAACAGCGAATCGGAATGCGCTCGGCGAGATCCTGCCAGCCGAAGAACTCCACGAGCTCGCTGACCAGGGTCTGTAGGGTGAGGCCGTGCAGCGGATCTTTAGGCTGCGGACTTTTGGGCTGCGGAAGTGTTGTCATCCGAGTCTCCTTATGCGGAACGATTTTCCTTTGATCTTGCTGGCGCGCAGTCCCTGGAGTGCGGCATCGGCGCGGTCACTGCGAACGGCAACATAGGTCAATGACGGCGTAATGACGATCTTGCCGACGACCTCACCCGGCAGACCGACGTCGCCGGTAAGCGCGCCCAGCAGGTCACCCGCGCGCAGCTTGTCTTGCCGACCGCCTTCGATGATCAGCGTGGTCATGGCGGGCGGCTGGGGTCGCGATGGCTCCGCGCCATCCCCCTGCGGCAGCTGCCCCCAGCGCACCGCCTTGCCGGACGCACGCTCGATAGCGGTTAGACGCTCGCGCTCGCCGGGCGAACAGAGCCCCAGGGCTAGTCCCTTCTGTCCGGCGCGACCTGTGCGTCCGATGCGGTGCAGGTGAATATCGGGGTCGTTGGGCAGCTCCCAGGAGACGACCGCAGCGAGCCCCTTGATATCGAGTCCACGCGCGGCAACATCGGTGGCCACCAGCACCGCGCAGCTGTTGTTGGCGAAGCGCACCAGCACCTCGTCCCGCTGTCTCTGCTCGAGCTCGCCGTGCAGCGCCAGCACTGAGAAGCCTCGCGCGGCGAGCTGCGCGGTGACCTCGCGAACGTCATTGCGAGTGTGACAGAACACGATTGCCGATTCGGGCCGATACGCCAGCAGCAAGGCGACGAGCGCATCGCCCTTGTGAGCCGGCTTGACCGCGAAGTAGAGCTGCTCGATCTCGGTCTCGCTTACGACGTTATCGATCGTGACCTCGACAGGTTTGTGCTGCAGCGTGCGGCTCAGCCGGCGGATTTCATCGGGATAGGTCGCCGAAAACAGCAGCGTCTGCCGACTCTTGGGAAGCGTATCGACGATCGCTAAAATGGAATCGAGGAATCCCATGTCGAGCATGCGATCCGCCTCATCTAGCACCAGCGTTTTCAGCTCGCCGAGCGCGATCGTCTCACGCTTCAGGTGATCAAGGAGGCGTCCAGGCGTTCCAACGATGACATGGGGCGTGTTCTGCAGCGATGGCACTTGCGTGCGGACCGGCACGCCCCCGCACAGGGTTACGACCCGCAGGTTGGCGATGAAGCGGGCCAGGCGTCGCAGCTCGGTCGAGACCTGATCCGCGAGCTCACGCGTGGGACAGAGCACGAGCACTTGGACCCGAGCCGTCGCGACATCGATGCGTGACAGCAGCCCGAGGCCAAAGGCGACGGTCTTGCCGCTGCCCGCCCGCGCCCGCGCGATCACGTCCTTTCCAGCCAGCAGGCTCGGCAGCGCGTGCTCCTGAATGGGAGTCATCTGCGCAAAGCCCAGCACCTCGATCGCCTGAACGAGCGGCGGTGCGAGTGGCAAGGTCGAAAAATTCGTGAGCCCGGAAGCAGGTGCGGAAGGCGTGGTCATGAGCGGGGTACATTAGCAAGCCTTGTGGCGGTGCCTCCAGAGAATCGATCCTTCGTTTTTCCTACGCGCTCTGCATACTCTGAGC
>JAKQJM010000145.1 GCA_029561145.1 Pseudomonadota bacterium
GGATGTCCGGCCAGGATCGTCGTCGCGCGATAGAGCTGTTCGGCGACGACAAGGCGCACGAGCATGTGCGGAAGGGTCAGCGGGCCGAGTGACCAGCACTGGTTGGCGCGCTTGAGGACGGCATCGGCGTGACCATCGGGACCGCCGATCAGGATCGCGAGATCGCGGCCTTGCATGCGCCAGCCGCCGAGTTGTTCGGCGAGCTGTTCGCTGCTCCAGATTTTCCCGCGACCCTCGAGCGCGACGACGTGGGTGTCAGCCGATATCGCCGCGATGACGGCTGCGCCTTCATCGGCAGTCGCGCGGATCGGATCACGATGTTTTCCGCGATTGCCGAGCGGCACTTCGATCAGTTCGAGCGGCAGCTCTCGCGACAGGCGCTTGCGGTACTCGGCGAACCCTTCCGCTACCCAGGCCGGCATGCGTTCGCCGACCGAAATCAGTCGCGTCCGCACACGGGCACCGGTCAACCGTCGAGCTTCGCGGGATGTTCGTCGTCGCCGACCGTCCACAGGCGTTCGAGGCCATAGAACTCGCGGGTACGCGGCAACATGACATGGACGACAATGTCGCCGAGATCGACGAGCACCCATTCGGCCTCGCGTTCGCCTTCCACGCCGATCGGCGGCAGGCCCGCCTTCTTGGCGGCGCGAACGACCTCGTCGGCAATCGACTTGACGTGGCGTGTCGAGGTACCGCTGGTGATGACGATGAGGTCGGTGACCGATGTCTTTCCGCGCACATCGATCTCGCGCGTATCGCGCGCCTTGAGATCCTCGATCGCGGTGATCACCGTGCGATGCAGTCGCGCGAAAACATCCTGCTCGAGGTCGGGCTTGACGCGCTTGCGCGGAGTCTTCGCGGCGACCTTCTTCGCAACCGGTGCGGTTTTCGGTTTCGGTGTGCGGGTCTTGGCGGGTGCCATCGCCCTGGCGGGCGATTTGGCCGGAAGCTTGGTCGGATCCTTCCTGGCCGTCGCCGTCTTGCGCAGGGCCGGGGCCTTCTTCGCCGCTGTTGTATTGCCTGCCCGGCGCGGCCGGACGCGTGTTTCAGACGTGCTCAAATGGAATGAACCTCGGTTCTGGCAGGGCGTCGGGACTGACGCGACGGCAGTATAGGCCCAAACCGATGTCAGTTTGGGCCTGGAATTCGCGGCCAATCCGGTGCCGCCAGCCGCGGTTACGGAAGCGCTCCGGTGCTGACCGGGCGCGCCGGATCGCTGATCCAGCCGCTCCACGACGGAGCAAACAGGCGCGATCCGTGCAGGCCGGCGTGCTCCATCGCGAGAATATTGTGACAAGCGGTCACACCGGACCCGCACATGTGGACGACGTTCTCCGGCGCATGCGCGGCGAACAGTGCGCGGAACGCGTCTGCCAGTTCGCGTGCCGGCTTGAAGCGGCCATCGGCCTGCAGGTTCTCCGAGAACGGCCGGTTGAGAGCGCCCGGCACATGGCCGGCGACCCGATCAAGCGGTTCCACCTCGCCGCGATAACGTGGTCCGCCGCGCGCATCAAGGAGGCAGATCGAGCCGTCGTCGAGCCCGCTGCGCAGCGCGTCAAAGTCCACAAGTTGGCGTTCATCGAAGCGCACATCGACCGTGCTGGGCAAGACCTCGCTGGAACCTGTCGAAGTCGCCATGCCGTCCTTCAACCATGCAGTCCATCCACCATCCAGGACGCTGACCTGCTGCGCACCGGTCAGGCGCAGCATCCACCAGAGCCGCGCCGCGGCCAGGGCTCCGCCGGCATCGTCATAAATCGCGACCGGACGATCGGGGGTCCAGCCCCAGGTCGACAGCACGCGCGAAAAAGCGGGCGCGTCCGGCAAGGGATGGCGGCCGAGACCTGGCTTGGAGAGATCCGACAGGTCGGTATCGAGATCCGCGTAGATCGCGCCGGGTACGTGGGCCGAAGCATGGGCAATGCGTCCGGCCTGCGGCGCTGAAAGCTCCTTGCGGCAGTCGACCACCAATGCAGTGCCCTGGTCGATCAGCCGCACCAGTTCACCCGTCGAAATCAATGCATTCATGTTTCCGTCTCCAGGCGCCTCAACAGGTTCTGCAGTATCGCTGCCGTCGCACCCCAGATGCGTTTGCCGTCGTAGTCGAACTCGAAGATTTCGCGCCCCCGGCCATGCCAGAGAATCTCCGAACGCTGCATGCGACCCGGCTCAAGGATGTATTCGAGTGGAACCTCGAAGACCTCGGCCACTTCGCGCGGATCCGGGGCCAACGCAAATCCATCGCGGACCACCGCAACCACCGGCGAGACCGAGAATCCTGAAACCGTGTCGAAACAGTCGAGAAATCCGAATGGTTCGATGAAACCCGCGCTGATGCCGGTCTCTTCGCGGGTCTCGCGCAGTGCGGCGGCGATCGCATCGTGATCCGACGCTTCCATGGCGCCACCGGGAAAACTGATCTGTCCGGCGTGATGGCGCATGGTCTCGTTGCGCCGCGTGAACAACATGCTCAACGCGTCTCCGCGGCAGACCACGGGCAGGAGAACCGCGGCCTGTCGCAGTGGCGTGTTGTCGGACCACAATTCCGGAAACTCGGTCGCATTCCAGCCAGGCGGCTGCGGCGGGTCTCCGAGCGAACGCACGGCACGGCGCAGGCGAGCGATGTCGATGTGTTCGCTCATGCCCGCTGCGCCTCCCGCTTCGGCAACACGATCTGCATGAGGTGCTGGCGTTCGGCAGCGCCCATGGCCAGCCAGCGACCGATCTCGTCAGCGCTGCGCAGACAGCCCACGCACAATCCGTCATCACCAAGCTGGCAGATGCCGATGCAGGGACTGAGAACCGGTTGGGGAAAACTGATCTGCATGAAGACTGCATTCCTGTCGGGACGCCGGAGCTGCTGCTACATTAACGCCAGATCCGACTCAGGTATCGCGCATGCTGGGAATGGCGACGAAGGTGGTGAGTGATTTCGGCAAGGTGCTGTCGATGGTCGAACCTGGCGTCTACGGTTTGCCCGAAAGCCTGTTGCCGCACACGCGCGAGTCGATCCGTTTCGCCATCCTCACCCTGCTCAGGAACCTTGGAGCGGATCACCCTGAGGTCAAGGAGGGTTTGCGTCAAGGCTACGTCTATCTGGCCCAGTTCGTTGGCGATGAAGACGCTGCGACGGTCAGTCGCGGGCAAGCAAGCGTCAGCTCGGGAAGTGTCGAAGACGCGAGCGCCGAGCCGGCCATGCGCATCATCAATCGGATCAAGCTCGACATGGAGAGGGCTGTCGAGGAAATGCGCGATTTCCTGTGACCCGGAAACGGAAACGCCGCGGAATACGCGGCGTTTCCTCGATCATCCCCGCATCGATCAGTTCGAGTCGATGACCTTGATGTCGAAAACGAGCGCCTGGTTCGGACCGATGCGCGGCGGCTGGCCGCGATCGCCATAGGCCATTTCCGGCGGAACGAAGATCTGCCAGTGATCGCCCACCTTCATGCGCGACAGTGATTCCTGCCAGCCCTTGATCACTTCATTGACCTTGAACTTGACCGGTTCGCCGCGGGCGAAGGAGCTGTCGAACTCGAGGCCATCGGAAAGCGAACCACGGTAATGCACGGTGACTTCGCTGGTCGGGCCGACCTTCTTGCCGGTGCCGTCCTCGATCACGCGATACTGCAGGCCGGACGGCAGCGAAATGATGCCCTTCTTGGTCTTGTTCTCGGCCATGAAGGAGTTGCTCTTGGCCTTGTTTGCGCCGGCCACCTTGTCGTACTCGGCCTTGGCTTCGCCCATCATCTTGGTCTGGAAGGCCGTGAGCGTCTCGCGCATCTTGTCTTCAGCGACAGCGGGAGTGCGCTTGGCGTACGCATCCTGCATCGCGCGAATGACCGTGTTGATGTCCACATCCATCTTGCGCTCGGTGAAATCCTTGCCGATCTGGTAGCCGATCGAATAGGAAAGCTTGCCCTTCTCGGACGTCGTGTCCTGAGCCAGGACCGAGCCTGTTGCAAACAACGCCGCCATGGCGAGTGTCAAACCAAATTTCATGCTGCCTCCGGAAGGAATCTGAAACGGATGAATCAATTGCGTCGAGCCGAATCAGTGCGTCGGTCGGCCCATCAAAAGGCCGATCAGTGTACCTGAGCCACGCCCCGGCTCCAATTGCGTCGTGCCGGGCGGCACAGAGAGTGCGGACGGCGAGCAAAGTTCGCGGCCGGACGCGCTGCTATCATCCGCCTCGTTTCTGAACCCACCCGTTACAGGATGCCATCGATGGCCTTTCGCACCCTTCTTAGCAGCGATCGCGGCGCCGTGCGCACGCTCACGATCAATCGCCCCGACAAGCTGAATGCGCTCAATCGCGAGACGATCAGCGAACTGCAAATCGCGTTCGCCCAGGCCCGCCACGATGATGCTGTGCGGGTCGTGGTGCTGGCCGGCGCCGGCGAAAAAGCCTTCGTTGCCGGTGCAGACATCGCCGAACTTGCCGCGATGAGCCCGGTCGAGGCACAGGCGTTCTCGCGCGCGGGCCAAAGGATGATGCGAGACATCGAGATGCTGGGGAAACCGGTCATCGCCCGGATCCAGGGATTCGCCCTCGGTGGCGGCCTCGAAATCGCGATGAGTTGCCACCTGCGCATCGGCGGCGAGAAAGCCCGGCTCGGGCTACCGGAAATCACGCTTGGCCTGCTGCCCGGGTTTGGCGGGACCCAACGTTTGCTGCGCCTGGCCGGGCGAGCAGCGACGCTTGAACTCTGCCTGCTCGGCCAGCCGGTCGATGCACAGAGGGCCCTGCAATTGGGTCTGCTCGGCCGTGTCGTCGCAGCCGAACAACTGGATGAGGAAGTCGCTGCAGTGGCCGATCAGATCGCCGCCTCAGCACCGCATGCCCTGGCCGGCATCCTCGACGCCGTATTAATCGGCGGGGAGTGCGCGAGTGCCGAGGGCATGGATTACGAAAGCAAGTCCTTCGCGGTCTGCACGACAACCGCCGACATGCGCGAAGGCACTCGCGCCTTCCTGGAAAGGCGCAAGCCGAGCTTCAGCGGAAGCTGAGCGACGCTGATCGAGGGCGGGTGGCCGGACGGATCAGTGATGGCCGCTGCCGTACTTTTTCTCGCCGGCCCTGACCGGCACCGCCAGGCGATTCTCCGGCGGCGCGATCGGACACGTGGCGTACGGGGTAAAGGCGCAAGGCGGGTTGTATGCCTTGTTGAAGTCGATCACGACCTTGCCGTCGACGGGCATCTTCGAATAGACGAAACGTGCGGCGCCGTAGGTCTCCTTCCCGCTGGTCTTGTCGGCGATGATGTAGAACAACTCGTCGGCATCGTCCGACTCGAGCACCGGCAGCAACTCGAAGGATTTGCCGTCGCGTTCAAACACGGCCTTGCCGGGTACCTTCATCTTGTCGATGTTGCCGAGCACGTTCGGGATGTCGAGCGTGTGCGGCGGATCGAATGCAATCCATCTGGCTTCGATGCGCCATGAAGGATCAACCGGATAGTTGTCGATGCCGCTGAACTGGGTGCGCGTCGGGGCTTCGCTGTCCTTGATGCGCAGCCCTTTCCTGCCACCCGCGCGATCGACGCGATAGAAGCGCACGCTGCCGAATGCGACCGTGGTCGGCTTTTCATGCGAGTCGTCCAGCAGTTCGGCGCCGGCAATGAGCTTGTCGTCAATCGTCGCGCCGGTGTCGGGGTTGAGCGTGATCGTCACCTTGTCCCCGCTCCAGTCGATCTTGCCGAGATGGGCCGGCATCCTGGCGATCACGATGTCGTTGTCCTTGTCGCTGCCGACCGTGTTGGTTCCCGGCTTGAGCCATTCCAGGCCAACCAGAGACAGCCAGCCGCCTGGTGCCTTCAGGCGCTCCGCCCGTTGTGTCCGCCAATCCTCGATCTCCTTGACGTATTCATTGTCGGTGTTGACCGAAACCAGTTGGGTTCCGGCGACACTTGCGGCGAGCAGCAGGCTGGTCATCAACATCGAAGACTCCTTGGTTGTAGTGGGAAAATGCGCAGATCATCGTCCACGCAGGAACAGGCGATCAAGCTCCTGCATCGACAGTTGCACCCAGGTCGGCCGACCGTGATTGCATTGTCCGGAACGCTCGGTGATTTCCATCTCGCGCAAGAGTGCGTCCATTTCCGGCAGACTCAAGCGCCGGTTCGCCCGCACCGAGCCGTGGCAGGCCATGGTCGAAAGCAGTTCGTTGCCGGCCTCCTCGATCCGCCGTGAGTTGCCATGGGCGGCGAGATCGGCAATCACGTCGCGCACGAGCTGCGGCACGTCACCTGCCGCGAGCAGGGTCGGCACGCGACGAACCGTGATCCCCTGCAGGCCGCTGCGCACGATGTCGAAGCCGAGTTCGGCAAAGCGCTCGCCGTGCTCCTCGACCGTGGCCGCCTCGCGTTCGCTGAGTGCGATCATCAACGGCACGAGCAGCATCTGCGAGCGGATGCCTTCGCCCTGCCGGGCGAGCTTGAGCTTCTCGTAGGTGATGCGCTCATGCGCGGCGTGCATGTCGACGAGAACCAGCCCGTGCGCGTTCTGGGCGAGAACAAAGACACCGTGCAGCTGCGCGATTGCAAAACCGAGCGGCGGAACGTCGTTCGCGGTGTCGCCGCCATGAACCGGCGTGATCGGATCGTTTGCCGTGGATCGATCCACCGCCGATCCCGCGCGTCCGAGCAGCGCGGCGTAATCGGCAAGGGGTTCGCCGACACCGAGCCGGAAACCGGATTGATGGCGCAACACCTGCGGAACGGCTGCGACCGGACCTGCCTCGACGGCAAGCGACGGTTCGGACGGCACGGCACCGGCGCGCGCGCCCGCCAGCGCCTCATGCAGGCTGCGATACAGGAAATCATGGATCAAGCGCGATTCGCGGAAGCGCACTTCACTCTTGGCAGGATGGACATTGACATCGACGCCTTGCGGATCGAGCTCGAGAAACAGCACGAAGGCAGGATGGCGTCCGTGGAACAGCACGTCCGCATAGGCCTGGCGCACGGCATGGGCGACCACGCGATCGCGCACGAGACGTCCATTGACATGGAAATACTGCTGATCGGCCTGCGAGCGCGACGCCGTCGGCAAGCCGACCCATCCGCTCAGCGCAAGCCCTGCCCCGCTGTGCGAGACGCGCAGGCTGTTGCTTGCGAATTCCTCGCCAAGGACGTCGCCGATGCGGCGTGCGGCGTCATCCACATCACGCAGTGGTTTGTAGAGCCGGACGATCTTGCCATTGTTGCCGAGACGGAACTCGACATTGTCGCGCGCCAGCGCTATCGACTTGACAAGGTCGTCGATGTGATTGAACTCGGTGCGCTCCGCACGCAGGAACTTCCGCCGCGCAGGCAGGTTGTAGAAAAGATCGCGCACCTCGACGGTCGTGCCGACTCCGTGCTGGGCCGGGCGCTGCACATGCGGCTTGCCACCATCGACTTCGATCCGGAATGCCGCCGACGCGTGCTGCGTGCGCGAGGTCAAGGCAAATCGCGAGACCGAAGCGATCGAGGGCAGAGCCTCGCCGCGAAAACCCAGCGTGGCAACGCGCTCGAGATCCTCGAAGCTGGCGATCTTGCTGGTTGCGTGAGCGGATATCGCCAGCGGCAGGTCGTCGGCATCGATACCGGAACCGTCATCGCGAATCCGGATCAGGCGTGCACCGCCCTCTTCGATATCGATCTCGATCCGGCTTGCACCGGCATCGAGACTGTTCTCGACGAGTTCCTTGACCACGGACGCCGGGCGCTCGATGACTTCACCAGCAGCAATCTGGTTGACCAACTCGGCTGGGAGCGGGCGGATACGCGACATGCAAGGATTGGAGAAAGCCGGCAATCCATCATCATAACGGATCAGGACGGACGCCCTTCCCCTGCAGCGCCAGCCTCAGCCTTGCGGAATCTCGAGTACTTCGCCGACCTGCACGCTGTCGCGCGCAAGTTTGTTCACGCTGCGCAGGGAAGCAACCGATATGCCGTGCTGGGCAGCAATGATGCTGAGGGATTCGCCACGGGACACCACGTGGCGACTCGCTTTCACCCGATTGCTCTCGAGCGCGAACCAGCTTCCCGGTGGCGGGGTGGAACGGAAGTAATTCCGTATCCCATCGAGGATCGCGTCGGCCAGCTTGGTGCGCTCGGCCGGGTTGTTCAGCCGGCGCTCTTCCGCCGGATTGGATATGAACGCGGTCTCGACCAGGATCGACGGGACGTCCGGCGAACGCAACACGATGAAATTGGCGCGCTCGACATGATTCTTGTGGGTCGGCCCGACCCTGCGCATCGCCGCATGCACCTGTGTGGCAACCGCATTGCTCGCTTCCATCGTCGCGCCTTGCGACAGATCAAGCAGGACCGCCGCAAGCGTGTCGTCGCGCGTGTCGAGCGAGACGCCGCCAACCAGATCGGCGCGGTTCTCGCTGTCGGCCAGCCAGCGCGCCGCTTCACTGGTCGCTCCGCGCGGCGAAAGTACCCAGACCGAACTTCCGCGCGCCTCGCTCTTGGTGAAGGCATCGGCGTGGATCGAGACGAACAGGTCGGCCTTGGCATCGCGCGCCTTCTGGTAACGCTCCTTGTGCGGGATGAAAAAATCGCTGTCCCGCGTGAGCATCGCGCTCATGCCGGGCTCCTTGTCGATGACGCGCTTGAGTTCGCGAGCCACCGCGAGCGTGATGGCCTTTTCGTAGGTTCCGGTCGCGCCGATCGAGCCGGGATCATCGCCGCCATGCCCGGCATCGATGGTCACGACGACGTTGCGCGACGCGCCCGGCGGCAGGATCTTCTCGACCGTCTTGACCGGCTCTGCGCGGGTCTTCGGATAAAGATCGAGGACGAGCCGATAGCCGAATTTCTCGGCTGGCGGAAGCAGGAAACTCTTCGGGCGAACACCTTCGGCAAGATCGAAGACGACGCGCAGGTCGTCCTTGCCCTGCTTGCCGCTGCGGATCGCCTTGAGCAAGCCCTTGCCCTCGGCCACGCCGTAATCGGCTGAAAACGTACTTGACCTCAGATCGAGTACCAGCCGGTCCGGACCGGAGAGGTCGAACAACTTGTAGTCCAGGGGCCCGGAAACATCGAACACCGCTCGCGTGTATTCGGGGCCGGCCCAGACGCGCAAGGCCTTGATTTCGGCGGCATGGGCGGCCGGCAGGGCGCCCAGAAACAGGGCCGTTCCCATCACGAATCGCTTCAATACGGGCGCGTAACCATCCATGGTTGCGCATTCAAGCGCAATTCGGGCATGCAATTCAAGTCTTTTTCTTTTCAATTCCGCTAGATGCACGATGTTTCTAACAGAATTCTCAGGAGTCACGATGACGACCTGCACGTTCCGCAGCGAGGTCGTTCAACCATGCACTGCCGCGCGCGGACTGCGCGGTTGCGCTTAGGTCGCGTCGCTCGCCGGCGTGCTCGAGCTGGATAACGAGATCGGCTTCGGGCAAGGCTCCACGCCCTCGCTCGGGCCACTCGACCAGCATCAGCATCGTCCGAGCGAGCAGATCGGACAAACCGAGCCATTCCAGTTCCTCCGCATCGGCGATGCGATACAGATCAAGATGATGGACCGATAATCCGCCGACCTGATACGACTCGACCAGGCTGTAGGTCGGACTCTTGACGCGCTCGCCAACGCCCAGCGCGACGAGCAAGGCACGGGCGAATGTGGTCTTGCCGGCACCGAGGTCGCCACCGAGGAAAATCACTCCGCCCTCCTTGACGACACACGCAAACCGCCTCGCGATGTCGACGAGGCCAGACTCATCGACCGACTTCCATTCGATGATCCGCTTCATGCCGGGCGGCTGTTCAAGCAGTCGCGCAATGGCGCAAACAGGTCACTGGCGACGAGTCCGCGCGGGCAGCCGGCAGCGGCCCGGTCACCAGCCATGGCGTGCACGAGCACGCCAATCCGGGCCGCATCCCACGCGTCCAGCCCCTGCGCCCTTACTCCCGCGATCACGCCCGTCAGTACGTCGCCCATGCCTGCACTGGCCATGCCAGGATTGCCAAAAGGACACAATGCAACCTGTCCATCCTGGTCCGCCACGAGACTGCCCGCGCCCTTGAGCACGACGACGGCGGCGAAACGCCGGGCGAGTTCGCGCGCTGCGGCGAAGCGGTCGGACTGTATCGCCGCGATATCGCAACGGAGCAGGCGCGCGGCCTCTCCGGGATGCGGGGTGAGTATTGATCCCGTCGGCAACGATCGTTCATCGCGCGCAAGCAGATTGAGCGCGTCCGCATCGATGACGAGCGGCCTGGTGCTGCGCATGGCCCGGTCCCAGTGTGCGTGCCCCCATGCGCGCTGGCCTAGCCCCGGGCCGAGCGCGATCACACTGCAGCGCTCGATGAGAGCCTCGATGGATTGCGGACCATCGACGGCATGCACCATCAATTCCGGGCGAGCGGAATTGATCGCGGCGACGTGTTCGGCACGTGTGGCCACGCTGACCAGACCAGCACCGCTGCGCAGGGCCGCCTCGGCAGCCAGGCGGATGGCCCCGCCCATTCCCGTGTCGCCGCCGATAGCCAGCACGTGACCAAAACGACCCTTGTTCACATTGCGCAATCGCGATGGAAGCAGAAAGACAATACTGGCGTCCAGCAACCGCGCATCGCCTTCAGCCCCGGCGAATACCGAATACGGAATACCCAGCGTATCGAGCTCCAGATCGCCGCAGCAATCCACTGCGTCAGCGGTGAACTGGCCGCGCTTCCAGCCGACGAAACTGATCGTCGCGTCCGCATGGAAGACCGCTCCACGCGCCATGCCGCAGTCGGCATCGAGGCCGGACGGGACATCAAGCGCCAGCCGCCGGCCCGCGAACGCATTCATGCGTCCGATCAGCGCTTCGGCCGCTGCGGAAGGCGGCCGGGAAATTCCGGTTCCGAACAGGCCATCGACAAGAATGTCGGCATCGGGCAAGCGAGCCTGCGGATCGGCGATCAGGATTTCGCCCCCACCCTCGCGCCACAGCTCGCGCGCTGTCAGAGCATCGTCTTTCGATTGATGGCTGCTCGCCACGACGGTGACCGCCATTCCTGCGGAACGGGCCAGGTCGGCAAGCAGGAACGCATCGCCGCCATTGTTGCCGGGGCCAGCGACGACGAGGACACGCTGCGCGTCAGGCCAACGCCGCCGCAGGCTAGCGAAGGCCGCCATTGACGCACGGCGCATGAGTTCGAACCGGGGAATCGCGCCGACCTCGATGGCACGCCGGTCGATGCGGCGCACCTGATCGACCGTGTACAGCGCGTTGTGGATCGACGGCATGAGCATGGCGGGATTATACGGAGCGTTCCGCCCATGCCGTCGATGCCCGTATGCTTGCGCCTCGAACCACGGCCCTGCTCTGGCCAGCCATGCCCACCATCGACTATTCAATACTGGCGTCGGACCTGCGTGGTTGGGCGCGTGAGCTCGGTTTCCAGCAGGTCGGCATCAGTGGAACCAAACTCGATGACGATGAAGCCCATCTGCTCAATTGGCTGAAAGCAGGTCGCCACGGCGAGATGGACTACATGGCCCGTCACGGCAGCAAGCGCAGTCACCCGGCTGAATTGCTGCCGGGAACCTTGCGCGTGATCTCGGTGCGCATGGACTACCTGCCTGCCCGCGCCCGCGACGGCTGGGAGGTGCTCGACGATTCCGCCAGCGGCTACGTTGCGCGCTACGCGCTCGGACGCGATTACCACAAGCTGATGCGCAACCGTTTGCAGAAACTGGCGGATCGCCTTGCCGACAAGGTCGGCCCGTTCGGCTACCGCGCATTTGTCGATTCGGCGCCGGTGCTCGAACGTGCGCTCGCCCGTGACGCAGGTCTTGGCTGGATCGGCAAGCACACCTGTCTGATCAATCGCGATGCAGGCTCTTGGTTTTTCCTCGGCGAGCTGTACACGGATCTTGAGCTGCCGATCGATGCACCGGCCAGCGCGCATTGCGGCACTTGCACGCGTTGCATCGACATCTGCCCGACCCAGGCGATTGTCGGCCCCTATCAGGTCGACGCACGGCGCTGCATCGCCTATCTCACGATCGAGCTGGGTGGTTCGATACCACATGACTTGCGCCGGCCGATGGGCAATCGCATTTTCGGCTGCGACGACTGCCAGCTGGTCTGCCCCTGGAACAAGTTTGCGCAAGTGACCCCCGAAGCCGACTTTGCGCCGCGCCACGCACTCGACGGCAGCCGACTGGTCGATCTGTTCGGCTGGACCGAGGAGGAATTCCTGAAACGCACCGAGGGTTCACCGATACGGCGTACCGGATACGCCGGATGGTTGCGCAATATCGCGGTCGCACTCGGCAATGCGCAGCATTCCGCCGAGGTGGTCGAAGCCCTGGGCCGACGTGCCGATCACCCCTCGGAACTCGTGCGCGAACACGTCGAATGGGCCTTGGCCGAGCAGGCGGAAAAACGCCTGGCCTGATCCTCCGCCACATCTTGGCCGAGGCTCAGGCACGGATCCGGGCCGCAGCGCGGCTCGAATCGATGTTGCAGAAAGACAACATGCTCGGTACATCCTGGCCTGCGCGCGGTGGACCTCAAGGTTTCAAGGCAGGAGGCAGGCAGAGCCGTGAACGAAGGAAGCCCGCACCAAGAAGTTCCAACATATTGTTTATTGGAGGTTTTTCTGGAAATTCCAGTGACTTCAAGACAAAAAAAACCCTCGCAGCGTATTCGCGCGAGGGTTCAATTGGAGTGACGATTACCTGCAATGCGCCCTGGTGGCCAAGGAGTTTTCGCACGATTCGTTGCAAAAACCCCTAGGACGGTTGCAACGATACCACATGATGTTGCGAAGTGCCATACACGTCACACTCGAAAGTCCGGATCGGGCGCGACTACCCTCCGGCCCTCAAGAACGGCATTCCATGTTGTCGATCAGGCGCACCCCGCCGAGGCGTGCCGCGATCAATGCAACGAGGTCCCCGCTCTGTTGCGGCGCAGGGATCGCCAGGTCCGCAATCGTCCTGAAAACCGCATAGTCCGGAACCAGCCCTGCCCTGACGAGTTGCGCTGCCGCGCGCATTTCAATCGCTGCGATCGGAGCGTCGCACGAAGCAAGCTCGCTGCACATCGATTGCAATACGGCGTGGATGATTCCGGCTTGCTGCCGCTGCGCGTGATCGAGGTATTGATTGCGCGAACTCATCGCCAATCCGTTCGCCTCACGGACGATCGGCGCGCCGATGATCTCGATCGGGAAGCCCAGGTCACGCGACATGCGCCGCACCACGAGCAGTTGCTGGTAGTCCTTGCTGCCGAAAACGGCAAGATCGGGCGCGACCGCATTGAATAGACGCGCGACGACGGTCGCGACGCCATCGAAGTGCCCCGGGCGACTCGCGCCCTCAAGCACCTCACCAAGCCCCGGAACCGTGACGCGCACGCCCTGGCCTGGCCCGAACGGATAGATCTCGTCGACTTCGGGAAGGAACAGGCAGTCGCAACCTGCCCTGTCGAGACCTTCCGCATCCTGCTCGGGCGTGCGCGGATAGCGCGAGAAATCCTCGCCAGCGCCAAACTGGGTCGGATTGACGAACACGCTGGCGACGACGAAATCGCAATGCTTCCTTGCGATCTCGACCAGCGAGAAGTGACCGGCATGCAGGTTGCCCATGGTCGGCACAAACCCGATGCGCCTTGCCGCACGCCTTTGTCCATCGATCAGGGCACGCAGCGCGTTGACATGTCGGATCGTCTGCACGCGGACCTCAGTAGATGTGCTCGGGGCCAGGGAATTCCGCGCGCCGGACGGCTTCCACATAGGCCAGCAAGGCGGCGTCGATCGATCCCCGTCCGCTCAGGAAATCCTTGCTGAAGCGCGGTCGACGACCGGGCGTTATACCGAGCATGTCGTAAAGGACCAGGACCTGGCCATCGCAATCGACCCCGGCACCGATGCCTATCGTCGGTATCGGGATCTCGGCCGTGATGCGCCTGGCAAGCTCCGCCGGAACGCATTCGAGCACGAGCAGGTCGGCTCCCGCCGCGGCAATCGCCTTCGCGTCGTTGAGCAAGCGTGCTGCATCGGCCTCGAGCTTGCCTTGCACGCGATAGCCACCGAGCTTGTGAACCGATTGCGGCGTCAATCCCAGGTGTGCGCAAACCGGGATATCGCGCTCGGCCAGCGCGGCGATCACTTCGACGACCCAGCCGGCGCCTTCGAGCTTGACCATCGCCGCACTGCCCTCGGCCATCAGGCGTGCGGCGGAGGCCATCGCAGTCGGCACATCCCGATAGCTCATGAATGGCAGATCAGCGATCAGCAACGGCGTACGCATCCCGCGCGCGACTGCCGCGCAGTGATAGACCATATGGTCGAGCGTCACCGGCAAGGTGCTCGACATTCCCTGGACGACCATGCCGAGCGAGTCGCCGACGAGTGCGACGTCGATGCCCGCGGCATCAAGACGTGTGGCGAAGCTTGCGTCGTAGCAAGTCAGGGCTGCGATCTTTTCGCCTCCCTTCTTGCGTTGCCGCAACGAAGGAACAGTGATCGCGGGGCGAGCGGGCGAACTTGCGGAATCTGTATACATGAAGACACTGCAATTAAAGGAATCGGGCGGGCCAGCGCAGGATCGCAGGCCGCTGACTATCCTAACCGACTCGGGCGATGCGGTCAGGGCGATGGCGAGGGCAGGCGATTGCAGCCGGACAGATCGAGTCGCTGAAGCAGATCGGCGATACGACCCTGCCCCGGCAATACGATCAGCGGGTCCAGTTCGGCGAGAGGCAGCAGCACGAACGCTCGCTCGGCGATCCGCGGGTGCGGCACCTGCAATCCCTCCATCGCAATCTGCTGATCGCCATAGAGAAGCAGGTCCAGATCGATCCGCCGCGGCCCCCAGCGCTCGGCATTGCGCACGCGTCCAGCCTGCTGTTCGATTGCCAGCAGGCCGGCAAGCAGATCCTGCGGATCGAGACTGGTCCCGATCCGCGCGACCGCGTTGATGAAGTCCGGCTGGTCGGCCATTCCCCAGGGCGTGCAGACGTAGAAGCTGGACGAAGCCCGCAACTGTGTGCGCGCCAGACCGGCGAGGCTGGCCAATGCTTCGCGGACCTGTTGCAACGGCTCGTCAAGATTGCTGCCGAGCCCCACATACGCGACAACCGGACTCACTCGGCTGCGATCTCCGGACTACCCGCGGGGCCCGTCGTCGACTTGCGCTTGCGGCGCCGAGGGCGCTTGCGCTTCTTCGCCGGATCCAGCTCGACGCGTTGGATCGGGGTCGCCGCGAGACGGTCCGCCAGATGCGGCGCATCGAGTTCCTGTGCTTCGGCCCACCATTCGACGTGGTCGCGCAGGTCCGGTTCCTCGTGTGCGCGCAGAACAAGGAAATCATACGCGGCGCGGAACCGTGGGTGCGCGAGCAGGCGCATGACACGCTTCTTCTGGCGCTGCTCGAAGCGCGGCTGCAACGACCAGATCTCTTCCATCGCAATGGCGAAGCGCTTCGGGATCGCAATGCGCGTCGCTTGTTGATGCATGACCCGATCGACCGCAGCGGTCCATGCGACAGCCGCGTCCGAGCCCGCCGCCACGAGGCGTTCGGACTCGCTGCGCACCGGCTCCCACAACATGGCCGAGAACAGGAATGCCGGCGTAACCGGCTTGTCATCGCGTATGCGCTCGTCCGTGCTCGTGAACGTGTAACCGAGCAAGCGGCCGAAGGCCGCACTGCGCGGGCCCGCCAATGCGGCCGCGGTCGCCGGGAATATCTGCCCGAGCAGTCCGAGGTTGTGCAGGCGGCGCAGGCTTTCGAGACCGTGACCGGACAGGAACAGCTTGAGGGATTCGTCGAACAATCGCGCCGGCGCCACATCCGCAAGCAACGGAGCGAGCACCTTGATCGGGGCTTCGGCCTCGGGTGCGATAGCGAAATCGAGTTTGGCTGCGAGGCGCGCCGCACGCAGCATGCGCACGGGATCTTCCCGATAACGCTGCTCGGCGTCACCGATCAATCGCATCGTGCGCTGCTGCAGGTCGGCGATTCCGCCAACATAGTCACGCACGCTGAAATCGGCGATATCGTAGTAGAGGGCGTTGACCGAGAAATCGCGACGGATCGCATCCTCTTCGATCGTGCCGTAGACGTTGTCGCGAACAATCCGTCCGTCGACGACATGTCGATCGCTGTCGCCGACTTCGCCGATTCCCCGAAAGGTTGCCACTTCGACAATCTCGTGCCCGAAAACGACATGCGCAAGACGGAAGCGTCGCCCGATCAGGCGACAATTGCGAAACAGGGCGCGCGTCTGTTCGGGAGTGGCATCGGTGGCGATATCGAAATCTTTCGGATGCCCGCCGAGCAGGAGGTCGCGAACCGCACCGCCAACAAGAAAAGCCTTGTAGCCAGCCTCATGCAATCGGTAGAGGACACGCAACGCGCCATTCGATATGTTCTTGCGGGAAATGCCGTGTTCTGCGCGCGGAATGATGCGCGGCACGAGCCTTGCGTCTGCAGAATCGGTCGGTTGCGCAGCCGATGCGGTCGGGTTCATTCCGTGGTCACGTTCAAGTTCAAAAGCATCGTGCGACAATTGTAGGCAGTTAGGAATTCGTTATACTACGCGCCCCGTGCGGTTTGTCCCAGACACCGCTCCCTTCGTCTAGTGGTCCAGGACACCGCCCTCTCAAGGCGGGAACACGAGTTCGAACCTCGTAGGGAGCGCCAACTGCGGGTGCAACCGTTCGAGATTGACGCCACCCGCGAGCGGCTGCGGATCGCCGAATCGCTCAACCAGCAGCGTTCCCTATGCCCTTCGTCGTCACCGAGAACTGCATCAAGTGCAAGTACACCGACTGCGTCGAGGTATGTCCGGTCGATTGTTTCCACGAAGGGCCGAACTTCCTCGTGATCGATCCGGAGGAATGCATCGATTGCACGCTGTGCGAACCGGAATGCCCGATCAATGCGATCTATCCGGAAGATGACGTGCCTGCCGGACAGGAAGCCTTCATCCAGCTGAACGCCGAATTGTCGAAGGCATGGCCTGTGCTGACCGAGCGCAAGGATGCCCCGGACGACGCCAAGGAATGGGAAGGTCGTCCCGGAAAGCTGCCGTTGCTCGAACGCTGAATCAACTCGAACCCTGAATCAAGCAGCCTTCGCGCAAGAGCTGCGCGCGAAGATCCGCACGGGATTCAGGTCATGCGTTGCCGCAGCGTTTCGAGCAGGTCACGCGCGGCGTTGCCGCCTGACGCGGTCGTGGCACCTTCGACCGTCACCTTGCTTGCACCATCCGCCCCGCCGACGCGTACGCGCAGGTTCACCGGCGCACTCACCGTCTTGTCGCCGGCCATGCCGAGCGTGATGGCCTTCTTGAACCAGCCCGCCGACTTTGTCGTGCGAGCAGCGGTAGTCACGTCGTAGGTGCGGGCCTCCGCATCACGCGACTGGATGGTCGCGATGCCTGAACGCTCAAGCGCCAGACCGACACGTGTCCAGGTGTTGGCGAGCGAATCGGAAACCTGCAATCCATCGCCGCCCAGAGTCGTCGACGCACCCAATGGAGGTGCGATCGAAGGCGCCGCTGTCCCCACCGGAACGCCGGCATCGGCGACGGGCGAAGCAGACGGTGTGCCGGGTTCCGGGATGACGAGCGAACCGCTGTGGTTCGGTGCGTCGAGATCAGGCGGCACCTCCAGCGGTCGCGTCTGCGCGCTGTTCTTGTACGCGTCACTCTTGCTGCCGAACTTCGTGCGCAGGTAACTGCAGCCGGAAAGCACGGTCAACGAGGCGACGACGGCAAACGCGAGGGTCAGGATACGTTTCACATTCAGGTTTCCATGGTCATGGGATCGGATTGTCAGGCCGACCGCGCGATCGGGGTCAGTCCGAGCATGGCTAGCACGTGTTCTGCCTGCGCATGATACGCCGGAGACAATGGCAACAGCGGCAAGCGCAGACACTCGCCACCGAGTCCAAGTCGTTGCAACATCCATTTGACTGGAATCGGATTGGGTTCGGCACCAAGAAGTTCATAGAGCGGAACCAGAGCTTGATCTGCCAGCGAGACCGCGGTCGAGTCGCCGGACAGGGCACGCTCCGCGAGGTTCTGCATCGCCGCTGGAGCGACATTGGCCGCTACTGAAACAACACCACTTGCGCCCGCCAGCATGGCACGCGCGCACGTCGGGTCGTCACCCGAGTAGATCCGGAATCCGTCGGACCGGAGTTCGAGGAGCTCACGCATGCGTTCAGTCTCCGCGCGCGCTTCCTTGATGCCGATGATCATCGGATGCGAAGCGAGTCGCGCGACCGTGCCTGGAAGCAGGTCGCAAGCGGTTCGCGAAGGCACGTTGTACAGCATCACTGGAATGCGCCCGGCTTCAGCCACCTCGGAAAAATGCCGGTAGAGGCCTTCCTGCGTGGGCCGGACATAGGCCGGCGTGACCACCAGGGCGAGATCCGCCCCGGCTGCCGCTGCGAGTCGCGTCTGCGCGATCGTCTTGCGTGTCGACTGCATGCCCGTGCCAGCGAGCACGGGAACCCGGCCCGCGACCACACGCACGGCCCGCTCGACCAGGGCGGGAAATTCATCGTTATCCAGCGCCGCGCCTTCGCCTGTCGACCCGGCAACGACGAGAGCTCGCGTACCGCCGGAAAGCTGGTAGTCGACCAGCCGGTCGAAGGCTTCGAGATCAAGCGCGTCATCGGCTGCGCGAAACGGCGTGGCGAGTGCGCAGATGCTTCCGGAAAGATTCAAGGCGGTGGGTTGCACACGTGCGGAGCGAAGAATGGTAGGGTCTGGTTTCATGGATGTCCATCCGACCCGCCGCTGTAGTGCGTTCGCTTGCGGCTCCCAAGGGGGGCCAGTATCCTCCCCGTGCAGTTGTCCAGGCTGCATGACAAAGCGCCGATGAAGCCGTGAAGCAGGCAGGAAAGCAGATCTTGAACGATCGCGCGGCACGCCCCAACGCGAACGAAAACCACCTGTTGATCAGCGTTTTCGCGACCGCGGAGCACTCGCCGCTGTTTGCGGTCTGCAAGCGCGTCACCGACTGCGGATGCAATGTCGCGGAAGCGAGGGTTGCCGCGCTTGGAGCGGAACTGAGTGTGCAGGTCCTTGCACAGGGTTCCTGGGACGCGATTGCCAAGCTTGAGAATGCGCTGGCCAAGCTCGATCGGGATGGCGAATTGCGCCTCACGCATTTTCGCACCAGCGCGAAGCAGCAGCAGAACACGTTCCTGCCGTATGTCGTCGAGGTCATTGCGGGTGACAAGCCGGGTGTCCTCTACCAGCTCGCCGAGTTCTTCGCCGGCCACAACATCAGCATCGAGCAACTGAACTCGACTCGTTATCGCGCCATGCAGACAGGTGCCGACATGTTTTCGGCACAGATAACGATCGGCATTCCGAATACCATGCATCTCGCCGCCTTGCGCGACGACTTCCTCGAATTCTGTGACGGCCTCAATCTCGACGCCATCATGGACCCGATGAAGTTTTGACTGGAGAGCCCCTGCCGCACATGAGCGAAAAACACCGGATCACGATCGGCACACGCATTCCATCGCTCAAGGGCGTCACGGACGACGGCAATCTTCTTGAACTCGACAAGCTCGCTGGGCAGTGGATAGTGATCTACTTCTATCCGCGCGATGCCACGCCCGGTTGCACGACCGAAGCCGGCGAGTTCCGCGACCTCTACGCGAAGTTCCGCAAGAGGAACTGCGAAATCCTCGGAGTCTCGCGGGACACGGCCGCATCGCACGCGCGTTTCCGGCAGAAGCAGGTGCTTCCTTTCCGCTTGATCGCCGATACCGATGAAACATGGTGCAAGGCGTTTGACGTGATCCATGAAAAGGTCCTCTACGGCAAACGCCATCTCGGCGTGGTACGCAGCACTTTCCTGATCGACCCGGACGGGACGTTGCACGCCGAATGGCGCGGCGTGAAGGTTGCCGGCCACGCGGCGACCGTGCTCGCGCATCTGGCAGCCGCGTGAGAGAACGATTTTCCTGCCGCCACGCTCGCCGGCGCCGAACGCGCGACACCCTCTTCCCTACTCTTCATGAGGCTAGTGAATGACTCGAGGCAAACGCATCTACGTGCTCGATACCAATGTATTGATGCACGACCCGACCTCCCTGTTCCGCTTCGAGGAACATGATGTCTTCATTCCGATGACCGTCCTCGAAGAACTCGACGCGGCGAAGAAGGGGCAATCCGAAGTCTCGCGCAACGCGCGCCAGGTCAGCCGATTCATCAACGAACTGATCGAAAACGACCGCAATCGCAAGATCGAGGACGGCCTTGACCTGCGCCTCGCCCAAGGCCTTCGACTCGATCGCGGCCCGAAAATAGGGCGCCTCTATTTCCAGACGCAGCCGAACGACAGCGGCAGTGCAAATGGCAAGAAACGCGGGATTCCCGACAACCTGATTCTCGCTTCTGTGGTTGCGCTGCGCGAAGCGCACGCCGGAACGCCCGTGGTCCTGGTAACCAAGGACATCAACCTGCGCATCAAGGCGTCGATCGCGGGGATCACCGCCGAGGACTATGAGAATGACCGTGCCCTCGACGATTTCAGCCTCCTCTATGCCGGGCACAATGAATTGCCGGCCGACTTCTGGGATCAGCATTCCGAGTTGCGCTCGTGGTCGGAACGAGGTCACACGTTCTACGAACTGACCCTGGGCAAGACCGAGGATTGGCATCCACACCAGTTTCTCTACTTGCCTGGCGAAAACGAGATCGAGCTTCGCGTCCTCGGCATCAAGGACGGCAAGGCGATCCTGCAGATCGTCGACGACTACTCCAGCGGGTCACATACGGTCTGGGGAATCCAGGCACGCAATCGCGAACAGAATTTCGCCCTCAACGCGCTGATGGATCCGGAAGTGGATTTCGTCAGCCTGTTGGGCACTGCCGGCACCGGCAAGACCCTGCTCGCACTGGCAGCCGGACTCGCCCAGGTCCTGGATCAGCAACGCTATCGAGAAATCATCATGACCCGCGCGACCGTATCGGTGGGCGAGGACATCGGCTTTCTTCCTGGCACCGAGGAAGAGAAGATGACGCCGTGGATGGGAGCACTTACCGACAATCTCGAAGTGCTGACCTCGCCTCAGGAGGGCGGAGCCTGGGGCCGCGCAGCGACCAATGACCTGCTCGCTTCGCGCATCAAGATCCGAGCGATGAATTTCATGCGCGGCCGCACCTTCCTCAACCGCTACGTGATCGTCGACGAAGCACAGAACCTGACACCGAAGCAGATCAAGACCCTGATCACGCGTGCCGGCCCCGGCACGAAGATCATCTGCCTCGGCAATGTCGAGCAGATCGATACGCCGTATCTGACCGAGACGACATCAGGCCTTACTTACGCGGTGGACCGGTTCAAGAACTGGGAGCACTCGGCGCATCTGACCCTGCGGCGCGGGGAACGCTCGCGACTGGCTGACATCGCATCCGAAGTACTTTGACTGTTGCCCGCACGAATCGCGGCTGGAGGCCGCTGATTCGTGCGGGAAAGCCGAGCATCCGCGGCCAGGCGTTGCCACGCTCTACGCGCAGCCAGTTTCAATTGGCAGGTTAACTGCGTCGTTGACGCCCGAACTCAGAAACGCAACGACCAGGCTGCTTCGTATTCGATCTGGTTGCCAGTCACTCGATTCGTCGAGCGATAACTCGGCACCCCTAGGAAGTAAGGCGCGCTCGAATAGATCGCCTGCAGGTTCAACCCTGCACGCTTGCCGGTGGCCAGCGAATAGCCCAAGGCAACCGTATGATCGGCCGGATCGGAATCGAGGGCATTTTTCAGCAGGGCTGAAGTCGGCGAAGGCTGCTGTCGCGTCGTGTAACGCAACTCAAGACTGCCGAGTGCATCGCTGCGCATGGTCCAGCCGGCGGAATACACGTTCAGATCCTGCCAGGCGAAAGCCGGACTCGCTCCGCTGCCGAGCAAGGCGAGGAACCGCCTCGGCAGGGCCGGACTCGTATACGGCGTGACGTCGCTGTACATCACTCTCTGTACGCCGACATCGAAACTCAACGCCCGAGTCAGCGCATAGCTCAGGCCGACACTTGCGCTGGACGGGATATCAAACTGCCCCGGATCGAAATACACGCCACGCAAGGTATTGAGCGCATCCATGTTTACCCGGCTCTGATACGCCGCGCTCCACCGCACCCGATTCGACAGTGCATTGCCGACGTCGAGGCGCACACCCGCGCCATACGAAGACTCGCCAGGCAGGACCGGCCAGAACGACGCGCCATCGCGCAGCGGGGCTTCACCCATGCCGAGGCTGGCAAACCGCTGGTAGGCAAGTACGGCGGTGATACCGAAGTTGCCACCCTGACCCCACTGGCTGACATACGACGGGGCGATGACGGTGCGCTTCAAGCCCACACCGGGCAATTCCGAGCTCACATCCAGTTGCTGATTCGCAAGCACCCGCGGGCGGTCGTCGACGACCGATCGGTAAACCGAAAGATTGAGGCTCGAATTGGCCTGTTCGCCGAATCCAGACAGAGCAACGCTCAGCGGGATGCTCGAGGGCTGTTCGTCAGTGACCTGGGGCAGGACGCCTGAAACGCGCGGCGCCCACGAAAATCCGGGCGTGATCGAGGACAATGCGTAGCTGCGCCAGCGCTGCGGCACGACGCTGTTCGAGCGCGCGGCGTCGGTCGACTCCGGCATCGCTGCAGTCGGTACGGCGGCCATGGCCGAAAAGGAATACGGAAGCGCCAGCAGGATGCTGAGCGCTCCGATCCATCTTGCTTCTGCTGCTGTTGCCCGCTGCATTGCCCTGTTGCTGCGGTTGGGGAAAGGGGTATGTTCTAATTCTGCTGCGGATATTGGCGTAAATGCAACAGCGGGTCAAGCGCGCAACAACACGCCGGACCCGCGCACAATCCAAGTTGCGGCAAGGGATTAAACGAACATCGGTCGATGTCTCGCGTAAAACGAAGACGCCAAGTTGTTGCATGAAACCAACAGGACAGAACCCGTGGCGCACAAATCACTTCCGATCGCCCTGACCATCGCCGGCTCGGATTCGGGCGGGGGTGCGGGAATCCAGGCGGATCTGCGCAGTTTCGCGGCCTTCGGGGTTCATGGGCTCAGTGCGATCACCGCCATCACCGCCCAGAACACCCGCGGAGTCCAGGCGATCGAGATGCAGCCGCAGCGCATTGTCAGCGCGCAGATAAACGCCGTACTGGGCGATTTTGACGTGGCCGCGATCAAGATCGGCATGCTCGGCACGCCGGCGCTGGCAAGGACGATTTCAGCAGCGCTGCAACCCCGCCGCGACATACCACTGGTCCTCGATCCGGTCCTGGTGGCGACGACGGGTGCCGAACTTTCGCGAGGCCGCCTGGTTGCCGCGATCAAGCGATATCTGCTGCCGATCGCCGACCTGCTGACCCCGAACGTGCCCGAGGCCGAGCAGTTGCTGGATCGAACCATCCGCAATCGCGACGACCTGCTCGCTGCTGCGGTCGCATTGCGCCAGACCGGTGCGAACGCCGTCCTGCTCAAAGGCGGACACCTGCCTGGATCCAGGGTCCACGATGTCCTGGTCGGCGCCAATGGCGTGCAATGGTTCACGCACACACGCATTGATGGCGAGGCGCATGGAACCGGTTGTTCGCTTGCCGCAGGCATTGCCGCGAGCCTGGCATGCGGCGCGAACCTGGAGGACGCGGTGGCCGCGGCGATCGACTTCGTCCATCGGGCGCTGGCCCGGGCCTATCGCCCCGGCAAGGGCGATCTGCTCGTTCTCGACCATTTCGCCGCGATGCGCGGGACCTAGGGCTCAGTTCTTCAGATGCGCGATCAGGGCATCGGTGAAACCGGCGGTATTGCCGCTCCCGCCCAGATCCGGAGTCAGTCGGTCACGAGCCGCAAGGGTTTCCCGGATCGCGGCACGCACACGGCGAGCCTCGTCTTCGAGGCCGAGGTGACTGAGCATCTGCGCGGCGCCAAGCAGCAAGGCACACGGATTGGCAACGCCCTTGCCGGCGATATCGGGGGCCGAACCATGCACAGCCTCGAAGATCGCGACTTCGCTGCCGATGTTCGCGCCCGGAGCCAGCCCGAGTCCGCCAACCAGGCCGGCACACAGGTCGGAAATGATGTCGCCAAACAGATTGGTCGTGACGATGACGTCGAACTGATGCGGATTCATGACCAGTTGCATGCAGGTGTTGTCGACGATCATCTCGTTGAACGCGATATCCGGATATTCCCGGGCGACGTTGCGCGCCACGTTCAGGAACAGTCCCGACGTGGTCTTCATGATGTTGGCCTTGTGCACCGCGGTCACCTTGCGCCGCTTCTGCTTGCTGGCCAGGTCGAATGCGTAGCGGACGATGCGTTCGCAACCACGTCGCGTATTGCGGATCAGTGATTGCGCGACTTCGCCATCATCCGAAAGGGTTTGCCCTTCCGATCCATAGGCGCCTTCGGTGTTTTCGCGCACGGTGATGATGTCGATGTCTTCGTAACGGGCCTTGGTTCCGGGGAAGGTGATCGCCGGACGTACATTGGCATACAGGTCGAAGCGCTTGCGCAGCTCCACGTTGAGCGAGCTGAATCCGCCACCTACAGGCGTCATCAGCGGCCCCTTCAAGGCAACCTTGTGACGCAAGATGGCGTCGATCGTCGCTTGCGGCAGCAGTTCGCCGACATGTTGGTGCGCGGCAACACCTGCCTCGACGAATTCGTAGGTCAGTCCGACCTGCAACGCGTCGAGTACACGCAACACCGATTCGACGATTTCTGGACCGATGCCATCACCACGAATGACGGCGATTGTCTGGCTCATCACGCTGGAACTCCGCTGGTCTGGGTTGCCGTACGCGGCAATGGGCGCGCATTATCCGGAAATGATCGTGCATCGCACAACCAAGGTCATGGTACGACGCGCTTCCCGCGCTGCCAGGATCGCGCTTCTGGTCCTCGCGGCAACCGTGCTGGCGCAGCATTCCTGCCTGGCTGCCAGCTTCGACGATAGCGACCTCAGCGTCAGGCTGGTCAGCGAATCGAGCAATGCGCCGCAGTGGCCACCCGACCTGGTCATTTCCGGGACCTGGCCGAATGCCTGCTTGCCCAGCGTATCCCGTTCGACGCTCACCGACATGCATATCGACGTCGAACTGCGCAGCAGCGGCAGCCATTGTGCAGCCGTCCCGACGCCACTTTCCCTGAAACTCAATCCGGCCCGCACGGCCGGGCTTGATCAGCTTGCCCTCGGCATCTACCAGGTACGCCTGTTCCAGCGCAGGGCGGACGGGTCCAGCGCGCTGATCGCGTTCAGGCTCCTGCGCTCAGGCGGCGATGACGTGCGCTCGCGCCCTGAAAACGGCTTCTGGTGGTCTGTACCGACCGCGACCGCCCCTGCCCTGACGGGAAGTGGACTTTCGATCGAGCAGCAGGGCAGCCATGTCGCTGTCACCGTGCTCGTAGCTCAGCAAGGTC
>JAKQJM010000002.1 GCA_029561145.1 Pseudomonadota bacterium
CAAGGCCGTGCTCGACACGATGCGCGAGCTCGAGCGCCAGGGCTTCGAGGTGACGTACCTCGAAGACCGAGCACAAGGCCGTGCTCGACACGATGCGCGAGCTCGAGCGCCAGGGCTTCGAGGTGACGTACCTCGACGTCCAGGAAGACGGCATGCTCGACCTCGACAAGCTCAAGGCGACGATGCGTCCCGACACCATCCTGGTCTCGGTGATGTTCGTCAACAACGAGATCGGCGTGATCCAGGATATCCCGGCCATCGGTGCGATGTGCCGCGAGCGCGGCATCATTTTCCACGTCGACGCGGCGCAGGCCACCGGCAAGGTCGCCATCGACCTGAAGACACTGCCGGTCGACCTGATGAGCCTGGCCTCACACAAGACCTACGGCCCCAAGGGCATCGGCGCGCTGTACGTGCGGCGCAAGCCGCGTGTGCGAATCGAGGCGCAGATGCACGGCGGCGGCCACGAGCGCGGCATGCGCTCGGGCACGCTGCCCACGCACCAGATCGTCGGCATGGGCGAGGCCTTCCGCATCGCCCGCGAAGAGATGGGCACCGAGAACGAGCGCATCCGCATGCTCAGCCAGCGGCTGATCGGCGGCCTGAAGGGCATCGAGCAGACTTTCCTGAACGGCCACGCCGAGATGCGCGTGCCGCACAACGTGAACATGAGCTTCAACTTCGTCGAGGGCGAGTCGCTGATCATGGGCATCAAGGGCATCGCCGTGTCGTCGGGCTCGGCGTGCACCTCGGCCAGCCTCGAGCCGAGCTACGTGCTGCGCGCCCTGGGCCGCAGCGACGAGCTGGCGCATTCGAGCCTGCGCATGACGATCGGCCGGTTCACGACCGAAGAAGAGATCGACTACGTGGTCAGCACGCTGAAAGACCGCGTCGCCAAACTGCGCGAGCTGTCCCCGCTGTGGGAGATGTACCAGGATGGTGTGGACATCAGCACCATCCAGTGGACGGCACACTGAACGAGTTGTTGGAGAAGCACCATGGCATACAGCGAAAAGGTCGTCGAGCACTACGAGAA
>JAKQJM010000066.1 GCA_029561145.1 Pseudomonadota bacterium
AAATCGATGCGTGGTGAAACCCTCATTCGCCGTCTTGGCCGCCAGCCCTATGAGCCGGTGCTGCAGGCCATGCGCGGATTCACCGATGCGCGGGATGCCGCGACGGCGGACGAGTTGTGGGTACTTCAGCATGAACCGGTGTTCACCCTCGGGCAGGCCGGGAAAATCGAGCACGTGCTCGCCCCCGGGGATATCCCGGTCATCAAGGTTGAGCGCGGGGGCCAGGTCACCTATCACGGTCCGGGCCAGATCGTCGCCTACCCATTGTTCGACCTGCGCCGCCTCGGCATCGGGGTGCGCGAGCTGGTCACACGCATCGAACAGGCCATCATCGATACGCTGGCACAATGGAACATCGTTGCGCTGCGCCGTGCCGGGGCGCCTGGCGTCTATGTCGGCGAAGCCAAGATCGGCGCGCTGGGCCTGCGTGTGCGTCGCGGCTGCTCGTTCCATGGTCTGGCCCTCAATGTGGGCATGGACCTGGAGCCATTCCAGCGCATAAATCCCTGCGGCTATCAGGGTTTGCAGGTGACGCAGGTGCTAGACTTGGGCGGGCCGGGATCGCTCGCAGCCGTCGAGGATGCGTTGATCGAGGAACTGTCCCGGCAGTTTGATTTCACGCCGCAGCCTGGTCCTGCGGACCTCCAGATTCCTGCCGCCGGTGCTGCGGCCACGCATGCCGCATGAACGAACCGATCAAGACGATTCCACTGACCGTTGTCGGCGAGAAGCAACTCGGCGGCAACAAGATCGCACGCAATCGTGCCGGGTTCGCCGATGCGCCGACGCTGCGCAAACCGGCCTGGATCCGCGTGCGCATTCCCCCGGGCAACGCAGTCGCCCAGCTCAAGGCGAAGTTGCGCGAGAACCGCCTGGTCACGGTCTGCGAGGAAGCCTCGTGCCCGAATATCCACGAGTGCTTCAGCAAGGGCACCGCGACCTTCATGATCCTCGGCGAGGTTTGCACGCGGCGTTGCTCGTTCTGCGATGTGGCCCACGGCCGCCCGAATGCGCCCGATCCGCTCGAACCGGCCAAGCTGGCCGGCACGATTCGCGACATGCGCCTGCGCTATGTGGTGATCACCTCGGTGGACCGCGACGACCTGCGCGATGGCGGTGCCGGACATTTTGCCGCCTGCATCCGCGCGGTGCGTTTCGAGAATCCGGATATCCGCATCGAGATCCTGACGCCGGATTTCCGCGGCAAGGGCCGCATGGAACGCGCGCTGGAATTGCTGGCCGAGTACCCGCCTGACGTGTTCAACCACAATATCGAAACGGTTCCGGACCTTTATCGCGAGGTGCGTCCCGGCGCCGACTACGCATGGTCGCTGCAGTTGCTCAAGCGGTTCAAGCAGCAGCACCCCGACATCCCGACCAAGTCCGGCATCATGCTCGGCCTCGGCGAGACGCTCGATCAGGTTCAGCGCACGTTGAACGATTTGCGCGAGCATGCGGTCGATATGATCACGATTGGCCAGTATCTGCAGCCGACAGCCCACCACCACCCGGTGCTGCGCTACTGGTCACCCGAAGAGTTCAAGGCGCTGGAAGAGTATGGCCGCGCGCTTGGGTTCGACCACGTGGCATCCGGTCCGATGGTGCGCTCGTCCTATCACGCAGATGAGATGGCACACGCCGCCGGCTTTGTCGAAATTGCCTGAAACCGATCGAACTTCCGCCTTGCGGACCCAGATGGAGACTTCCATGCGTCGCACCCTGATTACCCTTGCGCTGCTGGCTGCCTGCAGCGCCGCTGTAGCCAAGCCGGTTGCCGAAAGTGGCACGTCGCTGCTGCTCAAGCCGACTGCCGACCAGGCCGAAGCAGCGATCTGGGCGATGCGTTTCCTGTCGCGTTTCCATTACAAGCCGATGCCGCTTGACGATGCGATGTCGGAAAAGATCTTCGATGGCTTTCTCAACGATCTCGATGGCGATCACCTTTTCTTTACCCAGGCCGACGTCGACAAGTTTGCCGCTGCGCGCGACAAGCTGGATGACGGCGTGTTCGAGCGCGACCTGTCGGTCCCGTTCGCCATTTTCAATCTCTACCAGCAACGCGTGGCCGAGCGCCTGGCCTACTCGCGCGAACTGCTGGCCAAGCCATTCGATTTTTCCAGGGATGAGTCCTACGCTTACGACCGGGCCAAGGCGCCGTGGGCCAAGACCAGCGCGGAACTCGACGATCTCTGGCGCAAGCGGGTCAAGAACGACTGGCTTCGTTTGAAGCTGGCCAACAAGCCATCGAAAGACATCCGTGAAACCCTCGACAAGCGCTATTCGAACTATCTGGACCGCATCCACCAGCTCAACGGCGAGGATGTGTTCCAGACTTTCATGAACGCGTATGCGACGGCGATCGAACCGCATACCAACTACCTGAGCCCGCGCGCGTCGGAGAACTTCGATATCGCGATGCGCCTGTCACTGGAAGGCATCGGTGCTGTCCTGCAGCGCCTTGACGAGTACACCGCGATCCGCGAGATCATTCCCGGTGGACCGGCGGCGATTTCAGGCAAGCTCAATCCGGGTGATCGCATCCTCGGTGTCGGTCAAGGCGAAAGTGGTCCGATCACCGATGTCATCGGCTGGCGTCTCGACGATGTCGTCGACAAGATCCGCGGTGCCAAGGGCACGGTTGTTCGCCTTGAAGTGCTGCCCGATGCGGCAGGGCCGGACGGCAAGCACGAAATACTCACGTTGACGCGCAACAAGGTCAGCGTCGACGAGCAGGCGGCGAAGAAGTCGGTCATCGACGTGAAGAACGGCGACACCACGCGCCGCATTGGCGTGATCACCCTGCCGACCTTCTATCAGGATTTCGACGCGCGCCGGCGCGGTGATGCCGAGTACAAGAGTGCGACCCGGGATGTCGAGCATCTGCTTGGCGAGTTGCGTGAGGAAAAGGTCGACGGTGTTGTCGTGGACCTGCGCAACAACGGCGGTGGTTCGCTGGATGAGGCGACCGACCTGACCGGTCTTTTCATCGACAAGGGACCGGTCGTGCAGATCCGCGATGCCAGTGGGCGAGTCGAGGAGAAAAGCGACACGCGCGCCGGCACGGCCTGGAATGGTCCGCTGGCGGTGCTGGTCAACCGGGCATCCGCCTCGGCCTCGGAAATTTTCGCTGCGGCGATCCAGGACTACGGGCGTGGCGTCATCATCGGCGAGCCGACGTTCGGCAAGGGCACCGTGCAGAACCTGCTCAGCATGGACGACATGGCGCGAAACGAGAAGTCCACATACGGCCATCTCAAGATGACCGTCCAGCAATTCTTCCGCATCAATGGCGGATCGACCCAGTTGCGCGGTGTCACGCCCGAGATCAGCTTTCCCCTGACAGTCGCCAGCGACGAATTCGGCGAGTCGAGCTACGAGAACGCGTTGCCGTGGACTTCGATCGGCAAGGCTGACTATCGGCCAGTCGCCGACCTCAAGCCGGTCATCCCGATGTTGATCGCGCGCCATGAAGCGCGCGCCGAGAAGGATGCCGAATGGAAGAATTTCTCCGACGACATCAACACTGCCAAGCGGATCCGGGCGGAAAAGACGATTTCGCTGAATGAAAAGGTGCGCACGACCGAGCGCGACGAAGAGGAGGCCAAGCGCAAGGCGCGCGAGGCGCTGGCGGGCGGTGCGTTTCCGAAGAACGATCCGGCTGCGAAGTCGCGCGCAGATGCAATGAAGGGCAGCGGCAACCCGAAGTTCGAAGGAACCGATTCCGACGGTGAATCGACGCTCGTGACGACCGAAGACGAAGACAGCGAGGCGCCGGGCCTGCCGATCGAGGATGACGGACTGCAAGCCGACGAGCGGAGCATCGCGAACGATCTGAAGCGTGAGGAAAAGCGCAAGGCCAAGCGCGATATCGTGCTCAATGAAACCGCGCAGATCCTGTCAGACGAGATCGACCTGATCCACGACAACACCAAGCTTGCATCACGCGTCCTTCCGCACGAGTCCGCCGCCAACGTCGACTGAGCAAGGACACGGGATTGGTGCAAGCGACGGCCGGGGCGAAGCAAGCTGCTCCGGCCGTTTCATTCGCTACGCCATCCCGGCGGGCGAATTCGCATAGCGCTGCGTGAGGAAGGCCAGGTACGCGCGGAGTCCCTGCGCCTCGCCACCGCGCGGGCGACCCGGACGTTCGGAATCATTCCACGAATAGACGTCCAGATGACACCAGGCGGTGTCATCGGCGACGAACCGCTCGAGGAACAGCGCCGCGCTGATCGCACCGGCATGCCGCGATGATCCGGAGTTGGCCAGATCGGCCACATGGGAATCGAGCATCGTGATGTAGGGTCGCCACAGCGGCATGCGCCAGAGCGGATCCTGGCTCGTGGTTCCTGCCAGGAGCAGTGCTTCGGCGATGTCGTCGCGATTGGTGAACAGGGCCGGAAGGTCGGCGCCGAGGGCGACGCGTGCCGCACCAGTCAGTGTTGCGAAGTCGAGGATGAGATCCGGCTTCATCTCCCCGGCGTAGGCAAGCGCATCACACAGGACCAGACGTCCTTCGGCGTCGGTGTTGTCGATCTCGACGCTGAGCTTGCTGCGTGTGCAGATCACCTCGCCCGGACGGAAGGCATCGCCCGCAACGGCATTTTCGACCGCCGGGATCAGCACGGTGAGTCGGATCGGCAAGCGTGCGTCCAGGATCAGGCCGGCCAGGGCGATTGCATGTGCCGCGCCGCCCATGTCCTTCTTCATCCAGCGCATGCCATCGGCGGACTTGATATCGAGGCCGCCCGTATCGAAACAGACGCCCTTGCCGACTAGAACCACATGCGGCGCATTGCTTGCACCGTGCGTGAACATCGCCAGGCGAGGCGCACGCTCGGCGGTCGCAGCGCGGCCAACCGCATGGATCGTCGGGAAATCGTCGCGCAGCAATTCCTCGCCGACCCATTCGCGATATTCCCCGCCATCGCGCTCGACGAGCGCCCGCACGGCACCGGCGAGATCGGCCGGTCCCATGTCCTGGGTCGGTGTATTGACGAGATCACGAGTCAGATAGGTCGCGTCGACGAGGGATGCGACGCGCGCACGCACGCTATCGTCAATCACGAGTCGAGCGGGTGCGCGCATGGCGCGCCGATAGCGGGTGAACTGATAGCCGCCGAGCGCCCAGCCGAGGGCGACCAGGGTCTGATCGAGTGCGATGCTGCGTGGATCTAGAACATAGTCTCCGTGCGGCAGCCGTTTGGGCAACGAAGCCAGTGCGAACAGGCCTTCGCGACCTGAACACCCGGCCAGCATGACCGCATTGCCGCCATCACTTGCCGGGATGCCGAGGAATCGGCCACCCTGGCCATGGAAGTCGTTGGCAGCGCAGTTGCGCACGGCCTGTTCGCCGAGTGTCGAGACGATCGACTCGAAGCTGCCGGCATCGACGACGATCAATGCAATTGCGGCTTGGCTGGAGGCCGGGTCGGCCCAGGCATCGATGCGCGTTGCTGTCATGGGGGTGCTGCTCGTGCGGTGGTGACGTTGATGTGGGCGACGAGCCAATCCGCCAGCGCGGAAAGGTCGTGGATGACAAGATCCGGCGGATCCTCGTGCGGCCAATCCTTGCCGGTACGATTGAGCCATGCGCTGCGCAGGCCGGCTGACCGCGCGCCGATCACATCGGTCAGCGGGTCGTCGCCGACATGCAGGACGTTCTCCGGGGCGAGCCCGAGCCGTTCGCACGCATGCAGGAATATGCTTGAATCGGGTTTGGCGACACCGAGGCCACCTGCGCTGACGCTGAAATGGAAATGCTCGCGCAGACCGATGCGACCGAGATCGGCAGTGCCGTTGGAAATGCTGACCAGGGGCACGCGCGCAGCCATCGCGGCGAGAGCTGATGGCGTGTCGGCATAGCACTCGACCTCGTTGCGCACACGGACATAGATCTCGTAGGTGCGCTCGACCCAACCGGCGCCGAGATTGAACGGTGCGAAAGCGCGTTCGAGGGTCAATCGGCGCTGGGCACCGAAGTCGTGGGCGAGATCGGGATGTTCGGCAGCGACCTCGTCGCGCAGCTTGCGCATGGCCTCGATGGACCATGCCGCGGCGACCTCGGGGCAATTCGCGTGCAACCAGGCATCGACGCTACGCTCGACGCGTTCGATCACCGGCGCGATCGGCCACAGCGTGTCGTCGAGATCGAGGGAGATCGCCTTGATATCCATGCCGGTCAGGCAGTGCTCAATTCGATGGGGTTGCAGGAGGGCCGCCGTTTGCCGAATCGGCCTTCTTTTCCTCGGCACGTTGCAGGTTGGCGCGTGCCTTCTGCGACGTATCGGAAGCCGGCGAGGTGCTGATGCTGGCTTCCAGCGTCGCGCGAGGTGCGGACATCGGCGGCGGGATTTCGCGAACCCGCGGCATCGCCGCGACATCGGCCGGGGTGACCCCGACGATTGCGGTGTCGATGAAGGCCAGCCGCGCACCATCACGGCCGTAGACGTCGCCGGCTTCCGCGAATGGAATCAGCTGGTGCCGACGCATCACGTTCAATGCAGTGGGGGCGGCAAGAAAGCGCACGAACTCGTCGACCGCGGCGCGATTGGCGGCGTCCTCGCGCTGCACGACATACAGCATGGCAAACAGTGGATAGCTGCCATCGGCGACGCTTTGCGTCGATGCGGAAATTCCCTCGACCGCGAGCATCTTGATTCCACGGTTCGCGTAACTGCTGGACAGCGTGGTCAGGCCAAGTCCATTTGGATCGATCGCGATCGCTTCCTCAAGCTTGCTCGTATTGAGATAAAGGCGCGGCGCGGCGATACGCTGTTCACCGCGCTTGTACATGAGTCGTCGGAAGCTGAATTCGACGCCGTCGAGCGGCGCGGCGATCGAGTAGAGGTTGATCGCCACATCCGCGCCGCCCAGGTCCTTCCAGTTGGTGATCCTTCCGAGATAGATCTGGCGCAATTGCGCGAGCGTGATGGCGCTGACCGGATTGCGCGGGTGGGTGACCGGAACGATTGCATCCAGCGCGACCGGCTGGAAGACCAATGCCTTCTCGACCTCGCGATCCTCGTTCATCGCGCGTGCGCTGCCGGCGATGTCGGCGCTTCCGTTGATGACCGCATCGATGCCCGAAATCGTGCTGAACGGCTGTACGGTCAGCAAGCCCTGCTGTTCGGTGCGGTACGCCGCGATCAGGTCGTTGGTGAAGCCGCGTGCCGAGACGATATCGCCCCGCCAGATTACGGTTGTCCTGGGTACGAAGGTTGATTTCGAGGACTTCGGATGCGCCTTGGTGGCCGGCGCCGGGCCAGCCGGCGCGCTGGTGGCGATCTGCACATGGAATGCACAAAGAACCAGGAGCACGACGCGCATGAGAGGTGATGACTTCGGCGACATAAGCGGGGAACGCACGCGGCAGCGGCAATCAAGCCGGGGCGGAACTTTAACATGCGCGTGCCGGGACGGCCTGTGGAGTGCGACGCCAACGATGCCGTTCAGGTCGAGCGGACACAGTCCCCGACTGGGCGACCGCGTCGTCGTTTGCCGGGATGATCGACCGATTTCCGGCTGATGCAGTCATTCTCGTACAATCGTCCGGATTCCACGGACCGCAGCGCATGCCCGATCGCCTCATTCTCCGTCTTGACCGCGCCGGCAGCCTGACATGGCTTCGCCAGTCGGCCGATGGCCGCATGCTGTCGTCGAGCCAACGCGGCGTGCCGCCCGCTTCGGTCCGCGGCCCGGCCAGCGAGGTCGTCGTCCTGGTCCCGGCAGAGGATGTGTTGCTGCTCGAGGCTCGGGTCAATTCACGCAATGCCTCCCAGTTGTTGCAGGCCGTCCCGTTCGCCGTCGAGGATCAGTTGCTCGGAGCGGTCGAGGATCAGCATTTCGCGATCCAGTCCGGCGCCGATGGCAAGGTTGGCGTTGCCGTGGTCGCGCGCGCGGTGCTGCGCGACTGGATCGCGAAGCTGGCGGCGGAAGGCATTCGCGCCGACATTGTCATTCCCGAGTCCCTCGCGCTGCCGCTTTCGCCCGAATCGGCAACCGTGCTGATTGATGCAGGGCGGGTGATCGCCCGACTCGATCCGTGGTCCGCGATGAGCTGTGACGCCGCCCGGTTTCCGGCCTGGCTTGCGCAGACGCGCAAAGCGGGCGTCGATCGCGCTATCGAAGTACAGGATTTCGGGCGCGATCCTGCGCTTGTGCTGGAAGGGCCGATTGCTGCCTACCATGCCGGCCAATCCGACCCGCTCGCCTTCCTTGCGAGAAACCTGCGCGTGGGCGGGATCAACCTGCTCAGCGGCGAATTTTCTTCAGCACATCGCCAGGTGCGCGGAACCCGCTGGTGGCGACGTGCGCTGGCCCTCGCTGCTGCCGTCATCGTGGTCGCTTTCATCCATCGCGGATTCGAGGTGAGCCGTCTTTCCAGCGCGGTCGAGCGGGCGAATGCGGCGATGGCGGACAGCCTCGACAAGACATTTCCCGATCTCGGCGCAGCCGAGCGCTCGCGCGCGCCGCAAAGCGTGATGCGCGATCGGCTCGAACGCCTGCGAGGAGGCAGCGAATCGAGCGGGATGCTGCGCATGCTCGGCCAGATCGCTCCGCTGATCGGAAGGACCACACGCTCGCAGTTGCGCGGCCTGGAGTTCCGCAATGGCGTTCTCGAAGTGGGCCTGCGCTCGCCCGATGTCGCGACGCTGGACGGCCTGCGTGAACAGTTCTCGGCAATTCCCGGACTCAGCGCCGAAGTCACCGCGTCGATTCCGGCCGACAGCGGCGTCGACGGGCGCATCCGGATCCGCGGAGGCACGCCATGATCCAGGCCTGGTGGAAGCAGCAGACTGCGCGCGACCAGCGGGTGCTGCTGGTCGGCGCCTGCATCGTTTCGTTGTTCCTGGTGTGGGCCCTGGCCTGGCACCCGCTCGACCTGCGACGTACCCAACTCGATGAGCAACTCGATGCGGCGCGTCGCGACCTGGCATTCGTGCGCATCTCGCAGGCGGAGGTCGAGCGCCTGCGCAATGCCGGCGTGCGCTCACGCGCGGATCGACAGGGCAAGTCCCTGCTCGCCCTGGCGGATGTGAGCGCGCGGGGGGCGAATCTGGATGGCATGCTCAAGCGTCTTGAGCCGATCGGATCGCACGGGGTGCGTGCGACCTTCGAGTTCGCGCCGTTCGATTCGTTGATCGGCTGGGTCGAGGATCTGGCCAGGGACTATGGCGTGCAGGTCACCGATTTCTCGGCCGATCGCATCGATGCAACCGGTCTCGTGAACGCACGCATCACCCTCGATGACGTACCCTGATCCGACTACGGCAGGTTGCTTGTGCCAGTTGCCGAATCCCCTCCAGTCCCATTAACCATTCAACAATGAAAGCAATCAAGTGGTTTTTCATCCTGCTCGTCATTGCGCTCGTCGTTGCCGGCGTGGTCGCGTGGACCCTGCCGGCCGATGTTGCCTATCGCCATCTCGCATCGAGGCTTGGCCCGGTTTCGCTGATCGGCATTCGCGGTACGGTGTGGGACGGGCACGCCGATGGCGTCAGCGTGTTCGGACGCGATCTCGGCGAACTTGACTGGCGTATCGACAAGGCCCCGTTGCTGATGCGCAGCGTGCATGCCGATCTGCGCATCCGTGGCGCCGACATCGATACCTCGGGTTTGCTCGAGCGCAATGCCTCGGGTGACATTCATGCGCGCGATGTGCGTTTCCGCGTGCCGGCCAGCTTGTTTGCGCCGGCGCTCGACGTGCCATCGCTGAAACTGCTCGGCAGCGTCAGTGGAACGTTCAGCCGTCTCGTCATGGTCGATGGCCTGGTCACCGAAGCCGGCGGATCGGCGCAATGGTCTGATGCCGGTGTCAGCGGCACCGCAGAGGCCCGCTTTTCCGACATCCTTGCCGAGTTCGCGACGCGGCCTGACGGCAGTATCGGCGGCACGCTGGCCGACGATGGAAACGGCAACCTCGAAGTCAACGGAACATTCAGCATCGCCGCAACAGGATTCCAGGCCGAGGCATTCCTGTCTGCGCGCGAGAATGATCCGCGCATACTCGAGGCCTTGCGCTATATCGGCCAGCCACAAGCAGATGGAAGTTCGCACCTGCTGATATCCGGCCAGTTGTTCAGGTTGTACTGAGCGTGAGCCTGTCCGTTTCGTTTCTGGCCGACGCGCTCGCTGTCGCGCATCAGGCGGCCGACGCAGCCGGGCGCGTGATCCATGCGCGCTACGTTGCGCGTGATTTTTCCGTCGAGGCCAAGGACGACGCCACGCCGGTGACCGAGGCTGACCGCGAAGCGGAACTGGCGATTCGAGAGGTGATCCGCGCGGTATTCGCGCGGCATGCGTTTCTCGGCGAGGAGCATGGGCGCGAGGGTGACAGCGAGTTCCTCTGGTTGATCGATCCAATCGATGGCACCAAGGCGTTTGTGCGTGGCTATCCGATGTTTTCGACCCAGATCGCGCTGATGCACAAGGGCGAACTCGTGCTCGGCATGTCGGCTGCGCCTGAATATGGCGAACGTGCCTGGGCGGTGCGTGGTGGCGGCGCCTTCCTGGGTTCGAACGCGAGCGACGGACTGCCGCTCAAGGTTTCCGCAGCAATCGATTTCGGGCCGATGGCCGCGATATCGACCGGAAATCTCAAATCGATGGCAGGCGATGCCGCGCGCTGGAATGCGCTCGGTGGATTGGTCGGACGTGTCGGCCGCATTCGCGGCTATGGCGATTTCCTGCACTACCATCTGCTCGCGCGCGGAGCGATCGACCTGGTCATCGAATCCGATCTGAATATCCTCGACATCGCGGCGCTTGTCGTCATCGTGCGCGAAGCGGGCGGTGTATTCACGACCCTCGCCGGCGGACCGATCGACCTCGACACCCGCGATGCCCTGGCCGGAACGCGGGTGCTGCACCAGCAAGCGCTCGCCCTTTTCAATCCCTGACGGTCGCCGTGGCCGGGCCGCCCCGGGGCGAAGGCGGGTCTTGCCCTAGTGCGGTGAGCGCTGCTTCATGCCGCTGCGCCATGCATACACCGCAGCCTGGGTACGATCACTGACATTCAGCTTGCCCAGCACGTTGCTGACGTGGGTCTTGACGGTTTTTTCGCCGATGCCGAGACGCTCGGCAATCATCTGGTTGCTGAGTCCCTCGGCGACCAGGGCGAGGGTCTCGCGTTCGCGCTGACTCAATGATTCGAGCGCGCCGCTGCCCGGTTCCACCCCGCGACGCATCGCATCCATCAAGCGGGCCGCAATGCGCGGATGCAGGACGGCTTCACCCTGCGCCGCCTTGCGCAGCGCGTCCGCCAGCGCGTCGGCGTCCACGTCCTTGAGCAGGCAGGACAAGGCCCCGGCCTGCACGGCCGAGACGATCTGCTGCACGTCCTCGAACGAGGTCAGCAGGACGACTTCGGTCTTCGGGCTGGCCGCGCGGATCGCCCGGGTCGCCTCGATGCCGCCACCCGGCATGACCAGATCGACCAGGGCAACATCGGGCGCATGCAGGTTGCACAACGAAACCGCAGTCGCAGCATCGCCGGCTTCACCGACGATCGACAGATCGGCGTGGGTCTCCAGAAATCCGCGGATGCCCTGGCGGACGAGGTCGTGGTCGTCGGCGATGACGATGCGGATCGGCTTGTTCATCGGTTTACCTCGGTCTTGAAGCTGACGGCGACGCGGGTCCCGCTCGCCGCCGTGCTGACAAATTCGAAACGCCCGCCAGGCAGGGCTTCAGCGCGTTCGCGCATGTTGCGCAAGCCCATGCCGCCGGTCGCGTCCTCTGCTGCACCACGGCCATTATCGGCGATGACGAGGCTGACGCGTTCCGCCGTGCGGCGGAGGCTCACATCGACGTGTTGCGCGCCACTGTGACGCAGGACGTTGGATAGTGCTTCGTCGATGATGCGCAACAGCGAGTCTTCGATACCGGTTGCCTGCGCCGGAATGTCGTCGATATCGAAACCGAGCGTGGCCCCGCTGGTGTGCGCCCAGTCGCTGGCGCGCATGCGCAGGCGCTCCGCGAACGGAAGTTCGGCGTCGGAGGCGCGCATCTCGTCAAGGATCTGGCCGAGTTCCTGCTGGATCTGCTGGGTAAGGCGCTGGGCGAGTTCAAGACGCTCGCCACCCGAGCCTTCCCCAAGCATGCGGCGCGCGGTGGCCAACTGCAGGTTCAAGGCAAATGCCTTTTGCTTGACCGTATCGTGCAGATCGCGCGCGAGTCGCTGGCGCTCGGCCAGTGTCGCCAACTGCGCACGTGATCGCAGCAGTCCTTTCAGATCGAGTGCCATGCCATCGAGCATGTCCGACAATCCGCCAATCTCGTCGCGCGAATGATCGTCGATTCGACCGGAGAAATCACCGCGGCTCCAGGCTGTTGCGGCGCGGCCGATCCGGCTCAGGCGGCGGGTGACCCAGGCCGCAAGAAAAAGCGAGGAGGCGAGGCCGAAAACGACCAGAAAAGCGAATACCGTCGGCGATTCGAAACTCGAATCAACCAGCAGGTGTCGCCATGGTGGCGGTACCCGCAATTCGACGAACAGCCAGCCGAGATGAGCTCCGCTCGCATCGTGCATTGGAACGAGGATGCGCTGGATCGTGAACGTCGTGTCGCCACCCGAAAGCCTGCGGGGGCTGGAATCCGATCCGGATCGGGTGGTCGCGATTTCGGACTGGCTTGGCAGGTCGAGGGCCCACTGCGCGTTGCCCTGGGTCCGCGCAAGCAGTGTCGCGTCGTGACCAAGGATTGCCGCGCCGAGCGGAACATCACTCAGTTCGAGAAGGATGTAGGACTCGTCGGGAGTCAGCCCGCCGCGGGGTTGCTGCAGGCGCAGGATCCAGCCGTCGAGCCAGACCTGGAGTGGCAGCGTGTTTTTCGCGTCGCGGCCATGCAATTGCGACCAATGCTGACGCAGTTCGTGCGCTCCCTTGTCCGCGGCACCCTCGAGGCTGCCATCCTTTACGCCACCGACGAAGCGCTGGAACTCATAGGTGAGGATCACCGATTCGACAATGACCAGCGTCGGCAGCGAGAGCAGCAGGTAGAACAGGGCGAGCTTTGAAACCAGGCCTCGCAGGCGAGGGCGAAACACGCTCATGGTCATCACGGAAGCACAGGTGGATGCCAAGCATAACGGCTGAGGATCGCAACGGGCGGAATCGGCAAGGTCCCTGGCTGGATCGCGGGGGTAGCGGATGGCGGTCGATGGCGCGGATCGGTCCGGCCAATCAAGGGCGGCAAATGCGCGGTCGCTGTTCAGTCTTGCGGGGGATTGCGCATGCGCCGGGAGGTGGTTACCGGACGGTGGAATGCGGCGCAGACTCCGCCGCTGTCCGTCTGGACATTGACTCTAGCCGAGGTCCCGCCATGCGTCAGATCCTGCCCCGCAACGTCTTTCATCTCGCCATCTTCACAAGCCTGGGCCTGGTCGGCATTCCCGCCCACGCCGAGGATCCCACGACACTCGAACCGGTTGAAGTGACCACCTCGAAGGTTCCAGTGGCGCTCAGCAATGTCGCCGCCAATGTCAGTGTTGTTTCGGGTGAGGAGCTGCGGCGGCGTGGCGCGAACGATTTGCGCACCGCACTTTCCCTCGTCGCGGGGGTCGATATCGCTCCGGGCGGAGACGGTGGCCCGGCTTCCTCGGTGCCCGCGCTTTGGGGTCTGCGCGAGTTTGACGCGTTCCTGTTGGTGGTTGACGGAATCCCGTCCGGCGGTGCATTCACTCCCGCATTGGCTACCCTGAATCTCGCCAACGTCGAACGCATCGAAATCCTCAAGGGTGCCGCGCCGGTCAGCTATGGCGCGACGAGCTTCGTCGGCGTGATCCATGTGATCCACTACGCTGCCGGTGCGGGTGCCACGCGCTTCGAGTTTGGCATCGGCAGTCGCGGAAGCGCACATCTTGCGGCGGCGATACCACTGGCTGAACCCGGTGCCGCATGGGCGCAGTCGATCCTTTTCGACGCCGACAAGACCGAGCTCAAATCCGATCGATCCGGCTGGGACCGTGCGCATGTGCTTTATCGCGGTGCCGGCCAGCTGGGCGAAGGCGAGTTCACCGTGGATGCCGACTACACATCATTGAGCCAGGATCCGGTCAGCCCGCATCCACGCGAAGCGGGCGTTCTCACGGATCGATTTCCGCTGGATGGAAATATCAATCCGCGCGGCGCGAAGCAGGACGAGGACCGTGGCCAGCTCGCATTCGGCTATGTCATGCCGACCGGTATCGGCGACTGGAGCACACGCCTCGCCGTCGCGCGATCGAACGCGGACACCGTGCGTGGATTCCTGCGCGAGGATTTTGCCGACGATGGCATCACTCCGAATGCCGACGGCTACCAGCAGAATGTGCATCGCACAGAACTCTATCTCGACAGCCACGTAGCGACACCGCTAAGCGACGGGACGATGCTCGTATGGGGTGTCGATCATCTTTACGGCAAGGGCGACCAGGACAGCCAGAACTTCGAATATGCGACTTTCGCAGATGGCTCCAACGTGCCGGACTGGCGGACCCTGCCGATCGACGAGACCACGCACCTCGATGACAAGCGCAATTTCACCGGTGTGTACGCCGATCTCAACGTGGCCGTGACCGACGCCTGGCGCATTGAAGCGGGGTTGCGCTACAACCATACGAGCGAGAAGCGCAACGGCTTTGGCGTCGATCTGACCGGCGACGAGCCGGAATTGTTCGAAGTCGGCAGCGAGCACCGCAGCGACAATCGATTGTCCGGCGCGCTTGGCACAAGCTTCCGTTTCTGGCAGGACGGCAGCGACTACCTGACCGGCTATGCCAGCTATCGAAATACGTTCAAGCCGGCGGTCATCGATTTTGGACCCGAGCCTGAATCGGAGATCCTCGAACCGGAGGACGCGCAGAGTGGCGAGTTGGGCCTCAAGGGCCACAATCTGGACGGACGCTTCGAATGGGACGTGTCGGTGTTCCGCATGAATTTCCACAACCTCGTGGTCAGCCAGAATGTCGACGGCCTGCCGGGTCTGGCGAATGCCGGAAACGAGCGGTTCAAGGGTGCGGAGACCGAGTTGCGCTGGAACGTTGCCGACGGATTGAGCGTGCTCGGGAGCTATGCGTATCACGATGCGCGATTCGCCGACTATTCGCAGTTGTTCGGGGATACGCTGACCCAGCTTGACGGCAAGCTGCTCGAAATGTCGCCCCAGCATATTGGTAGCGCGGGTGTCATCTACGGACATCAGAAAGGCCTGCGTGCAAACCTCGTCGCGGGTCATGTCGGCTCCCGTTATCTCAACAAGCGGAACACCTCGCTGGCGGACTCCTACACCACGGTCGACGCCGGCATCGGTTACGCCTTCGATCGCTGGGAGCTGCGCCTGGATGGCTACAACCTGAGTGATCGACGCGATCCGGTCGCCGAAAGCGAGCTTGGCGATGCGCAGTATTACCGGCTGCAGGCGCGTTCGTATTTCCTGACCGCGCGGCTCGATCTCGGTTCGCACTGAGTCCGGCCCAATACCGAATCCTCGACCCGGCATGCACAGGTCGAGGATTCGGCGCCCGCATCGTCGGGACACAATGCCTGCACGATGACCCGTCCGGTTACAATCCGGACATGCGCAAGAAACCTCCGATCGTGCTGGCGACACGCCTCGTCGAACAAAGCCGCTTCCTTCGCGCCGAACAGATCGACCTCGAGTTTTCCAATGGTGAACGTCGTACCCACGAGCGCCTGCGGGCCTCGGGATTCGGAGCGGTCATCATGGTGCCGATGCGCGATGACGATACCGTCCTGCTCGTACGCGAATACGCCACTGGCATAGGGTCCTACGAGCTCGGCCTGCCGAAAGGTCGTCTCGATCGCGATGAAACCGTCGAGCAGGGAGCCAATCGCGAACTCAAGGAGGAGGTCGGCTACGGCGCGCGCGAATTGCACGTTCTTGCCACCCTGTCGCTGTCGCCAACCTACATGAGTGCCATGACCCATGTCGTGCTGGCGCGCGACCTGTATCCGGAGCGCCTGCAGGGCGACGAGCCAGAGGAACTCGAAGTCGTGCCGTGGAAATTGAGCGAACTGCATACCTTGCTGCAGGATCCCGAGGTCAGCGAGGGGCGCTCGATCGCGGCGCTGTTCATCGCGCGCGAGTACCTTGCGGGCCGCTACAGACCGGCACGATGAACCTGGAAGAACTGGTTCCCGGTGTTTGCGTCATCGCCCGCCGTGCAGCGGACGCGATACTCGCCGTGTATGACAGCGAGTTCGCGGTGCAACACAAGGATGATCGCTCACCGTTGACGGCGGCCGACCTTGCCGCCCACCAGACCATCGTTGACGGCCTGCAAGAGCTGACGCCGGAGTGGCCGGTGCTTTCCGAGGAATCGGCAGCGATAGGCTGGGACGAGCGTCGCCAATGGACGCGCTACTGGCTCGTCGATCCGCTCGACGGCACGCGCGAATTCATCAAGCGCAATGGCGAGTTCACGGTCAACATTGCCCTGATCGAGGATCACGTCCCGGTACTCGGCGTCGTGCAGGTGCCTGTCACCGGCGAGATTGCATGGGCCTGGCAGGGCGGTGGCGCGTGGATCGCGATCGGCAACGGTGAAGCGCGTCGCTGCCGCACGCGTTCGCGCGCGAACCCGCTGATCGTCGCCGGCAGCCGATCGCACGCCAATCCCCGCCTGCTCACGATGCTGGAAAAGCTCGGTCCGCACGAGGTCAAGCCGCTCGGTTCATCCCTCAAGTTCCTGCGCATCACCGCGGCCGAGGCGGATCTCTACGTGCGCCTCGGGCCCACATCCGAATGGGACACCGCGGCCGCCCAGTGCGTACTCGAGCAAGCCGGCGGGGCGGTCACCGACCTCGACGGGATGCCGTTGCGCTACAACACCCGGGAATCCCTGCTCAATCCCGAATTCATGGCCTGGGGTGATCCGGGCGGAGCTTGGGTGGAAGCGCTTTCCTGCCCGGATCCTGACTGCGCGAGAGACTGAAGCCTGGCGTGCCGGCGACCGGCAGCTTCGGCGTTACCGGCGCAAGCACTATCCGTCGAGGATCCCCCGGGCACGACCCGGCTGCGCCCGCACGGGCGCAATCGCCGCCAGCCAGCCCCGCTTGCCATCGACGCTGCCAGAGCGCGACCGGTAACGGGCATGAATCCTGCATTCAATCAGGGGCCTGGCACTGCGGACGGATTCGCGGAGGCAGCCATCGTCGTATCGACCTTCGCGCACTCGCGAAAGTGGACGGATGCGACGAAAACTGTCCGGTGCGCCAATGATGGCTGCCGGAAACTGGCGGGATCCGGGGGAAATCACTCGTTGAAGCGCTCTTCGGCGCCCGATCGCGGCCGACCGGGTGCCTGCGCGTGGCGTGGTCCGGGCCTGGTTACGATCCTGACTGAGTGACGATCCATGAAAATGATCCTGTTGGCGGACACATCGCAAACCCGACGCCGGGCCCTGACCGCGGTGCTCAGCCAGTCCGGTTTCGGCGTGAGCGCAGTCGCGTCGCTGGCCGAGGCCTACGATGCCCTGCAGCGCGCGCAGTTCGGCATCGACAATCTCGACGCGGTGGTGCTCGGATGGCCCGAGTACTCGGAAGGCGTGGCAGAGGACGTGTTCGGCCTGCTGCATGGCGAACGGTTCGAGCATCTGCCGGTTCTGGTGATGGCCGATTCGAGCAGTGCGAACGCGGTCAACTGGCGCATGTCCCGCCCGCGCACCGCGCTGACATTCTGGGCCGAATACCTTGAAGCGCCGAGTGCGATCGACCAACTGCTGCGACCAAGCCAGAGCGTCAAGGCGGCGCTGAGTTCGCACGATGAACAAGTCAGGATCCTGCTCGTCGATGATTCGGCCACGGTTCGCGCCGGCTATTCCAAACTCCTGCAGAAACACGGCTACTGCGTCGAAACCGCCGACAGCGTCGCCGATGGCTGGACGAAGGTATCGGGCCAGGCCTATGACATCGCGATCATCGACTATCTGATGCCGGTGCAGAACGGTACCGCACTGATCACGAAAATCCGCAACAACCCGGAAACCCAGCACATCCTCACGGCCACGATCACCGGCACCTATTCGGATGCGGTCATTGCGGAGTCGCTGGCCTGCGGCGCCCTTGAGTGCCTGTTCAAGAGCGAGTCGAAGGACCTGCTGCTCGCGCGCCTGGCTTCACTTGCGAGGACGATCAACGATCGCAAGGCGATCGACAACGAGCGCCGCCGCCTGCAGGGAATCCTCTCGTCCGTGGGCGAGGGTGTCTACGGCGTCGATGTGGCGGGCGTCATCCAGTTCATCAATCCTGCCGCACTCGATCTGCTCGGCTACTCGGATGCGAGCGAGCTGGTCGGCCGCAGTGCGTTCGATGCGTTCCACTCCGCCGACGAGGACGGACTGCCGATGCAACGCTCGGCTTCGTACCTGAACTCGTGTTACGCACACGGCAGCGAAGTGTCGTCATGGTTGACGCGATTCTGGACCTCGGCCAAGCGCGGTATTCCGGTTGAATGCAACATCCATCCATTGAAGATGGACTCCGAACTGAACGGATCGGTGGTCGCGTTCCGCGATATCTCGGCGCGGCGTGCACTGGAAGAGGAATTGCGCTGGCAGGCCGAGCACGACAGCCTGACCAAGCTGCACAATCGCGGCTGGTTCGAATCGCAACTCGAACAGGAATGCAGCAAGGTGCGCTGCACCGGCAAGACGGCGATGCTGTTGTTCATCGACCTCGACCGTTTCAAGTACATCAATGACACGGCCGGCCATGTCGCCGGCGATCGCCTGCTGGTCGAAGTCAGCCAGCGCCTCAAATCGCGGTTGCGTGGCAGCGACTACCTCGCGCGCATGGGCGGTGACGAGTTCGCGGTCCTGCTGACCAATGTCGGCGCCAGCGACCTGATGACACTGGCCGACGGGTTCCGCCGCGTGCTCACCGTCACCCCTTTCGCGTACGGCGGCAAGAGTTATCGGATCACGCTCTCGGTCGGCTGCGCAAGGATCGACGAGTCCTCGTGCTCACCGGGCGATGCGATGGCGTTCGCCGACATCGCCTGCCACATGGCGAAGCGGTCCGGGCGCAACCAGTGCCAGATGTACTCGCCCGAGACCGGCCGTCTGGCCGCGCTCGATGTCGATCTGGGTTGGTCGGTGCGCCTCGAGGAGGCCTTGCGCACCGACAGGTTCGCGCTCTGCTATCAACCGATCGTTCCGTTGAAGGGCATGGAAGGCGATGCTCCCGGCAGCAAGAACAGCAAGGACATCTGGCTGCGTCAGCTCGAACGCAATCCGCATGACGAGGCCTTGTTCGAGGTGCTGATCCGCATGAAGGGAAGTCAGGGCGAACTGATCTCGCCCAACGCCTTCCTGCATGCTGCGGAACGCTTCGGCATGATGCAGGAAATCGATTTCTGGGTGATCAACCACGCCTTGATGGCCTTGCGTGAAACACGCGACAGCCCGCGCCCGATTGCATTGACGATCAACATTTCGGCACAGACCCTCGAAAAGGGCGGAGTCACCGAGTACGTGACAGCCCGGATCGTCGAGTACAACGTCAATCCCGCTGCGCTGGTGCTCGAGATCACCGAGTCGCATTCGATCAACGATCTTGAAAACGCACAACGCCAGCTCGCGGCACTGCGCTCGCTCGGCTGCCGGATCGCGGTTGACGATTTCGGCACGGGTTTCTCCACGTTCGCCTACCTGAAACAGATCGAAGCCGATATTCTCAAGATCGACGGCTCGCTGATCCAGGGGCTTCCCGACGACAACCTCGATCGCACGATCATTTCCTCGCTCACGGCGATTGCCGCTGCAGCGAGCAAGATAACGGTCGCGGAGTGTGTCGAGGATACCGCGACCCTGATGAGCCTCCACGCCTGCGGAGTCGACATGGCGCAGGGCTACATCGTCGGAATGCCTCGCCTGCACCTACCCAAGTCCTTGCCGACATTCGAGCCGAAATCTGCCGAGGAGCGGTCCCGGGACAGCGCGATCGAGGGCATCTCGCTGGCCAGTTGATCGAACACGGCTCGTGCCGCGCAGCGGGTTTCCGCTGTGCCACCGCCGTCATCGACTATCCGCTCCGGTGCACGCCTGGGCCTGGTCACGCAGGCGGATCGTCAAGACGGATATTCAGACGTCGCGCGACGATGCGCACGCGCAACCCGCGATGCCTGACCAGATGGTGGATGCCGACGAGCAGGGCGAGGAAGCCCGATGCGGCGCCGATGCCCAGCGCCCAGCGTGCACCGAACGTGTCCGCCACCCAGCCGACCACCGGTGCGCCGATAGGCGTGCCGCCAAGCGCCAGCGCGAGCAGGATCGCCAGCACACGGCCACGCATCGCCGGATCGGTGGACAACTGGACGGCGCTGTTGGCCGTGACCATGAAGGTCTGCGCCGAGACGCCGACAATGACGAGGATCACACCGAACAGGATGGCGTTGGGCATCAAGGCGGCTGCCACCATGCCGGATCCGAACACCGCCGCTCCGCTCAGCAGCAAGCCCAATCGCGGTTGCGCGCGGCGCGCCGAGAGCAGCGCGCCAATGACCGAGCCGACCGCCATGATCGAGGACAGCGCGCCATATTGCCCGGCTCCGCCGTGGAATGCCGTCACCGACATGGTCGAAATGAAGATCGGGAAATTGAGCCCGAACGTGGCGATCAGGAACAGCATGAGCAGGATCGCCTTCAGGTCGGGCCGGTTCCAGATGTAGCGGAAGCCTTCCAGCATGCCTCCGCGCGTTCGTACCGCGCGTGCGCGACGTTGCAGCTCCCCGATGCGCAGTAGATTCAATGCGGCGATCACGGCTGCGAACGATACGGCATTGATCACGAACACCCAGCCGGTCCCGATCGCCGAGATCATCACGCCGGCGACTGCCGGGCCGATCAGGCGGGCCGCATTGAACGAGGTCGAGTTCAGCGCCACCGCATTCGACAGCTCGGATTCCGCAACCATGTCGGAAACGAAGGTTTGCCGCGCCGGGGCATCAAACGCCGTGACGCACCCGAGCAGGAAGGCGAAGCCATGCACTTGCCAGAGCTGCACATGGCCGCTGATCGTGAGCAGGCCGAGCCCGAGGGCGAGCAAGCCCATGCAGGTCTGGGTCAGCAGCAGAAGTCGACGTCGATCGAAATGATCCGCGACGAAGCCGGTCAGCGGCAACAGCAGCAGTGGTGGGCCGAACTGCAAGGCCATGACGATGCCGACCGCGGAGGCGCTCTTGTCGGTCAGTTCGGCAAGCACGAGCCAGTCCTGTGCCGTGCGCTGCATCCAGGTACCGACGTTTGAGACGAATGCGCCAAACGCCCAGACCCGGAAATTGAAGCCGCGCAGCGAGCGGAATGTGCCGGTCATGGAGTCCCGGAAATGGATGTGGAATGGCGGTGCAGTGCGGAATCACGCACTCTACGTCCCGGTTCGTGGTTTCCAGGAAGACCGATGCACAAGATCGAAGACCTCGTTGCCATCATGGCGCGCCTGCGTGATCCCGACAATGGCTGTCCATGGGACGTGAAGCAGAGTTTCGAGACGATCGTTCCCTACACGATCGAGGAAGCCTACGAGGTCGCCGACGCCGTTGATCGGCGCGATTTCGCCGATTTGTGCGACGAGCTTGGAGACCTGCTGTTGCAGGTGGTCTTTCATGCCCGCATGGCCGAGGAGGCGGGTCATTTCAGTTTCGGCGATGTCGTCGAATCGATCTGCAGCAAGATGATCACGCGGCATCCCCACGTATTCGCCGAAGCGAGAGCCGATACGGCCGAGGAAGTGCTGGTCAACTGGGAAGCGATCAAGCGTCGCGAGCGTGCCGCTGCCGGAGAAGTCGACACGAGCGCGCTAGCCGGCATCGCGCGAGGCCTGCCCGAATGGCAACGTGCGATCAAGTTGCAGAAACGCGCCGCGACGGTCGGTTTCGACTGGCCCGACGTGAACCCGGTGTTCGCCAAGTTGCATGAGGAAATCGACGAGGTGCGCGCCGAATTCGTCGACGGCGCCGACCCGGCGCGTCTGACCGACGAAATCGGTGACGTACTGTTCGTCTGCGCCAACCTGGCCCGACATGCGCGGATCGATGTCTCCACCGCCCTGCGCCAGGCCAATGCGAAGTTCGAGCGGCGTTTCCGGCGCATGGAAGCGATTGTCACGGAATCAGGCGGAACCCTGGAAGCCAGGACGCTGGATGAACAGGAGGCGCTCTGGCAGCGGGTCAAGGCCGCTGAGTGAGGCCAGGTATGCGGGCGGTGTTTTCGTGCACGCGGCAATGCCGTTGCGTTAAACCATCTGCGCTCTGGACGTATCTGAATTGCGACCACCCCAGCGGAGCGTTCGATGCGAAGCATTATTGTCTTGTCTCTGTTGTTCCTGTCCGGCAGCGCTGTTGCGTCCGATTGCACGCACCAGGCTGATCGCACTTTCGATGTCGATCGCGCGGATATCCAGTCGCTGAAGGCCGTGCTGGGTTCCTCGGATCTGCGACTGCGCGGGGTCAGCGACCTCAAGCGCATCGAGGTGCGGGGTCGCGCCTGCGCTTCGACTGCCGAGGCGCTGGAAAATCTCCAGATCGGTCAACGTCGCGATGGCGCCCAGCTCGTCGTGCAGACCGAGCAGAAGGGCAGCAATTCGTTCTCCCTGTTCGGTTCGAACTATGCCTATCTGGACCTCGAGATCCGCGTGCCGGCAGATCTCGCGGTCGTCGTTGACAGCGGTTCGGGGGACGTCGATGCGCGAGATCTCGCCAGCCTCGACTATGAGGCGGGATCAGGTGACCTCAACGTCGAGAATATCGCCCAGGAGCTTGCCGTCGAGGTGGGATCAGGCGATGTCGAGGGGTCGGATATCGGCCGTTTGCGTGTGGACTCGGTGTCCTCGGGCGATCTCAACCTGCGCAAGATCCGCGGCGATGCCGAAGTTGGCCGCGTGGGTTCGGGTGACCTGACGTTGCGCGAGGTCACCGGCAACGTGCGCGTGGATCGTGTCGGTTCAGGCGATGTCGACCTGCACGACGTCGGCGGGAACGTGCTGGTCGGGTCGATCGGCTCTGGCGACGTTCTCGCCGCCAGTGTCCGCGGCGACCTGACCGTCGAATCGGCCGGCAGCGGAGACGTCAGCCATCGTGACATCGGCGGCAAGGTCAACGTGCCGGAATCCGACTGATCTGCGTTGCCTTGATGGCCGGATCCGCTTCCGTGAAGGATGCGGATCCGCTCGCTGCTCAGGCGAGTTTGAAAGCGCCGTACTGGCGAAGTCGCTGGTAGCGCTGGTCGAGCAGGGCGGGCAGGTCAAGCGCGTCGAGTGCTTCGAGCTGGTTGAGCAGGACCGCCTTGAGTCGAACGGCCATTGAATGCGGGTTGCGGTGGGCACCGCCGAGCGGTTCGCGCACGACCTTGTCGATCAGGCCGAGCTCGAGCAGTCGCCCGGCCGTGATGCCGAGTTCAGCGGCGGCGTCCCTGGCCTTCTCGGCGGTCTTCCAGAGAATCGACGCACATCCCTCGGGCGAGATCACCGAATATGTCGAATACTGCAACATGATGGTGCGATCGCCGACCCCGATCGCGAGCGCGCCCCCGGAGCCGCCTTCGCCTATCACCGTGCACACGATCGGCACCTTCAGTTCGGCCATCTCGATCAGGTTGCGTGCGATCGCTTCGGACTGGCCGCGTTCCTCGGCACCGACCCCGGGGTAGGCGCCGGGCGTGTCGATGAAGGTCAGCACCGGCAATCTGAAGCGTTCGGCCAGTTTCATCAGGCGCAGGGCCTTTCGATAACCTTCCGGGCGTGGCATGCCGAAGTTGCGGCGGATCTTGGTCTTGGTGTCGCGTCCCTTCTGATGGCCGATGATGACGACGCTGCGATCATCGATGCGTCCGATTCCGCCGACGATCGCGGCATCGTCCGCGTAGGCGCGGTCGCCCGACAGCTCATGGAACTCCTGGCACATGACCTTGATGTAGTCGAGCGTGAAAGGACGCGCCGGGTGGCGTGCCAACTGCGCGACCTGCCAAGGCGTCAGATTGCGGAATATTTCCGCGGTCCGCGTCTTGAGCTTTGCCTGCAGCTTGCCGATCTCGTCCTCGATATTGAATGCCTGTCCGTGGCTGGCGTGGCGCAGCTCCTGGATCTTGGCTTCAAGTTCGCCAATCGGTGCTTCGAATTCGAGGAAATTCGGGTTCATTCAACGATGTTTGAATCAGAAGGCGCGCAGTATAGCCGGTCACGATGATGCGTGACGGTGCCCGGACGCGTGCCGCGCTCAGGCACCATAGAGGTACTCGGCATCCAGTACGCCTTCGAGCGCGGCGACCGTATCCACCAGCAACGGGCTTGCGCGTACCCGCCATTCCGGGCCGAGTTCGATCTCGCCACGCCCGCTTTGATTGCTGAAGGCGATGCGGACTGCAGTGCCGCCGCCACGACAGCCTTCGAGGACGGCATAGAGACGGGTGGCGAAATCGTTGCCTATGCCATTGACGCGCAGGCGCAGGACACGTGCCTGGCGCTCGCAGGCCGATTCGATCGTGCTGACCCGCTGGGTGCGCAGTTGATAGGCGCCGGACGAATCATCGATCGACAAGGCGCCCTCGAAAACCAGGATCGCGTCGCGCGTCAGCAAGGCCGCGAACTCGGCCCAGGCCTCGCGGTAGAGGATGGCCTCGAAGCGGCCCGAATAGTCCTCGACCTGGACGAAGGCCCGGGATTCGCCCTGCTTGCGGATGCCCAGTACCGATCCGGCGAGAGTGAAGGATTGCCCGCCTCCGAATCGGCTACGCCCTTCCTGCGGTTTGTGGTGCTTGTCGAGTTCGCCGATCGGGCAGGTGGCCACGCGCGCCAGCAGCTCACGCCACGCGTCGGTCGGATGCCCCGACAGATAGTGGCCGAGGGTGTCGCGTTCGCCGGCGAGCCGGCGCTGTGCGGGCCAGTCGGCAATCTCGACCAGCTCGATCGAAACGGCGGCCGGGCTGGCCGCACCAAACATGTCGTTCTGGCCTGCCTGGGTATCGCGTGCGAGCTGATCGGCGGCGCGCATGGCCTCGGGCAGTTGCGCCATCAGGCTCGCCCGATTGGCGGCGAGCGCATCCATGGATCCGGAAAGGATCAATGCTTCGAGCGTGCGCTTGTTGATCTTCTGGGCATCGACGCGCATGCAGAAATCACCGAGGTCTGCAAATGCACCGCCGTGGTCGCGCATGCGCACGACGTTCTCGATCGCCCCCTCACCGACCCCCTTCAGCGCGCCAAGCCCGTAGCGGATCCTGCGCGATGGCGCGGCGGCCGAATCCGCATCGAGCGCGTGGAACTTGTAGCCCGACGCGTTGATGTCTGGCGGCAGGATTTCGAGGCCCAGCGCACGCGCTTCGCCAAGGAAGTTGACGACTTTTTCGGTGTTGTCCATGTCCGCCGAGAGCACGGCGGCCATGAATTCGGCCGGGTAGTGGGTCTTCAGCCAGGCAGTCTGGTAGGAAATAAGTGCGTAGGCGGCCGCATGCGATTTGTTGAATCCGTAGCCGGCGAACTTCTCCATCAGATCGAAGACCGCGTCGGCCTTGGCCTCGCTGACGCCGTTCTTCTCCGCCCCTTCGCGAAAGATCGCGCGGTGCCGGGCCATCTCCTCGACCTTCTTCTTGCCCATCGCGCGGCGCAGCAGGTCGGCACCTCCGAAGGTGTAGCCGCCGACAATCTGCGCCATCTGCATGACCTGTTCCTGATAGACCATGATGCCGTAGGTCTCTTTCAGGACAGGCTCGACGCGCGGGTCCGGATACTCGATTGCCTCGCGGCCGAGTTTGCGCGCGCAGAAGCTCGGGATCAGATCCATCGGACCGGGGCGGTACAAGGCACCGAGCGCGATGATGTCCTCGAAGCGATCCGGCTTGGCGTCCTTCAACGCCCGCTGCATGCCGCGCGATTCGAACTGGAATACCGCGATCGTCTGTGCGCGCTTGAACAAGGTGTACACGGCGGCGTCATCGAGCGGCAACTGGCTGATGTCCACAGCCGCCTCCCGGGTTTTCGCGCGCCGCGCATTGATCGCCTTGACCGCCCAGTCGATGATGGTCAGCGTGCGCAGCCCGAGGAAGTCGAACTTGACCAGGCCAACGGTTTCGACGTCGTCCTTGTCGAACTGGGTGACGACGCCACCCCCACCGGCTTCGCTGTAGAGCGGCGCATAGTCGGTCAGGGGGCCGGGTGCGATGACGACGCCGCCGGCGTGTTTTCCTGCGTTGCGGGTCAGGTCCTCGAGTTTGAGGGCGAGATCGACGAGATCGCGAATCGCATCATCGGATTCATATTCCTGCCTGAACTCGGCGACGACACGGTCCGGTTCGTCGCGCGATTTCTCGCTGCGACCGAGCACGTCGTCGAGGCTCAGGTCGAGCGGACGCATCGGAATCAGCTTGGCGATCCTGTCGACCTGGCCATAAGGCATTCCCAGCACGCGCCCGGTGTCGCGCAGCACGGCCTTGGCTGCCATCGTGCCGAAAGTGATGATCTGACTGACGTGATCCCGACCGTATTTCGCCGCCACGTAGTCGATCACGCGGTCGCGATTGTCCATGCAGAAGTCGATATCGAAATCCGGCATCGAAACGCGTTCGGGATTGAGGAAGCGCTCGAACAGCAGGCCATAGCGCAGCGGATCGATATCGGTGATGCCCAGTGCCCAGGCGACCACCGAGCCCGCGCCGGAGCCGCGCCCGGGACCAACCGGTATGTCGTTGTCCTTCGCCCAGTTGATGAAGTCGGCGACGATCAGGAAATAGCCAGGAAAGCCCATTGCGACGATGACATCGACTTCGTTTTCAAGACGATGCGCGTAGTCTTCGCGGGTGAAGCCCGATGCCGGTGACTGCTCGCCGAGCCGTTCCGAGAGCCCTTCGCGCGATTGCGTGCGGATCCACGACTCCAGCGTGAAGCCTTCGGGAACCGGAAAATCCGGCAGATAGTAGGTGCCGAAGCGGAGCTCGAGATTGCAACGCCTGGCCAACTCGACGGCATTCTCGATCGCCTGCGGAAGGTCGGCAAACAGCTCGGCCATCTGGTGTGGCGATTTGAGGTATTGCTCGGCGGAATAGTTGCGCGGTCGCTTCGGATCCGCCAGCACGCGACCATCGTGGATGCAGACCCGTGCCTCGTGCGCCTCGAAGTCCTCGCGTTCGAGAAAACGGACATCGTTGCTCGCGACCGCGGCCAGATCGAGTTCGATGGCCAGGTTCACGGCTGTCGTGACGAAGGTGTCCTCGCCGGTCCGATGGGTGCGCACGAGCTCCAGATAGAATCGATCGCCGAAGTGCCGCTGCCAGTCACGGGCGCATTCGCGAGCGGCATCTTCGCGTCCGCTGGTCAGCAATCTGCCGACATCGCTGTCGCGACCGGCAAGCAGGATCAAGCCACGATTCGCCTCGATCAGCCATGCGGGATCGAGCAGCGCGAAATCACCTTGGCGACCATCGGACCAGGCACGCGAGACCAGCCGCGACAGGTTGCGGTACCCCTCATCGTTCTGGCACAGCAGGGTCAGCCGATGCGGACGATTGCGATCGGCGGGATCCTCGATCCAGATGTCGCAACCGGCGATCGGCTTGATGCCGGCCTTTTCGGCAGCGCTGTGGAATTTGACCAGGGCGAACAGATTGACCTGATCCGTCAGCGCGACCGCCGGCATGCCTGCAGCGACGCAGGCCGCGACCAGCTGGTCGATGCGGATCGTCGAGTCGACCAGCGAGTACTCGCTGTGGACGTGCAGATGGACAAATTCCGCGGACATGGCGGCAATACACGGGAGGAGCGAACAGGGTAGCGGCGGCGTCGCGGCCGGACAAGCTTGCGCGACCCTGCCGGATGTGCGGGCCGCGCCTTGCTTCGCTCAGGCCGTTTCGCGACCTGTCAGGTCCGCTGACACCCGATCCGTGGCCGTCCGGCCCTGTTTCCCGGGCGCCAGGCGCACCGGCGCAAAACTGCGCCGGTGCTCGCGGCATGCACCGAGCCGGGTCAATGCATCGAGATGCTCGCGAGTCGGGTATCCCTTGTGCCGTGCGAAATCGTAGCCGGGATGGATGCGATCGAGTTCGACCATGATCCGGTCGCGTTCAGTCTTCGCCAGGATCGACGCGGCGCTGATTGCCGGTTCGGTTGCGTCGCCGCGGATTACCGCGCGCCCGGCGCACGGCAGGTCGAGCGGCAAGCGGTTGCCGTCGATCAGGGCAAGCAGCGGCTTGACCGGAAGTTGCGCAAGCGCCCGCGACATGCCGACCAGGGTCGCGCCAAGGATGTTCAGGCGATCGATCTCGTCGGCCTGGACGACGCAGATCGCGAACGCGAGCGCTGCGTCGCGGATTTCGCCCGCCAGTTGGTCCCGCCGGCTGGGGCTGAGCACCTTGGAATCTGCAAGTCCGCGGATCGGCCGTAGCGGATCGAGAATCACCGCGGCAACGACGACCGGGCCGGCGAGTGGCCCGCGACCCGCTTCATCGACGCCAGCGATCCTGCGGGCGTCGACTTGCAGGTCATTCATCGCGCAGGTCCTTCAGGGAGTTGAACACGTAGTCGTGGTACGAGGCGAGCACCTTGCTGTCCTTGCAGGTCAGGTAGCGTCCCTCGCAACGTTCGCGCAACAGGGTATTGGCCTGATAGAACGCATCCTTGGGCACGCCTGCCGCGTCGAGCAGCAGCGAGCCGAGAAAGACGATGTCGAGTGCGTCATAGCGGCGCATCTTCGGTGCCGGGAAGCTGGTCTTCAGCATGTAGTAGGTGACCCGACTGGAATTCGGACCCGCTGCCTTCGGCACGGTCTTCGGTATCGCGTGGATTGCACCGTCGAACGATGGCTGGTGATCGCCGAAATGCATCAGGACGGTCGGTCGGCCACTGCTCCAGAGCATGTTCCGCATGTCGGCGAGCATCGCGCTGGACAGCGCGGCACGCTGCAGATAATTGCCCAGGTTGATGTTCAGCCAGTTGTCGAGTGCGGGCGGGCTGAACTTGCCCTTGAACAGCGGTTTGTCGAAGGGAGCCGGCAGTTCTTCCAGCGGGATCATGTGCGGCCCGTGCTGGTGCAAGGTCAAGGTGAAGAAGAACAGGGGTTGATCGGGATGCGCCTCGGTCTCGTCGGCATAGATCCTGCGGAACGCTTCGAGGAGATCGGCATCGGTGCTTTCCCAGCCGAGGCCGAGATCGGTACCGTCGTAGAACATGTCGTAACCGTAGTTCGCATAGGCATTGCGCGCGTTGAGGAACTCACCGCTGTGCGAATAGACCGCGATCACGCGGTAGCCGGCCGCCTTGAACGCGCGCGGCAGGCTGTGCTCGATGCGCGGCGCAAGACTGTACGGCGCGTACAGGCCGGCGTTGCCGAACAGCACATCGGCCAGGCCCGTCTCGAGCGCAAACTCGCTGGTCCAGGTGCCGCCACCAAACGTATGCACCGTCAGCGGACCACCTGACCGCGTGTCGCGGTCTGGCTTGAACATCGCAAGATCGCATTGTGGAATCGTGCAGGCATCGAGCATGTGCGGATCGAAGGTGCTCTCCTCGAGGACCGCGACAACGTCAGGGCGCTGCTGCGGCGCCTTCAGCGGGGTGTCCATCTTCCAGCTGATCGAATGATCGACCTTGGCCGGAATGCTCGGAGCATTCACTTCGGTGTCGCTGAACGAGGTGAAGAACGCGGTGAGGTAGCTGCGGTCGGTAATCGTTGCCCACATCGGCTTGTTGAACACGCCGCGGAACGGCCCGGTCGGTGAAAGACATGCCGTGAGCACGAAGGCCGCTGCGATCATGCCGACACCGCGCAGCAACGCCACGCGCCATCGAGCGAGACGGAAATGCGCCGGCACCGTCTCCCATCGCCATGCCGGCACCAGCAACAGCGGTACCAGGGCGACGACGGTAAGCGTGAATGCGAGCAGGATCGGGTAGCGACCGAGCCATTCGAGCGACTGCCGATTGATGTAGTACTCCAGGTCCGGAGCCAGCACCGGCGTCAGCAGGTACTCGAGCTTGAGCATGCTGGCCGTCGCAAGGGTGCCCGCCAGCAGCGAAATCACGAGCAGGACAAACGACGCGCGTGCAGTCGCAAACAACAGGATCAGGGTGGTTGCACAGACGATGGTCAGCGCAAAGCATTTTTCCGCACCGAGCTTCTCGGCCAGCGGAACGCATAGCAGCATGGCGAAAAAGGCGAGCAGCGCAAATCCGCGCAGCAAGGATTGCCGCAACGTCGATCGTGGTGCGCGCGGCGGATAGCGAAGTGCTGCCGGATCGGGTTCAGACATGACAGCCGCGATGTCCAGGTACGGCGGGATTCCCGTGTGGAATGGCCATCCTGGGCATCGTCCGGGCGGACGTCAATACCGCGAGCAAGGGATATCGGTCATTCGACGACGGCAGCCGCCGCCGCGCGATCGCCGCCGCCGCGCAGCAGCTCATGCAATCGCAGGTATTCGGCGAGCAACTCCGGATCGGTGCGGCGTTCAAGCAGGGGTCCGCGCAGCGCGCTGGCAAGCGCCTCGGGGGTGCAGCGGTCCTGCATCAGCTCGGGAACGAGTTCGCGACCCGCCAGATGGTTGGGCAGGGAGTAACGATCGACCTTGAGCATGCCGAAGCCCTTGACGATGCGGTAGGTCAGGGCGGCGAGACGATAGGCGACCACCATGGGCCGCTTCGCCAGCATGGCCTCCAGCGCGGCCGTGCCTGACGCGAGCAGCACCGCATCGGCTGCGATCATCGCGGCATGGGATTGGCCGTCCAGCACGAGAATCGGGAATGGCGACTCGGCGCTGACTGAAGCGCCAGCGTGCTCCGCCGTGGTTTTTTCGATTCCCGCTTCACGCTTCCCGATTCCCGCTTTGGCGAGTGCCGTCGCGAAAGCGGCCCGACACGCCGCATTCGCCATTGGCGCAACGACATGCAGGTTCGGGATTTCCTTCGAGAGCCGGATCGCGGCGTTGATGAAATCGGAGCCAAGGCGCCGTATCTCGCCAAGGCGGCTTCCGGGGAGGATCGCGAGCACCGGTACATCCTCGGGAAGTCCCAGAGACCCGCGTGCCGCAGCTTGATCGGGTTCGCGCGCGAACGCATCGACCAGCGGATGGCCGACGAAGCGCGCGTCGACACCGTGCCGCGCATAGACGGCTGGCTCCATCGGAAACAGGCAGAACACGCGATCGGCGCTCTGGCCGATCTTTTGCGCACGCTGCTCGCGCCAGGCCCAGATCGAAGGACTGACGTAGTGGATGGTGCGGATGCCCGCGCGCTTGAGCGTGCGCTCGAGGGCGAGGTTGAAATCAGGCGCATCGATGCCGATGAACGCTGCGGGGCGCAATGCCAGAGCGCGTCGTCGCACATGGCGACGGATCGCGAGCAGGCCAGGAAGGTGCAGCAGGACCTCAGCCAGTCCCATCACGGCCAGTCGTTCGGCCGGAAACCAGGCTTCGAATCCGGCGGCGACCATGCGCGGGCCACCGATGCCGGCGAATCGCGCATCCGGGAAGCGCTCGCGCAATGCCGCGATCAATCCCGCTCCGAGCAGATCCCCGGAAGCTTCACCGGCGACTAGGACGAAGAGCGGGGAATGGGGAATGGGGAATGGGGAATCGGTCATGGCGTCTTGCGATTCCGCGGTCAGGGGGAATTTCGAAATCCACTCGGAGGCGGGTGTGCTTCTGAAGGCTCCGTGAAGGCGACCCGTTCGGGTGCCAATCCGTACAAGACCGGGGCATGCAAACCCACTCCCAATTCCCCGCTGTCAGCGCACCAGCGAGCGTTGCGAGCGCTCTATGAAATCGAGCATCAGCTTGACATCGGGAGCGCCCTCGGCGGCTTTCGCCAGCTCGGAGCGTGCTTCGGACAGCGGCAGGCCGGAGTTGTACAACGTGCGATAGGCGCGCTTGATCGACATGATCCGTTCGGACGAATAGCCGCGGCGGCGCAGACCTTCCGAGTTGATGCCCTTCGGCTCGGCGAAACTGCCGGCGACCGTCACATAGGGCGGCACGTCACGGTTGATGATCGCACCCATCGCGGTGAAAGCGTGTGCGCCCACCTGACAGAACTGGTGCACGAGCGTGAAGCCGCCGAGGATGACCCAGTCATCGACCGTGACATGTCCAGCCAGCGACGAGGCATTCGAGAAGATGGCATTGTTGCCGACGATGCAATCGTGGGCGATATGCACGTAGGCCATCAGCCAGTTGTCGTTGCCGATTCGGGTCACTCCCGCGCCTTCCTCGGTGCCGCGATTGAACGAGACGAATTCACGGATGACGTTGCGGTCACCGATTTCCAGGCGCGAAGTCTCGCCATGGAACTTCTTGTCCTGCGGGGCCGCTCCGAGCGAGGCGAACTGCCAGATGCGGTTTTCCTTGCCGATGCGCGTGTGGCTTTCGATGACCACATGAGGACCGATCGTCGTGCCCTCGCCGATTTCCACTTCCGGGCCAATGATGGTGTATGCGCCGATGCTGACGTTCCCGCCGATCCGTGCGCTGGGGTCGACGAGGGCGGTTGGGTGGATCATCAGCCCCTCCTCTCGGCACACAGCAGTTCCGCTTCCGCAACCACTTCGCCATCGACCTTGGCCTGGCCCCAGAACAGGCCCATGCGCCGCAATGTGCGCTTCTGTTCGACTTCAAGCACGAGCTGGTCGCCCGGAACGACGACGCGGCTGAAGCGGGCCTTGTCGATCTTGACCAGGTAGAACAACGCCGGCTGATTGGGATCCTTGCTTACCGACAACTGCACCAGGGCACCCGATGCCTGGGCCAGAGCCTCGATCACGAGGACTCCCGGCATGACCGGATGGCCGGGGAAATGCCCCTGGAAGAACGGTTCGTTGACCGATACGTTCTTGATCGCGGTCAAGCGCTTGCCGGGCTCCCACGAGAGCACGCGGTCGATCAGCAGGAACGGAAAGCGATGAGGCAACAACTGGGCGATACGCCGGACGTCGATCGGGCCGTGCTCGGACGACGGATTCGGTTCATTCATGGGTGGATCCCTTGTGTATGTCTGCAACATGTCTGGCCAGCTCGTCGAGGTGCTTGAAGCGCGCTGCATTGCGCCGCCACAGCCGGCTTTCCTGGATGGGGGTGCCCGACGAATACTCGCCAGGTTCACGGATCGAATGCGTGACCAGACTCATCGCCGTGACGGTCACACGGTCCGCAACAACCAAATGACCGATTATGCCAGCCGCGCCACCGATCAGGCAGTAGCGACCGATACGCGTGCTGCCTGCGATCGCGGCACAGCCTGCAATTGCGGTATGTGCACCGATGACGACGTTGTGGGCGATCTGGATCTGGTTGTCGAGGCGGACGTCCTCCTCGAGCACGGTGTCTTCGATCGCACCGCGATCGATCGTCGTATTGGCGCCAATCTCGCAATCATCGCCAATACGCACGCCGCCGAGCTGGGGGACCTTGATCCAGTGGTCCTTATCGAAAGCGAGGCCGAATCCATCGGCACCGAGGACCGCTCCGGAATGGATCAATACGCGCTGGCCGAGATGCACGCGGCATACAAGCGTGACCCGCGCGGCCAGTTGGCAACCGGCGCCGACCTCGCAGTCCGGGCCGATATGCCCGTGCGCTCCGATGGTGGCCGCATCACCGATCACGGAGTTGGCCTCGATCACGCAAAACGGGCCGATCGAAGCCGTCGGCGCGATGCGCGCCGACCCGGCCACGACCGCACTCGGGTGGATTCCGGCCGGGGCGTCGCTGGCAGGCTCGAACAGCGCTGCGATGCGTGCGAACGCGACATACGGATCGGCGGCGATCAGCACGGCCATCGTGCCGTTGCCGATCGCATCAAGATCGGCCATGCGCAGGATCACCGCAGATGCACGCGTCGAATTCAATTGCCCGCGATAACGTGGATTGGCGAGAAAACCGAGTTGTCCGGGGCCGGCCTGGGCCAACGTGGCGACGCCGTGGACGACCAGCCCGGAGTCACCGCGCAGGTTCAATGCGAACCGTTCGGCAAGGTCGCCGAGACGGAAGCCTGCCTGCTCCCCGCTCATGGCCCGGCCGCCTTGGCATCATGCTGGCGACGCAGGCGCTCGAGTACCTGGTCGGTCACGTCGATGCGCTGGCTGGCATAGATCACCGGGCTCGGCACGATCAGGTCGATCTTCTGTTCGCGCGCGAACTCGATGACCGCATTGTTGATTTCGCGCCAGCTCCGGTCGAGTTCCTGGTCGCTGCGCGTCTTCAGTTCGCTGCGCAGGTTTTCACGGTTGCGCTTGATCGACCGATCCAGTGCATCGATCTCGCGGCGCAGGCTTTCGGCCTCGCTGCGCTCCATGCCGGAGCTGTCACGCTCGTAGCGCGAGCGCATCGCGACGAGACGCATCTCGTCCGCATTCAGTGCGCTGTCGCGCGGAGCGAATTCGAGTTCGAGCTTGCGTCTGCCCGAAACCACCTGCGGTGCGTTGTCGAGCAGTCGCTTCATGTCGACATAGCCGATCCGCATCGTCGGCGACTGCGCGGCGAGCGGTGTGCAGAACACCACGACCAGCGCCATCAGCAGCGCAAGCGACATCGTGGTCCTGGTTCCAGTCAATCCTGTTCTCCCCGAGCACGATTCGATCTGAGGTTCGTCTCTACGCTACTCCGGAGGGCCCGATCAGAATTGCGGTCCGAAACTGAACTGGATCGATTCGGTGTCGTCACCGTCCTTCTTGCGAAGGGGTTTCGAGAAACTGATGATGATCGGACCGACCGGCGCGCGCCACTGGAACGAAAGGCCGGTCGACGCACGCAGTTCCTTGGCGCTCCATGCGTTGTAATCCTTGAACACGTTTCCGACATCGACAAACCACGAAAGCCGGGTCGTGTTGTCATTTTCCTTGACGAACGGCGTGGGGAAAATCAGCTCGGCCGTGGCTACGGTCTTGAATGCGCCGCCGAGTGGCTGGCGGAAGCCCGCGCTGAAATCGGTCGGGCCCAGCGTGTTGTCGCGGAATCCGCGGATGTCGGCGCTGCCGCCCGCAAAGAAATTCTCGAAGAACGGCAATCCGCGCGCGCCGTACTCGGTGGTTACGGGCGGATCCTGGCCATTGTCGGTGGCGGTGCGGTAGACGCCACTGTAGCTGCCGCCGTAGCCGATCGATGCGCTTCCGAACAGGGTCAGCTTTTCGGTCAAAGGCAGGTACTGCGAATAAAGGTACTTGAACTTGAAGTACTCGACCGTGGACCCGGGCAAGGTCGTTTCGAACGAAACCGTCTGCAGCGAGCCGCGGGTCGGGTTGTAATACTTGTTGCGCGTATCGTGGGCCCACGACAGCTCGACGCTCCAGTTGTGGAACGTGTTGTGGTTGAGTGCGTTCAGGTAGTCGATGAACTGTCTCGGCGTGGTGCCCGGAAACGCGCGGATCGTCGTCTGGCTCACGCCAATCCGCGTGTTGAGGGTGTCGCTCTCGGTCAGCGGAATGCCGAGATAGGTGCTGAAATTGTCCGAGTTGGTCAGGTAGTTGGCGATGTTCGCCTGGCCTGAATCGAGTTCGCGGTGGCTGATGTCGTAACCCAGCCCGATACCGTCGTCGGTCAGGTACGGCTCGAAGTACGACAGGCTGTAGGTCTTGAGGTACGAACTGCGCTGCAGGGTCACGCCGACGCGATCGCCGGTGCCGAAGAAGTTGTTCTGCTGCAGGGCGATGCTGGTGATCAGGCCCTGTACCTGGGAATAGCCCACGCCAAAGGTGAAACTGCCGGAGGGCTGCTCCTCGATGTCGACAGTCACGTCAACCTGATCGTCCTGACCTGGCACGCGCGGCGTGTCGATGCCGACGGTCTTGAAATAACCGAGACGTTGCAGGCGGACCTTCGATCGGTCGATCGCGGCCTGCGAGTACCAGGCGCCCTCGAGCTGGCGCATCTCGCGGCGCAGGACCTGGTCCTCGGTGTGCAGGTTGCCCTTGAAGGTGATCTTGCGCACGTAGACGCGCTTGCCAGGGACGACCTGGAAATTCAGCGAGACCTCGCGTTTGTCGCGGTCGATCTCCGGGATCGGGTTGACCTCCGCGAAGGCATAGCCGATGTTTGAAAGCACCGACGTGATGGCGTCGGCCGACTGTTCGACCTGGCGCCGCGAGAAGGTCTCGCCCGACTTGATCGCCAACTGCTTGCGCAGGTCCTCGTCGGTCAGGATCAGGTCGCCGGTCAGCTTGATGTCGGTGACCGTGTAAACCTCGCCTTCCTTGATGTTGGCAACGACATACATCTTGCGTTTGTCCGGGCTCATCGACACCTGGGTCGAGTCGACCGCGAAATCGACATAGCCGCGATCGAGATAGAACGAAGACAGGCGTTCGAGGTCGCCGGACATCTTCTCGCGAGAGTACTGGTCGTCCTTCGAGTACCACGAGGTCCAGTTGGTCGTGTCGGACTGGAAGTCGTCGCGGATCTTCTTCGCCTTGAACGTGTCGTTGCCGACGATGTTGAGATGCTTGATCTTGGCCGGCTTGCCTTCAACGATGTTGATGGCCACTTCGACGCGGTTGCGGTCGAGGTTGACCACGGCCGTCTCGACCGAGACGTTGTACTTGCCGCGGTTGTAGTACTGGCGGGTCAGTTCCTGCTGCACCGAGTCGAGCTTGAGCCGCTCGAAGGTCTCGCCCTCGGACAGGCCGATGCCCTTGAGTCCCTTGCGCAGGTCTTCTTCCTTGAGATCCTTGTTGCCGCGGATGGCGACCTTCGAGATCGACGGACGCTCGACCAGCGTGATGACAAGGATGTCGCCTTGCCGGTTCAGCGTCACATCGTTGAAGAAGCCGGTCTTGTACAGGGCGCGGATCGCCTGTTCGGCCCGTTCGGGGGTCAGCACGTCCCCCTTCTCGATCGGCAGGTAGGTGAACACTGTGCCGGAGGCAATGCGCGAGAGGCCATCGATACGAATGTCAGACACCGTGAAGCTGTCGAACGCGAAGGCATTCTGGGTGCTGAGCCAGGCGAGCAGGAGCAGGGCGGCGATACGCTTCATCGTCACTTCCATTGAGGCAGGGTCGGCTTGCGGCGAGGGCGCACCGCTTCCGTTGTTGTTGGGCAGAACCGGCTCAGGGTATGAGCCGAAGAATATCGTTGTAGAACGCCAGCCCCATCAGGGCCACCAGCATCATCAGGCCAACATATTGGCCTGCAACCTGGCTGCGTTCGCTTACCGGACTGCCTTTGATCAGTTCGATAAGGTAATACAGCAGGTGGCCGCCGTCCAAGATCGGGATCGGCAGGAGGTTGACGATCGCCAATGACAGCGAGATCAGGGCGAGGAAACTGAGGAACCAGGCCAGGCCCAGTTGGGCCGACCCGTTGGCAAATCGTGCAATCGAGATCGGACCGGAGAGGTTTTCGAGGCCGGCACGGCCGACCAGCAGCATCTTGATCATGCCGAGCGAGCTCTTGGTGACATCCCAGGTCTCGGCGAAAGCGCGCGGGATGGCCGCCAATGGCCCGTACTGCAGTTTCGCATCGTACGCGCTGGTGCTGCCGATGCCGATCACGTAGCGCGGTTTTCCATCGCCGGCATCAAACAGGGTCGCGTCGAGGCCGATGTCGAGCTGTTCGTCGCCGCGCTTGATCACGAGGGCAAGATGCGGGTCCCTGGCAGCTTCTTCGGGCACGATCGTCTCGATATCGCCGAAACCTGATACGTCGCGGCCATTGATGCGCAAGACGCGGTCGCCGACCTTGATTCCGGCTATCGCCGCAGGTTTTCCATCGGAGACGAGGCCGATTTCCGCCGGACGTTCGCGCGGTGCGAGCTTCAGGCCGATGCGATCAAACAACTGGTCCTCGGCAATGCCGGCTTCGAGGCGGCTGAAAGCCAGGTTGCGCGTCGCCGCATCGCCTTTGGCGGTCGTCACTTCGACTGTCGTGTCGGTGCGCCCGACGGCGCCTTCGCCGAGCTTCTGGATTGCCTTGCTCCAGGAATCGATGGCCGCACCATCAATCGCGACGATGCGATCGCCCGCTTCGATGCCGGCCTCGGCCGCGACGCCGGTCGGTGCTGCCACGATGGGCAGGAAATCCGGTTTGCCGACCACGAACATCAACCAGAATGCGAATACGGTAAATACCAGGTTGAATGCGGGACCGGCGGCCGCGATCGCCATGCGCTGTCCGACCGGCTTGCGGTTGTGCGCCTGGTCGAGCTCGCTGGCAGCCACCTCTCCCTCGCGCTCATCGAGCATCTTCACGTAGCCGCCGAGCGGGATTGCGGCGATCGCAAACTCGGTGCCGCGACGGTCACGCCGCATCCACAGCGGTTTGCCGAAGCCGACCGAGAAACGCAGCACCTTGACCCCGCACAGGCGGGCGACGATGAAGTGGCCGAATTCGTGGAACGTGACCAGCAGGCCAAGGGTGACGATCAGCCACCAGACCGATCCAAAAAACTCGTTCATTCAAACATCTCGATGATCATGCAGCCAGACGCGCAATGATACGTTGTGCTTCGCGACGCGCGGTTAAATCACTGTCAAGCAGGTCGGCCAGATGTTCAGTCGGCGTGCCGGGCAAGCGGGCCAGGCAGGCCTCGATGACCTCGGCGATGGCGAGGAAGGGCAATCGACCGCGCAGAAACGCGTCTACCGCCTCTTCGTTGGCCGCATTCAACGTGGTCGGTGCGTTGCCGCCGGCTTGCAGCGCCTGATACGCCAGGTCGAGGCAGCGGAAGGTCTCGAGATCCGGCGCCTCGAAGTCAAGGCGGGCGATTTCGATCAGGTTGAGCGGGGCAACCCCGGCTTCGATGCGTTCCGGCCAGGCCAGGCCATGCGCGATCGCCGTGCGCATGTCCGGGTTGCCGAGCTGGGCAAGGACAGATCCGTCGCGGTACTCGACCAGGGAATGCACGATGCTCTGCGGATGGACGACCACCTCGATGTCGGCAGCGGCGGCGCCAAACAGGAAATGCGCCTCAATGACTTCGAGGCCCTTGTTCATCAGCGTGGCCGAATCCACGGAAATCTTGCGCCCCATCGACCATTTCGGGTGCGCGCAGGCCATGTCCGGCGTCACCGAGGCCAGTTCGGTGCGGCGGCGGCCACGGAACGGCCCGCCTGACGCGGTCAAAAGGATGCGCCGCACGCCGAGGCGGGATAAATCCCGGCGGCGTTCCGGGAGGCACTGGAAGATGGCGTTGTGTTCGGAGTCGAGCGGCAGCAGCTCGCCACCACCGGCGTTCAGCGCCGACTGCAGCAGGGCCCCGGCCATGACCACGGATTCCTTGTTGGCCAGCAACAGGCGCTTGCCCGCGCGCGCAGCGGCCAGGGTCGATTCAAGTCCCGCAGCGCCGACGATGGCGGCCACCACGCAGTCGGCGTGGCTGCCTGCAGCGGCCTCGATCAGGGCGGCAGGGCCGGACATGACACGCGAGCCGACCCCGGCGTCCTTGAGGCGCCTGGTGAGCTCGGCCTCACGTGCCGGATCGGCGATGACGGCGATCTCGGGCCGAAAGCGTTGACAGAGATCGGCGAGCTCGTTGACCTTGTGGTGGGCGGTCAACGCCGTGACGCGGAACCGGTCGGGATGCCGCGCGACGACGTCGAGCGTGCTCGCGCCGATCGAACCGGTCGCGCCGAGCAGGGCAATCCGGTTCATGCGGGAAACAGCAGGTCGATCGCGAATTTGCCGACCGCAAATGCCGGGATCGCCGCGAAAACGCCATCGAGCCGGTCAAGCATGCCGCCGTGCCCCGGAAACAGCGCCCCCGAATCCTTTACACCGGCCTGGCGCTTCATCAGGCTCTCGAACAGGTCGCCGAGGATCGAATAGATCACGCAGAGCAAGGCGAGGGCGACCAGCAACGCCAGTGGCACGCCGCGCTGTCCAAGCCACAGGCCGCCGCCGACAGCAATCAGGCTGGTGCCGATCAGGGCCCCCCAGACGCCTTCTAGGGTCTTGCCGGGACTGATGCGCGGGGCAAGCTTGTTGCGACCGAATCGGCTGCCGGCGAAGTAGGCGAAGCTGTCGGCAGCCCAGACCAGGAGCAGTGCGAACAGGGTCCAGGTCGCGCCGAGTCGCGGATGCCCGTGGATCTCGATCAAGGCAGCCCAGGCCGGCAACAGGACGAATGCTCCGGCCAGCAACTTGATCCGCCGGTTACGAGCGGTTGGCGAGGCGGCGAACGAGAAATGGCGCATCCAGGAAAGTGCGATCAACCACCACAGCACGCCCGCGACAATTGCCAGCCACCAGAGCCATTGGCCGCGAACCAGCCAGAGTCCGGCCAGCGCGGCCACGCCGACGGCGCTCGCGAGGATGCGCGTCGCCATCAAGGGCATGCCGATCAGGCGCGTCCACTCCCACATCGCGATCGCCCAGACGATCACCAGTACGCCGGCAAACACCGTCGTCGACGAAAGCAGGATGAAGGCAATCGCGAGTGGGGCGAGGATGAGGCCGGTCAGTATGCGTTGCTTCATGTGGGTTCCTGGCCGGTCGTGATGGCAACCTGGGCCGAGGTCCTGCCAAAGCGACGTTCACGGCGTGCGAATTCCTCGATGCAGCCATCCAGCACGGCGGCATCGACATCCGGCCACAGCGTATCGATGAACACGAGCTCCGCATAGGCCAGTTGCCAGAGCAGGAAATTGCTGATGCGCATCTCGCCGCCGGTGCGCACAAAAAGATCCACCGGTGGCTGCGAGGCCAGGGCGAAGAACGGCGCCAGCGATTTCTCGTCGAGATTCGCATCGGCCAATTCGCCATTTGCAATCGCGGCAGCCGCGAGGCGCGCGGCGTTCGCTATATCCCAGCGACCGCCATAGTTGACCGCGACATTGGCGAACAGGGCACGATTGCCACGGGTTTTTTCCATGGCCCTGAGCATGCGCTCGCGCAGCTCGGTCGAGAACGCCGAGAGGTCGCCGATGAACTCGATGCGCACGCCATGGCCGTGCAGTTCGTCGACTTCGCGATCGAGCGCCTTGAGAAACAGTTGCATCAACGCACCGACTTCATCGGCCGGTCGAAGCCAGTTCTCGCTGGAGAACGCAAACAGGGTCAGCGAGCCGATGCCGCGCCGCAGGCAGTACTCCACGGTCGCGCGCAACGCCTTCTGACCTTCACGATGACCGAAACTGCGTGGTCGATGGCGACGTTCCGCCCAGCGTCCGTTGCCGTCCATGACGATGGCAAGATGCTTCGGCGCACGCACGCAGGCGACGCTCGCAGGCTCGGGATTCATTGCCGGGGGAGGTGACGGATTGACGGCTCAGATCGCCATCAATTCGTCTTCCTTGTTCTTGACCACGCCATCGACTTCCTTGACGAAACGGTCGGTAAGCTTCTGGACCTCGTCCTCGGCGCGACGCTCCTCGTCTTCGCTGATCTGCTTGTCCTTGAGCAGTTCCTTGATGTGGTGGATCGCATCTCGGCGGATATTGCGGATCGCGACCTTCGCGTTCTCGCCCTCGCCGGCGACCTGCTTGGACAGCTCCTTGCGGCGCTGCTCGGTCAGGGCAGGCAGGTTGATGCGGATGACCTGGCCGACCGTGTTCGGAGTAATGCCGAGGTTGGAACCGATGATCGCCTTCTCGATGACCGCGACCATGGGCTTTTCGAACGGGGTGATGGTCAGTGATCGCGCGTCGGCGACGGCAATGTTGGCGACCTGGGTCAACGGCACGTCGGAGCCGTAATACGGCACGGTCAACTGATCGACCAGGGCGACGCTGGCGCGTCCGGTGCGCAGGTGGGTGAGGTCCTGGCGCAGCGATTCGACACTCTTGGTCATGCGCGTCTGCGCGTCCTTCTTGATGCTGTCGAGCATGGTGCGGTCACCCGTGATGCATTGCGATTGGCCGCGAAGTATAGCAGCGGCATGATTTGCAGCGAATTGCCCGGTGCGCGCTCCGCGCGGCATGCCCGCGCACGCCGAGTCGGAACAGGTGCGCCCGGCCTTGCCGGATCGGTTGGCGAGGACGATCTCTAGCCGTCGCTGCTGACCAGGGTGCCGATCGGTTCGCCGTGCATGATGCGCATCAGGTCGCCTTCGCGCGACATGTCGTAGATGCGCAGCGGGATGCGGTGGTCGCGACTCAGCGCGATCGCGCTGGTGTCCATGACCTGCAGGTTGCGCTGGATCACCTCGTCATAGCTCAGGTGTTCGTAGCGCGTGGCGGCCGGGTTCTTGGCCGGGTCTGACGAATACACCCCATCGACCTTGGTTGCCTTCAGCAGCAGGTCGGCGCCGATCTCGATCGCGCGCAGCGCCGCTGCGGAATCGGTCGTGAAGAACGGATTGCCGGTGCCCGCCGCAAACAGGACCACGCGATCCTTTTCGAGATGGCGGATCGCGCGGCGGCGGATGAAATCCTCGCAGACCTCATTGATCTTGATGGCGCTCATCGTGCGTGCGGTGCCGCCGGCACGTTCGATCGCATCCTGCATGGCCAGTGCGTTCATCACCGTGGCGAGCATGCCCATGTGATCGCCGGTGACCCGGTCCATGCCCGACGCGGCGAGTCCGGCACCGCGGAAGATGTTGCCGCCGCCAATCACGACGCCGACCTGCACACCGGCGTTGCGCACTTCGATGATCTCGCGGGCGAGGCGCCCGATCACCTTCGGGTCGATGCCGTAGTCGGCTTCACCCATCAGGGCTTCGCCGGAGAGCTTCAGGAGGATGCGGTGATGCTTGATCGCTGACATGAGGCGCTCCGCAGAATGGCAAAACGAACCCATTGTAAGGAAGTCCGGCCGATCTGCCACGCGCTGCGTCATTGCGTCGTGGCCCGAGCGCATTCCGGTGTGCTCAGGCACGTGCCGCGGTCGGTGACGGAGGACCTGTGCCTGGCCGTCTCGCGTGGGGACTGAATCAATCTGTCCGCACCCGAATCCGGCGTATCGGATCTATTTGTCCTGTCCAGCGCGCTTCTGGCGCGCGAAACGTACTGAAGGATCGCCGCCCAGCGTCACGGCAGCGATGCTGCCATCGCTGGCCAGCTCGAATTGCGCGAGGGATTCGCCATGGCGCCCGTCGCCGCTGCGCCAGCGGAAACTGTCGTACTGCCAATGCTTCAGCGGACCTGCATTGACTGCCTCGGGACCGAAGCGCAACTGCAGCCGTCCGTCGCGCAGGCTGACCTCGACATCACCAAAGGCAGGATGCGCATAGGTGCCCGCGTAGTCGGCCAACCGATGCGAGGGTCGGGTGCCTTTCACGCGGCGTGCGTCCTGTGCACGCTCGTCCGCCTTGCCCTTGGCTTCGAGCTCGCCGTACAGCTTGAGCAGTTCGGTGCTCCAATCGCGCGATGGCGCATCCGTATACAGGTCCATGACCTTCCACAGCAGCGCGTGGCGCAGTTCCACGTGGTCGGCGTTGCCGAATACGTAGACGCCCAGCTTTGCATCGGGCATCAGGCCGATGATCGAGATCCTGCCGTCGATGCTGCCGGTGTGCATGGCCACGAAATGCCCGCGATAGTCCTGCTGGAACCAGCCCAGGCCGTAGGTCATCCAGTGCGGCTGGGTCAGCCGGGCGGTCGGATAGAACTCGCCGGCCGCCAGCGCCTGCGGCCGGAACATTTCCTGGAAGTTCTTCTCGCTGACCAGCGCCTTCCCGTCCACCTCGCCACCCGCCAGCAGGAAATTCATCCAGCGTGCCATGTCGCTGGCGCTCGACCAGGCGGCGCCGGCTGCCGGTACGCTATCGACGGTCCCGTCTTCGACCTGATGCAGCGCGCCGTCGATCCTGAAATGCGCGGTGGAAACGTTGTCGGTGTGCTGCGCCAGCATGCCGGCGTAGGTGGCGCTCGATTCGTCCATGCCCAGCGGCGCGAAGATCCTTGTTTCGACAAAGCGATCCCACGGCATGCCGGACGCCGCCGAGACCAGCTCGCCGGCAAGCTGGTACATGACGTTGGCATAACTGAAGGACGAATACGGCAGGTAGTCCTGGGGAAGCTCGCGCAGGCGTTCGAGGATCTGGCGCGAGGAAAGGTCGCCGCGCAACCACAGCAGATTCGCGTTCTGCCCGACCCCGGCATTGTGGCGCAAGGTATCGCGCACCGTGAGTTGCCGGCTGAATTCCGCGTCGGACAACTGGAACCACGGGAGGGTTTTCTGGACCGGATCGTCCCAGGCCAGCTTGCCCTCGTCGACCAGCATGGCCACCGCCATCGCGGTCATCGCCTTGGTCGTCGACATCATGCCGAAGCGCGTATGCGCATCGACCTGCGCAACCTGTCCGACTGCCCGCACACCGAAGCCCTTTGCATAAACCGACTGGCCGTCCTTGACCACGGCGATCGACAGTCCCGGCAGGTTCCAGTCGTGCATCGCCTTGGCGATGTAGGCGTCGAGTTCGGCAGTTTTCGAGTCCGCAGCGATGGCGGTCTCGGTCGATTTCTCCTGTGCCAGTCCCGGAACCGCGAACAGCAAGCACCCAGTCAGCAGCATCCAGCGCATTTGCAGATCCCCTCTCGGTCAGCGCCCGATGGAAGGAGCCTGTCGGACTTGTGGAAGCGTAAGCGATTGTCGACTGTGCGAGGACAGGTTTTCGACGCTTCGCCGAGTGATGATGGCTCTAGCGGTCAAGCAGTGGCGGAAACATGGACCGCTCGGGCGGATCTGCAAGCGGTTCTTCATCTGTCCGACCAGGCGCCGGGCATCGACCGCAAGCGGCAACCCGGCAATCTGCGGCGCAGCTCCGCAGCAAGATCGATTGCCTCCAGGCCGGTCACAAAAAAGCCGCGAAGGTTCGCGGCTTTCCTGCGGGCTTGCTGGAACCCCAGTTCAGGCCAGACCGGCCTGCTTCATGACTTCGGCAGCGTAATCCTCGACCACCTTCTCGATGCCTTCGCCGACCACCAGGCGGTGGAAGCTCAGCACTTCGGCGCCTTCCTTCTTCAGCACGTTGCCGACCGATTCATTGGTGTCGAGCACATACGGCTGGCCGACCAGGGTGACGTCGTTGATGATCTTGTTGATCTTGCCGCTGATGATCTTCTCGAGGATTTCGGCCGGCTTGGACTTGTCCTTTTCGGACATCTTGGCCAGTTCGATTTCCTTTTCCTTGGCGATGAATTCCGCCGGCACGTCCTTCTCGGCGATGTGCGGGGGATTCATTGCCGCGATATGCATGGCCAGGCCGCGGGCCAGGTCCGCCGAACCGCCCTTGATCTCGACCAGCACGCCGATGCGCCCGCCGTGCAGGTAACCGGCGACCGTGTTGGCGCTGTCGATGCGCACCATGCGGCGAACCTGGACGTTTTCGCCGACCTTGGCGATGACGGCAGCGCGCGCTTCCTCGACGGTGCCGCCGGTCGGGTAAGGCGTGCCCTTCAGCGATTCGATGTCACGCGCCGCGAGCGCTGCCTTGGCCACGTTTTCGGCAAAGCCGAGGAAGTTCTCGTCCTTGGCCACGAAATCGGTTTCGCTGTTGACCTCGACCAGGACCGCCTTGCCCTCCTGCTGGGCCAGTACGATGCGGCCTTCCGCGGCAACGCGATCGGCCTTCTTGTCGGCCTTGGCCAGTCCCTGTTTGCGCAGCCATTCGATCGAAGCGTCCATGTCGCCGTTGTTCTGGGTCAACGCCTTCTTGCATTCCATCATGCCGGCGCCGGAACGCTCGCGCAGTTCCTTGACCATCTGGGCAGTGATATCCATCGGTAAACCTCACAGCTTGGCGCGACGCAAAGGTCACGCGAATGAAAAGACAGGGTGGACAACCGCAACGCTGACCCGTTGACCCGGAACATCGGGCCGATTGCCGCGGAATCGCGGTATCCACGAGTCGAGCTGCCCCGCCACGAAGACGGGACGGCTCGACGGATTGACTACCTTCGCAGTTGCGAATGGCAGCCTTGTGACTTACTCGGCAGCCGATTCCGGAGACTTTGTCTCGGAACGCGGCTTGCCCGGACCGCTGCGGCGACCGGCCGAAGGCGGAGCGCCACGCTTGGCTGGCGGCTTGCCGCGCGGCGCCTGCTTGCGGCGATCGTTGTCCTTGGCGATCGGGTTGCCGTCGGCGTCCATTTCGACGAACTCGTCGTTGTTGACGGCGACGTGCGGGGCGGCAGCCTTGCCTTCAAGCACCGCATCGGCCACGGCGCTGGTGTAGAGCTGAACCGCGCGGATCGCATCGTCGTTGCCCGGGATCGCATAGTCGACCAGGCTCGGATCGTAGTTGGTGTCGACCACGGCGATGACAGGAATGCCGAGCTTCTTGGCTTCAAGGATCGCGATGTTCTCGTGACCGATGTCGACAACGAAGATCGCGTCGGGCAGGCGGCCCATGTCCTTGATGCCGCCGAGCGAGCGCTCGAGCTTCTCGCGCTCACGTCCGAGCTGCAGCACTTCGTGCTTGACCAGCTTCTCGAAACGACCATCGGTCGACATCGCCTCGATTTCCTTGAGGCGGGCGATCGACTGCTTGACCGTGCGGAAGTTGGTCAACATGCCGCCGAGCCAGCGCGCCGCCACATAGGGCTGGCCGCAACGCGTGGCGTCTTCCTTGATCGCTTCGCGGGCCGAGCGCTTGGTGCCGACGAAGAGCAGGGTGCCGCGCTTCTGCGCCAGTCCCGAGACGAAATTCATCGCGTCGTTGAACAGCGGCAGGGTCTTTTCGAGGTTGATGATGTGGATGCGTCCGCGTGCACCGAAAATGTACGGTGCCATGCGGGGATTCCAGTAACGCGTCTGATGGCCGAAATGGACGCCCGCTTCGAGCATCTGGCGCATGGTGACTTGTGGCATGGTAGGAACTCCAGATCATGGGCAGCCGCACGGCTTCAGCCTGTGGTGTGCGGTGATGCCCGGGGTTGAGACCTCCACGTATCCGCCGTTTGCGACCTCCGGAGAGGCACCCCGAAAACGGTGACGATACGTGTGCGGATTTGGCCGAGCGCAGGCCGGTATCGACCCACGTTTGCCAGTGTTGACCCCGCGACTGGGCTGCGGGGCCGATGAACCGATCAGGCAGGCAGACGAGCAAGCCTGTCGAGTTATCCGTAGAATTGTAGCCCGTCCCCGGCGCCTGCGACAAGCGCCCCGAGCCAAGAGATCCCATGTCCGTAACCATCAAGACCCCCGCCGACATCGAGAAAATGCGCGTCGCCGGCCGCCTGGCCGCCGAAGTGCTCGAGATGATCGCGCCGCACGTCAAGCCCGGCGTGACCACCGAGGAGCTCGACCGCCTCTGTCATGACCATATCGTCGACGTGCAGGGCGCCATTCCTGCCAATGTCGGCTACAAGGGCTTCCCGAAGACGGTGTGCACGTCGGTCAACCATGTCATCTGCCACGGCATCCCGACGCATGCCAAGGTGCTCAAGGATGGCGACATCATCAACATCGACGTGACCGTGATCAAGGACGGTTGGCATGGTGACACGAGCCGCATGTACTACGTCGGAGAACCCTCGGTGATCGCGCGGCGCCTGGTCGAGACGACCCGCGAAGCGATGCTGGCGGCGATCTCGATCGTGCGCCCGGGCGCCACCCTCGGCGACATCGGCGAGACGATCCAGAAGTACGCGGAGGCGCGCAATTTCTCGGTCGTGAGGGAATACTGCGGCCACGGTATCGGTCGCATCTATCACGAAGACCCGCAGGTCCTGCACTACGGCCATGCGGGCACCGGCCTGACCCTGAAAAAGGGCATGACCTTCACGATCGAGCCGATGATCAATGCGGGCAAGCCGCAGACGCGGCTCTTGCCGGATGGCTGGACCGTGGTTACCCGGGACCATTCGCTGTCTGCGCAATGGGAACACACGATCGCGGTCACCGATGATGGATTCGAGATCCTGACGCCCTGGCCGAACGCCGCCTGATTCGCGTCGGATGAACGCAATGAGCCAGCCCGCCACGCGTGTGCCGCCACTGCCACGTCTGGCCAGGCCGGTTCCTCGCGTGGGCGTGGTAGGGCCGGCAAGGTTGGCTCTGCGCCAGTACCTGGACGACTACGATCGCGACTTGGCCGGAGCGTTTCGCGACGATGCCGATGCGCAGGAAATCGTCGTCAACCGCACGGCGGCAGTGGAGCGGGTGCTTGCCTACGCTTGGCATTCGTGGATCGGCGACACGGTCGATGCGAGCCTGATCGCAGTCGGTGGCTTCGGTCGCAGGGAGTTGTTCCCGCATTCCGATGTCGACCTGCTGATACTCACGGTTGCGTCGCCCGAGCCACGCCTGATCCGCGCGGTCGAGGCGTTCTGTGCCTGCCTGTGGGATCTGCGCATCAAGCCCGGTCTCGCCGTGCGTGATCTCGCCGGTTGCCGGCAACTGGCCGCGCAGGACGCCAGTGTCTACACCAACCTGATCGAAGCACGTCTCCTCGCCGGCTCGCAGGTGCTTGCCGAGCGTCTGCTTGCGCCGCTTCCTGATGAAACCCTGTGGACGCCGGCCAGGTTCCTCGCCGCCAAGCAGGCGGAACAGGCGGTGCGCCACCAGCGTTTCGGCGATACCGCCTACAACCTGGAGCCGCAACTCAAGGAAGGGCCTGGCGGTTTGCGCGACCTGCAACTGGTTGGTTGGCTGGGGCGCGTCGTCGCCGGCTCGGCCGATCCCGTGGTCATGGTCGAGGCGGGTCTGCTCGATGCCAGCGAATCCGATGCACTGGCAACGGCGCGAGCGACGCTTTTTCGCATCCGCTACGCCCTGCATCTGCTGGCCGGGCGCGCCGAAGAACGCCTGTTGTTCGACTACCAGCGCGAACTGGCGCGGACACTCGGCTATCGTGACGAGCACGCCGACAATCTCGGCGTCGAGCAATTCATGCAGGACTACTACCGCGCGGCGCGCCGCATCGCCGGAACCAATGAGGAACTGCTTGCCCGGTGCGCCGAGATGCTGGCTGCGCCGACCGCCGACGTCCGCTCGCTCGGCAATGGCTACCTGCGCATCGGCGATCGTCTCGATGTCGACGACAGCCTCCGGTTTGCCGACCAGCCGCGGGCATTGATCGAGCTATACGCGCTGTTCGCAAGTGAAACCGGCCTGCGCGGCTTGCGCGCCCATGCCTTGCGCCAGGTGCGCATGGCGCTGGCCGATGTCGATCTCGACTTCGACCGACCCGAGGTCCTCGAATCGCTGCGAAGCTTGATCGAACGGGGCGCGCCTGCCGTCGACGCACTCGTGGCGATGGCAAGACATGGCGTGCTGGGACGTCTGATCCCGGGCTTTGCCAAGGTGACCGGGCGCATGCAGTACGACCTTTTCCATGCCTACACCGTCGACGAACACACGATGCGCGTATTGCGCTTCATCGCGCGATTCGCAACAGAAGGCGGTGCGCGCGATTTTCCGTTGGCGCATTCGTTGTACGGTCGCATACCCGAGCCCGGGCTGCTCCTGCTCGCCGGCCTGTTCCACGACATCGCCAAGGGTCGTGGCGGTGATCATTCGGTCCTCGGCGAAGAGGATGCGACCCTGTTCTGCGCGCGCCTGGGGCTGCGCCCGGCGGCTACCGACCAGGTCGCGTGGCTGGTGCGCAACCATCTGCTCATGAGCGTCACCGCGCAGCGGCAGGACATCACCGATCCTGCGGTCATCCATCGATTTGCCGCCGAAGTGGATGACTGGGAGCGTCTCGACTACCTGTACCTGTTGACCGTTGCCGATATCAACGGAACGAGTCCGCGGCTCTGGAACACATGGCGCGACCGACTGCTTTCGGATCTCTACACGGCGACGCGCTACGCCTTGCGCGAAGAGTCCGGCGAGCTGCCGAAGGCCGGCGAACGTGTTGCCGAGACGCGCATTCGTGCCCAGACGATCCTGCAGCCGAAAGGACTCGATGAGCGGACGATCGCGCGGATATGGGCGGATTTTCCCGAAGAGAGTTTCCTGCGCTATCGGCCCGAGCAGATTGCCTGGCAGACCGCGGCCATCGCCGCACACGCGGATGCGGGCGAGGCGCTGGTCCGCATCAATCCGATGGGGGTGCGCGGAACCACGGAAGTCTTCGTCTATTCGGTCGACCGCGACGGTCTTTTCGCCACGATCACCGCCGTGCTCGATCGCGCCCAGCTCAATGTCGTCGAAGCACGCGTGATATCGGCACGATCGAGCCGGGTGCTCGATACGTTCTTCGTGCTGGATGCGGCCGGCAAGCCGTTGCACGACCCGGTTCGGGTTTCCGAGGTCGAAGAGGCGTTGCGATCCGCGCTGGGCCGGGCGCTGCTGGATGCAAAACCGGCGCGTCGGGCGTTGTCACGCGCCTTGCGACATTTTCATGTCGTGCCACGCATCGTCTTCAGCATCGTCGATGATCGCACCCGGCTGGGTCTGGTCTGCACGGATCGCCCCGGCCTGCTTGCCTCGGTCGCGCAGACCTTCCGTTCGCTGGGCGTGCGTGTGCACGATGCGCGCATTGCGACCTTCGGCGAGCGAGTCGAGGATTTTTTCCGCATCAGCGACGAAAACGATCAGCTTCTTGACGAAGGTCGCCAGGAAGCACTACGCACCGCCCTGCTCGAACAACTCGATATTCGCCATCCCGAATCCCGAAAGGTCATGCATGCCAGTCATTGAATCCGTCATTGAAGCCGCGTGGGAACGGCGCAGCGATCTTTCCGCCGAGGAGATCGAAACGAGCGTCCGTCCCGCTGTCGAGTCGGCGCTCGATTCACTGGAAAAAGGCGAATCGCGCGTCGCCGAGCGCCAGGCCGATGGCGACTGGCGGGTTCATCAGTGGCTGAAGAAGGCCGTGCTGCTGTATTTCCGCATCAACGGCAATCGAGTCATGGATGGAGGTCCGATGCGGGCGTGGGACAAGGTTCCGCTGCGCTTCGTCGAGGCGGATGCCGACGCTTTTTCGGCGGCCGGTGCGCGCATTGTTCCAGGCGCGCTCGTGCGTCGCGGTGCGCATGTTGCCGCGGATGCGGTCCTGATGCCGAGTTACGTCAACATCGGCGCCCATGTCGGAGCCGGCACGATGGTCGACACCTGGGCCACGGTAGGCTCGTGCGCGCAGATCGGAGCGCGCGTGCATCTGTCCGGTGGCGTCGGTATCGGCGGCGTGCTCGAGCCACTGCAGGCAAGCCCGACGATCATCGAGGACGACTGTTTCATCGGTGCGCGCTCGGAAGTCGTCGAAGGTGTCGTCGTCGAGCGCGGCAGCGTGATCGGCATGGGCGTGTTCCTCGGCCAGTCGACCCGGATCTACGATCGTGCGAGCGGTGAAATCAGCTATGGCCGCGTACCTGCCGGCAGCGTCGTCGTTGCAGGCTCGCTGCCGGCCGCGGATGGCAGTCACAGCCTGTATGCGGCGATCATCGTCAAGCGCGTCGACGAGAAGACCCGTTCCAAGACGGGCATCAACGAACTGCTGCGGGCCTGACCATGGGCATCGAAATCCACGGCTTGAACAAATGCGATACCTGCCGCAAGGCGCGCAACTGGCTGGATCGGCGGGGCGTCGAGTACCGTTTCATCGACTATCGCGACGAGCCGGCGACACCGGCGACGCTGCGGGCATGGGCGGATGCCGTTGGCGGTTTCGAGTCGCTGGTCAATCGCAGCGGCACGACCTGGCGCAATCTTGCGGCGGCCCGCAGATCACCCGGATCGGTGGCCGAATGGAGTTTGCTGATCCGCGAATATCCCGCCCTGGTCAAGCGCCCGGTTCTCGTGCTCGCCGATGGGTCGGTGCATCTGGGTTTCAGCGACAAGTCGTATTCCGGGTTGTTTCCGTCCCCCCGCTGAAGTGGGCCAAGGAGGTCACGCTGCATGTGCAGTCGATCGCCGGCGCCAGTTATCCTCTTTCCGACACCGGTTCTCCGGTCCGAGTCTCGAATCCATGTCCGACATCCTTGATCTCACCTGCGAGCTGATCCGGCGTGCTTCGGTCACGCCGGACGATGCGGGCTGCCAGGCGCTGCTTGGCGAGCGCCTCGCGCGATGCGGGTTCACGATCGAGAATCTGCGTTTCGGCGATGTCGACAACCTCTGGGCGACGCATGGGTCTTCGGGTCCGGTGCTGGTCCTTCTCGGTCACACCGATGTCGTGCCGAGCGGTCCCGAGGATCGGTGGTCGAGTCCGCCGTTCGAGCCGACGATCCGCGAAGGACATCTGCATGGACGCGGCGCAGCCGACATGAAGTCCGGCGTGGCCGCGATGACGCTCGCGCTCGAATCGTTCGTGACGCAGAACCCGGATCACGCGGGCACGGTGGCGCTGCTCGTCACCAGCGACGAGGAAGGTGCGTCGATCGACGGCGTGAAGCGGGTTGTCGAGGAGTTCCGGCGTCGCGGCCAACGCGTCGACTGGTGCCTTGTTGGCGAGCCATCCTCGCAGGCGGTGCTGGGCGATTTGATCCGCGTCGGCCGGCGCGGTTCGCTGCATGGACATCTGACCGTGCGTGGGATCCAGGGCCACGTCGCCTATCCGGATCAGGCACTCAATCCGATCCATGCGACGGCCGCGGCGCTCGCCGAGCTTGTCTCGATTCGCTGGGATGATGGCAATGCCGGATTTCCGCCGACCTCGTTCCAGATCTCGAATATCCATTCCGGTACCGGCGCCAACAACATCATCCCGGGGCAGCTCGAGGTTGCGTTCAATTTCCGCTACGGCACGGCGAGTACGGCTGAAGGTCTGCGCGGACGGCTCGAATCCGTCCTGCTTCGGCATGGCCTTGATTTCGAGATGCGCTGGGACCTCTCGGGCGAGCCTTTCCTGACCGCCGCGGGCGCATTGCGCAAGGCGGTCAACGAGACCATCGAAGCGCAGTTCGGAATCACCCCGGTGGCGAGTACGGCGGGCGGGACCTCCGATGGGCGCTTCATCGCGCCGCTTGGAGCCGAAGTCGTCGAATTCGGGCCGGTCAACGCAACGATCCACAAGATCGATGAATGCGTCAACTTGGCCGATCTCGAACGCCTTCCGGCCTTGTATCTCGGAGTCATGACCCGGCTGTGGGCTGGCATCAAACGTGCTTGATTCGTTCGGCATTATCGGATGTGTGCACTCGCTCACCGTTTTTGTTCATCCATGGACAGAGTTTCAGGTGAAACCAGTTGCCATTCTGTGATAAAAATCGGGATGCTTTACCATTCAAAGGTGAAGCCGGCCGGATCAGGGAGCATCAAGCCGGCCCTATAATGCGCAAGGCTGCCTGCCGGAGCCGGGCCGGGCGGCCCATGCGATTCACACCAGGTCCGCGCATTGCACGCGCGGGTCCTGTAGGTATCCGACGAGCGTGGCGTTCGCCGGAATTTCGGGGTACATGTCTTGCCATTTCATCCGACTACTCCCCGATTTTCCTTGGACACGATCGCGCGCGCGGTCATCGCGCTTGCGTTGTTCGTACTGTCGGCGAACGCGCTTGCAATCGACTTCACGCCGCATGGCACCCAGCCGGGTCTGGCGTGGGCGCTGGAGGATCCCCAGTCGTGCATGGCCTGCCATCGGGGCTTTTCGGGCAACTCGCCACAGTTCATGCCGCACAGCACGTGGGGCGGATCGATGATGGCCAATGCCGCGCGTGATCCGTTGTTCTGGGCAGCGCTCGATGTGGCAAACAAGGATTTTCCCGGCGCAGGCGACTTCTGCCTGCGTTGTCATACCCCGCCAGGCTGGATGAATGGCCGTGTGGTCAAGGCGATCGGTGGCGGCAGCAGCGGTCCCGGCGGCGCCAGTGGTTGCCAGTTGACCGGCGACTTCAATGACGACGACAACAAGGGCAACGACTACGCGGGGGTCACCTGCCACTTCTGCCATCGCATGATGCCGACCGGTCCTGGCGGCCAGGCCGGCATGATCGGCAATGCCAATATCTGGATCGACAACGCGACAAGTTGCACCACTCCGGACGGATCGGTATACGGCGGTCCATGTCGCCGTGGGCCATATACTTACGCAAACGGCATGCTCGAGGCGCCGCATGGCTGGGTGAAATCCGCCTATCACGAAGACTCCACGCTCTGCGGCAGCTGCCACGACGTGACCACGCCCGATACCGACGTCGGGCCGCTCAAGACGCTCGTGCTCGAAGGAGGCGTGACGACGACGCGGCCGATGCCGATCGAGCGCACCTACTCGGAATGGAACAGCAGCCTGTTCTCCGACGCGATCTACCGCGATGGTCTTGGCGAGGGCGCATCCGGCACGCCTGCGATCGCCCGAGCCCAGCAGTGCCAGTCATGTCACATGCGATCCAGCGTCGACGCGACTGCGAAAGCCTGCAACCAGAACCCGGATGGCTCACGTACCGGCAACCTTCCCGTGCACGAATTCGCCGGGGCCAACACCTGGATACCGGCGATCATCAAGGCGGAATACGCGAACAGCGTGACCGGGTTTGGCCGAGAAGCCGACTACGATCGCACGATCGCGAGCGCCCAGGCCATGCTGGCCGCGGCTGCCCAAGTTCAAGCCTCGATCCTTTCCTATACGGCGCCGACGGCCGGATCGGCCGGTTCGATCAGCGTGCGCGTCAAGGTCACCAACCTCAGCGGACACAAGCTGCCTACCGGATACTCGGAAGGCCGTCGCATGTGGCTCAATGTCAAGGCGCTGAGCGCCACGAACGCAGTGGTGGGTGAAAGCGCGGCGTATGATCCGCTGACCGCGGAATTGACGCTCGATGGCCAGGCCAAGGTCTACGAAACCCTGCAGGGGATCTGGACGCCAGGTTCGCCCGGCGAATGCAAGATCGAGGACGCCGGCAAGGCGCAGTTCCATTTCGTCCTCAACAATTGCATCCGCAAGGACAACCGCATCCCGCCGCTCGGTTTCCACCCGGCCAGTGCCTCCGACCCGAACGCGGACGAGATGCGCCCCGTTGGCTACACGTATGCGGAAACCTCGGCGGGCTCGGGCACGCTGGTCAACTACGACACCAGCGACTACGTCTTCACGCTGCCGGCTGGAACCGCTCGACCGATCCAGGTGAAGGCCGAACTCAAGTTCCAGGTTTCGAGCAAGGAATACATCGAGTTCCTGCGTGACCAGGCGATCACCGCGCCGATCATCCCTGCGGAAAATACCTTGTGTGCCGCTGGCCCGAACCGCCCTTTCGATGTCGGCCCGCAATCGGTGTCGCGGGGCGAATACATGTTCCAGCTCTGGACGAATCCGACCTACGGAAAGTCGCCGCCCGAAACGGCTGGTAGCGTCTCCTCGATCACAAGTCCCAATTGAAATCCAGCGAGTAACTTCCGAATGAAACTTCGCGAAACCTTCAACCTGCAGGTGCCTGATCCAGCGGTTTGCTTTCGCAGCTTGCTGGCTGCCAGCATGCTGCTTCTCGCCGCCTGCGGCACGCGTTCCGATCTCCGCGCCGATGCCGGAATCGACCACAGCGGCCGCATGCGCGGTTATGTGGAATCCCGCAGAGTCACCGACTTCTGTCCCGACCAGGCCCGGCGACCTGCGGACGCGCGATGCGTCGTGACCCGAGGCTGGGACTATGATCGCGGCAAGATGATCGTCCGCGTCTTCGATCCGGCGGGTTCGGTTATTCATACCGACGAGTCGCAACTTTCGGAGTCGAGCCTCACGACCGCCGAGCAGGCTCGAGTCGAAGCGCTCGTGCGCGCGGACCCGCGGACTCGCGATCTGGTCAACAAGCCCGGCGTAACCTTCTGGGCAGGCGGTTTCGTCATGCGTGAACCGGGGGATCGCTGGTGCGACACTGGCTCGCGCTGCATTCGTGCCATCGCTGTCGTAGACGACGGCAATACCGCGATCCTGCATTCGGTCGTCGACTTGATGCGTGACGAAGTGGTTTATCCCGATTATCTCCCTTCAGGCAAGAAAGTTGTCCAACGAGACGAGGAACATTGAGCCATGCGATTCCTGAACTGTGTACTTGCGGTTGCTGTTTTGTCGATGGGATCTGCGTCGGTTGCGCATGCAGGCGGCGGCTCCCCGACGTGTGTTTCGCCGGAAAAGAAACTGAGCTGGCCGGCGGTAAACCCGATATGGGAAATGTGCTGGTTGCCACCCAATCAAAGCGTTGGCGCGGACGGTTCCGGGATGGAGTTGCGCAACGTGTACTGGAACGGCCAATTGGTCATGCGCCGCGCCCATGCGCCCATGCTGTTTGCGGAATACAAGGGTGGACAGGGCGGCGATTGCTACCGCGACTGGAAGAACACGCCGACCGGCACGCTGGCTGCCTCGGGTGTACAGAACCAGCTTGGAAATATCCCGGACGGCGGCAATCCGGCGATTACTTCGTGCGACCGTTCGACGGATGCGACCGCTTCCTACGGAGCTTGTCCATTCCAGTTGCCGATTCCCGCTGGCTACACGTGCGCGAATGGCGTCGCCATCGAGAACATGGGTGACCACGTCCGCTTGACCGCCCAGTACAGTGCCGACTGGTACCGGTATGCCTCGCGAATGGAATTCTATGTCGACGGTCGTATCGTCCCGACGTTCGGATTCGGCAACGGCACCGGAACATTCAACAGCGTGACCCACTGGCATCACAATTACTGGCGCTTCGAGTTCGATATCGATGGCCTCGGCAACAACACCGTCAGCATCGACAATCAGGATCAGGCCACCGAGTTCAGCGATCTCCGCAGCATCGGTGGCGGCATCGGCGGCGGTCCGCGCACCTGGTCGGTGCGCAATGGGACGTCTGGAAATGGCTATCGCTTCGTTCCGGGCGCCACCGACTATGGCGCAGTGACAAACGAGTCCGGGCGCAATTTCCATACGGTTGATTTCATGGCGACCAAGGTGCACGCGAACGAGTACGCCGACAGCCCGAACAACAACCTGTTCGATTGCACCATGGACAAGAACGTACTGGTCAACGGCGAGAGCATCGCGAACACGAACCAGGCCCTCTACTACCACGTCAGCGTCCGCGACGCGACAGCGAACAGCTGGCCGAACGGCTGCGGTGGCGGTGGCGTTTCGTGCCTGCCCCAGGACTCGATGGTGTGCAAGAAGGCCGGGCCGACGCTGTATCCATTCGGGCCGTGGGCCGACCTGATCTTCGCCAATGGATTTGATGTGCTCGTCCCCGGAGCGCGTCTTGACTTCTTCTGATTCCCGAGCGCGGCGGCAACACGTTGGTCGTGCGGCCAGCTTGTCGGCGCTGTTTTTTGGCGCTGCTGCTGATGGTTCCGTGTTGGCGGGGTGCGCTACCGTCGCACTTCTGTGAAATGGCGGGAAGGCAAGCGCATGGTCTCCTGCGCGCGTGAGGCGCTCGTCGCCTTTCCCGCGCGGGAGTGCATGCGATTCCCAGGTGTCGGACGCGCGGTCGGCGCCAGGGTCGGCGCGCCGAATTCGGTTATCGAGGCGGCTGTGGCTCGGACGCGACACGTGACGAATCGACTGTGCAAGCACTTTCTGGCAAGAACCCTGGTCGTTCTAGCGATGCTCGGAATGCCCATGAGTGTTCTGGCAATCGACTTCACGCCGCATGGCACGCAGCCCGGCGTTCTTTTTTCACTGCTCGCATCCGATTCCTGCGGCGGTTGTCATAGTGGGTCGTCGGGAACCAGCCCGAACTATCGGCCGCATACGACGTGGAGCGGTTCGATGATGGCCAATGCGACCCGCGATCCGCTGTTCTGGGCCGCGCTGGACGTCGCCAACAAGGATGTTCCAGGCGTGGGCGACTTCTGCCTGCGTTGCCATACCTCGGCAGGGTGGTACGGCGGTCGCGTGGTCAAGTCGGGTTTCGGAGTTCCGAACGACCCTGTGAAGGGGGCCAATGGATGCCTGCTCGAAGGCTCGCTCGACGCGACCGACTTCTCGAACGATTTCAGCGGGGTCGGTTGCCAGTTTTGCCATCGGCTCGTGCCCAATGGGCCGAATGGCGAGCCGACCATGATCGGCAATGCCAATGTCTGGCTCGATGACACCGAGTGCAATGGAACCGAGGGTGAACCGTGCCGGCGCGGCCCGTACGCGTACCCCGGCGGATTTTCTCCACCCCATGCTTGGGCGCAATCGAGCTTCCACGAACAGAGCACGTTGTGCGGCTCCTGCCACGATGTGACGACACCGATCACCGATGTCGGCGCACTGAAGACGCTGAAACTGGCCGACGGAACCGATACCTCGCTCCCGTTTCCGATCGAGCGCACCTACAGCGAATGGAAACAGAGCAGTTTCTCGGCACCGGGAGGCATGACATGCCAGGCATGCCACATGCCCGACAGCGAAGATCCCACCGCGACGGCCTGCAGCGGCGGGCCGAGCCGCACCGGAAATCTACCGGTACATGAATTCGTCGGTGGCAATACCTGGGTTCCGCAGATCATCAAGGGCGAATACGCCGATACCACGGGCGTTCCGGGATCGGCAGGCGGAGTAGGTCGTGAGGCGAGTTTCGATCGCACGGTCGAATGGGCCCGCGAACTGCTGATGACGGCTGCCGATGTCGATGTCTCGTTGCTCTCGTACACGCCGGCAAGTGGCGGCACGGCCGGTGCCATCAGCGCCCGCGTGCGCGTTACCAACAACAGTGGGCACAAGTTGCCGAGTGGATATGCCGAAGGCCGGCGCATGTGGCTGAATGTCCAGGTTCGCGATCTCAATGGCGCGCTGGTATTCCAGAGCGGCGTCTACGACGCGTCTAGCGCGACCCTGGCGCTGGATCCGCAGTTGAGGATCTACGAAGCCCTGCAGGGAATCTGGAACCGCAATGGCACGGGCACTTGCGATGCCGTGGACGGACTGGGTCGAAAGATTTTCCATTTTGTGCTCAACGACTGCATCGCCAAGGACAACAGGATTCCACCGAGCGGCCTGCATCCTGCGACGATCGATGACCCGAATGGCTACGAACTGCGTCCCGTTGGGGCAAGCTATCCAGAAACGACGCCGGGCAGCGGCACCCTCGTCAACTACGACGAGGGCGACTACGTTGCGGTGATCCCGCCAGCGACGCCAGGTCCAATGACCGTGACCGCGCGTCTCTACTACCAGACCTCCAGCCGCGAGTACCTCGAATTCCTGCGTGACCAGGCCGTCGAGCGCAATATTCCCGGCGAGAATGCCATGTGCGCGGGCGAGCCAGGCAGGCCCGCCGTTGTCGGGCCGATGGCGCGCTCGCGGGGCGCATTCGCCTATCAACTGTGGAATGGGCCGCCGGCGGGCGATCGCATCTTCGCGCACAGTTTTGATGACACGGTTTTTCAGCAGGGCTACGGCAAGTCGCCGCCCGAGTCGATTGCGTCGGGTAGCGTTTCCACGCCGTGAACCAGACGCCCTGTCGCCTGCTGCTCAACCGGTCCCCGATTTTGTCGTCGCATGACAACGCTTGTCTCTTCCACACGACCTCATGAGGCTGATCCCATGAACTTCAAACCGATCGCGATCGCATTGGCAATTGTATTTTGTCCACAAATAGGCAAGGTGCAGGCTGCGGCTCCGCCAGCCGGACCTTCCGCGACTGCCATGGATTGGGCTGCATGGGGCGGAACGGTTGGCATCAGGCTCAACCGGAACACGCTCGGAAGCATGGGGATCTCGATTGCCGACAGTCCCGGAAAGCTTCCCGCGAACAGCGCAAGGCTGACCGACGGGCTCAATGTCCGCCAGGCGCACAATTCCGAGCTGTTCGGAATCCGGGAAGGCAGCAGCATCCAGTTCCGCGCCGAAAGCGGTTCGTTCGTGGGATTCCTCAATGGATCCCTGCAGTCGCGTGGCGGTTACAACCTTTCCCTGCAGGAAGGAGGCAGCATTCCATTGGTCGATTTCCGGTTGCGTCCGGATCCCGGAAACGCCATGCGGCTCGATGTCGTCAGTGGCGATGGCAAAGTGTGGTTCTACATCGACAAGCTGATGTACGACCTCGTGAACGGGAATCGTGTGCTGGCTATCTACACGGCCGACATGCGCGTCTCGCGAGCGCTTGCCGAGCGCGTCGGACACCCCGAGCTGATCGATGCGCCGGCTGGAGACATGGAAATACTGACCCAGGTGACCCGTCAGGGCGGCGGTGGTGTCCGGGGCACGACGCCTTCACCGAGCCACTACCACGGCGAGCAGGTCGTCGGGCAGCCTGCGGGAGTCGTCTACCAGGCCGATTTGTTCATGCAGGGGATTTCCGTGTCGCGCGTCAATTCCAGCAACGTCACCGGTCCCGGCGGCAGTGGAAAGGTCGTCTTTGCGCCCAACTCCACGCTTAGGAACAACGTCAATGCCGGATCTGCCGCGACGACGATATCGGGACAAGGCAGCGCCGGCACAAGTTCGGCATTGTGGACAGCCTGGATCCCGTGGCATACGAAATTCAGTGGCAATTTCCCGCCCTACGGCAACGACCAGCACCCTTTCCTGATCTGGAACCTGTATCGGGTCAACGCCGACGGTAGCATCGAGCAGATTGGACGATCCGGGGTCAAACACGCCTGGTTAACCACGAATCAGGGTTGCGCGCCAGGCGAGGATTTCGACAGTCAGGTTCTCGGTCGCTCGTGCAGTGACACCTACGGCACGGGCAACAATGATGCGAACGAGGACCTCTCGTTCCGTTCCGAAATCATCCCGGCGACCAATCAGTGGGGACGCTGCCACTCGCTGTTCGACCCGGGTTGCGTCGGCAACAACACCAATCCCAATCCTTCCGACGATGGCTTCGTGCGACGCATGGTCGTCAACGAAGCGCAGATCAGCAACACGGTGAACCCGGGCGCGAGCTATCTTTTTGATTCCTGGTACCTGGCGCGCCAGGACATCAACATCTACAACTCGATGGCCACGATCACCGGCACGCCGACGTTTTCGGGTGGCAACTGGACGTTTGCCGGACAAGCCAATTACAGGCTTGGCTCGGTGACTGACCGCTGGGTCGAGAATCTTCCAGCCGGCACGGTTGCACAGAGTTCGGAACTGGCGGTTGGCGAAGGACACGCGAAGGTCGCAGTGCGGGTGACGAATCTCGGCAATGGCCAGTGGCGTTATCACTATGCGGTCCACAATCTCGATTTTGCGCGTGCCCAGACAGCGGGTAGCGAACCCAATCTCGACGTGCTGTCGAACAAGGGTTTCAATCAGTTCCGCATGCCCTTGCCAGTCGGCGTCAATGTCATCGCGAACAAGTTCAGCGATGGCGATCTGGTGTCGGCCAATGACTGGACATTCAGTTCTGCCGGCGGCCAGCTCACATGGGCGGCGCCGGCCGGGGCGTCGCTGGACTGGGGCACGCTGTATCTGTTCTCGGTAACGACGGACTCGCCCCCGAAGAGCGGTTCCGCCGTGATTACCGTTGCCCAGGCGGGGACGCCCTCGACGTTCGATATCCCGGTCCTGATGCCGGCGCCGGACGTGATTTTCAAGCACGGGTTCGAGTAGGCAGCAGGCCGTTTCGGTGCGCCCGACGGGCAAGGCGAGATGCCATCCCGGCACTGTGTCGGTCGGTCGTTGCCCGCGCCTGGGGAGTCGAGGTATGCAAATCCTGGGTGGTGATACCATTTACCGTTGAAACAGATTGCAGTGCGTTCAGCGGCGCGGCCTTCGCTGGGTGCTTCCTTTCTTCGGCCGCGATGTTCTTGGCAGTTCCGGCAGGCAGGAATCCTGAATCCGGCGGTCGTGCAGGAGCGCATTCTGTCAATCACTTTCCCAATGGGGCCTGCGTCGTGAAACTTACACTTCTTTCCCTTGCTGCAGCACTTGCTTTTTGTCCGATGGCTTCGTTTGCGGAGAGTGCCGCAACGGATCAGGCGGTCTTGCCGAATACCGACTGGGCAGCCTGGGGTGGAACCGTAGGCTTGCGCCTGAACATCAGCAACCTGCACAGCATAGGGATCACGATCAAGAGCAAGCCGGGCGCGCTTGCCGCAGGCAGCGCACGATTGACCGACGGACTCAATGTTCCGCAAGCGGCTGGCATCGATCTGTTCGGTTTGCGCGAAAGCGGCAGCATCCAGTTTCAGGCGGCTCGCGGATCGTTCGCGGGTTTCCTCGGTGGCTCCCTGCAAGCCCGCGGCGGCTATGAACTGGCACTGGAAGACGGCAGCGTGATCCCGCTCGTCGATTTCCGGCTGCGCCCGAATGCCGGGAATCCGATGTGGCTTGATGTGGTCAGTGGCGACGGCAAAGCCTGGTTCTACATCGACAAGCTCATGTACGAGCTGGTGCGCGAAAACCACGTGCTGGCCATCTACACCGCCGACATGCGCATTTCACCCGAGCTCGCTGAACGTGTCGGACATCCGGAAATGTCGACTGAAACGGTCGCCGACCTCGAGATCCTCACCGAAGTGACGCGCCAGGGCGGCGGCGGGCAGGCTGATCCGCGTGGAACCGCGACGCATTACCACGGCGAGCAGGTTGTCGGCCAGGCTCCGGGCGTGGTCTACCAGACCGATCTGTTCATGCAGGACATTTCGGTCGGTCGCGTCAATGCCAGCAACAACACCGGCCCGGGCGGGAACGGACGCGTCGTGTTTGCGCCTAACTCGACCTTGCGCAACAACGTCAACGCCGGCAGCGCGGCGCAGAGCGTTTCCGGCGGGACCAGCACGACCAGCGGCACCAGCTCGGCACTCTGGACCGCCTGGGTTCCGTGGCATTCGAAGTTTTCCGGCACTTTTCCTCCGTACAACAACGATCAGCACCCGTTCCTGATCTGGAATCTTTACCGCATCAATGCGGACGCCAGCATCGAGCAGATCGGCCGATCCGGCGTGAAGCATGCGTTCCTTACGCTAAACAACGGATGTGCGCCAGGCGAGAATTTCGACAGTCACATCCTCGGCCGCTCATGCAGCGATGTGTACAGCACCGGCAACAACAACTCGAACGGGGCAATGGGTTTCCGCTCGGAGATCATCCCGGCGACCAATCAATGGGGTCGCTGCCATTCCCTGTACGACCCGGGTTGCGTCGGCAGCAACACCAATTCGAACCCGTCCGACGATGGCTTCGTGCGGCGCATGGTCGTCAATGAATCGCAGATCAGCAATACCGTGAATCCGGGTGCGACCTATCTCTTCGATTCCTGGTATCTGGCGCGCCAGGACATCAACATCTACAACTCGATGGCAACCATCGAGGGTACCCCGACCTATTCCGCGGGCAACTGGACGTTCGCGGGACAGGGCAACTTCAAGCTCGGTTCAGTCACCGATCGCTGGGTGGACAATCCTCCCGCCGGTACCGTCGTGCAGAATTCCGAACTGGCGGTCAGCGAGGGGCACACGAAGGTGGCGGTGCGCGTGACCAATCTGGGCAACAACCAGTGGCGCTACCACTATGCCGTGCATGATCTCGATTTCTCGCGGGCCGTCACGACCGGCAGCGAGCCGAATCTCGAGGTCGTCCGAAACAAGGGTTTCGACGCATTCAGCGTACCTTTGCCGGCTGGCGCAAGCGTGATCGCGAACCGCTTCAGCGACGGCGATCTGACCGCAGCGAACGACTGGTCGTTCAGCCCGGCCGGCGGACAACTGGCCTGGACGGCACCCGCCGGGACATCGCTCGACTGGGGTTCGCTCTACCTGTTCTCGGTCACGCTTAACGTGCCGCCTGGTCCCGGTGCAGGCGAGCTCAAGGTTGCCGAGCCAGGAACGCCAGCAACCTTCAGTGTGCCGATCCTCGTACCGACCAGCGATGTGATCTTCCAGGGCGGTTTCGAGTCGCCGTAACGCTCGTTGCCCGGCCAGATCCTGTTGCAGGCCGCGACAGGATCCGGTCACCGATCTCCGGGTCAGTGCGACAAGGGTTCGACCAGCAGTTCGTGCACAGCGGGCCCCGGCAGGAACGGAGTCGGCTTGCCCTCTACCCAGTCACGATGGCCGGCGCCGTAGAACGGTGAGAGCGGGTGGCCGCTCTGGCCGCCGGGCAACTCGAAATAGCCGTGCTCCTCGTCGCCCGGTGCAACGGCGAAGCGTTCCGACGCGCCGAATTTTGGTCCCTGCACGCGCGGCATGTTCGAATCCCCGGGCAGTGGGTCTGCCGGCATGTCGAGCAGGCGTGCAACAAACCCGGGCAGGGCGCGCGAGATCGGATGGGCGATGCGTGCGGTATTGCGCTCACCCCAGGTTCGCGCCGCAATTCCGCCGGGCTGCTTGTCGAGTGCGGCTGCTACACGATCAAGGCAGTCCAGTTGCAGGGCGTCCCAGTCCGCATATCCGGGTGGAAGCAGATGCAGCGGGCGCCGTTGGAGGAGCATCCAGAGGGCATGCTCGAATTGCGGGAGTTTCGGCGTGTCGAAGTCGGCGTAGCGCACGCGGACGGCGGCGGCGAATGCATCGAGCACGGTGTCCTTGACTTCGTTGCGCCAGGCGCGGACTGCGCGATAGCCCACCGACTGGATCGATGCATGCCCGTCCCAGTCGTCCAGTGCCTTGCGTATCGCGGAGCGTTGCGGAGTCGCGGAGTTGTGTTCGAGCAGGTCGACCAGCCGCTTGCGCCATGGCTCGAGGAACAGTGCGCGGTCATCGAGCTGGATATCGAGCATGTCGGCGGCCGTGAAATGATCCTTCGCTTGCAGGTCATCGCGGATTTGTTGCTGGCGTGCACCGAGATCATAGCCGCCGTCGCCGAGCCGATCGAAGTGTTGACCTTCGTCGACAACGCGGGCATTCGCCGTCCACAAACGTTGCCACGGGGGATTGGAGATCAACGGATAGTCGACGGGCGCCACCCAGCCGTTCCATCCGGTGCCTGGCTTGCTCCAGTCGGCCGGGAGGCGCGGGTCGTAGTCGCTGCTGCGTCGAGGGATGCGTCCGGCGATCGTCCAGGCAATGCTGCCGAAGCGGTCGGCAACGAGAAAATTCTGCGCCGGCATGCCGGCCTGTTGCACGATCGCCACCCCTTCGTCGGCGGTTTCCGCCGATTCCAGGCGCATCAATTCGAGGTTCACCGATCCTTCGCGTTCGGCCGTCCATGCCAGGGCCAACGGCGTCCCGTCGCCGTCGCTGGCGAGGATCGGCCCCCAGCGTGTCTCCCGGACCTGCAGGATTTCGCTGTCCGCTCCCGCGACGCGGATCTGCTCGGAGTATGCAGTGATCTCCTCGCTGCCTTCGGCGGTCAGGTATCGGCTTGAGTCTGCGGGATCGGCCAGCACGCGCACCCAGTCGGCGAAATCGCCATAGCTGTTGGTGAATCCCCACGCGATCGAACGATTGCTCCCTGCGACAATGGCCGGAGTGCCGGGCAGGCTGGCACCGCTGACATCGATGGTTGCGCCGGGGCGACGCTCGTTCGGGAAGATCAGGCGTGCGCGGAACCAGATGTCGGGCACGCGCAGATCGAGGTGCATGTCATTCGCCAGCAGGGCGGGGCCGCCGGTCAGCTGACCGCTCACCGCGAAGCTGTTGCTGCCCGGTACGGAGTCGTTCGAGGTTTCGCCGTGCTGGAGCAGCGACTTGTCGAGCGAGCGCAAGTCGAGTTCATTTGCGGATGGCGGGTCGGGCCAGCGCATCGCGGGCCCGCTCAGTGGCGCATCCCAACGGCCGCCGGTTGCGGAAAGAAATCGCCATGCCGATTCCGGCAGGGCGGCCTTCATGCGTGAAAATGCCAGCTCGCGCGCGTTGGCGGCATCATTCAATGAGAAATACATGGCATCGATGACCAGCAGCGAATCCGCACTGCTCCAGGGACGCGGGGTCGTTCGCATGAGCAGGTAGGGGAAAGGACGCACACGGAGTGCTGCAAGTCCTGCATTGACCCCGTCGCGGTAGCGTTCGATCAGGTTTCGGTCACGCTCCGCGGCAAGCGCCAGGCCAGCTTCGGCCCTTGCACGCATGCGATGGACACGAGCGCGGCGATCGATCGGCAGCGCGGTGGAACCGAACAATTCCGCCAATTCGCCTGCGGCGCTGCGGCGCATCAGGTCCATCTCGAAGAATCGTTCCTGGGCGTGCACGTAGCCCAGCGCCCAAGTGACGTCATCGCGGTTCGATGCGGTGATCGTCACGCTGCCGAGTTGGTCGCGGCCGATGCTCGTACGAGCGCCGATCGCCGTGTTCCTCAGCGACCCATCGAGTTGCGGCAGGCTGCCGCGCAGGGCGAGCCAGGCGCCGAATACAGCAATGACCGATAACGCAAGCAAGGCAAGGACGATGCGGATGAGTAGGCGCGACACAGGATGGTCTCCGACGGCAGGATAGGAGAGTCTGACGGAGTTTGCCGGTGGATGACGACACCGGCACGTCCTTCAACGGCGGCGCGCGCTGCGCGCGGGCTGTATCTGGCCCTTGGCGACGACAGCGCAGGCCATGACCCCGTCCAGCGCAAGGCATTCACGGGACAGCCTCGGTCTGTTCAGGTTCCTGCCGTGCTTTTTTGGCAAGGATGGAAAAAAACGTCATTCCGGCTGCATTAAGGGTTCATTCGGCAGCGATCCGATGATACGCTCGGAACTTCAGGGCCGGTCCCGTTGTCCCCCCCGCGGATTGATTGCGAAATCTGTCCGGGAGGGATTTGCGGGTCTTCGGTGCTGTGGTTCCGATCCTTAACCAAAAACGTGCTCGCAAAGCACCTTCCCGGGGAATGACCATGTTGAAAATGTCTCCTTTTGTCTCGGTTCCGATCTCGATGGCGTTGGCCATGGTCGCGAGCGGCGCCTTCGCACAGAGCAGTCTCACGCGTGCCCTGACCGAACTTCCCAAGCCGCAGCGCCCGCTGGTTCAACCGTTGGGTGCCGCGTGCGGCTCGATCACGTTGACCCAGTCGAATTCGCAGGCGATCACGGCCTTGAATTCGGTGTCCTGCAATTCCGGCGGCCTGCACACGGACAACTCGTACTTCCGCTCATTTCCGCTGACGGCCGACATCAATGTCTGCGAGGTCCAGTTCGGAATCGAGACAGCGACGGGTGCTGGCGGAACCCAGCCGGTCACGGTAAACCTCTACACGGGAACCGGCGCGTTCCCGGGCACGTTCCCCGGCTCCTACACCCAGATCGGCACGGCCAACATCAGCGTCCCCGACCAGGCCGCGACGATCTTCCCGGCATCGGTCAATGGGCTGGCCACGGCTGGTTCCAATCTCGTCGTCGAGGTGTTCACGCCCGATGGCCAGACTGCCGGCAACTCGTTCTTCTTCGGTACCAACGCCGCCGGTGAAACCGCACCAAGCTACCTGCAGGCTGCGACTTGCGGTGTAACGACACCTACGACGACCGCTGCGATCGGTTTTCCGAACATGCAACTGGTCATGAATGTGGTCGGAAACCCCGGTGGTCCGACGCTGACGGTCGGGTCGGCGCAAGCATCGCTGGCTGACCAGTGCGCGAGCAATCCCGGTCAGGCCAACGGCGTGATCGAGCCCGGTGAAACAGTGACCGTGCAGGTTCCGATCAGCGCCGCGGGCGGCAGTTTCACGGGCGTCGTCGCTTCGCTGGGTCTGCCGGCCCCGGCCGGTATCACGTATGTGACCTCGAGCTCCGCCATCGGCGCGCTCGCTGACGGCAGCAGTGCGACGGCAACGTTCGTGGTAACCGCGAATGACACCGCAAGCTGCGTAACGGGCTTCTCGCTGCCGGTCAATGTCACCAGCAATGAGGGCAACACGGCCAGCGGTTCGATCGCTTCCCAGATCGGCGAGAGCGGCAACATCGCTCCGAATGAGACGCTGCCTGTGGCAATACCGGACAATGCAGGTCCCGCCACATCGACGATTTCGGTGACTCAGGACATCAGCCTGACCGATTTGTCAGTTGCGGTCGCCATTGACCATACCTGGATGGGCGACGTGACGATCACGCTGACCAGTCCTGGTGGAACGACGGTAACCCTTCTCGATCGCCCAGGCGTTCCGGCCAGCACCTTCGGTTGCGGCGACAACAACATGGACGTCGTATTCTCCGACTCCGCAAGCGTCAATCCGGAGACGACCTGCAACGCTGCGACGCCGTGGTTGTCTGGCCCGGTACTGCCGGCCTCGCCACTCTCGGCGTTTGCCGGCCAGAGCACGATCGGTACCTGGACCCTTTCGGTGTCTGACGGTGCGGCGGGCGACACCGGTGGAATCACTGACTGGGGCCTGATCCCGACGCCGGGCCTGCAAGGCACCTGCACGGTGTGCGCGGCCGGCGGTGGTGGTCCCGTAACTCCCGAGATCGAACTGCCGACCCTGGCGACCTGGAGCAAGCTTGCGCTCGCGCTGTTCGCCCTGGCCCTTGGCGTAGTCGGCATCCGCCGTCGCATGCGCCAGATGTAAACAACCGGATGGTTAGTTGACGATCGGGGGCCGCAAGGCCCCCGATTTCGTTTGAGCGCTGCGAACCGGCTTCAGCCGGTCGTTTCGATGCGGTCGACGCGCTGAAAGCCTCGCGGCAGCAACGAACCACGGGCCGCCCGATTACCGCCGTATTCGACCAGGTCGGACCACTTCAGGATGAGCTTGCGCTGACCGGCAAACAGCGTGGCTTCGCCCTTGCTTTCGGCAACCACGGCAACTCCAACCACGCGCTCGCCTGCGCCAAGTTTCGGTTTGGGAATCTCGATCAGCTTGTTGCCCTTGCCGCCATTGTCGAGCTCGGGCAACTCGGCGACCGAGAACATCAGCAGGTGACCGCTGCTGGTCACGACGACGATACGATCACGCGCGGTGTCCTCGACCAGCGCGGGATGGAGGACATGCGCCTTGTCATCGAGATTGATCAGTTGCTTGCCCGCTTTCTTGTTGCCAAGCAGGGCCTCGAATCGGGTGACGAAGCCGTAGCCGAAATCCGATGCGAGCACCAGACGCGTGGCGGGGTCGGCGATCGCCAGGGTATCAATCCGGGCACCCGGGGGCAGGCTGAAGCGACCGCTGAGCGGTTCTCCATTGCCGCGCGCGGAAGGCAGTGAATGCGCAGGCGCCGAATAACTGCGGCCGCTTGAATCGATGAAGGAGACCTGCTGGGTCGTCCTCCCCCTGACGGCCGCCAGATAGCTGTCGCCTTCGCGATAGCCCAGGCTCGCGGCGTCGATGTCGTGGCCCTTGGCCGCACGGATCCAGCCCTTGGCCGAGAGCACGATCGTGGTCGGTTCGCTGGCGACCAGGGCCGCCTCATCGAGCGCCTGGGCGGCGGCACGGGCGACCAGCGGCGAACGTCGGTCGTCACCGAATTTCTTGGCGTCATCACGCAGTTCATCCTTGAGCAGCGTTTTCAGTCGCGCTTTCGAACTGAGCAGGACATTGATTTTCGCTCGCTCCTGCTCGAGTTCGTCGCGCTCGGCATTGATCTTCATTTCCTCCAGCCGGGCGAGCTGACGCAAGCGTGTTTCGAGGATGTAGTCGGCTTGTTCTTCGCTGAGCGCAAAGCGCCGGATCAGGACGGCTTTCGGCTCGTCCTCGCTGCGCACGATGCGGATCACCTCGTCGAGATTCAGATAGGCGATGCGCAGGCCTTCGAGCAGATGCAGTCGCCGTTCAACCTTTTCCAATCGGTGCTTCAGGCGACGCGTGACCGTATCGCTGCGGAAGCGTAGCCATTCACCGAGAATCTGCCGGAGATTCTTGACCTGCGGCCGGCCATCGAGGCCGATCATGTTGAGATTGACGCGGTAGCTCTTCTCGAGATCGGTGGTCGCGAACAGGTGCGGCATGATCTCGTCGACGTCGATCCGGTTCGAGCGCGGGATAAGGACCAGGCGGATCGGATTCTCGTGATCGGATTCGTCGCGGATATCCTCGATCATCGGCAGTTTCTTGGCGCGCATCTGGGCGGCAAGCTGCTCGATGATTTTCGAAGGTGATACCTGGTGCGGGAGCGCGGTAATGACGATATTGCCGTCCTCGCGCTTGTACACCGCGCGGGCGCGCAAGCTGCCGTTGCCGGTTGCGTAAAGCGACAGCAGGTCGCTGCGCGCGGTGATGATCTCGGCCTCGGTCGGGAAATCCGGACCCGGTACGTGCTCGCAGAGTTCGGCGATGCCCGCTTCGGGGTTGTCGAGCAGGTGGATGCAGGCGTTGATGATCTCGCGCAGGTTGTGCGGCGGGATGTCGGTCGCCATGCCGACAGCGATGCCCGTCGTGCCGTTGATCAGTACATGCGGGATGCGCGCAGGCATCCACGCCGGCTCCTTCAACGTTCCGTCGAAGTTCGGCACCCAGTCGACCGTGCCGTGGCCCAACTCCTCAAGCAGTGCGTCGGCGATCGGCGTCAGCTTCGATTCGGTGTAGCGCATGGCCGCGAACGACTTCGGATCATCCTGCGAGCCGAAATTGCCCTGGCCACCGACCAGCGGATAGCGGTACGAGAACGGTTGCGCCATCAGCACCATCGCCTCGTAGCAGGCGCTGTCGCCGTGCGGGTGGAACTTGCCGATCACGTCGCCAATCGTGCGCGCGGACTTCTTCGGCTTGGCACCGGCATTGAGGCCGAGTTCGCTCATCGAATAGATGATGCGGCGTTGCACCGGCTTGAGGCCGTCGCCGATGAACGGCAGCGCGCGGTCAAGCACCACGTACATTGAATAATCGAGATAGGCGCGCTCGGCGTAGTCCTTGAGCGCAATCTGTTCGTAGTTGCCTTGCAGGGTCATCGTCTTCCGGAATCTGGAACATCGGCAGGGGGCCGGTGCAGGCCGCGAATTGTGCCGGATCGAGTCTCGTTGCGCACATCGTCCGCAGAATCCGCAGATGCGCGTTGCGCGGGCCGGCGCGCCCGATTCGCGATCGTGCCGACTGGCCGGCATTGCCTTACCATGCGCGCTGACGACCCGGCTGCATCGTTTGTAAGGAAATCGAAATGAAGACGGTCTATCCGCCCATGGACAGTCGTCAGCATCAGTTCGAAGCGCTGGTCCGTGGGCATTCCACGGATCTTTATCGCTATGCCTACTGGCTGTGCGGGCAGGATGCCCTGGCCCAGGACCTGGTCCAGGATACTTTTCTGCGCGCCTGGCGAGCGCTCGACAAGTTGCGCGAAGTGAGCGCCGTGAAGGCGTGGCTGATCACGATCCTGCGCCGCGAGCATGCGCGCCTGTTCGAACGCAAGGCGATGCCGTCGGATGACATCGACGATCTCGACCTGCCCGATCCACAGGCCGCGCCGGAACGGCGCACCGAGGAATCGGCATTGCGCCAGGCCATCGCAACACTTGAGCCGAAATACCGCGAGCCCTTGTTGCTGCAGGTGCTCGGTGGATTCACCTGCGCCGAAATCGCCGGGCAGCTCGGTCTCGGCGAAGCCGCCGTGATGACCCAGTTGTTCAGGGCGCGGCAGAAACTGAAGGGACAGCTGGGGAATGAAGAACAGGCTGCGGAGATCAGTGAGCTATGAATTGCCTTGAGTTCCGCCGACGCCTTGGCAGCGAGCCCGCGAGCGCGCTGGATGCATTCGTCACGCATCGTCAGGAGTGCCCGCATTGCGCGGCAGCGCAGTCTCGCGCGGACGAGTTCGAGACGCGAATCCGACGCGCTGTCGAGGTTCCGGCCCCGTTCAATCTTGCCGATCGGATCCTGCTCGCGCAGACCACCGAGATGCGCCATGACCAGCGCGGTCGTCGTCGCGGTGTCGTGGTGATTGCTCTCGCTGCAGCCGCCTCGATCGTCGTGGCATTCATTGCCTTGCGGCAACCCGAGCAGGCGATGCCTGCGCTGGCGGGTCTGGTCATCGAGCATCTGAACGAGCACGTGGTCAGTGCGACCGATATGGAAAGCCCCGTGCCGAAGCAGGCGGTCATGGATGCGTTCGCTGCACGTGGAGTCAGCCTCGCGTCGGTTCCCGACGGTGTGAACTATGTGCACAAATGTCCTGCTGGTCCCTACGCGACCGTGCACATGGTCATGCCCGAGAGCAGCGGAGCGGTCAGCGTCGTCTATGTCGCCGACAAACCGACCATGCAACGCGTGGATTTCAGACATGACGGAATGCGTGGCCGTGAAGTACCTCTGGGCAAGGGTTCGCTGATCATGTTCGCCGCGGCCGCTGGCGACTTCGATGCCATCGAGAGTGGCTGGCGGGCTGCCCTGGAGCAAGGCGTAGCAGGCAATGATCCTGTCTTGCCCGGCTTGTCCGGCTTGCCCGCATCCCGCGAACCATTTTCCGGACCTGTCTTTCGCCGCGCGCTTGTCGCGGCGCCCTGATTCCCGGATTCCGCAGTCGCCAGCGCGTGCTGGTCGTGACTCCGCATAACCCGAGACCGAAATCCCATCCGTGCAAGCAGAGGAGCACATCGCGTGAAATCAATCGTTGCAGCGTTGATCGACTGGCCGGAGCGTGTGGCAGCACATCTTGCCTGGCTTGGTCCCCTGGTTGCCCGCATCACGGTCGGCTGGGTTTTCCTCTGGGCCGGTTGGGGCAAGCTTGGCGCGATGCCGCAAGTGATCGAGAACTTTCGCGGCTGGGGCGTGCCGAGCCCGGAGATCCTTGCGCCTTTCGTTTCGGGCCTCGAATTTGTCGGCGGCATCCTGCTCCTGCTCGGGCTCTTTACGCGCCTCTTTGCCGCTCCCCTCATCGTCGTGATGATCGTCGCGATCAAGTCGGCATTGTGGGAGCAGGTGGACTCGCTGGAGTCGTTGCTCGGACTCGGCGAATTCGCGTATCTGGCGATCTTCCTGTGGTTGAGCACGGCCGGTCCCGGCGCGGTTTCACTCGACTATTTGCTGCAACGCAGCGTCAGGACTCCGGCACGCTGATTGGGCACGGGAAATAATTTCCGGATGATGAAAGGAAGCCCCTGCCGGCAGGGTCTAATTCGCCGCGAGTTCGTCACGACAGCCGAATCGCCACGGTGAATACGCGCGGAAAGACGCGCCTCGCGGCGCCACGGCACCTGCAGGAAACTCGACGGACCGCGTCAATTCAACCACTCTTGGAGAACGTCACAATGAACAATATCAATGCTGGAATTTCAGGATTCAGCCTGGCTCTCGTTGCCGCAAGCCTGGCCAGCGTCTCGGCGCCGGCACTTGCCGGTAGCGAAGCCGCAGCCAAGGCCGAAATGGGTCATTGCATGGGCGTCAATGCATGCAAGGGCCACAATGGCTGCAAGACGGCTGCCAATGCCTGCAAGGGTCAGGGTGGCTGCAAGGGTCAGGGCTTCGTCGCGACCACTGCGGCTGCGTGTTCCGATCTTGGCGGCAAGATGGACGCGGGCGCTGGCATGGTCGCTGCCGAAAAGGCGGACACCGTGAAATGTTATGGCGCGAATGCCTGCAAGGGTCACAACGATTGCATGACCGCGACCAATTCCTGCAAGGGCCAGGGCGGTTGCAAGGGACAGGGTTTCGTCCTGATTCCATCAGGCACCTGCGCCGATGTCGGCGGTACCACCCAGGCGAAATGAAGGATCGCGCAGTTCCAGCGCGTACGTCGACGCCCGAAGCGCGTGCTTCGGGCGTTCGCCCTTGGCACGGTTACGGCCTGGGATTGCGCACCGAGCATTTCGATTCGGTGCTCGACGAGAACCCGGCGGTTGACTGGTTCGAAATCATCTCGGAGAACTTCATGGTCGCGGGCGGCAAGCCGCGCCATTATCTCGACCGCATCCGCGCCCGTTATCCGTTGGCGATGCACGGCGTTTCCCTGTCGATCGGAAGCAGCGATCCTTTCGATTCCGGATACTTGCGCCAGTTGAAGCAACTTGTCCGCGAGGTCGATCCGATCTGGGTGTCCGATCATCTGTGCTGGACTGGCAATGGCGGCATCAACAGTCATGACCTGCTTCCGCTTCCCTACACCGAGGAAGCGATCGTGCATGTCACATCGCGTATTGGCGAAGTGCAGGATTTTCTGGGACGTGAGCTTCTCATCGAGAACGTCTCGACCTATGTCAGTTTCGCCAACGCCGAAATGGACGAGGCCGCATTCCTGAGCGAGATCGTTCGTCGCAGCGGCTGCCGCATCCTGCTCGACGTCAACAACGTCTATGTGGGTTCCCGCAACCATGGTTTCGATGCTGATGCCTATGTGGCGGCGTTGCCGGCCGAGCGGATCTGGCAGATCCACCTGGCCGGGCACAGCGACTACGGCGACTATGTGATCGATACACACGATCATCCGGTGTGCGAGGCGGTGTGGGAACTCTACGCGCGGACGCTCGAACGCCTGGGTCCGGTCACCACGATGATCGAACGTGATGACGCCATCCCGCCACTTGCTGACCTGGTTGCAGAGCTTGGGCGCGCGCGACGCATTGGCAGTGCGACACGACGCCTCCAGCCAGTGGATTGCGCATGATGCGCCTGGACGCGCTCGAGCGGCGGTTCCTTGCGCACGTGCGCGGCGGCCAGGTGTTTCCACGCGAGTGGTGTGCGCAAGGCCTGGTCGACAGCGATATCGGCCTTGCGATCTACACCAATGCGTATGCTTCGCGCCTGCGTGAAGCGCTCGAAGCAGATCATCCACTGCTTGCACTCTATCTCGGCGACCGGTTGTGGGCGGAGTTGTGTGCCGGGTACATCGAGGCGCATCCGTCGCGGGTTCGCTCACTGCGCCACTTCGGCCAGCATGTGCCCCTTTGGCTGGCTGGCAACAAGCCGTTTTCCGATCATCCCGCCATCGCTCAACTCGCGGCATTCGAGCGCGAATTGCTCGATGTCTTCGACGCTGCCGATGCGGCGCGTGTCGACTGGTCGGTGATGCAGGCATTCGATGCCGCGGCCTGGCCCGGCGTGCGGCTGCGGTTCCACCCAAGCGTGCGCCTGTTGGCGACGACTACCAATGCCGTCGCAATCTGGCGTGCGTTGAAGGATGGACAATCACCTCCGGAGGCGCAGCCCTCGACCACGCCCGCACACCTGCTCTGGCGCGACGTGGATCGCGTGTCACGGTTTCGTGCGGTGGACGAGGTGGAACTGCTTGCCTTGCGATCCTTTCATTCGGATCGGCAGGATTTTGCCATCGTGTGCGAACGGCTCGCCCGGATCCGTCCGGCCAACGAGGTTCCCGCGCTTGCGCTTGGCATCCTCAGGCAATGGTTCGAGGAAGGTCTGATCGCCAGCGCCGCCAGCGACGACTCGGCTGGATCGACCTGATCCGGCTGGTCATTGGCGCAGCAGGCAGCGAATGGAAGCGACGCCGAGCAGGGCAGCCAGGATTGATCCGGCAACGTGGGCGAACACGAGGGCGCCGGCCCAGCTCCATTGCTGGCGCAGCAGATGATTCAGCGTTTCACCACTGAAAGTGGAGAACGTGGTCAGTCCGCCGAGGAACCCCGTGGTGATCGCGAGCCGCCATTCCAGCGGCAGGGCCTGGAACTGATCGAACATGCCGATGACGATGCCCATCAGGAAGCCGCCGACAACATTGGCAACAAGAGTGCCCAGTGGAATGGCGGGAAACATCCCGTCGAGGGCAAGCCCGAGGGTCCAGCGGACGAGAGCGCCGACGGCGGCACCCCCGGCAACCGCCAACGGGGAAAGCAGATTCATGCGCGCTCCTCGGTTGCGATGCGTACTGATCAGGGGAGATTGCCGCATCTTACGCGATGATCGTGGTGACGCCTGACGCGCCATTCCGTAGCATGCGAGGGCTCTCGGCCAATGGATCTCCCGTACTGTGGCAAAGGCTGAAACCCCGAGCAGTCGCCGTCTCGCTCCGCTGCTCGCCGCGCTTGCGATGTTCGGTCCTTTCTCGATCGATACGATGTTCCCGGCATTTCCGGCAATCGCCGCCCAGTTGCAGGCGAGCCCTCTGGCGATGC
>JAKQJM010000019.1 GCA_029561145.1 Pseudomonadota bacterium
TCCATCGTCCGATCAGCGCATCGACGATGGCCGCGGCCTCGTCCTGGCCATCGTCCAGATGGGCCAGGGCTTGCGCCATGGCCAGGTTCCAGGAGAAATGCAGGAAGTGCCCGGGACCGTAGAATTTCTCTTCGATCTTGACGGAATCGCGATAATAGGAAATCGCCTTGCGCCAGTCCTTCTGCAGGTCGTAGGTAATGGCGCGACGCACCGAGATCAACGCGTTTTGATACGCATCGGGACCGAGCAAGGCGCGCAGTTCGCGTGCAGCCTCGCTCTGCAATGCGTGCGCTTCGTCGAAGCGACCCTGCAGGGCCAGCGCCCAGCCAAGTTCCGCCTGGGAGAACCAGGCGATGCCCGTGCGCAAGCCACCGGTTTCACGACGCAATTTCAGGGCCGCGCGCAAATCGGGTTCGGCGCGGACGCCGTCCCTGGATTCGATCCAGATCTTGCCGCGGCTGGCGAGCAGTTGCGCCAGCGTACTGGGTTCGTTTTCCGGCAAAGCACGTTCAGCTGCATCGAGCGCGGCAATGGCGGATGCCGAATCGCCCGCCTCGCTTTCGAGACGCGACCGGGAAATCAATATATCGGCAAGCTGGGAATTGCGCTCACCCAATTGCAGGCGCGAAATATCGACGCCGCGCTGCAGGACCGCACGCCCTTCATCGAAATCGCGATCGCGACGGAGCACCTCGCCCAGCAGGGTCAGTGGCCGCACCAGTCGCGCGTTCTGGGCACCGAATCGACGTTCGATCAAGGCGACCGCGGAGCGCAAGTGCAACTTGGCAGCGACGTCCTGGCGCAGTTGTTCCTGGACGGCGCCGAGGGAGACCAGGGCGTTGATGGTTTCCGGGTGATCCTCGCCGAGTTGCTTCGAAAGCAAGGCGTAGGCGCTCTCGGCGACGACCTGCGCATCCTTGAACCGGGACAAGGTCAGCAGCGTCGAAGCCGACAGTGCCTTGATGCGGCCCACGGCGACGCTCTCGGGACCTTCTGCTGCGCTGGCCTGGCGCAGGGCCTGTGCGAAATAGCGTTCGGCGTCTTCATTGCGCAGTTCCTGAAGCGCCAATACCCCGCGCAAGGCATCGATCTCCGCACTCAGCAAGACGTTGCGGCCATCGGCAACCCTGCTCGCGGCGAGCTCGAGCGTGGCACCCGCTGCGGCGAGTTCGGAGAGATTCAACTGCGTTTCGCCGAGTACTCGCAGCAAGCGTGCCTGGCTGGGTGGGTCGTCGGCGAGCTCGCTCTTGACCCGACTGACCGCTTCGGCAACCACCACCGCGGGCTTGCGCGCCGCCTCGGCGTCGCGCGTCAACGGATCCTGCTCGCGATACAACGCGGCTAGGAAGTCCGAAACGCGCTCGGCGCGCTTGAGCTGGGTCTGCTCCCGGCGCAGTCCGATCGTCGTGGCCAGCGCAATGCCGGCGAAGCCAACCACCACCGACGCCAGCAGCCAGCGCCGCACGCGCAATCGCGGTGCGTCGCTCAATCGCTGCAGGCTGCGACGCACCTCGTCGATACGCGGACGTGCTTCGGGATGGGCATCGAGCAGGCGCGCGACCAGGGTGCGCAAGCCGCGCGGTCCCGGCATGCTGCCGATGCGTCCTCGCTCCGGATAGCGCTGCGTGGCCAGCAGGTGTGCGAGTACGCCGTACGCATACAGGTCGACGGCCAGCGTGCCTGCACCCCCGGCTTCGATCTCGGGCGCCAGATAGCGCGGTGTCCCCGCACTGATCGCGCTGCCCTCGCTGCTCGATTCGAACCCCGCACCGAAGTCCATCAGGATCACGCGGCCTTGCAGGTCGAGCATGACATTGCTCGCCTTGACGTCGCCATGCACCAGTCCGGCCTGATGCACGGCATCAAGCGCTTCGGCGAGCTCGCGCAACACGCGCAGCAACTCGTCTCCGTGCAGGGGGCCGGTGCGATCAAGCCGTGCGCTGAGCGTTTCGCCTTCGATCCAGTCGGTCCACAGACCGGCGCGCCCATCGTGATAGCTGGCGCCGTGCACGGCGAGCACATTGGGATGGCGGACCCGGGCCAGACGCCGCGCTTCAGCGACGAAGTCGACTCCGCTGGGCAACAGCGCCGCACCCTCGACATGGCGGAGCTTGAGCGCGACGGTGCGATCCAGGGTCGGGTCGTAGGCGCGATAGACTGCGCCGAAGCCGCCCTGGCCGGCGAGCTGCAATTGTTGCAAATGTCCCCAGCGGGAACCGCCGTCGCTGCGACCGTGCATCGCCTGGGCCAACGACTTGAGCTTGGCCAGACGCCGGGCGAGGTCCGGGTTGCTCAACTCCAGTTCGACCAGATCGACAGCCTCGCCATCGGCGATGCGCCGCGCGATTTCCAGCTCGGCTTCGTTTTCGGCTGTCATTCGAGATGCGTGGCCAGTTCGACCAGGGCCCGCGACACCATCATGCTGGCCGCCGCTTCGCTCGGTCGATCCAGCGCAGAGGCGATTTCCGCATAGCTCATGCCGAATTCGAGTCGAAGCAGGACCGCTTCGCGCTTGAGTTCGGGCAGCTTGGCCAGCGCATTCTCGTAGTCCAGCCACTGGCTGGAATCCAGTCGCGGCACCTGCGTCTCCGCACCGGACAGTTCGACATCTTCCGGCAGGGACTCGACCACGCCGGCACGCCCGACCCGGCGGATTTCACCCCGGATCGCATTCAACAGCGTCGTGCGCAGATAGGCGAGCAAGGCACCCTCATGGCGGGATTCGAACCGGTCCAGATTCTTCAATGCCGAAAGGAGGGTGATCTGAACAAGATCACTGGTGTCGTTGAGATCGCGTGCGCGCATCGGCAGCCGGCCGTGCGCCCAGCGCCGCAACATCGGCAGGTAGCGCGCGACCAGGCGCTCGCGCGCCGAACCGTCGCCCTGACGCAGCAGCGAGAGCAGGGTCGCCGTCGATTCCGGGTTCGGTGCATCGGTCATGTGCCGATGGTATGCCAATCCGATTTGTCGCGTCCGTGCGCCGCCGGCCCCGTCGAACCGAGGTCGTCCGTGCTGCCAGCGCGACCCGGAGCGGTCGCTCCAGGTGAGACCGGGAGGTACATAATCCGGGCATGCGTACGCACGATCCCGATGACCTGACCCGACCCACGCGGATCAAGGGCCGCGGTGCGGCGAGCAATCGCGAAGGACGCTTCGAAGCGCTCGCGACGACCCTCGAGGACGACGGCTGGTATCACGAGGAAGCCGGCAGGCCGCGTCCGCCGACCCAGGTCGCGATCGAGCGCGCCCGCTCGATCATCAGCCGCAACGAGTCGCCGGACATCCCGTTCACGCAATCGATCAATCCGTATCGCGGTTGCGAACACGGCTGCAACTACTGTTATGCGCGACCGACCCATTCCTATCTGAATCTCTCGCCCGGGCTCGATTTCGAAACGCGCCTGACCGCGAAGACCAATGCCGCCGAGCGCCTGCGCAGCGAACTCGGCAAACCGGGCTATGTCTGCGAACCGATCACGCTCGGTGCCAACACCGACGCCTACCAGCCGATCGAGCGCGAGTACCGCATCACGCGAGAGATCATCGAGGTGCTGCATGCCTGCAACCATCCGCTGACGATCATCACGAAGAATGCGCTGGTCGAACGCGATCTCGACCTGCTCGGGCCGATGGCAGCGAAGAATCTCGTCCAGGTTTTCGTCTCGATCAACGCGCTCGACAACCACCTCGCGAGCACGCTCGAGCCGCGCGCCAGCGCGCCGCACCGTCGCCTGCAGGCGATCGGCAACCTCGTCGCGGCCGGGGTTCCGTGCGGCGTGCTTGTTTCGCCGATCATTCCTGCGGTCACCGACATGCATATCGAACATGTCCTCGAACAGGCTGCCGCGCTCGGCGCACGCATCGCCGGCTACACGGTGCTGCGGCTTCCGCACGAACTGAAGACGCTGTTCCGCGAATGGCTGGACCTGCATGTCCCCGATCGCGCCGAGCACGTCATGAGCCTGATTCGGCAGATGCGCGGCGGTCGCGACTACGACTCCCGCTTTGGTTCGCGCATGCGCGGCGAGGGCGCCTATGCCGACCTGATTCGCCAGCGCTTCCGGCTGGCCTGCCGCAAGCACGGTATCGGCCGCTCGCGCGAACTCACGCTCGATACGTCACGCTTTGTCGCGCCGAAACCCGATACCCCCCAAGGTAGCCTGTTCTGAGAACCTGGATCGCGACAGTATCGCAATCGCTGCAGCGATCCTTCGCACCGCGCTTCGGGCAATCGCGAGGTCAGTGCAACGGCGATCGCGTCTCAGCTGCCTCGATCAACAGGTCACGCAGGCACACCGCCTGCATCGAAGCAGCTCTCATCCCCTTCGCGATCTTCCATCGCCAGCGCGGGCAGGGGCGAAACGGGAACTGCGGTCCTCATGTCGCATGACGGTCATGCCGCTTGCCCTGCCTTGTCCTAGGTCGAGATCGCCAGGCGTTCGCCGCGATAGATGCGTGCGGTGATGAAGTAGACGAGGACGGCGGCGAGCGCGGTGCAGGCGAAGCACAGCGCGATCTCGCTGCCGCTGACCGCTTCGCCACGCATCAAACGCGTGATCGTGACCTGCTGGCCGACCAGGGGCACGGCGTACATCCAGGTCTCGGTCTTGAACGGGAATATCGACATCAGCATGGTCGGCACGGCCGGCACGAACATGAGCAGGGAGAGATAGGTCTGTGCCTCGCGGAAGGTCTTGGCGAAGGCCGCCGCGAGCGTCTGCAGCGAGGCGATCAGGAACACCAGGGGCAGCATCACGAGTACGGTCAGCACGGCGAAATGCGGCCCGATCGACAGGCTCATGCCGAGCTTCTCGGTCGGCAGGAACAGGCCCGCCAGCGAGAACGCGATGATGCTGAGGACCAGTGTGGTCAGCGCAAACGCGCCGGTCGCGCCGAGTTTCCCGAGCAGGATCTTCGAGCGCGCGACCGGATTGGCGAACAGCGGTTCGAGCGACTGGCGCTCGCGCTCCCCGGCGGTCGTGTCAATGGCAAGGGCCATGCCGCCGATGAAGGCGCCGAGGATGAAGAAGTACGGCAGCATCGAGAACATCATGCCGCCGCGCGCCTGCGCCGTGGATTGGTCGCGATCAGCCACGACCAGCGGGCGCAGGATCGTCGGCGAAAGCCCGCGTGCGATGACGCGCATCGTCGAGGTGCGTTGCGCATAGCTTTCGAGGATGCCGCGCAGGCGCGCGACCGAGCCCTGCGCATCGCGTTGCGATTCGTCGTAGATCAGTTCGACCTGGGCCGGCTCGCCGCTGTTCCACGAATCGGCATAGGACTCCGGGATGCGCAACACGAGGTCGGCGTCCTGGTCGCGCACGGCACGCTCGGGATCGCTGATCGACGGCTTGATCACGATGCCGCTCTGTTTCAGCGCATCGACCAGGTTCGGCGCACGTTCGGCACCGATCACCGGAACCGGCAATGGCTTGTCGGCCTTGTCGAGCTCGCGCGCGACGATGCCATTGATCAGCAGGACGAAGATCAGTGGCGCCATCAGTGGACCGGTCAGCAGGGTGTTCATGACGGTGCGGCGATCGCGCAGGTTCTCGCGCACTTCCTTGAGGAAAACGGTGAGCACGGATTTCATGCGGCGAGTCCTTCTGCAGAACCGATGACCTTGACGAAGGCATCCTCGAGGTTGGCCGCGCCAGCCTGTTCGCGCAGCGCATCGGGCGAGGCATCCGCGACGACGCGACCATGCGCGATGACGACGATGCGGTCACACAAGGCACCGACCTCCTGCATGATGTGGCTGGAGAACAGCACGCAGCGACCCTCGTCCTTGAGGCGGCGAAGGAATTCGCGCATCGCCCGCGTCGCCATCACGTCGAGGCCATTGGTCGGCTCGTCGAGGATGCAGTTCTTCGGATCGTGGATCAGTGCGCGTGCGATCGCGGTCTTGACGCGCTGGCCCTGCGAGAAACCGTCGGTGCGGCGCTCGGCGATCTCCTCCATCTCGAGCGCCTTGATCAAGGCCGCGCTGCGGCTCGCGATCGTCGCCTCGTCCATGCCCTGCAGGCGGCCGAAGTATTCGATGTTCTCGCGCGAGCTCAGGCGCTTGTACAGGCCGCGCGCGTCGGGCAGCACGCCGAGGCGCTTGCGCACCGCGATCGGATCGACGGCGGCATCGATGCCATCGACGAGCACCTGGCCGCTATCCGGTTTCATCAGCGTGTAGAGCATGCGCAGGGTCGTGGTCTTGCCGGCTCCGTTCGGACCGAGCAGGCCGGTGATCTCGCCGTCGCGCGCGGTGAACGAAACGCCATCGACCGCCCTGACCGTGCCGAACGATTTGTGCAGATCCCTCAGTTCGATCATGGCGCGGCTCCGTTGAAATCGATGAAGTGGGGGATCGGACCGAGTTCGTCGACACAGCGTGTGTCGAGCGCCTTCGGTGCGCGCGTGTCGAGGAACTCGCCCACCAGTTTGGGCAGGCAGCCGCGGCCGATGACGTTGTGCCCCTGGCCCCTGGCGACGATCAGCCTTGCGTTGGCCAGGGTCGCGACCACCTGTTCGCCGTAGCGCGGTGGGGTGACCGGATCGAGCTCGCCCGAGAGGACGAGAATCGGCGTGTCGCTCTTGCCGGGTTCGTTGAAATCGGCCGGTCGACTGCCTTGCGGCCAGATCGCGCATTGCGCCTTGACGACCTCGACCATGAGATTGCCGAGCAGGGTCTGATCGGCGGCCGGATCCGCGCTGAGGCGGTCGGCATCCTCGGCGCAGATCACCGAGAGCTGCATGCCGCTGCCGGCAAGTTCCTCGATGCCCTGGTTGAGGATGCCGAGCTGTCCCATCAGCGGCGCGTCGTTGCCGGCCAGCGATTGCGCGACCGCCTGAGGAATCAGGGCGGCCGTTTCGGGCGCGTAGGCGAACATGCGCACGAGGCCGGCCAATGCGTAGGCATCGAGACGCTTGTTGTGCGTCGTGAAATCGACCGGATCGGGGAAGCTCACCTGGCGTGGCGTTTCGCGCAAGGAGTCGCGCAGCCGGATCAGGTTCGCGTACGGATCGGGAAATGCCTTGGCGCAGGCTGGATTTTTCGCGCAGTAGGCGAACTGCGCCTTCAGCGCCTCATCGAGATTGCGCGCGAATTCGCCGCCGAGCGCGAGTTCGTTCGGGGCGACGCTGTCGAGCACGAGGCTGCGCACGCCTTCCGGATGGCGCTTGAGATACTGCTGGGCGACCCGCGTTCCGTACGAAACGCCGACCAGGTCGAACTTCGGTGCACCGAGCGCCTGGCGCAGCGCTTCGAGATCCTCGACGGCGTCGGTGGTCGTGTAATAGCGCGGATCGGCATGCTTGCCGACCTCGGCCAGGCACGTGCGTGTCGCCGATTCGATGCGCACGATGTCGAAGTCGAGGGTCTCGTCCTGCTCGGCCATCGCCGCGCATTGAAGGGCATTCGAGGCGCCGGTGCCGCGCTGGTCGAGCAGGAGTACATGGCGGTGCTTGCGCGCCGGAGCGAGTGCGGCGGCGATCTGCGGCCAGCTCTCGATTGCCGACTGGCCGGGGCCGCCGGCCAGGAACACGATGAAGTCGTCGTCCGCGGCCTGGCTGCTCTTGATCAGGGCCAGCTTGAGATCGAGCGTGCGGCCTCCTGTCAGCGCGCGATTCTCGGCGACCTTGAACGGTGCGCACCATGCTTCGGTGGTCGCGGCGGAATGCTTGCGCGCGAGTTCACACGCGCTGAAATCCAGCGTGCCGAAACGGAATGCGGCTGCGTTGGCAGGAATGGAAAACCGGCCGCGCGAACTTTCGGCACTCCCGCTCGCGACAGGCTTCGCCTGCATCCTTGCATAGCCATAGGCGCCTGCGGCGAGCAGCCCGGCAAGGACGACGAGATGACTTCTTTTCATTTTTGCAATGTCCCTGGACATGACGCGACACATGATGAAATCAGGCGGTGCCGATTGCTCAGCACCAGTAGCGATAGCGCATGCGGACCCAGACCTGTGCGCCCGTCCAGCATGCCGCCATGATCAATCCGGCCATCGGCAGCGAAGTCTCGAGTGCGCCGAACAGGTCGAGGAAGGTCAGCATGACGATCACGCAGAACGACACCGAGAACGCGATCGTCATCGCCTCGACTTCGACACGCTGGCGCAGTTCGTCGCGACGGCGCAGGCGCCGCAGTTCGGCCCAGGCCATCCACGCGATCGACGGCAGCGGGATCAGCGCGGCGAGGATGCGCAACGGACCGGGGTCGAGGCGCTTGGTCAGCAGCGCGGCGGCAATGACGCTCACGAAATAGAGCGTGCTGGCCGGCCCCATGTCGATCAGATAGCGTTTCCAGCGGTTCATCGGGTCTTGGCTCGGGGTCAGGGGTCGGGAGTGAAGATCGCCTCGATCGCCAGGTCGAACAGACGGGCGAGCGCAAAGGCGAGCGGGAGGCTCGGGTCGTACTTTCCGGTTTCGATCGCGTTGACGGTCTGCCGCGAGACGGACAGGCGATCGGCCAGTTCGGCCTGCGACCAGCCGCGCCCGGCACGCAGTTCGCGCACGCGGTTGTTCATGCGTAGCGCCGCCGCGTCCAGGCGCGGGCAAGGACATAGGCGATCCATTGCGCGGGGAAAATCCAGATCAGTGCCTGGCGCGCCGACAGTTCGATGACATCGGCAGCTTCAAGCAGGCTTGCGGTCAGGCAGGCGAGGCCGACGACAACGCCGGCGATCACCAGGGCTTCGAGGTCGATGCGCCGTTGCAGTTCGTCGCCGGCGCGCACAAGGCGGACCACGGCGCGGGTGGCGAGGACAATCGGCACGACCGGCAGCAGCGCGATCGCGGCACGCAGCACGGTCGGCGCGTCGACCAGCGCGTGCCGGAGCAAGCCGATGCAAACCCAGGTCGTCGCGACATAGCCGAGCGCGGCCAGAAAACAATCGCGGAGGTGAGGTGCAGTGCGCAACGTGGACACGATGGGCGATCAGGATGTCAAGTTTGCTTGACATCATCATGTCGATCCGGGATCGCGATGTCAAGGGTCCTTTACATCACGCCATCGCGGGGCCGCCCTTGGATCTAGCGCGACGAGATGTACTTCTCGCGTCGCACGTGCGGTACCGGCAGGCCGGCTTCCTTGAGCAAGCTGAAACTCTGGTCGACCATGTCGGGATTGCCGCACAGATACACGATATCGCCGGCCACGTCGGGCTTGAGCGCCTCCAGCGCGACCTGGACGCGGCCCGCGCGGTCGGCCGGTCGCGGCACGGCGCGCGGTGATCGACTGAAACAGGGATGAAACGCGAAACCCGGCGTCGCCGCGGCGAACGCCTCGAATTCATCGCCATAGAGCAGTTCGTCTTCGTTGCGCGCGCCATAGATCAGCTCGAAGCGGCAGCCGCGCGACCGGGTCAGTCGCGTGATCAACGGCAGCATCGCCCGATACGGCGTCACGCCGGTACCGGTGGCGACGAGCAGGTAGCGCGAATTGGTATCGGTATCCATGAGGCAGAAGCGACCATACGGGCCGCTGGCCTCGACGCTTTCGCCAATGCCGAGCCCGCCAAGCAGTTCGGTCGCGGCGCCGCCATCGACATACGACACCGCGATCTCGATATGCCGGATCGGCGTCGCATCGCCAGGACCGACCGTGCCGACCGAATAGCTGCGCTTGGTCGCCTTGCCATCGGCATAGTGGAAGTGGATCTGGATGAACTGGCCCGGCACAAACGCGAACGGCTGCTCGTCGGCGCGCTCGAACACCATGTGGCGCACGGCCGGAGCAATCATGCGGGCGGAAACGAGACGGAGCGGGAAATGATCGGCCACGGCGCAAACAGGCAGGATAGGTAGCTCGCTATACTATCAGCCTCCCTCGCATCCGCCCCATCCCTACGCCCATGAGCTCCATTCCTGCGCTCGAGATCCATGAGCTGCGCAAGGTTTACGCGACCGGTGTCGAAGCCCTCAAGGGCGTTTCGCTCATCGTGCAGCCCGGTGACTTCTTCGCCCTGCTCGGCCCGAACGGGGCAGGCAAGTCGACCCTGATCGGCATCGTCAGCTCACTGGTCAATTCCAGTTCCGGATCGGTCAAGGTATTCGGCGTCGATATCGAACAGGATCGCGAGGCCGCGATGCGCCTGCTCGGTCTCGTGCCGCAGGAAGTCAATTTCAACTTCTTCGAGAAACCCTTCGACATCCTGTGCAACTACGCCGGCTTCTACGGGATCGCGCGCGCCGAGGCCAGGCTTCGTGCCGAACAGGAATTGCGTCGCGCGCAGCTCTGGGACAAGGCGCACACGATGGCGCGCACGCTGTCGGGCGGCATGAAACGGCGCCTGATGATCGCCCGCGCGATGATGACGCGACCGCGCCTGCTGATCCTCGACGAGCCGACGGCCGGCGTCGATATCGAGATCCGCCGCGGCATGTGGCGGATCCTCAAGGAAGTCAATGCGGCCGGCACCACGGTGATCCTGACCACGCACTATCTCGAGGAAGCCGAGAGTCTTTGCCGCAACCTCGCGATCATCAATGGCGGTCAGATCATCGAGAACGGGCCGATGAAGACCTTGCTGGCGAAACTCGATGTCGAAGGCTTCCTGCTCGACATCGACGGCGAGCTGCCGGCGACCCTGCCGCAGATCAACGGCGTGCAGGTACGCGCCGAGGACAGCCATACGCTGGATCTCGAAATGCCGCGCGCGATGGATCTCAACAGTGTTTTCGCCAGCCTCGACGCGGCCGGTATCCGCGTGCGTTCAATGCGCACGAAGACCAATCGGCTCGAGGAACTTTTCATGCGCCTGACCGGCGGCAAGGAGGCAGCGGCATGAGCGCGATATCGAGTCATCCGAATCTCACTGCGCTGCTCACGATCACGCGTCGCGAGATGACCCGCATCCTGCGCATCTGGGCGCAGACCCTGGTGCCGCCGGCGATCACGATGACCCTTTACTTCCTGATCTTCGGCAGCCTGATCGGCCGGCGCATCGGAGACATGGGCGGCTACGACTACATGGACTTCATCGTGCCGGGCCTGGTCATGATGGCGATCATCCAGAACAGCTACGGCAATATCTCGTCGAGCTTCTTCGGCGCGAAATTCGGTCGCCACATCGAGGAGATGCTGGTCAGCCCGATGCCGAACTGGGTCATCCTCGGCGGCTATGTCGCCGGTGCGGTGCTGCGTGGACTGCTGGTCGGAGTGATCGTGCTGTGCATCGCGATGCTGTTCACCCATGTGCGCATTCCGCATCCGCTGATCACGATCACGACCGTGCTGCTCGGCGCGACGATCTTCTCGCTGGCCGGTTTCATCAATGCGGTGTATGCAAAGAAATTCGACGACGTCGCGATCGTGCCGACCTTCATCCTGACGCCGCTGACCTATCTCGGCGGCGTGTTCTATTCGGTCAAGCTGTTGCCCGACTGGGCCCAGGTGATGACCCATGCCAATCCGATCTTCTACATGGTCAATGCATTCCGCTACGGCCTGCTCGACAGCAGTGATGTGCCGATCGGCGTGGCCTACGCGCTGATGATCGGTTTCGTCCTCGTGCTCGGCGCGCTCGGCTTGTGGCTGCTCAAGCGCGGCATCGGCTTGCGCAGCTGACAGTCGCGGTCTTGTTCGTCCTTCTCCCGCTGGCGGGAGAAGGTGTCCACAGGACGGATCAGGGCGATCGGCGAAGCCAGTCGCCTGCATTCCGCGTGACGTGCGCCCCGGCGTGCTGTTTTTTGCATGAGATCAGATCGCGAAGAACGCGCGACTCGTCGCCGTCGCCTGCGCCGCCGTCAGCTCGACCGCTTCGCCCCGATCGCGCGCCAGCTCCATGACGATGTGTTCGAGGTACATCGGCTCGTTGCGCCGGTGTGAAGGCTTGGGCTGGACGTTGCGCGGCAGCAGGTAGGGCGAGTCGGTTTCGATCATGAGACATTCGGCCGGAATGTCGCGCACGAGTTCGCGCAGATGCGTGCCGCGCCGTTCGTCGCAGAGCCAGCCGGTGATGCCGATATGCCAACCGGCATCGAGGTAGTCGACCATTTCCTCACGTGTGCCGGTGAAGCAGTGCACGACGACCTTGCCGATCCGACCGGCGAAATTCCTCATGACGGCCATGAAATCGGCATGCGCATCGCGCTGGTGCAGGAACAGCGGCTTGGCGCAGTCCACCGCGATCTGCAATTGCCGCTCGAATGCCTCGATCTGCGCGGCCACCGGTGAATAGTTGCGGTGATAGTCAAGGCCGGTTTCGCCAACCGCCTTCACCTCGTCGGCGGCGACGAGTTCGCGCAGCAGCGCATCGGTGGCGTCGTCATAGTCGATCGCGTGATGGGGGTGCACACCGGCGGTCGCGGAGAGCACGCCGGGATGCGCACGGGCCAGCGCGAGCGCCATGCGACTGCCGGCCGCGCTCGCCCCGGTGACGATCATCTGCGCGACGCCATGCGCGCGTGCACGGGCAAGTACCTGATCGAAATCGGGACGGAATGATTCGTGGGTCAGGTTGGCGCCGATATCGATCAGGTGCATGCGAAAGGGGAAGCGGACAAAACACGATTATGCGTGTGGACACCTATTCTGCACAGTTGGCGAATTGATGATCAATTCACAACCGATTCACCGCGGCATTGCGAGTATCCTTGCCCCTGGTTCGCCCCTTGCCCGGAGATACCCCATGCGCATCCGTTCCCGATTGCTGTTTGCAGCAGCGCTGCTGACAACGGCCTTCTCCATCAACCCCGCGAGCGCGGCGGACACTGCACCGACCCGGGCGGCACGCATCGGTGCCGAGCAGGCAGGCCACCGCCAGGTGATGCTCGAGCGTCGCGCAGGCCCGAAGTCGACCGCGGCGGTAACTTCGACGCTGCCGGGATTGCCGCGTGCGAATCCTTCGCGCGCATACCCGCCGAGCTGCATGGCCGATCCGCTGCCGGACCAGACCAGCGGGCCGACCTATACCGCGACGGTCAACCTGGCCCAGTACAACGTCAACACCGGAGGCGTTAGTACCACCGAAGCCGTGACGATCCGCATCTGGCGCGTGGTCTGCAGCAGTTCGGTATTCGTCACATCGGCAACCCTGATGCGCATCCAGCGCAATGTCCAGCTCGATGGCCGCACCGACTTTTATCCGCTGTTTCCGGGGATCCGGGTCAGCCAGGGTGGGGTCGGCTTCGGTGACACGGATTTCCCGCGCAACATCCTGCGCGCGACGATCGAACCGAACACCGTCCTTGCGGATACCCTGGTCGACACTCCGATCGTCGACAGCATGACCTTCGTGCTCGAGAACTACGACAGCAGCCAGACCAGCCTGTTCGATTTCAACCTCTCGTTCGGCCTGCGCTTCGACAACTTCTTCACGAGCAACAACCAGTTCTTCCTCAACGTGCCCTCCTACACGCCGACTTCCGGCACCTATCCGGATGCCTTCCGCGATCTGCCGATCTCGGGCTACCTCGGCACCAACTGGTACGACCCGAGCGCGAGCGGCGAAGGCATCGTGTTGCAGGTCTACGAGCGCGCCAACGATACGGAGAACCTCGTGGTTTCCTACTCGTGGTCGGCATACGATCCGAGTGGCGTGCCGTTCTGGCTGTTCGGCCAGGTCGACATTCCACGCGGCGCGCGCATTGCGAGCTCGCCGATGGCCTATCGGACCGGCGGTGGACTCGGCGGCAATTCGGGGCAGGCCAGCGCACCGATCATCTGGGGTTCGGCGACGGTCAGCTTCCCGGATTGCAACACGATGGTCCTGTCCTATGCCTCGAATCCCGGTCTGCCGGCCGGCATCCCGACCGGCAGCGGTACGCGCACCTGGACACGTGTTGCCGGAGTCAACGGACTGGCCTGCGAATAATCCGCGCGTCCGCGGTGACCCGAAAACGGCGCGACATGTTCGCGCCGTTTTCACGTGTGCGGGTTTGATCGGCGACAATGCGGCCATCGTCCTCGTCGATTCGACCCTTGAGCAAGACCGCCTTTCCCATCGATGAAGTGCTGGCGGACGTTCGTGGCTCGCTCGCAGTGCATCCGCGACTCGTGCTCGAGGCGCCGCCCGGTGCCGGCAAGACGACCCGGGTTCCGCCCGCCCTGCTGGATGAAGCCTGGATGCAGGGCCGGCGCATCCTCATGCTCGAACCGCGTCGCATCGCCGCGCGCGCGGCAGCCGGGTTCATGGCGGCGGCGCGTGGTGAGCGCGTCGGCGAATGCGTGGGTTACCGCATCCGACACGAAGCGAAGGTCTCGGCGGCGACGCGCATCGAGGTCATCACCGAAGGCATCCTGACCCGCCTGCTGCAGGACGATCCCGAACTGCCGGGCGTGGCCGCGATCCTTTTCGACGAGTTCCACGAACGCCACCTGCACGGCGATCTCGGTGCCGCGCTGGCGCGTGATGTGCAAGCCACGCTGCGGCCGGACCTGCGTCTCGTCATCATGTCGGCCACCCTCGATGGCGAGCGCATCGCGCGCTGGTTCGATGCCCCGCGCGTGACCAGCGCCGGGCGCAGCTTCGCGGTGCGCATCGAGCATCCGCCGGCACGCAACGGCGAGAACTGGCCCGAGCGCGGGTGGACCACGCATCTGCGCCGCGTGGTCGCGCAGGCGCTGGCGGAATCGGAGGGCGACGTCCTCGTGTTCCTGCCCGGTCGCCGCGAGATCGATGCGGCACGGACGTCGATCCACGGGCTCGATGCGGAACTCGTCGTCCTGCATGGCGAGCTGTCGCTGGATGACCAGCACGCCGCGCTGGTCGAGTCTGCAACGGGCGCTCGTCGGGTCGTGCTGGCGACCAATGTTGCCGAGTCGAGCCTGACCTTGCCGGGCATACGCGCCGTCGTCGACAGCGGCCTCGCCCGCGAACCGCGCCTCGATGTGAACTCGGGTTTCTCGCGCCTGCAGACCGTGAACATCTCGCAGGCATCGGCCGATCAACGCGCCGGCCGTGCGGGCCGACTCGGGCCCGGTGTCGCCTATCGCTTGTGGCCGCAGAGCCGGCGACTCGATCCCTCGCGCACGCCGGAAATCGCGCAGGTCGAACTGGCCCAACTCGTGCTGGAGTTGAAGGCCTGGGGTTCGACGACGCTGAGCTGGCTCGATCCGCCGCCCGCCGGCGCGTTCGCGCAGGCCAGCGATCTGCTTGTTGCCCTCGGAGCGCTCGAGCCGGGCGCTGCGCTCAATGCCCTCGGTCGCGAGCTACTGGCATTCGGCGCCCATCCGCGACTCGCCGCCGCCGTGCTGCGCGCGAGCCCGCAAGACCGCGCGCTGGCCTGCGACCTGGTTGCCCTGATCGAGGCGCGCAACCCGTTGCGCGGACTTGCGGCGCGCGATGACGATTTTCGCCGCCGCACAAACGCGCTGGCCGCCTGGCGTGGCCGTGACACGCGTGCGATTGCAGAACACGCTGCCGACCGTGGCGCACTCGCCGCGATCCAGCAATCGGCGGATGCCTGGCGACGTCGCGCGCGTGCTTTGCGCGAGCGCTCCGAAACGCCGGGGCCGACCACGATCGGCGACATCCTGATCCATGCATTTCCGGATCGCATCGCGCGCCAGGACAGCAATCATCCACGCCGCTACCAACTGGCGAATGGGCGTGGCGCGCGCCTGATCGAGGAGAGTTCGCTGTTCGGCGAACCCTGGCTCGTCGTCATCGATCTGCGCTACGACGAACGCGACAGCCTGATCCTTGCCGCGGCGCCGTTCTCCGAGGCGGTGCTCGAACGCGATTTCGCGTCGATGTTCAGCAACGCGCGCGCGCTGCGCTGGAACCGCGAGACGCGCGCGATCGAGGCGTTCGAGGAGCACCGTTTCGCCTCGATCGTGCTCGAACGTCGCAGCGTGCCGGCACGTCCCGAAGACGCCGTGCCGGCCCTGATCGCGGCCGTGCGCGAACTCGGCCTCGAGGTCTTGCCGTGGAGCGAAAGCGCGATCGAACTGCGCCGCCGTGTCGCCTTCCTGCGCCGCATCGAAACGGAATCCGCGCTGCCGGATTTCTCCGACGCGCGACTGCTCGACACGCTGGAAACCTGGCTGGCGCCCGCTCTGTCCGGCAAGCGTCGCCTCGATGCGCTGCGCACCGAAGAGCTGTCCGATGCGCTGGCTGCGCAACTCGATTACGCGATGCGTCGCCAGCTCGATGAACAGGCGCCGGTCGCGATCAAGGTACCGAGCGGACTCGAGCGGCGCGTTAGCTATCCGGTCGACGCATCGCCCGTGCTCGCGGTCAAGCTGCAGGAATTGTTCGGACTGGCCGAATCGCCGCGCGTCGCCAACGGACGCATCGCGCTGACCTTGCATCTGCTTTCACCGGCCGGTCGGCCGATCCAGGTCACCCAGGACCTGCGCGGATTCTGGGAGCGCACCTATCCGGAAGTGAAGAAGGAACTCAAGGGCCGCTACCCGAAACATCCGTGGCCGGACGATCCGTGGACCGCCGTCGCGACCCATCGCGCGAAGCCCCGCCGATAGGATGCCCTCGCGACTCCGGAGCTGTGCGGGAAACCGCTCGTTCGATGCATCGTGTCGGCTCGACCGGTCCGAACGAATGGCGATGTGCGGAACACGCCACGTCGACCCTCGCCGCCTGGCCGGGTTGGCGCATGGCGGCCAGCGTCGCCAAGCTGCACCCGCGATCGGAGGTCAAACCCGTCCGCAATGCAGGTGAAAATCCCAGCGGACCTCGCGCACGCACTCAGCGTCGTCCCAGGCGGCGCGCAGGTCCGCTTCGAGCAGTGATACCGGATCGTGCTCGAGTGCGCGGATATAGCGCTGCGTGCCGGACCACGAGCGCAGGTAGGCGAGGTAGTGTTCGAGGTTCCAATGCATGCACATGTCGAATCGCGGCGTGGCGATGCGCTCGAATGGAAACGGCAGGCTCGCATAACCGCTTTCGACCAGGGCGCGTTCGGGCGGCCAGTAGGGTCCGGTCAGATCGATGTAGAGACGATCCTTCTGCGCATCGACGCCGGCATCGACGCGACAGTCGGCATAGGTCCAGAACGCGACCACGCCGCGCGGCTTGAGCACGCGACGTGCCTCCTCGTGGAAGCGCGTCAGGTCGAACCAGTGCAGGGCCTGCGCGACGCAGACCAGATCGACACCAGCAGGATCGAGCGAGGACTGTTCCGCCGGCTCGACGCGATAGCTGATGTTGGCCCGTTCGACCGCATGGGCGATCTGCTCGGCGCTTGGATCGGTCGCGATGACTTCATCGAAGCATTCGGCGAGCGCCACGCTTGCCTGGCCGTTGCCGCAGCCGGCATCCCAGGCGCGGCCGGTCGAGGGCGACGCCTTGGCGAGGAATTCGTAGAGGGCGCGTGGATAGTCGGGTCGCGCTTCGCGGTAGATCGCCGCATGCGCGGAAAAATGGTCCTTGAATGTCATCGGGATTCCTCGATCAGGCGATGTTGACCGGGTTGCAGCGACCCAAGTTCGTGCGCGCCGACACGGGTGCGGATCAGGCGCAGGGTCGGCAGGCCGACGGCGGCGGTCATGCGCCGTACCTGCCGGTTGCGGCCCTCGCTGATCGAGAGTTCCAGCCAGGCGGTAGGCACGGTCTTGCGGAAGCGCACCGGTGGATCGCGCGGCCACAGCCAGCCGGGTTCGCCATCAAGCGCGCGGACCTGCGCCGGCAGGGTCGGACCGTCCTTGAGGAGTACGCCGCGGCGCAGGGATTCGAGCGCCTGCATGTCAGCATGGCCTTCGATCTGGACCAGATAGGTCTTGGCCTGGCGGTGGCGCGGATCGGTGATGCGATGGGCCAGGGCGCCGTCATCGGTGAGCAGCAGCAGGCCTTCCGAATCCTGGTCCAGACGTCCGGCCGCATAGACGTCCTTGATCCTGACATGCTCGGCCAGGGTCGGTCGACCGTCGCGATCGGTGAACTGGCAGAGGACCCCGAAGGGTTTGTTGAACAGGATCAGCATGACCGTGTCACAGGACAACCGGTCGCCAGTCGCGACCGGTTGCAGCACATTCCCCTGTTTACTGGGCCGGCTGGGCCGGATGGCTGTCGGTGCCTTGCTCGAAGATCTGGTCGCCTTTCGGCTTCACGAACTTGAGGGTCATGCGGTCGGACTCACCGATCGCCAGGTATTTGTCGCGATCCTTGTCACCGAGCGCGAGCACCGGTGGCAGGGTCCAGACACCTTTCTCGTGGTCCTTCGTATCCTTCGGATTGGCATTGATCTCGCTCTGCCCGACCAGCTCGAATCCGGCGTCGGTGGCGAGCTTGATGACCGAGGCCGTGGTCAGGTAGCCGGATTTTTCCAGCGATGCCGGATCGGCATTGTCCGCGGCGCGATGATCGACCACGCCGAGCGTGCCGCCGGGCTTGAGCACGGCGTTGAAGGCCTTGAACATTCCCGCCGCCGTGCCGTTGCCAACCCAGTTGTGCACATTGCGGAAGGTCAGCACGACGTCAGCCGAACCTTCGGCGCCGAAGCTCGGTGCTTGCGGATCGAAGTCGATGATCGTGGCGGCATCGAAATGGCTGGCATCCGCGCCGAGCTTCTCGCGAAACTTCGCGTTGCCGCGCGCGTTGTATTCCGAGCTTGCGGCGCTGGCGATGGCGGCCACGTAATGTCCGTTTCCGCGCAACAGGGGTGCGAGGATCTCGGTGTACCAGCCACCGCCCGGGGTGATCTCGACGACGGTCTGGCCCGGCTGCACGCCGAAGAACTCGAGCGTCTCTTTCGGATGACGCGCGCCATCGCGGGCCTTGTTGTCGGCCGAACGCCAGTCGCCGGCGATAGCCGAATCGAGTGTCATCGCGGCCGGCGCATCGGCGGGCTTGGGCGCAACGATTTCAGCAGGCTGGTCGGAAGCGGATTCCGGGGCCGGCGCATGCTCGGTCGCAGGGCCACAGGCGGTCAGCGCCAGGGCGAGTGAAACAGCGAGGGAAAGGTTTTTCATGGGCGACTCCATTGCGATACCGAGACGTCGGCAGGGGGCCGATTAGCCTAGCACAGGCGCATTGCCGCCCAGCTTACGGAAACCGCGCGCGATGCCCCGACCCAAGCCGTCGCGGCCATGGGATGCGAGAAGCAGGCGGGCACGCTGAACGCACGATGTGTGTTCAGCGTCGAGTCGGGAAAAGCTAAGGCGCAATTCATCGACCTGCGACTACCGTGGCGGCGTCGGCTTGGAGCGGTGCGGAACCGCATTCCAATGGCTGCCACTCGTCCAAGGAGAAAGTCATGCTGCACTACGCCATCGTGTTTCTTGTCATCGCCCTGATCGCGGCCGTCCTCGGCTTCGGTGGCATCGCAGGCGCGTCAGCGGGTATCGCGAAGATCCTGTTCCTCGTGTTCCTGGTCCTGTTCATCGCCTCGCTGATCTTCGGACGTCGCAAGCTCTGATTGGTGCGCGGCATCCGATGGCAATGAACGAGGCCCGCGTTGCGGGCCTCGTTCATTGCGGGTTCGCCGGTTGCAGCCTGGCCGATGCGGGATACGGCGGAATATCGGTGTTGTCGCCACGCGTGATCGCGCGCTGCACCGCTCGCCACCAGTCCGCATCGAAGATCTCGCCGTGCGCGTCGATCAACGCGTTGCGCAGGTGTTCCGGCACGCCGAGGAAGCGCGGGAACATCTCGGGAAAGACGTCGCCCTCGCGCACGCTCAGCCACTCGTCCAGCGGCCTTGTCTCATCGCCTTCGCGAGCCTCGGGCAGGTGGCGGAAGCGGCAGGTCTCGAGCAGGCACAGCTCGTCGTAGTCGTAGAAGATCGCACGCCCACCCCGGGTGACGCCGAAGTTCTTGAGCAGCAGGTCGCCCGGAAAGATATTGCTGCGGGCGAGATCCTTGATCGCCTGGCCATAATCGAGCATCGCTTTCAGCGCGGCGTCGGCAGGCGCTTCACGCACGAACAGGTTCAACGGGCGCAGGCGACGTTCGACATAGCAGTGGCGCACGAGCACCTCGTCACCCTCGAGTGACACCGTCTCGGCGCATTGGCCCAGCAGTTCCTCGAGCATGCCTTGCTCGAACCGGGCCTTCGGAAAGCGCAGGTGGCGAAACTCCTGCGCGTCGACGAGACGCCCGATGCGGTCATAACGGAATACCAACCGATACTTCTCCTCGACCTGGCGCCGCGCGATGTCCTTCGGGTAGGCGAACTGGTCGCGGATGATCTTGAACACCAGTGGCCAGGCCTTGGGCGTGAACACGGCCATGACCATGCCGCGCTCGCCGTCGGCGCGCACGAGGCGTTCGTCGGGTTGCCGTGCAAGGTGCCGGAACAGGTGCCGGTAGCGCTCGGTCTTGCCTTGCTTGATCCTGCCGAGCACGGTGTAGAGCTCCTCGACCGGCTTGTGCGGCATCAGCGCACCGAGAAAGACGACGATGTCGCCTATCGTCGGCAGATCGACATGGAAGTAGCTGCGCGTGTAGCCGAACAGCAGGGAGACCTGGTCCAGCTCGGTGATGACCGCATCGGCGCGCACGCCCTCGTCCGTGCTGACCAGGGCGATGACCAGCGGCACGACACCCTGGTCGCCGCATGCGCGACCGACCAGATAGGCGCGGCGTTCGCGGAAGAAAATGCTCCGGATCAGATCGATCGTGTGCAGCCGTTTCGCACCGCTTGCCCGAACGCGCGCAGCCACCGTCCGCGCGATGGCGGTGACGCAGCTGGCAATGTCGGCATATCCGTTGGCAAACGGATAGTCGGCGAGGATGCGTTCGCAGACCCGGTGCAGGCCGTCGGCCACATCGTAGTGATTGAGGTCGATCGCGTCCGCGATACCGGTGGTCGGTTCGCTGTCGAGGGCGACGAACTCGATGTCGGCGGCGACGCCATTGGTAAGGAAGTAGCGCCGCGAGAGTGAGTTGAAGAAGGTCTTCGGCAACTCGCGATCGAGCATCGGCTCGACCAGCCGTTCAACTTGATCGCGGATCTGCGTCCAGATCGAACGGGAGCGCACGCGTTCCTCAAGCAGCAGTTCCAGGCGACCCAGCGTTTCGCGGACGCAGACATCGTAGAGATCGATGCGCGCCGTGGCGTCGACTTGCACGTACTTCCAGTCGCGACGCTCGAAGCGGCGCCTGGCCCGTCGCGTGATATCGGAAAAGCGCGCGTTGTAGTCGAGGAAGGCGTCGAGTACGAGGGCGGCGGCGCGGGACTGGATCGTCGTCATCGGGCCAGTCTAGCTGCGACCTGGCCGGCTGACACATGAAAAAGGGCGCCGAAGCGCCCCTTTTCAACAGAGATGATGGCCCCGATCACATCGCCGCAATCAGCTGATCGGCAAACTCCGAGCACTTCACTTCGGTCGCGCCTTCCATCAGGCGGGCGAAATCATAGGTGACCTTTTTCTGGCCGATCGCCTTGTCCATCGCGGCGATGATCGCATCGGCCGCTTCGACCCAGCCCATGTAGCGCAGCATCATTTCGCCGGACAGGATCACCGAGCCCGGATTGACCTTGTCGAGGCCGGCGTATTTCGGCGCGGTGCCGTGGGTCGCCTCGAACACCGCATGACCGGTGACGTAGTTGATGTTGCCGCCCGGGGCGATGCCGATGCCGCCGACCTGCGCCGCCAGCGCATCCGAAAGGTAGTCGCCGTTGAGGTTGAGCGTGGCGACGACATCGTATTCGGCCGGACGCAGCAGGATCTGTTGCAGGAAGGCGTCGGCGATCGCGTCCTTGACGATGATGTCCTTGCCGGTCTTCGGATTCTTGAACTTGCTCCATGGGCCGCCATCGATCTCGACGGCGCCGAACTCGCTGTGGGCGAGCGCATAGCCCCAGTCGCGGAAGCCACCTTCGGTGAACTTCATGATGTTGCCCTTGTGCACGAGGGTCACCGAATCGCGGTCGTTGTCGATCGCGTACAGGATGGCCGCGCGCACGAGACGCTCGGTACCGTCCTTCGATACCGGCTTGATGCCGAAACCCGAGGTTTCCGGGAAACGAATCTTCTTGTAGCGATCCGGGAAATGCTCCTTGACCAGGGCGGCGAACTTCCGCGCATCGTCGGTACCCTGCTGGAATTCGATGCCGGCGTAGATGTCCTCGGTGTTCTCGCGATAGATCGTCATGTCGATCTTGGAGGGATCCTTGACCGGCGAGGGCACGCCGTTGAACCAGCGCACCGGACGCACGCAGGCGTAGAGATCGAGCATCTGGCGCAGGGCGACATTGAGCGAACGGATGCCGCCGCCAACCGGCGTCGTCAGCGGACCCTTGATCGAGACGAGATATTCGCGGCAGGCATCGACAGTCGCGTCGGGCAGCCAGTTGCCGGTTTCGTTGAAGGCCTTTTCGCCGGCCAGCACCTCGAGCCAGTGGATCTTGCGCTTGCCGCCATAGACCTTCGCGACGATGGCGTCGAAGACGCGCACCGAGGCTTTCCAGATGTCCGGGCCGGTACCGTCGCCTTCGATGAACGGAATGATCGGCTGCGCGGGCACGTTGAGTACGCCATTGGCGATGGTGATCTTGCCGCCACCGGCAGGAGGCGTGAGGGTGGATTCGGCCATGAAGGTCTCCGCTGGGGTTTGTTGCGCAGGATGACCGCGTGCGTATCGCCGCGGCGTGGCGCAGGTCGCCGCTATTGTCTCTGGAATCGCCGGTCGGTGCCAATCTGCAACCGCCAAACGCAGACGAGGCGCGGATTGCTCCGCGCCTCGTCTGCAAGGGTCACTGCCGGGATCGGCTTACTTCACATCGAATCCCTGGCTGGCGACCGGATTGCCGTCGATGGTGACGTCGACCTTGTAATTGCCGAGCGGCCAGCCGTCCGGCTTGGAGATATGGAAGGTCGTGGTGGCCGGGCCGGTCGGTGCAATCGACTGGCTGCTCTCGTCGACCAGCTGGCCGTCGCCGAAGGTCCAGCGTGCAACGATCGCTGCGCTCGGCGCAGCGCCCTTGGTGGCGACTGCCGCATAGATCGTGTCGGTCGGCGCGAACGTGCTGGCCGGCACGCTGACCACTTGGTCGGCACCGACCGCGTTGCCGAGCGTCAACGAAACAAAGCTGATTCCTTCGGGAGCCGGCGGTGGCGCCGGAGCAACGACGGCGGGCGGCGGCGCGGGCGCGACGACGGGAGCCGGCGCTTCTTCCTTCTTGCCGCAGGCGGACAGTGCGACGGCGATGCCGAGCGTGAGTGCGAACGAAGCGGGATGCATGATTTTCATGTGGAAATCTCCTTGGAGTCAGGCTTTGGCAGGCGGAATCTTGAGGACCTGGCCGATGCGGATCAGGTCAGGATTGCTGATGCGATCATTGTTGGCCTCGAAGATCACGCGCCATTGATTGGCGTTGCCATAGAATTTCTTGGCGATCTTCGACAAGGTGTCACCCTTTGCGACGGTATAGGTCTGCAGGGTGCTGTCGGGCACCGTCGGCGCGGTCGATTCGACGCCACTGGCGACATTGCTGAAATCCGGCTTCGGCGCAGCCGGCGCAGCGGTCGATGCGCTGCCACTCTTGACGTTGGAAAAATCCGGTTTGCCGGGATCGTTGGCCATGGTCCATTACTCCTGGGAATCAGACGCGCACGGTACACCGGAGACGCGTTAAGAAACCGTTTTCCGGACGTCCATTTGTCAACACTGGTTACGCCGTGTTCACGCCATTCGGATGGGGTTCATTGGCGCTGCAGGCGGGAATTGGCGGGCTCGGCCGTGTCGACATTGCTGCGCCAGGGATTGATGTCGAGACCGCCACGGCGCGTGTAGCGGGCCTGGACCGTGAGCCGCTCCGGCGCGCATCGGGCAAGGATGTCGCGAAAGATGCGCTCGACGCACTGCTCATGGAAATCATCATGGTTGCGATAGGAAACCAGATAGCGCAGCAGTCCCGCGCGCTCGATTCGTGCCCCGGCGTACACGACCTGCACGCTGGCCCAGTCGGGCTGGCCGGTGACCGGGCAGTTCGACTTGAGCAAATGCGACACCAGCGATTCCTCGACGCGCGGCGCATCGACCGTGCGCGCAAGCAGTTCGGACTGCGGCGGCCCGTAGTGCTCGATGGCGATGTCGAGATCGTCGATGCACTCACCGGCCAGCGTTGCGAGGGTCGATGCCGGTCCCGTGCCGATGCGGCAAAGCTCGACGCCGACATCGGCGCCTGCCGCGGCCGACAGATCGGCGATCAGCAGCGCGCGTACCTGCGCCGCGTCGACGCAGCGCAATTCGTTGAGGCTGTTGAGATAGAGCTTGAGCGACTTGGACTCGATCAGGTTCGGCGAGCTGGCGGGAATGCGGAACTCGCCCAATCCGACCTGCGGCTTGCCGCGCGCATCGAGCCAGGACAACTCGTAGGCGTTCCAGATGTCGACGCCGTGAAACGGCAACGAGGGTCCGAACGCGAGCGCCGAGCGACCGCTCGAACGCGGGATCGGAAACAGCAGGGATGGATCGTAACAAGCGTTGCCGGCGGAGATCTTGCCGAGCGGGGAATCATGGATCGTGGGATGCATACGCGGAGTCTACCGCTGCGTGCCTGATCGCCCCAGCCCGCTTGGCGGGACGATCCGGACCGGTGCGCGTGAAATCCGCGCCGCCAGCGAAGGGCGGCGCGGGGCTGCTAGGCGTGTGCCGCTGCCGGCTCATCCTCGAGGCGTTTGGTCGATTCGCCGTGGTGATCCTGGGCCAGCAGCAGGTAGAACGCAGGGACCACGAACAACGTGAACATCGTGCCGATCGCCAGGCCGGTGGTGATGACCAGGCCCATGTTGAAACGTCCGGCTGCACCGGCGCCGGTGGCAATCACGAGCGGCATGACTCCGAGCACCATCGCCGCCGTGGTCATCAGGATCGGACGCAGGCGTGTCGCCGCAGCTTGTTCGATCGCCTCGCGCTTGGTCTTGCCGGCGCGCTGCAATTCGTTGGCGAACTCGACGATCAGGATGCCGTGCTTCGAGATCAGGCCCATCAGGGTGACCAGGCCGACCTGGGTATAGATGTTGAGCGAGGTCGCCCATCGCGTCGAAATCGCACCCATGCCGACAAAGCCCGGCAGCAGGTTGATGAAGATCATCGCCCCAAACATCGCCATCGGCACCGAGACGAGGATCACGATCGGGTCGCGCAGGCTGTTGAACTGCGCGGCCAGCGCGAGATACACGATGATCACCGCGAACAGCAGGGTCAGGGCGAAACCGCCGGATTCGTTGATGAACTGGCGCGCCTGCCCCGAGTAGTCGACCTGGTATCCGGCGGGTGCGAGCTCCTTGATCGTGCTCTTGACGAAATCGAGCGCCTCTCCCTGGGTGACACTCGGCACGCCCTGGAACGTCACCGCGTTGAGCTGCTGGAAGCGCGTCAGGGACTGCGGTACGACCGAGTTCCTGATGCTCGCCACGGTCGAGGCCTGCACGAGGGATCCATCACCGGCGCGGATGTAGTAATCGAGTACCTGGTCCGGATTGAGGCGATCCTTCTGCAGGACCTGCGGAATGACGCGATACGAGCGGCCGGCGATCGAGAAGTAGTTGACGTAGCCACCACCGAGCGCGGCGCCGAGCGAAGCGCCGACGTCCTGCTGGGTCAGGCCCAGCGCGGTGATCATGTCGCGATCGACTTCGAGCGTGCTTTGCGGCTTGTCGATCTTCAGGTTCGTGTCGATGAACCAGAACTTGCCGCTCGACTGCAGTTTGTCCAGCACGTTCTTCGAGACCTCGTAGAGGTTCTCGAACGGCTCGGTGGTCGACAGCACCACCTCAACCGGCTGTCCCTGCGCACCCGGCAACGACGGGAACTGGAATGCAAAGGCGTTCGTCGCCGCCATCGCGCCCCACTTTACCTGCAGCTCGTTCTGGATCTCGGTCGCATTGCGCGAGCGTTCACCCCACGGCACCAGCTTGGCGCCAGTCAGGATCGAGTTCGGCCCGGCGACACCGCTGATCTGGAAGGTCTGGTGGACCTCGGGAATCGACTTGGTGATCGCCTGCATCTCGGCCATGTAACTCTTCACCTGCGCCGGTGACGCGTTCGGTGCGCCGGTGGCGATACCGACCACGAACCCCTGGTCTTCCTGCGGGGCCAGCTCCGATTGCGAATTCATGAACAGGAACACGGTGCCGCCGAAGATCATCGCGCCCATCACGACCATCACGATCCAGGTCTCGAGGACGCTGTGCAGGCGACGCTCGTAGCCCTTGTGCAGGCGATCGAACTGGCGGTCGATGAACTTGACGAAGCGGCTGCCCTCGTGATCGTTGCGCAGGAAGCGCGAACACATCATCGGGCTCAAGGTCAGCGCGAGTATCGCCGACACGGTGACCGCTCCGGCCAGGGTGAATGCGAACTCGGTGAACAGCGCGCCAGTCAGGCCGCCCTGGAAACCGATCGGGACATACACGGCGATCAGCACGATCGTCATCGCGATGATCGGTCCGGTCAATTCACGCGCCGCGATCAAGGCCGCCTGCAACGGCGTCTTGCCTTCCTCGGTGATATGCCGATCGACGTTCTCGACGACGATGATCGCGTCATCGACGACCAGGCCGATCGCGAGCACGAGGGCGAGCAGGGTGATCAGGTTGATCGTGTAGCCGAGCATCAGCATCACGAAGAATGCGCCGATCAGCGACAGCGGCATCGCGATGACCGGGATCATCACGGCGCGGATGCTGCCCATGAACAGGAAGATGACCAGGGTGACGATGACCAGTGCCTCGATCAGGGTCTTGACCACTTCCTCGATCGAAGTCGTGATGAACTGGGTGGCGTCGTAGGCGATGTTCGCGGTCAGGCCGGTTGGCAGCTGCGCCTGGATATCCGGAAACACGTTGCGCACGCGCTCGGCGACATCGAGCACATTGGCATCGGGCGAACTCTTGATGCCGACGAAGACCGACTGGTTGCCGTCGAACGCGACAAAGGAGTCATAGTCCTCGGCACCGAGCACGACGTTCGCGACGTCCTCGAGGCGAACGATCGCGCCGTCCTTCGATCTGACTGCCAGCCTGCGGAATTCCTCGACCGAGTGCAGGTCGGTCGCGGCCGTCAGCGCCACGGTGACCGCGTCACCCTTGGTTGCACCGACCGCGGCCAGGTAGTTGTTCGCCGACAGTGCCTGTGAAACATCCGCCGCGGTCACGCCCTGGGCCGCCATGCGTACCGGATCGAGCCAGGCACGCAGGGCGAACTGGCGTCCGCCGATGACCTGCGCCTCCTGCACGCCATCGAGCGCGTCGAGTTGCGGCTTGATCACGCGGATCATGTAGTCGGTGATGTTGTTGGTCGGCAGGCTGTCGCTGTAGAAACCGAGATACATCGATGCGGTGGTCTCGCCGACCTGCACGGAAACCACCGGTTGTTGTGCCTGCGGCGGCAACTGGTTGGTGACGGCGCTGATCTGGGTCTGGATCTCGGTCAGCGCCCGGTTCGAGTCGTAGTTGAGCTTGAGCGTTGCCGTGATCGTGGAAACCCCGGTCACGCTCGACGACGACAGGTAGTCGATACCCTGGGCCTGGGCGATCGCCGCTTCGAGCGGCTGCGTGATGAAGCCGGCGACCGTCGCCGAATCGGCACCGTAATACGCCGTGCTGACGGTGACGACCGCATTCTCGGTCTTCGGGAACTGACGCACCGTCATGTCCAGCACCGAGCGCAGCCCGAGCACGAGGATGATCAGGCTGACGACGATCGCCCAGACCGGTTTGTTGACAAAGGAGTCGGTGAATTTCATGGGTATGCGTTTCGCTTGCGCTGATGGGGCATCGGATCGTCTCCGCCGGCTTGCGGTGGCGATGCAGGCGGAGGTTCTGGCCGCTCAGTACACGGCTACTGTTCCTGTGGCGTGGGCGCCGCTTCGTTCGGTGGCGCCGTCGTGTTGTCGATGATCAGGGGCGTACCGTTCTTGATCTTGAGCTGACCGCTGGTGACGACTTCGTCGCCTTCCTTGAGCCCGCTCAACACGGCGATCTGGTCACCGCGCTTCGCACCGGTGGTCACGAAAACCGACTGTGCGGTCGGCTTCTCTTCCTTGCCCTTGTCATCCTTCTTGCCCGAATGCCTGACGAGGAAAACGGTCTCGCCATACGGGTTGAAGGTGATCGCCGTCTGCGGCAGGGTCAGGTAGGGTTTCTGTTCGCCGACCTGGATGGCCACATTCGCGAACATGCCGGGTTTGAGCAGTTCCTCGGTGTTCGGCACGCTGGCCTCGACCTGCGCGTTGCGCGTGGCTGGATCGATCTTCGGGCTGATCGCCGTGATCTCGCCGAGGAAAGGACGATCGGCGAAGGCATCCAGCGAGAGGACGACCGGCTGCCCGACCTTGATCGCGCCGAGGTTGTCCTGCGGCACATTGAGATCGACGAGGATCGGATCGAGTTGCTGCAGGGTCACGACCGCCGTACCGGAGTTCACGTAGGTGCCGGGGGTCAGCGTGATGATGCCGATGCGACCGCTGAACGGTGCGCGCAACTGGCGCTTTTCGACCAGTGCCTGTTGCTGGTTGACGCCGGCCTGTGCGGCCTTGTAGCTCGCCTCGGCGCCGTCGAACTCGGCCTGGCTGATGCCCTTGTAGGAAAGCTGCTGGCGCGCGCGTTCGAGATTGACCTTGAGCAAGGCCGCATTTGCCTCGAGTTGGCGGCGCTGCGCAATGAAGTCATCGGCGTTGAGCTCGACCAGCATCTGACCTTGCTTGACCTCTTCGCCGGACTTCACACGGATCGCGGTGACGATGCCGCTGATGTCGAAGGCGAGATCGGCGCCCTTGACCGCGCGCAACGATCCGACGCTGGCCTGTTCGGGCTGCCAGGGCTGGGTCGTCGCCTTGGTCGAGGTGACAGTCTGCGGCGGTGCCGTCATGTTGGCTGCCGCCTGTCCGGCGAAATACTTGCCGGCAAGGTTCCAGCCGATCAACACGACGAGGAACAGTCCGACGATGCCGACCGTGACGATCATGCGTAGGGTGGTGCTGGGTTTGCGTTCGCTGCGCGGCTTCATGCGCATTCCTCATGGTTCGAAATGGGGCCCGGATCGCTGCGCAGGTTGCGCACAGCGACAGTGGGTTGAATGAGTACCGGCAGGACTACGGAATCCCTGCTTCGTTGTCTGTCGCGAGAGCCGGCTGATCGTCGCCGAATCCGCCGCCCAGCGCCGCGAACAGTGCAGCCGTATCGGCCAGCCGCGTGGCGCGCGCATCGATCACGCCAAGCCGCGCTTGCTGGTACAGGCGCGTCGCATCAAGCACCTGCAGATAGGCGACCGAGCCGTCGGCATACTGTTTGCGGGTCAGCTCGAGACTGTTCGCGGTGGCACTGGCGGCACTCGTCTGGGCGACCAGACCCTCGGCATCGAGCTCGAGCGCACGCAGGCTGTCGGCAACGTTCTGGAAGGCGCTCAGCAGGGTCGTGCGGTAGTCGGCCGCGGCCTTGTCGAGTCCAGCCTCGGCGGCGCGTTTCTGCGCGCGCAGGGTGCCGCCGCGGAAGATCGGCTGGAGCAGGTTGAGGCCGAGGCTCCAGGCCTCGCTCGAGCTGCCGAACAGGTCGCTGCTGTCCTGCGCCTGCGAGCCGAACGAACCGGACAGGCTTATCGTCGGGAAAAGATTGGCCGTGGCGATGCCGACACGCGCGCTCGCCGCGTGCAGTTGCGCCTCGGCGGCGCGGATGTCCGGGCGCTGGCGAACCAGGGTCGAGGGCAGGCTGAGCGGAATCCCGGTGGGCAGGCTCATTGCGTCGAGGTCGACGGCTTCGAGTTCCGCCTGCGAAGGGAACCGGCCCAGATAGACGGCCAATTGGGTCTGTGTCCGCGCAAGCGCCTTGCGCAAGGCGGGCAACTGCGCATTCGCGGAGGCGACCTGGCTCTGCGCGAACAATACATCGCCCTGCGATTTCGCTCCGGTCCTGAACTGCCTGTCGACCAGGCTGAACTGCTCCTGGTAGACATCGGCGATTTCCGCGGTTGCGCGGATCTGCTCGCGCAGCGAGGCTTCGAGGATGCTGGTCGTGACGACATTCGCGGCGAGGCTCAGATAGGTCGCATCGAGCTGAAAGCGCTGGTAGTCGGCGAGCGCGGATTGCGCCTCGATGCCGCGGCGCACGCCGCCGAACAGGTCGAGTGTGTAACCGACATCGATCGAGGCGTTATGGATCGTGTACGGCGATGCCGTAGCTGCAACCGGACTCTTTTGCCGGTTGGCTCCGAGCGATGCGTCGATCGAAGGAAACAAGCCGCCGCGCGCGGCACCGGCGTTTTCCTGCGCCTGGCGCAGCGCGGCCTGCGCCGAGGCGACGGTCGGGCTGTTTGCCAGCGCCTGTTCGACGCGGCGATTGATTTCATCGTTGGCGAAGCTCGTCCACCATTGTGCGGGGACATCCTCGCCCTGCAGGAAACGCTGTGCGTCGCCGGTGGGCGTGTCGGCCGACGCGGTTGCCGTGGGCACGGCATCGGCGCGATAGCCCGCTTCCTGCGGGAGTACCGGTGCGCGGAAATCGGGACCGACGGCGCAACCGCCGAGCAGCGCCAGCAGCGCCCCGCACAACACGGTCCGTGCCGCCCGCGTCGGCCTGACATCGTGCACAGTTTTCAATCGACGCGGCGAAGGGGCATCGGGAATGGTCATACCGGGATCCGAGAATACAAAACTTGTGAGTACAATAATAGGGGAGCAGGACTTTCAGCACAAGTCCTGGACATGGCGACGAAGCGGACCGCGCCAATTCGACAGGATGTGCGTGCGTCGCAATGTGAACAAGGCCCGGAAGTCATTCGGCTCTCCCCGCATCCGTTCAGCGGGCGACAAACTGCATCATGCCGGGCGGATAGCGCGTTCCGCTGGCTGCGTCGGTCGGGAAGATCGCCTCGATCGCCGCGAGTTCGTCGGCATCGAGCACGACCTCGGTCGCGGCGATGTTTTCGTCAAGGTAGCGACGTCGCTTCGTGCCCGGGATCGGCACGACGTCGTCACCCTGGGCCAGTACCCAGGCCAGTGCGAGTTGGGCCGGTTTGATGCCCTTGTGCTGGGCCAGCCTGCCGACAGCGTCGACCAGGGCGAGGTTGCGGTCGAAGTTCTCTCCCTGGAAGCGCGGCTGCAGCCGTCGGTAGTCGTCTGCGGCGAAATCCTCGAAGCGGCGCAGCGCGCCGGTCAGGAAGCCACGGCCGAGCGGACTGTAGGCGACCAGCGAAATGCCGAGTTCACGACAGACATCAAGTACAGCGTTTTCGGGATCGCGTGACCACAGCGAGTACTCGCTTTGCAGGGCGCTGATCGGATGCACGCCGTGCGCCTTGCGCAAGGTCAGCCCGCCGACTTCGGAGAGTCCGAGCCAGCGCACCTTGCCGGTGCGGACCAGCTCCGCCATCGCGCCGACCGTGTCCTCGATCGGCACCTGTTCGTCGACGCGATGCAGGTAGTAGAGATCGATCGTGTCCACGCCGAGCCGGCGCAGGCTCGCATCGCAGGCGGCGCGTACGTGCGCGGGACTGCCGTCGATCCTGCGCCGGCTCGGATCCCCGGGGTCCCGCACGAAGCCGAACTTGGTCGCCAGAACGACCTTGTCGCGCCGCCCGCGGATCGCGCGACCCACCAACTCCTCGTTGATGTGCGGCCCGTACATGTCGGCCGTGTCGAGGAAATCGACGCCTTGATCGAGCGCGTGATGGATCGTCGCGATCGATTCCGCATCATCGCGCGGCCCGTAGAACTCGCTCATGCCCATGCAACCGAGGCCGAGTGCGGACACCTGCGGGCCGTCGCGGCCGATTCTTCGCATGTGCATCGTCTTGCCCCGGGATTGGCGGTACCCCGCCAGACCCATTCCTATGGGTTGGCATACGCGCGGTTTCAAGTCTTGCAGGAAGTGCGGGATTCTGTGGCAGGCTGACGCCCTCTTCGATCATCGACAGCGCAGGCATGAAATCGACTCCCGCCCCGTCATCGTCGACAGCTCCACTCGAAGGCGAGGCCGCTCTGGTCCGCGCCGTCGGTGGGGTCTCGCTCGCGGCGGCGATCATCAACATCATCGTCGGCTCGGGCATCTTCCTGCTGCCGGCCCTGTTGTTCACGCGCATGGGGCCCTCGGCGCCGATCGCCTTCCTTGCCGGCGCGCTGGCGATCGTGCCGATCGCCCTGTGTTTCGCCGCGATCGGCAGTCGCGCCGCAACGACCGGCGGGCCGTACACCTATGTCGGCGCGGCCTTCGGCCCGTTTGCAGGATTCCTTGCCGGCGCGCTGATGTGGATCTGCAACGTCAATTCCAGTGCGGCCGTGGCGTCGGCCCTGTTCCTTCAGGTCGCGCGCGCGTGGCCGCAGTTCGATGAACCGGGCTGGCGCACGCTCTTCCTGGTCGTGCTGTATGCGATCCTGATCGCGCTCAATGCGTTCGGCGTCAAATTCGGTGCGCGTGCGATCATGCTGCTGGCGACGCTCAAGCTGGCACCGCTGTTCCTGCTTGCCGCGATCGGCCTGTTCTTTGTCGACTGGGGCCAGATCAGCTGGCTCGCGATACCGTCCTGGCCAACCCTCGGTGCGTCGATGGTGCTGGTCATGTTCGCCTATTCCGGGATGGAAACAGGCCTGATTCCTTCGGGCGAGCTGCGCGATGCCGCGCACAGCGTGCCACGCGCGACGATGGCCGCGATCCTTGTCGTGGTGCTGCTCTACATGGGCATCCAGGTCGTCACCCAGGGCCTCCTCGGTCCGTTGCTCGGTGACAGCAAGGTCCCGCTGGCCGAAGCCGCCGGGTCCTTGTGGTCGCCAGGGCTGGTCATCCTGCTGATCACGGCCGGCGTGTCGATGGCTGGCTTCATGATGGGCAACCTGCTGGCGTCCTCGCGCCTGCTCTATGCGCTCGGTCGCGATGGCTATCTGCCCTCGGCCTACGCTCGCGTGACCGCGTCGTATCGCGTTCCGCTGCTCGCCATCGTCACCCATGGCGTACTCGGCTTCACCCTGGCTCTCGGCGGCAATTTCGAGGATCTCGCGATCGTTTCGGGTGGCGCCAATTGCCTGATCTATCTCGGCGTCAGCCTGGCCACGTGGTTCGCGCAGAAGCGCGACCTGCGCAGCGGCGGCGCGCCGTTCGTGTTGCCGGGCGGCGCCTTGATCCCGGCCATCGCCACCCTCGCGATGGTCGCGATCGTCAGCACGTTGTCGGGTGTGGAGTGGGCCGCAATCCTCATCGCGCTGCTCGTGCTCGTCATTCTCTACGCGGGATTGCGCTTCGTGCGCGGGCGCGGCTGATTCACGGCCCGGCGTTGATGTGACTTGCGACACTTCAGGTTGCGCGCAGCCAGGCGGACGATCGTCGCCTTTCCGATCGTGGAACCGCCCATGCGTTCGACTCGTCGATTCACCTGCCTTGTTCTCGCGCTGATCCTGCCGGGCATTGCCATCGCCGCGGAAAGCGCAGTCGCGGACAGTGCGCAACGCGCAGGCGAACTGCTGTCCGCCGATCGCGCCTTCGCCGCGGCGAGTGCCGCGGTCCGCGGTATCGACGGCATGGTCGCAGCGTTCACCGACGACGTGGTCGTGCCGATGCCGGGCAAGGGATTGCTTGCCGGCAAGGCCGCCGTGATCGAGGCGCTCAGGGCCAATCCCGGCACGGCGGACGCACGCATCGAATGGACTCCGCTGCGTGTCGGCGTTTCGGCCGACGCCAGCCAGGGATTCAGCTTCGGCTACATGCTCGAGCGCAGGGCCGATGGCACGAGCGTTCCATACAAGTACCTCTCGTATTGGAGGTGCAACGAAGGCACGTGGAAAGTCCTGGCCTGGAAGCGCGGCCGACGCGGTGCTGGCGGGACGGACGCGACGACGATGCCGCCTTTGCTGCCCGGACCGGGATTCGACAAGGGCCAGGCTGCCGGCGGCGCGGCGCGTGATCTCGAGCAAGCCGAGCTGGCGTTTTCCGACGAGGCGCAGACGATCGGGCTCGGTCCGGCTTTTGCAAAATACGGCACGCGCGAGTCGATGAACCTCGGTGGCCCCGCGCATGCCGGTCTCGTGTTCGGTGCCGATGCCATCGCGGCGCTCGTTGGCGAAGGCCAGCCGGCCGGCGGCAGTTCGGTCAACTGGAGCGCGACGCGCGTCATCGTTGCCGGCAGCGGCGATCTCGGCGTCAGCATCGGCCTGATCCGCCACAACGCGTCGACGAACGAGGCGGCTGAACGTCCGCCTCTCCCGTTCTTCACCGTGTGGCGTCGTGCGGCCGTCGACCAGCCATGGCGCTATGTCGCCGAATAGTCGACAGCCGCGATCCTGAGCGGCGGGAGCGGACGATCGGATCGGGAAATCGGAGCGTTCGCCTCACCGCAGCGACCAGGCGTGCCCATCAGCGGATTTCCGGTGCGCCCACTGACCGGTACTGCGCAGCGGCATGACGCCGCAAACGCGCACCCGCGCGGCCGTACCACGGCGGAGTCTGCGACGTCCCGCGCTGCCGCTTCCGACGAGCGTGCGGCTGCGTCGCGCAGGCCTCGGTCCTGCTGCGGTCGGCGATGAGGCATGCTTCCTGCATGCGCGATCCGATGCCTCGCGGCATCCGCGTTCACGTTCGCAGTGGACGCAGGCGGCGTCTTTCCTTCGAGCATCAACCTGCCCCGGCATCGCATTGATTCGTCTACTCGCCATCCTTGTCCTGCTCGGCACGAGCATTCCCGCGCGCCTGCATGCCGCCGATCAGCCGCTGGTGCCACTCGACGTCGCCGACGAAGGCGCGCCGACCTTCAGCGTGTATTCCTCGCGCGAGGGATTGTCCGACGAGATCTGGAGCACGCTGGGTTTCGACAGGAACGGTTTTGTCTGGGCCGGGTCGGCGTCGTCGCTGGCCCGATTCGACGGTTACACCTGGACGCCCTGGCCGTTTGCCGAGGCACGCAGTCTGGTCCGCGACATGCAGATCGATTCGAGCGGCGTCCTCTGGGCGATCTTCGAGCGTGAAGGCCTGGCCCGCTACGATGGGATTGCCTGGTCGCTCTATCCCTACCGGAACACATTCCATCAGCGCTTCTCCGATACCACCCGGGTCGACGGCACGAAGGACTACTGGCTGGGCCTGGACCGCGGCTACCTGCACCTGCAGGGAGGCTCCTGGTTGCCGGATCCCGGCAACGCACCGATCGAGCAGGGCCCGGCTGGCAGCATCGAGCAGACCGACAGCCTGTTCGGCGAGCCGCGCCAATGGATGGCGATCAATGGCGGTGGCCTCTGGTATCGCCGCGTCGTCGCGCCGGGCCAACCGGAAGCGTGGCGGCGCTTCGAGGCGCCCGAGTTCAATGCCCTGCGTACCACGGCGATGCTACGAACGCACGACGCAGGCGCAGAGGAACTCTGGGTGCTCACCTATGGGGACGGGCTGCTGCGGATCCGCAACGACGGCATACGCATCTGGCGGGCGGCGCGAGGCGAACTGCCTGCCGAAGCGCTGTACTCGGCCCAGGTGACCTACGCGAAGGACGGCGAACGTTCGCTCTGGATCGCATCGCGTGCCGGTTTGCTGCGCATGAGTCACGACAGATTGTCGGTCTTCGATCGTCGCCACGGCTTGCCGTCCGACGCGGTGCGCGGCATCAAGGTACAGCGCGGCATGGACGGCATCGACATACTCTGGCTGGCGACCGAAGGCGGCATCGCGCGTGCCGTGCTTGCCGACAGCCCCTGGCAAACCGTGTCCTTGATGGGCGCCCGCGAGAACGGCATTTTCACCGTGATGATCGAACCGGATGGCCACGGCAGCGAGCGCCTGTGGGTCGGCACGCCCAAGCGGGGACTCGGTCTGCTTGAACGCGGTGAATGGAAGACGTTTTCGCAGGCCAACGGCAAGTTGCCGGCCGAAGGCGTGCGTCAGCTCTGGCGGCTTGCCGGTCCGGACGGCAAGCCGCAAAGGATCCTGAGCCTTGTCGGTGGCGACCTGTTCCGGATAGACGACGATCTGAATCTCGTGCCGATCGCAACGCCTTGGCCGAAACGCGATGAAGAGGTCGCATCGCATGCCTTGGCGCGCACGCAGGACGGACATCTTGAATGGTGGATCTCGTCGCTCTACAGCGGTATCCATCGATGGAGGGACGGCAAGTGGACGTCATTCCTGCCGGCTGGCCAAAGCCGGCCCTGGTCGGTAGTCGGCCTGACCGAGCAGATCGATGGCAATGGCCGTTCATGGTTGTGGGCGGCCAGCGCGACGGGCCTCGCGCGGTTCGACGGGCAGAACTGGGACATGCTGCCGGATGCGCTTGGATTGTCGCCCGACGGATTTCGTGGGGTTTCGGTCATCCGCGAGGGCGAGCGCAGCATCCTCTGGGCGAGCAGCAATCGCTCGGGGGTTGTCCGTCTCGATGTGACCGACCCGCAGCGGCCGAGTCTCGCCGTTGCCGGGCAGGTTCCTGCAGCACCCGATCCGACCGTGTATTCGGTGCTCGCGGACAGTCAGGGGCGCATCTATGTCTGTACCAACAATGGCGTGCAGCAACTCACGCCCGGCGCCAACGGCGACTATGCGGAGCGCGTGTTCCGGCGCCGTGACGGTCTCGTCCACGACGAATGCAACACGAACGCGCAGCTGATCGATGCGCACGACCGTTACTGGGTCGGCACGCTCGGCGGATTGAGCCTGTACGACCCGCGGCTCGAGACTCCGCCGCGCAAGACCGAGCCGAAGCCACTCTGGTTCACCGGCATGACCGCCGATGGCTATGCGTTCAACGTCGATGGCGAAGATCCTGTCGAGTTGCCCGCCGGCGCGCGCGACCTGCGCATCGACTACACGATCATCTCCGGGCTTCGCGAACAGGAGTCGACGTACCGCAGCCAGCTGCACGGCTTCGACACGCAGTTCAGCGCATGGACGAGCGAGCACGGGCGCCGCTTCAGCGGACTTGCGCCCGGAATCTACGAGCTGCGCGTCGAGGCGCGCGACTATGCGGGAACACCGAGCGCGCCGCGTTCGCTGAAATTCTCGATTGCCGCGCACTGGTGGCAGGAGGACCTGGTCAGGGCTGTCGGCGCGTTGTTGCTTGTCACGCTCATCGCGGGCTTCGTGCTGCTCTACAACCGCGGCCTGCGCACGCGCCAGCGCAACCTCAGGGGCGAGGTTGCGCGACGCACGGCGCAGCTCCAGGCGGCCAACCGGCGCCTGACCGAGTTGTCCTACCAGGATCCGTTGACCGGCGTCGCCAATCGCCGCCGTCTCATGGAAGTGATCGACGATGCCATTGCCCGCGCGATCAACCGCTCCCTGCCGATCGGGCTGATCGTGATCGATGTCGATAACTTCAAGGAATACAACGACCAGCACGGGCACCTGGCCGGTGACGCGGCCTTGCGTGCCGTCGCCCAGGCCTTGCAGAGCGTTACCCGCGAACAGGATCTGGTCGCGCGTTTCGGCGGCGAGGAGTTCGCCTGCCTGATGATCGACGCCACCATCGACAGCGTGGCCGGCTGCGCCGAGCGCATGCGCGTCCTGATCGAGGCGCTGCCACCGCGCATGCTCGGCAACAACACGCAGACGATCACGATCAGCGCAGGTGCGATGAGTCGGGTGCCGAAGCCCGGCGACCATGCGGCCGACCTGTTGCGGGATGCCGATGGCGCGTTGTATCGGGCCAAGAACGAAGGCCGCAACCGCGTATGCCGGGTCGCGGCGCGCCCTCAGCTGTCGCCCGCCGATTGAGCGATGCGCGCCCGGTTCACCGGCTGCCGGCAAGGTCCCGGATCAGGGCATACCAGTAATCGAGGTTGTTGTAGAACGAAGCCACCGGCATGCGTTCGTCGAGGCCATGGGCAAAGCTGTCGCTGTCCTTGAGGAAGGACCCGCTGACGCCATAGGTCGGGATGCCGCCGGCACGAAATATCGTGCCGTCGGTGTAGTACGGCGCCTGGTCGGGAACGATCGGCGTGCCCGGGTAGTTCAGGTGCACGGCCCGGGCGACGGCGTCGCGGATGTCCTTGCGCAACGGCGAGGCGACTGCATCGAGTGAGCGGGCGACGATCTGCACCTGCACCTGGTCGCCGACCACGCGCTGCAGGTCGGCCGCGACCGCCTCGCTCGTCGTTCCCGGAAAGATCCGGCAATTGACCGTCGCGCTGGCGGCTTGCGGCAGGGCGTTCTCGGCATGGCCTGCGGCAAGCATCGTCGCAACGCAGGTCGTGCGCGTGCGTCCGACGTAGGACGGTTGCGCAGCCAGGATCTCGGCCGCGGCGATGTCGCCGGGATCGGCGGCGAAGCGCTTCATCGCTGCACCGAGCTCGCCCGGCGTGTGCGCCCCGGAGGCGGCCAGGCTGCCTCGCGTCCACTCGTTGGACTGCAACGGAAACCGGTATCCCTGCAGGGACTTGAGGGCGTCGGCGAGATCGTAGATCGCGTTCTTGAGTCTCGGCTCCGAGCTGTGACCGCCAGGATTGTGCGCCGTGATCGAGTAGGTCACCGAGGTCTTCTCGGCACCTTGCAGATAGAGCAGCTTGGCCTTTCCGCTGTCCTCGTCGATCACCCCGCCGCCGCCATCGCCATTGAGCGCATATTCGGCATCGATCAGGTCGCGGTGGTTCTCGACGAGGTCCCGCGTCGTTTCCTGCGCGGTTTCCTCGTCGCCGGTCAGGGCGAGGATGATGTCCCGCTTCGGCACAAAGCCTTCGCGCTTGAGACGCAGGAAATTTGCCGCGAATGCCGCCACTTCATTCTTGATGTCGGCCGTGCCGCGTCCGAAGAAATACCCGTTCTCCTCGGTCAGGATGAACGGATCGCGCACCCAGTCCGCCGGATTGGCGGTGACCACGTCCATGTGCGCGATCAACAGGATCGGCTTGCGCGTGCCGCCCTTGCCGCGATAACGCACGACCAGCGAGGCGGTCTCACCGAGCGGAAGGAGATGGATGTCCTTCGGATCGAAACCGCCGGCAACGAACTTTTCCGAAAGATAGGTGGCCAGTGCCGGAACCTGGCCAAGCCCTTTCGAAGTCTTGAACGCGATCAGCCGGGCGAACAGCTCGCGGGCTTCGGCACGCGAGGCATCAACCTGGCTTGCGGCCCGCGCCTCGAAGCCGGCACCAATCAGCAGGAGGAACAGGAACAGGGTTTTCATGCGCCGGCACTCGTGTCTTGTTGAAAATGGGCTCGCAGGATTCGCGATTGCGGCTCAGGCTTTCGCCTGCGCGCGCAGCAGGGCAAGCAGTTGCTCGATCGGCAGCGCCTTGTGGAACAACCACCCCTGGGCGAACTGTACGCCATGATCGCGCAGGAAGGCCGCCTGCACTTCGGTCTCGACGCCTTCGCCGATGACCTTCAAGCCGAGCGATTCGGCGATGCGGATGATGTGCAGTGCGACTTCGCTGGTCGCGGAATCGGTACCGACGGTCTCGACGAAGACCTTGTCGATCTTCAGGTAGTCGGTTTGCAGCGAGGTCAGGTAGGGCAGGCTCGAATAGCCCGTGCCGAAATCGTCGATCGCGACACGAACACCCAGTTCGCGGATCGCGGTAACGATGCGCCTGGCCAGGACCGGATCGAGGAACGAGTGCTCGGTCGCCTCGACGACAAGGTTCGCCGGAGCGATTCCATTCGTCTGCAGCAAGCGGCGCAGCGATTCCACGATCGTCCCGGAATGCAGGTCCGACGAGGCCAGGTTCACGCTGACATAGCAGTCGGGCCGGATCTTCAACAGGTGCGGCGCATCGAGCGCGACCCGTGCGAGCACGTACTCGGTGAACTGCCGGACCAGGCCGTAGTCCTCGGCCGCCGGGATGAACACATCAGGACGCAGGGTTTCGCCCTCACGGCGCGGCCAGCGCAACAGGGCCTCGACACCGACGATTCGCCGCGTTGCCAGTTCGAGGATGGGCTGGTAGTGCAGCTCGAATTCCGAGCGCTTCAGCGCCAGTCGCAATTCGGTTCGCAGGGATGAACGCTGTTGCGCCAGCTTGACCACGCCGAACGAAAGACCGGCGCCGAGCACGAGTGCGATCGGCACCAGCAGAAACGCGACCCGGTACAGGCGCGACCGCAGATAGTCTGCCGGTACCGCGACATAGGCCGCGGTGTCGAATCGTGTCGAGGCGCGCAGGCTGACGAGATAGCGGCCATCGAAGAAGCGGGCTTGTTCGGCGTCGCCGAGATGTTTCATCCAGCGTGAATCGAAATAGCCGCGACTGCTCAGGAGCCTTGCGCCGCTGCGCCCGTAGGCGCCCAGGGCGATGTCTTCGCGGTCGACGAAGATGTCGATCAGGGATTCGGGATGCATCGCGGTGACGATGTCGTCCTTCTGCAGCGTCAGGAAACGATGGCCATCGCCGATGCCGAGATCGACCGAGCGGCGAATTCCCGCGCCGAGCGCGCTGACCCATTCGACCGGCCCGAGCGCAATCGGCGGATCGTGTCGACCGAGCGATGAGCAGGTCAGGCGTCCGTCGGTGACCGAGCCAAGCAACTGCAGGTAGCTGGAGGCCATGTTTATATCGCGCATGAGGGCGATGCGCTGATCCGAACACGGGTCGGAATACGGTGCGCCGCGCAGGCGCTCGTACGCTGCTCTTGCCTGGTCGCCGGCGGCGTCCGTGCGACGCAGCACTTCGACGACCATCGTGTCGGCAAGGCGCATCTCGGCCTCCATGCTCTGGCTGTGCGCGAGATACAGGGCAGCAAGCAGCGGAACGGCGATCCCGAGGATGCCTATCGCGACGACGAGCTTTGCCGTTAGCTTCTTGCGCATGCCCCATCGGCCGAACGGCCGCAATGCACTACCCCGTTCCGGATCATGCGCCTTCGCCATGATTTGCGCATCGACCGTCCGGATGTTCGGCGGGCGGCCCGCTACGGGTCGCTCAGAACGCTTCGTCGAAGCCGACCTCGCCCTGCACGCCGACCTGGTAAGCGGACACGCGTCGCTCGAAGAAGTTGGTGACTTCCTGCACGTCCTGCAACTGCATGAAGTCGAACGGGTTGCGCGCGCCGTAGTGGCGCGGCATGCCGAGTTGGGCGAAACGCTGGTCGGCGCAGTACTCGAGGTACTGGCGCATCGCCTTCGGCGAGATGCCCGCGACGCCGCCACCGAGCACGTCGTCGGCGAACGCCGTCTCGCACTGGATCGCTTCCTCAAGCATGTCGACGACCTGAGCCTGCATCCCGGCATCGAACAGGTCGGGCTCCTCCTCGCGCACGGTACGGATCGTCTCGAATGCGAATGCCATGTGGCAGCTCTCGTCGCGGAACACCCAGTTGGTACCCGAGGCGAGCCCGTGCAGCAGTCCGCGCGAACGCAGGAAGTACACGTAGGCGAATGCGGCAAAGAAGAACAATCCCTCGATGCAGGCGGCGAAGCAGATCAGGTTGAGCAGGAACTGGCGACGCTCGTCGCGCGTGCCGATGCGCCTGACCTGCTGGAGCGAATCGATCCACTTGAAGCAGAACTCGGCCTTGCGCCGGATCGACGGGATGTTCTCGATCGCGGCGAACGCCTTGTTGCGCTCGTCCGGATCAGGCAGGTAGGCATCGAGCAGGGTCAGATAGAACTGCACATGCAGCGCTTCTTCATAAAGCTGGCGCGAAAGGTACATGCGTGCTTCGGGCGCGTTGATGTGCGCGTAGAGGTTCAGCACGAGATTGTTCGACACGATCGAATCGCCGGTCGCGAAGAACGCGATCAGGCGATGGATCAGGTGCCGCTCGGCCGGCGTCATCTTCGACTTCAGGTCGTTGACGTCCGGCGCGAAATCGACTTCCTCGACGGTCCAGGTATTGCGGATCGCCGCGCGGTACATCTCGTAGAACGCGGGATAGCGCATCGGCCGCAAGGTCAGTGCGAAACCGGGATCGAGCAGGAGTTGCTTCTTGAACGGAGGTTGTGCGGACATGCAGGGGTCTCATGGGGATGCGCTGCTCCCGCTCATCGAAAGCAACGCTGGGGCACAGGTTTCGGTCGCGACGGAACGGAAGGGCGTTCCTACTGGCAGGCCTCGCAGTACGCGGGATTTTCAAGCGAGCAGACCACGGCGCTGCTGGCGTCCGCCGCGGAGGTCACGACGGCCGCAGGCAGTTCCGTCGCGCCTGCTCCGATCGTGGTTTTTGCAATGCGTGTCGCTGGGCGCGAGCGCAGGTAGTAGGTGGTCTTGATGCCCGCTTTCCACGCATACATGTACATCGACGACAGGCGCCCGATGTTCGGGTTTTCCTGGAACAGGTTGAGCGACTGGCTCTGGTCGATGTAGGCGCCGCGCGCGGCGGCGTGGTCGATCAGTGCCTTCTGCGGCAGCTCCCATACGGTGCGATAGATCGCGCGAAGACGTTCCGGTATCGCCTCGATGCCCTGGATCGAACCTTCCGCGAGCGTGATCGCGTCACGCACGCTCTCGGTCCACAAGCCCAGGGTCTTCAGTTCCTCGACGAGATAGCGGTTGATGACGAGGAAGTCGCCCGACAAGGTCTCACGCTTGAACAAGTTCGACACCTGCGGCTCGATGCATTCGTAGCAGCCGGCGATCGAGGCGATCGTCGCGGTCGGCGCGATCGCGATCAACAGTGAATTGCGCAGGCCCGTCGCCTTGATGCGCGCGCGCAATTCGTCCCAACGCGCGGCCGGGATCGATTGCCTCGACTGCGGCCAATGGTCGAACTGCAGCTCGCCACGGGCGGCGCGCGTCTCGGCGAAACCCGGATGTGCGCCGAGCGCATCGGCGAGGTCGCAGGACTGGTTCAGCGCATGGAAATAGATGTGTTCGGCGATGCTCGCCGACAGCGCTTCGGCTTCCTTCGAGTCGAACGCCAGGCGCAACTGGAAGAACACATCCTGCAGGCCCATTACGCCGAGGCCGACGGGACGCCATTTGCGATTCGCCGTCGCTGCCGTTTCGATCGGATAGAAATTGAGATCGATGACGCGATCGAGCTGGCGCACGGCGATCGCGACCGTATGCGCGAGCTTGTCGAAATCGAACGCGCCGTCGCTGACATGCCGCGACAGGTTGATCGAGCCGAGGTTGCACACCGCGGTTTCCGTGGCCGAGGTGACCTCGAGGATTTCGGTGCACAGATTGGAAAGGTGAATCACATTGTCCGCGCGTGCGGTCTGGTTCGAGGTCGCATTGCAGCGATCCTTGAAAGTCATCCAGCCATTGCCGGTTTGTGCCAGCGTGCGCAGCATGCGCGAATACAGCTCGCGCGCCTTGATCGTGCCGGAAGCCATGCCGGCGGCTTCGGCGTGCAGGTATTCGCGATCGAAGTCCTCGCCCCAGAGATCGACCAGTTGCGGTACGCGTTTCGGATCGAACAGCGACCAGTCGCGATCGGATTCGACGCGGCGCATGAATTCATCGGGAATCCAGTTGGCCAGGTTGAGATTGTGGGTGCGCCGCGCATCGTCGCCGGTGTTGTCGCGCAGTTCGAGGAACTCCTCGATATCGGCATGCCAGGTTTCGAGATACACGCAGGCCGCGCCCTTGCGCTTGCCGCCCTGGTTGACCGCCGCGACCGATGCATCGAGCGTCTTCAGCCACGGCACGAGGCCGTTCGAATGACCGTTGGTGCCCTTGATCAGCGAGCCGCGCGAACGCACGCGCGAATACGAGAGGCCGATGCCGCCGGCGAACTTGCTGAGCTTGGCGACATCCGCGTACTTGCTGTAGATGCTTTCGAGCGAATCGAGCGGCGAATCGAGCAGGAAGCACGAGGACAACTGTTCGTGCGCGGTGCCGGAATTGAACAGGGACGGTGAACTCGGCACGTACTCGAGCGACGACAGCAGTCGATACAGCTCGAGCGTCTCGGCGAGGTTGCCCCCGCCCAGCGCGCAGGCCACGCGCATGAAGAAATACTGCGGCGTCTCGGTCACCTTGCGCAGGTCGGGATGGCGCAGCAGGTAGCGGTCGTAGACCGTGCGCAGGCCGAAGTACTCGAAGCGTCGCGAGGCGGGCGGATCGATCGTGTCGTTGAGCTTGCGTGCGTTGAGCGCGACGAAATCGCGCAGGCGGTCATTGATCAGGCCGAGTTCGGCGCCGCGTGCGACCGATTGCGAAAACGACTGGATCTCCTGTCCCGCCACCTCCTTGTCGATGTAGGAAGACAGCAGGCGTGCGGCGAGAAGGCCGTACTCGGGTTCCTCGGCGGTCAGTGCGGCCGCGGTGCGGATCGAGAGCTCGTCGAGTTCGCGCGTGGTTGCGCCGTCGTAGATGCCGCCGATGGTCTTCAATGCGACGCGCATCGGATCGACTGCATGCAGGCCGCCGGCGCTGCGCGTGACTGCACGCACGATCTTGCCGAGGTCGACGACCTCGCTGCCGCCATTGCGCTTGGTCACGCGCATCTGGGTCGGGCTGTGCGGTGCGGTCAGGGCAAAGTCTTCGGCGCTGGTTGACGCAACGACCGATCGAGCGGTCGCCTGGATGGCGACAAGGGATGGGGAATTCATGGTGTCTTGGCGAAAGGAGGGTGGGTCGGATTCGTGCGCGCGTGGCGCGCTGGAATCGAGAGGATGCATGGCGGTCTCCCGTGCGTTACCGATGGCCTGCTCCCGAGCGCAGGATTGATCGGTGCCGGTTCACGGAGTGCGCCGCCGGATCCACGCAGTGGCGTCGATCCTGCAACGCGCTTCCCCGCGGAAGCGGCCACCTGCACTGGATCTGCGACGTTCGGCGGTCGCCGTCTCAGCGGACGAGACCGACGGGCCGCAGGCCCGGTGTGTCGGCAGGTTTTCGGGCTCGCGGACACGGATCTTGCGATCCACCTTGCCCCACGGCTTCCCAGGCTTGCGCCCAGTGCACGGGATGGGGCTCGTTTCCACTTACCGCTGCGGGGCAGCTCCGGATTTGCACCGGATTCCCTTTTAACCCGGCCTCGTCCGACGCGGGACGTCATCGAAGCGGGCACCGACCGGACACAAGCTATTGTGTCGGGCGGGTCGCGTCAACGGATTATTTTGTGCCTGGAGTCTTGCATTCCACGCAGAGTGAGCGGCGGCAAGCGATTGCGCGGGATGTGCGCTCAGGCGCGTCGTCGCGCCTGCTCGGCCGCGTCGACGTGCTCGATGGCATCGGCGTGTTTCGCCGCGCGGGCATCCTCCTCGTCCATCGCGTCAAGCACCGCATCGACCGTGGTCGGGCCGCCGCCAAACAGCCGGATCGCGGTGCGCGCGACCTGGCGCGTGTCATACCAGGCGTAGGCGCCGACGCCGACCGCACCGATCACCGGCAACCAGCGGGAGATGCCGCCACCGACGAGGCGCTTGGTCACGCGCAGCCCTATCGCGTGCGCGACGCGCTCGATCACCCGGACCGGCACATCCTGGGCGATCAGACGTCCGCCGATCTGCACGACCAGATCGCGCACGGCCTGCGCGGCGGCATGACGGAACAGGCAATACATCATCTGTTCGCGATTCAATCGCGCGTTGACGCCGTAGACACCCGAGAGGTCGGCGACGAGCTGGGCCTGGATGCGCCAGATCGCGACGAGTTCCGGAACGATGGTCAGCCAGCCGAGCGGTCCGGGCGGCAGGGCCAGCGTCCCGGCGGCGAGCGCTGCCTTGTTCGCCGCGGCGGTGGTCAGCGCACGCACGCGGACCTCGGTGTTGCTCGAGCGTTTTTCGTCCGTGCTCGGCACGCGTCCGAGCAGATCGAGCAGATGACGGCTGATCCGGCTGGCCAGGTCGGTATCCGACTCGGGTTCATTGCGTCGGGCCGGAATGTATTCGGGCTTCTTCTTCATCGGGATCGCTGCAGGCACCGGGGTGTTGACGGCATGGACATGCAATCTTGACGCCATCCATGCAAATGCAATGGCCGAGGAGGGTAGCGCGCGCGGCCTGAACCGCGGGCGGCCTCAGCGCGTCAGCAGGCGGGTGACGAAATCGGCCAGTTTCGCGTAAGGCGGACGCAACAGGGCCATTGACGACCAGCGCGCCTGGTAGAGCACGGGCATCTGCTTGGAGAAGGTCAGGAAACCGGCGTGCCCGTGATAGTGGCCCATGCCCGACGGCCCGACGCCGCCGAACGGCAGCTCGCTCTGCGCGATGTGCAGGACACAGTCATTGACCGTGGCACCGCCGGCCAGGATCGCCTTCAGCACACCGCGAGTGCGGCGGCGCTCAAGGTCGAAATGATAGAACGCCAGCGGTCGCGGTCGCGCATTGACGAAGGCGACCGCTTCCTCGATCCGCGCATAGCCGATCACCGGCAGGATCGGCCCGAAAATCTCTTCCTGCATGACGTGCAGGGAAGGATCCGGATCGACGATCAGGGTCGGCGCGAAAACACGGCGCCCGGCATCGTGGGCGGAATCCGCCGGTAGCGTCACGACCTCGGCGCCCGCCGCGCGCGCCTCCTCGACGAGCGCATGCAGGCGCCGGTAGTGGCCGTCGTGGACGATGCTCGTGTAGTCCGGAGTCGTGGTCAGGTCCGGATAATGGCGCAGGACATAGGCGCGCATCGCGGCAACGAAGGCTTCGCGCTGGTCATTGGCGACGAGCACGTAGTCCGGCGCGATGCAGGTCTGCCCGGCATTCAGCAACTTGCCGGCCGCGATCCGTTGCGCGGCAGTATCGATCGGATAGCCCGGAGCAATGATCGCAGGCGACTTGCCACCGAGTTCGAGGGTCACCGGGGTGAGGTTCGGCGCTGCCGCGGCCATGACCTTGCGGCCGATCTCGGTCGAACCGGTGAAGAACAGGTGATCGAACGGCAGGCTGGCGAAGCGCGCCGCGAGCTCCGGACCGCCGAGCACCGTGCTTACGCGCTCCGCCGGGAAAACCTCGGCGAGCAATTCACGCAGCAACGCCGAGGTGCGCGGCGTGTGCTCGGAGGGCTTCAGCATCACGTGGTTGCCGGCGGCGATCGCCGAG
>JAKQJM010000023.1 GCA_029561145.1 Pseudomonadota bacterium
ACATCGGGTGCAGCCGCATCGGCAGGAAGGCAGAAACCGCCACCATGCCGCCGAGAACGATCGCCGCGATCAGGCTTCCGCCGAACATCTCCGCGCTGTGGGCGACGAACTCCTTCGCTCGCACCTGTCGAAGCACGAAGCCGTCCACAGCCACCACCAGCAGGAAGATCGTCAGCATCGGCAGCAACTCGATGATGGCGCTCAGCTGGTAGGCGGCCAGCGCGAACAGCGAGTCGATCGACCGGAAGTACGGGTTGCCAAACAGGCGCATGCTCATCTGGGTCATCTGCGCCGCCATGGCCGCGTCGACAGCCGGTTGCTGTCCGACGTGAACCATGGGCGCCGGCGGCTCGCTCAGGGGCGGCGAGCCCTGCTGGATGTCGAGCATCCGCCTGAGGATGCGGTCGGCCACGGCCGGCCCCCAGATCTCGCGGCTGGCGGCGTGCTCGGCGCGCAAAACCTCGGTGAATCGTTCTGGTGGGGAGGCGGAGGGGATGTAGAGGACGATGCAGAGAATGGCCAGCATAGTCCCGATCCACACGTAGCGCACCATCACGCGGCCTCCTTGACGTTGGCCTTCGGTCGATCGAAGTCAGGGTCGAGGATCGGGAAGCGACCTTTCACGAGGCGCCCGGCGACGGAGCCGAAGTACTGCAGGTTGGGAAGCTTGCCGAGGATGTCGACAGGGACGCGTTCCTCCATCGATTCGGTGAGCTGAACGCTCTGGCCGGCGCTCCAGTCCCCGAGGTGCGTGTCGGCGCCCTGGTTGATGCCGACGCGCATCGTGTGGATGCCGGTCTTGCCGAAGGTCTCGACGATGAAGTCCTGCGTCGGCCGATCCTTGGAACGCAGGGCGAACAGGTTGTTGAGGTTGCCCAGGGCCATGCGGGCGGCATCCTCGGATCCCAGGCGCTTGGCCAGATCGGCGAGCGTCTGCATCGCGCAGATCGAATGGATGCCACCTTCGGCGCCCTTGTTCAGGATCTCGATCAGGGGCTGGTTGATGACGTTGGCGATCTCGTCGACGACCAGCGTGATGCGGCGCGTGATGCCAAGGTTGTAGCGCATGCCCGCGCGTGCGGCCAGGTCGGCAATCGCCAGCGCGCCGATGGCCGAAGCCACCGACGGGTCGGGCAGCGAGTCGAGACACATGTAGAGCACGTGGCCACCGCGCTCGATCTTCTCGAAGTT
>JAKQJM010000055.1 GCA_029561145.1 Pseudomonadota bacterium
GACATGCGCCGCGTGCTGCTTTGAACCGGAGAGACTGAGATGGCAACCACGATCGAGATCAAGGTCCCCGATATCGGCAATTACAGCGATATCCCGGTCATCGAAGTGCTCGTGAAAGCGGGCGATACGGTCAGCAAGGACCAGGGCATCGTCACGCTCGAATCGGACAAGGCGACCATGGAAGTGCCGTCGCCGGCCGCTGGCGTGATCCGCGAAGTGAAGGTCAAGGTCGACGATACGGCGAGCGAAGGCAAGGTGGTGGCGATCCTGGAAACTGCGGCGACGTCCGCTGCCGGCGCGCCCGCAAAGAGCGAAGTGTCCGCAGCGAAGGCCGAATCCCGGAAGGCCGAAGTGCCTGACCAGTCCGTACCCTCGACCGCTGTTCCCGGCGCGGTTCTACCTCCTGCATCCATGCAGTCGTCACCCGCCGCTGCGGGGCACCCTCTCCCGGGAGGAGAGGGAAAAGCGGCGCCGCAGGCCGCCGCAGCGAGTGGACGCAAGGCCGACATCGAATGCCAGGTCGTCGTGCTCGGGTCCGGGCCGGGCGGCTATACGGCCGCTTTCCGCGCCGCCGACCTCGGCCAGGACACGGTGTTGATCGAGCGTTTTGCGACGCTCGGCGGCGTCTGCCTCAATGTCGGCTGCATTCCATCGAAGGCGCTGCTGCATGCCGGGCGCGTGATCGAGGAAGCCGCGCACGCCGAAGAAATCGGCCTCAGCTTCGGCAAGCCGAAGATCGATCTCGACAAGTTGCGCGCGAGCAAGGACAAGGTCGTCAAGCAGCTGACCGGCGGCCTCTCCGGCATGGCCAAGCAGCGCAAGGTCAACGTCGTCAGCGGAACCGGCAAGTTCATCTCGGCCAACGAGATCGAAGTCGACGGGACCGGCGGCAAGAAGCTCGTGCGCTTCGAGAAGGCGATCATCGCGGCCGGCTCGCAGGCGGTGAAACTGCCGGGTTTCCCGTGGGACGACAAGCGCATGATGGATTCCACCGATGCGCTCGATCTCGCCGATATCCCGAAGAAACTTCTCGTCGTCGGTGGCGGCATCATCGGTCTCGAAATGGCCTGCGTGTACGACGCGCTGGGCAGCGAAGTCACCGTTGTCGAACTGCTCGACCAGCTCATGCCTGGCGCCGATCCGGATCTCGTGCGTCCGCTGCAGCAACGCCTGGCCAAGCGTTACGCCGGTATCCATCTCAAGGTGAAGGTCGCAAGAATCGAGGCCGAGAAGAAAGGCCTCAAGGCGACGTTCGAAGGCGACAAGGCGCCCGAACCGCAACTCTACGATCGCGTGCTGGTCGCGGTCGGCCGATCGGCGAATGGCGGCAAGGTCAATGCCGAAAGTGCCGGCGTCAAGGTCACCGAGCGGGGCTTCATCCCGGTCGACAGGCAGATGCGCACGAACGTGCCGCATATCTTCGCGATCGGCGATCTCGTTGGCCAGCCGATGCTCGCGCACAAGGCCACGCACGAAGGCAAGGTCGCCGCCGAAGTCGCGGCCGGCGAGAAGAGCGAATTCGTCGCGCGCGTGATCCCGTCGGTCGCCTACACCGATCCCGAGATCGCTTGGGTCGGCCTGACCGAAGCCGAAGCGAAAAAGGAAGGCATCGCCTACGGCGTCGGCAAGTTCCCGCACGCTGCATCAGGTCGCGCGATCGGCATCGGCCGCACCGAAGGTTTCACCAAGCTGATCTTCGACGAAGCCAGCCATCGCGTCATCGGCGCCGGCATCGTCGCGCCGAATGCCGGCGACCTGATCGCCGAAATCGGTCTCGCCATCGAGATGGGCTGCGAAGCCGCCGACATCGGCCTGACCATCCACCCGCATCCGACCCTGAGCGAATCGGTCGGCATGGCCGCCGAGGTCTACGAAGGCACGATCACGGACCTGTACATCCCGAAAAAGAAATAGCCCTGCGCCTCGGCTCGCATGCGTTTGATGCGAGTGCACCGGCGACGGGCAACACGCGGACCGGACCCGGCCTGGCCAAACCCGGCGGGTTGCTCAGGTCGCCGGCTCCGGCATGAAATCCATCGCCGCCGAGTTCAGGCAGAAGCGCAGGCCGGTCGGTTTCGGTCCATCCGGAAAGACGTGGCCGAGATGGCTGTCGCAGCGTGCGCAGCGGATCTCGACGCGGATCATGCCGTGGCTGATGTCGCGGATCTCGCGCACATGCTGCGTATCGAACGGCGCGAAGAAGCTCGGCCAGCCGGTCCCCGATTCGAACTTGCTGTCGGACCTGAACAGCGGCAGCGCGCACAGCTTGCAGACGTAGCTGCCGTCTTCCTTGTTGTCGAGCAGGCCGCCGCAGAACGGATGCTCGGTGCCGTGATCGAGCAGAATGCGGTGCTCTTCGGCGCTCAGCTTCTGCGCGAGTCGCGCACGCTCGGCATCGTCGATCGGCGTGATGTCGTAACCGGCTGCCGAGGTCGTCATGCCTTGGCTCCTTTCAGCTTGTCGGCGAACTGCTTGCGCAGCTTGGCGACCTTCGGTGCAGCGACGGCTGCGATGTAACCTTGTTCGGGATGCAGCTCGGCGTAGTTGTGGTGATAGGCCTCGGCCTCGTGGAAGGCTTCCAGCGGCACGACTTCGGTGACGATCGGCGCGTTGAACACGCCGGCGCGATCGAGCTGGGCGATATACGCTTCGGCCACCTGCTTCTGCGCCGCATCGACGTGGAAGATCGCCGAGCGGTACTGGCGACCGCGATCCTCGCCCTGGCGATCCTTCTGGGTTGGATCATGCGCGACCGCAAAATAGACCTTGAGCAACTGGCCGAAACTCGTGCGCTGCGGATCGAAGCGGATCGAGACGACTTCGGCATGCGCGGTCGTGCCCGTGCAGACCGTCTTGTAGTCGGCGTTATGCGCGCCGTCGCCGCTGTAGCCCGAAGTCACCGAGTTGACGCCGTCGATTTCCTTGAACACGGCCTCGACGCACCAGAAGCAACCACCGGCAAGCACCGCATGTTGTTCACCACGCACCGACGCGGGATCGATGTCGAACTCCGGATTCGGGAAGTCGCCACGGGCAATAGCCAGGTTGGCGCCGGGAATTTCACAGACGAGGTTCATCGGGGTTCCTGGTGGGGAAGGCTCAAGCAATGCGACCGGCGCAACCACTTTTCAAGCAGGCGAAGGTCGTCCGCGTCGCCCGGAGCATACAGCCGTCGAACATCCGGCATCCGCCATTGCGCGGCGAGTGATCGCATCGTGCCGGGCGCGGCTTGTTGCCGGATTGCGTTGATCGCTACAGTACGCGATCAGTCCGGCATCGCCGCGACGCACGAACTTTCGTTCCTGGAGCACGCATCATGAAAACCCGAGCCGCCGTCGCATGGGAAGCAGGCAAGCCGCTGTCGATCGAGCAGGTGGATCTGCAGGGTCCGCAACCGGGCGAGGTGCTGGTCCGCATCGTCGCGACCGGAGTCTGCCATACCGATGCATTCACCCTGTCAGGTGCCGACCCGGAAGGCATGTTTCCAGTCATCCTCGGTCACGAGGGCGGCGGCATCGTCGAGGAAGTCGGCGCCGGCGTCAGCTCGCTCAAGCCCGGCGATCATGTCATTCCGCTCTACACGCCCGAATGCGGCGCCTGCAAATTCTGCCTGTCCGGCAAGACCAACCTCTGCCAGGCGATCCGCACGACCCAGGGCAAGGGCCTCATGCCCGACGGCACCAGCCGCTTTTCGATGAACGGCAAGCCGATCCTGCATTACATGGGCTGCAGCACCTTTTCCGAATACACGGTGTTGCCCGAGATCGCGCTGGCGAAGATCAACAAGGACGCGCCACTCGACAAGGTCTGCCTGCTCGGTTGCGGCATCACCACCGGCATCGGCGCCGTGCTCAACACGGCCAAGGTCGAGGCGGGTGCGACCGTCGCCGTGTTCGGTCTCGGCGGCATCGGCATGTCGGTGATCCAGGGTGCGGTGATGGCGAAGGCAGGGCGCATCATTGCGGTCGACACGAACCCGGCCAAGGCGGAAATGGCCAAGGCGCTCGGCGCGACCGATTTCGTCAATCCGAAGGACTTTCCGGGCAGTCCGATCCAGCAGGTCATCGTCGACCTGACAGACGGCGGCGTCGACTACTCGTTCGAATGCATCGGCAATGTGAACGTCATGCGTTCGGCGCTCGAGTGCTGCCACAAGGGCTGGGGCGAATCGATCATCATCGGTGTCGCCGGTGCCGGCCAGGAGATCGCGACGCGGCCGTTCCAGCTCGTCACCGGTCGGGTCTGGCGTGGTTCGGCATTTGGCGGGGTCAAGGGCCGCAGCCAGCTGCCGGGCTATGTCGAGCGTTACATGGCGGGCGAATTGAAGATCGACGAGTTCGTCACCGAAGTGCTTCCACTCGAACAGATCAACCATGCGTTCGATCTCATGCACGAAGGCAAGGTGATCCGCTCGGTGATCCGCTACTAGGTCTGCCAGGCGCCCTCGATCGCGCCGGACGATGCGTCGCCGGCGACGACGTCGACAACCTCGTAATGACGCACGAGCGGTTCCATCTCGAGCAGATATTGCTCGTCCTCGGGATAGTAGACCGAGCGATCGGGGTTCTCGCCCGCGAACGCGCGCACGGCGTCCATCGAATCCCACAGCGAGACGAGCATGATCTCGCAATGTTCGCCCTGGATGCGCTTGAGCACCTTGACGCCACGATTGCCGGCCGTCCTCGCGTAATCGCGCAAGCCGGTTTCGCGCAGATAATCGAGGTAGTCGTCGGCCTTCCCGGCCAGTGTGATGCCTCGCCAGATTCGCGCGATCATCGCGGATCTCCGCCAAACGGGTCCGTGATCATCGCATAGTGGGGCAGCGCTGGCGTGTCGCTGCTCGCGCACCGCAGCGCGTCGAATCCTTGTTGAGTAGACTTCCGCTTGCCCGATTGCGGGCGATCGGAGAATGGCCATGTGGGCGGACATCGGAAACATCCTGCTCGGCGCAGTGCTGCTGTTGTTCGGCACCGACTCGCTGGGCAACGGCATCGCCGGGCTGTGGGCCAGGCGGACGGCGGAGTCGCATGCGGTTGCGTGGGCAGGTGTCATTGCTGCAGCGGTCGTGCCGGCGCTGGCCGTGGTAATCGCCACGAGCGTTCTCGACCGGCCTGAACTCGCAGTCGGTTCGCTGTTCGGCGCAGCGATCGCCCAGCTCGGCCTGATGCTTGGCCTGGCCGCGCTGATTGCGCCGCTGCTGTCCCGCTTGCGCGCGCTGGCCTGGCTGAATGCGGCGGTACTGGTCGCGATCGTGCTGGTCGGGGCGCTCAGCATCGATCCTGTCTATTCGCGCCTCGATGGCAGCATCCTGATCGTCGCATTCGCCGTGGCGGCGGTATTTTTCCTGCGTATCGGCGGCAGCGAACGCGTCGCTGCGCGCGCACTGTTCGCGCACGCGCCGCGCCGGTTCGGCGTGCCGATGCTGCTGTTGCGGCTGGTGCTCGGCCTGGCCCTGCTGGGGCTCGGCAGCTGGCGCCTTGTCGTGGGTGGATCGGCGTTTGCGACCGACCTCAACTGGAATCCATTGATCGCCGGCTTGATCCTGCTGGGCCCCGCCATCGCCCTGGCCGGAGCACCGTCAGCCCTGCTTGCGGCGCGTCGCGGACACGGCGATCTTGCCGTCGGCCAGGCTTTTTCCGGCACCCTCGCCGCGTTGCTGTTGCTGCTCGGTGGACTCGCCATCTGGCAGCCGCTGGCTGCTTCGCCTTCGCTGATCCGGGTCGAGATTCCGGGGTTGCTCGCGCTGGCCGCGGCGGTCTATCCGATGATGCGCAGCGATGGTGCCTTGTCCCGGCGCGAAGGCGGCGTGCTGCTTGCGGCCTACCTTCTGTTCGTTGTGGTCGAGATCTGGCTGACTTCCGCCTGAGCATCGCGTCTATATACTGCTGCCTGTTTTCGGGAGGATGGCTGGATGGTCTGGATAAGCTGGGTACTCGCGTTGATCGCGTTCGGAGCCGTGGGATACCTGGCCATGCGCTGGAACGACGAGCGCAAGACGACCCAACACCTGCGCAACGAGCGCATGCATCTTGCCGATGAGATCGAGCAGCTCAAGATCCAGCAGGCGCGCCTGATCCAGGCGGTGCCGATGTCCATCGTCGGTCGCGTCGCCAGTGATGTCGCGCGGGAGGTCGATCCCCCGCTCGGCTTCGCGCGCAGCAATGTCGAAGGAATCGGCGAACTGCTCGATGACTACCGCAAGCTGGTCAAGAACTACGACGCCGCCGTGCAGTACTGCCTGCAGCCGGTCGAGATGATCTTCGGTGCCGACAAGGCCGGACTCGATCAGCTCGTCAAGCATGTCGAAGAGGCGCGTCGACGGCTTTTCAGCACGCGCAGCGACCTCGAGAAGAGTTCGATCCTGAGCGACTCGAAGGAAATGCTCGGCGAGGCCGTTGCGGGACTCGGCCGTTCGTCGACCCTGATGCAGAGCCTGTGTCGGTTGACCCGACCGGAGGTCGACGGGCTCGACACGATCGATGTCAACGAGATGGTCGATGCGGCGCTCAATCTGCTCGTTCCGGAATGGGGCGAGCGCATCGTTGTCGTGCGCGAATACGCCGACCTGCCGAAGATCACGGCCATGCCTGCGCAGATCGGTCGCGTGATCCTCAACATCCTCGACAACTGCGCCGCGGCGATCGACGGGCGCGGACGCATCGGCGTCCAGACACGTGCCGGTGGCACGCGCAATGTTGAAATCCGCTTCAGTGATTCGGGATCAGGCATCGCCAATGACGCCTTGCCGGAGGTCTTCGAGCCTTTTTTCTCGACGCGTGACAATGCGCTCGGGCTGGGCCTCAGCATCGCCCACGGCATCGTCAAGGCACATGGAGGTTCGATCACGATACGTTCGACCTCGGCCGAAGGAACGGTAGTCGTGGTCAGCTTGCCGATCACCGCGGCGGCACTGGCTGGAGTGCTGCCCGCAGTACCGCGGCGCTGATCGGGTCCGTCGCGCCGATGTTGCGCTCGCTCGTCCTCGGCGCCAGCGGCCAGATCGGTCGTTTCCTTGTGCCGCGCCTGCTCGACGCCGGGCACGATGTGCTGGCCGTGAGCCGTCAGCTGCGCGAGTCGAAGCGTGCCCGCCTGCGGTGGATCGCGGGCGACCTGTTCGCGACGATGCCGGAGCTTGCGCCCGTCGACGCGATCTTCAGTCTCGGTCCGCTCGATGGTTTCGCCGCCTGGCTTGCTGCTGCGCGACTGCATGGTACGCCCCGCATCATCGCCCTCGGCTCGATGAGTATCGAGAGCAAACGTGGCTCGACCGATCCGCACGAGCGCGCCCTGGTCGAGACCTTGCGTCGCGGCGAGGTGCAACTGGCCGAGGCCGCCGACAAACGCGGCTGTGCATGGACCTTGCTGCGCCCGACCCTGATCTACGGAGCGGGCATTGACCGCAGTCTCAGCGCATTGGCGCGATTCGGTTCGCGTTTTCGCGTATTGCCGAAAGTGTCTTTTGCGAAAGGGTTGCGCCAACCCGTGCATGCCGACGATCTCGCGGATGCCTGTCTCTCGGCGCTGGGGCGCGACTCGGCACGATGCCGGACCTTCGATCTGGGTGGCGGCGAGCGCCTGGGCTTTGCCGAGATGCTCGAACGGGTGCGCTGCTCGTTGCCCGGGCCGGTGCTCGGCGTTCCGTTGACGCCGCGGATGGCGCGGCTTGCCTTGTCGATCGCGCGAACGCGTCCCCGCTGGCGTGGCCTCGGCCAGGCCGCGCTCGAACGTCTGCAGCACGATCTCGTGGCTGACGATGCCCCGGCGCGCCGCGACCTCGCCTGGGCGCCGCGAGCATTTCTGCCCGAGGCATCCACCTGGCAGGCGCGCGAGCTGGATTGAGTACTGCCGAGTACACCATTCTCAACCGTATGGTGCGCCGCAACATACTGTTGTGCCTCGTGATTTTCTGTTAAGCGGACGTTGCCAACGACCGTTTGAACGGCCTAAGATGAGGTCGCTGAAATTCCATGATGAAGGGGATACCAATGCAGGCCCGATTGATCGCGGCAGCGTTACTGCCGTCTCTGCTCCTCGCCGCTTGCGGTGGTGGGAGCAATAGTCCCCGCGCGGTTGACACGCCGGTCGCAACCAACTCTGACGGATCTCCGGTCACCGCGGTCATCACGGCTCGATTCGATCCTTCCAACGGCGTCGTGCCATTCCCGACCAACCTGTTGCTGTCGGGCACCACGGATCTGACCCTGAATATCCCGGTCGCCAATCCGGCCAATTTCGGTGATCCGAAAGTGGCCATGAACGCACTGGACGGATTCAGCACGGTCTCGCCGATGACGACTTCGTTCTCGACACCGCCACGACCGAGCAGCCTGGTCGCCGGATCGACGGTGCGCGTCTTCCAGGTCACCCTCAGCGGCCCTGGCGGTGGCGTTACGGGACTGACCCGCGAGTTGCAGGCCAACGTCGATTTCGTCGTCGCGCTGACCAGTTCGGATGCCGCCCGCCGCACGCTGGCCGTGGTTCCGACCAAGCCACTGCAGCAGCTCAGTTCCTACCTCGTCGTGCTGACCAATGGCATCACCGACAACGCCGGCAACGACGCCACGCCGGACCAGACCTATTTCCTCGCCAAGCGCACCACGGCCTTGTGCATCAACGGCGTCTCGCAGGAGCCCTTGCTGCCGAATGCGACCGCCTGTGCGCTCGAACCGCTGCGCCGCCTGACCAATTCACAGGAGGCGGCCGCCGCCGCCGCGGGCATTTCGCCGAGCAAGATCGTGTTGTCCTGGGTAGCGACCACGCAGGGCGTCACGCCGGTCCTCGGCGCCGTGCAGGCACGCACCGCGCAGACTCCTGCTGCAGCGACCCAGATCGCACCGACCGGGCTGACGCTCGCCGGGATCAGTCCGTCCCTGCCGCCGATCGCCGACGTCTATATCGGCACGATCGACCTGCCGTACTACCTCGCCGCGCCGACGCAGGCGGCGCCAACCGCGCCACTGACCGGATTCTGGCGTGCTGCGCCCGGCGCGTACATTCCGCCGTTCGCCGGCCAGCTCGATCCGACCTCGACCTTCGTGACCTTCGCCAACCCGCTGCCAGTTGCCGGCTCGACGCAGAAGGTACCCTTGCTGTTGACGATCCCGAACGCGGCATCCGGCAAGACCAAGCCCGCCGCGGGCTGGCCGATCGTTATCTACCAGCACGGCATCACGCGTGATCGCACCGACATGTTTGCCGTGGCCGGCACGCTGGCCTCGCAGGGCTTCGCGGTCATCGCGATCGACGCGCCGCTGCATGGCATCACCAGCGCTGCCAACCAACTGAACATCGCCAACACGCCGTTCGCCGCCCTCGGTGCACGCGAGCGCACGTTCAATCTCGACCTCTCGAACAACACCACCGGCGCCTCGGGGCCGGACGGCGTGATCGATTCGTCGGGAACCTATTTCATCAACCTGACCAGCCTGCTGACCTCGCGCGACAATATCCGCCAGGCGGTCGCCGACCTGCTCGTGCTTGCCCGCGCGATTCCGAGCTCGCACTACTCGGCAGGCGGAACCGATTTCGATGGATCCCGTATCGCCTTTGTCGGGCAATCGCTCGGCGGCATCATCGGCACCGTGTTCATGGGCGTGAATCCCGACGCGCAGGTTGCCCTGCTGAACGTGCCGGGTGGCGGCATTGCACGCCTGCTCGAGGCTTCGCCGACGTTCGGCCCGCGCATTCGCGCCGGCCTTCTGGCCGCTGCAGGCCTGAGCCCCGGCACGCCGGACTACGACGCGTTCTTCGGCGCTGCGCAGACCGTCATCGACTCGGCCGATCCGGTCAACTGGGCGCTGGCAGCCAACAACAGCCTGCTCGGCTCGAAGCGCCTGCTGCTGCAGGAAGTCGTCGGTGGCGGGACCGGAACGCCGGAGCAGACGATGACCGATCAGGTCATCCCGAACTCGGTTGCCGGTGCGCCGCTTTCCGGCACCGAACCGCTGATCCGCACACTTGGCCTCGCCACGATCACACAGACGACGCAGTCGGCCAGCGGGATTCGTGGCGTCGTCCGCTTCACCCAGGGTAATCATGGTTCGCTGCTGAGTCCGTCGGGGCCAACGGGATCGCCCGCCACAACCGCCGAGATGCAGGGCGAAATGGCCAGCCTGCTGGTCAGCCAGGGTGCTGCGGTGCAGGTCAGCAATCCTTCCGTCATTCGTACGCAATAACCGATCTGGAACCGGAGTCCCACATGAAGACTTGCAAAACCCTCCAGAGCGGTACGCGCACGCGCAGTCCCGCTTTGTCCACCCTCTCGGTCGCCCTCGCGCTCGCCCTGGCCGGTGTTGCCAGCCAGGCGCAGGCGTTCGAATTCGGCGAACAGGACGGCTTCAACGGCACCGTCAACACGACGATCGGCTACGGTATCGGCTGGCGTACCCAGGATGCGTCCGACGATCTCGTCGGCAAGGCGCAGTTCAATCCCCTGGTCAGCGCGCTCGGTCTCGGCAGCGCGCTGCAGCGGGAAGCGCAAGGCCGCTATTCGGTCAACGGCGATGACGGTGACCTGGCCTACGAAAAATGGTCGCCGATCTCGAACGCGGTGAACGCCACGGTCGAACTCAGTCTGCGTTACGGCGCGAACTGGGGTGGCTTCGTCCGCGCCACCGCGTTCTACGACTTCGAGAACAACGATCGCGACAACCTTTCCGAATCGGCCAAGGCCCGCGTCGGCACGCAGTCGCGCATCCTCGATGCCTTCATCTTCCACGATTTCGAGATCGGCGGACGCCAGGCCACCGTGCGTTTTGGCCGACAGGTGGTCAGCTGGGGCGAAAGCACCTTCATCCAGGGCGGCATCAACGCGATCAACCCGGTCGATGTGTCGAAGCTGCGCGTGGCCGGTTCCGAGCTCAAGCAGGCGTTCCTGCCGGTCAACATGCTGTGGGGTTCGTACAATTTCGCGGACAACTTCTCGGGTGAGGCGTTCTACCTGCTCGACTTCCAGAAGACCGATCCCGATCCGGTCGGCACCTACTTCTCGACCAATGACTTCGCCGTCATCGGCGGTCGTTACGTGATGCTGAACTTCGGTACCGTGCCGCAGCCGGTGATCAACCCGGACCTGTACGTCGAGGTCTGTGGCGGCAACTATGCCGCCAGCGACACCGGCTTGCCGGCCAACCTCGTTGCGGCCGGCTGCAGTGCCGCGTTCCCGCGCAGCAAGACGCGACTGGCAAGGGATGCGGGCCAGGGTGGTTTTGCCCTGCGCTATCTCGCCGAGAGCCTGAACAATACCGAGTTCGGTTTCTACGCGATGAACTACCACAGCCGCCTGCCGCTGATCAGCGGCATCTCGGTCACCGGCCAGGCGCCGAATACGGGATCGGTCTTCACCGAGTATCCCGAGAACATCCACCTGTTCGGTGTCAGCTTCAACACCCAGCTCGAAGCCAGTGGCATCGCCCTGCAGGGTGAATTGAGCTACCGGCCGAACCAGCCGTTCCAGGTCGATGACGTCGAACTGCTGTTTGCCGGCCTTTCGCCGCTCAATGTGCTGATTCCACAGCCCTATCTGCGCTTCGTCAGCCAGCTTGGAAACTATGCGCCGGGTACCGAGATCCCGGGTTACGAGCGGCACAAGATCGCCCAGTTGCAGTTCACCGGCACCAAGGTGTTCGGACCTGGCAACTGGGTGGGTGCGGACCAGGTCGCCGTGGTCGGCGAGGTCGGATTCACCAATGTGGATCTGCCCGGCAACCTGCGTTTCAACGGCGACGGCACCGACACCGGTGGCGGTGGCGACGTCACTTCGGGTGTGGGCCGCAATCCGATTACCCAGGTCGGCGGTTTCCCGACGCGGTTCTCGTGGGGCTATCGAATCGCTGCGCGCGCCGACTACAACAATGTCTGGGGCAGCCCGATCAACCTGTCGCCACGCATCGCTTTCAATCATGACGTCAACGGCACCACTCCGGGACCGGGCGGCAGCTTCGTCGAGGATCGCAAGTCCGTCACGATCGGCACCGAGGCGAATTACCTGAGCAAGTGGGTATTCGATATCGCCTACACCAATTTCTTTGGTGGCGGCTCGTTCAACCTGATCCATGATCGCGATTTCGTCCAGATCGCTGCCCGCTACTCGTTCTGAGGTAATACCCATGACACTGATGAAGAAAGCAGGACTCGCCGCACTCATCGCCACGACCATGCTGGCGAATGCGGCGTTGGCCAAGGTCAGCGCCGACGAGGCCAGGAAGCTCGGAGTGAGCGGTACACCGCTGACTCCGATGGGCGCCGAACGCGCCGGCAACAGCGATGGCTCGATTCCGGCATGGACCGGCGGCATCACCCAGCCGCCCGCCGGATACAAGGTCGGCATGCATCACCCGGATCCGTTCGCGGGCGACAAGCCGCTGTTCACGATCACCGCGAAGAACTACAAGGATTACGGCGACAAGCTCTCGGTCGGCCAGATCGGCATGTTCGCGAAGTACCCCGAATGGCGCATGGTGGTCTACCCGACGCGTCGCTCGGCCTCGAACCCGCAGCGCACCTACGAGATGACGATGAAGAACGCGCTGACCGGCGAACTGGTCGGCGACGGTGATGGCGTGGCCAAGGTCGCCGAAGGTATCCCGTTCCCGATTCTCGACAGCGATCCGGTGAAGGCTGGCGAGCAGGCGATGTGGAACCACAAGCTGAAGTACAAGGGTGTCTCGGCGCGGCGCTGGGCGAACCAGGCCCCGGTCACGGCTACCGGCAAGTACGTCATGGTCCGCATCAAGGAAGAGTTGCTGGGTCTGTACTACCGGCAGGGCGCGACGCTCGCCGACATCAACAACATCCTGATCTATTTCTATCAGGAAGTCGTTTCGCCGCCGCGTCTGGCCGGTCAGGTCCTGCTCGTGCACGAAACGCTGAACTCGCAGATCGGGCCGCGCCAGGCCTGGGTCTACAACCCCGGCCAGCGTCGCGTGCGTCGCGCGCCGAACATCGTCTACGACAACCCCGGAACGGCGGCCGACAACCTGCGCACGACCGACATGACCGACATGTTCAACGGCTCGCTCGCCCGCTTCGATTGGAAGCTGGTCGGCAAGCGCGAGATGCTCGTGCCTTACAACTCGTACAAGGCCCACAGTGCCGACAGCAAGGTCGAGGCGATGCTCAAGCCCGGTTTCGTCGATCCGGATTATCTGCGCTACGAGCGTCATCGCGTCTATGTCGTCGAGGCCACGGTCAAGCCCGGCCAGCGCCACATCAATCCGCGTCGCACGTTCTATCTGGACGAGGACAGCTGGCAGATCCTGACCGTCGACCACTACGATGCACAGGGCAACATCTGGCGCTACTCCGAGGCACCGAGCGTCAACTACTACGAAGTGCCGGTGTTCTGGTCGACCCTCGAGGATCACCATGACCTGAAGTCTAGCCGCTACATCGCAGTCGGCCTCGACAACCAGGATGACATGTACGACTTCTCGTTCCAGACCACGCCCGACATGTTCTCGCCGCAATCGCTTCGTCAGCGCGGAATCCAGTAACGCCGACTCGATGCATTCGCCGTCACCATCCCTCGTAGCCGGGGGATGGTGGCTTCCACGACACCGAGACGATCCAACGGGTCGTCAGCGAAGCACTGGTATCCGCATGCAACGCTTCAAGCCCCGACTCGCGGTCACCCTGTCCTTGCTCGCCCTTTCGTGTGTGGCTTGCGCACAAGGGTCCGAAAACCCGGCCACGCAAGCACCCGCAAGCACGCCCGCAGACCCGCTGGACCGACCGGCCGAAGTCATGCCGCTGGCCGACCGATCGCTGATCCTCGATGTGACCAAGGTCGGCGAACGCTATGTCGCGGTAGGCGAGCGTGGCCACGTGCTCCTTTCCGATGATGGCGTCGAGTGGACCCAGTCCGCGCATGTTCCCCTGCGCAGTACCCTGACCGCCGTCAGCGCGATAGGCGCCGATGTCTGGGCGGTTGGACACGATGGTGTCATCCTGCACAGCGGAAACGCCGGAGAGAACTGGGAGATCCAGCGCCACGACCCGCACGGCATCCCGGGCGACACCCAGATCGACGAGCTTCGTCAGGGCGTACCGCTGCTCGACGTGCTTTTCACCGACATCAACCACGGCATCGCCATTGGTGCGTACAGCTTGTTGTTGCGCACCGCCGATGGTGGCAAGACCTGGACCGGTGCGCGCATCAATGCGAAGGATGACGGTGAAACGGCCAACGCCGAACCGGACGCCAACGCCGGATCGGACGCCCATTCCGACAACGAGTTGCAGAGTTCGGTGTTCAGCGATGACGAACTCAAGATCGGCAGGGAGAGCGACCCGCATCTCAACGCGATCGCGCGGACAGGAAGCGGCGGCTATGTGATCGTCGGTGAGCGCGGCGCGCTGTTTCGCTCGCGCGATGGCGGCGAATCCTGGGAGCGCGGTCAGTTGCCCTACGACGGTTCGATGTTCGGGGTGTTGGGCTATGACGGCCAGCACGTGATCGCGTTTGGCTTGCGCGGACATGTCTTCGAATCCACCGATCTCGGCGTCAATTGGACCGAAGTGGCGACTGGCACCGAATTGAGCCTGATGGGCGGTGCCGCCACCGCCGATGGCGGCGCGGTCATCGTCGGTGCCAATGGCATCGTGCTGCAGCGCGCGCGCGGTTCCGATGCGCTGACCGCGAGCACCCTCACCGCTGCCGGAATCATTGCCAATGTCCTGCCGATCGGTGCCGACGGCGAACTGCTGATTGCCAGCGAAAACGGCATCAGCCGCTACCAGCCCAAGTGACGGGGATTCAATGAGCGCAGCCAGTTCCAGCAACAACCCCCCGAACGCCTTCCATCGCGCCGCCGAACGACTGGTATTCGGCAGCCGACCCGTTGTCCTGATCCTGTTCGCGATCGTCACCGTCGTCCTGACTTACTTTGCCGCGCAGCTGCGCGTCGATGCGGGCTTCAAGAAGCAGATCCCGCTCAAGCATGAGTACATGCAGACCTTCATCGACTACGAGCAGGAATTCGGCGGCGCCAACCGCGTGCTCATCGCGGTGATGGACAAGAACGGCGACATGTTCAACCTGCCGTTCTTCCAGACGATGGAACGGATCACGCAGGACGCCAAGGCCATCGACAGCGTCGACGAGGCCCGCGTCCGCTCGATCTTCACGCCGAACGTGCGTTTCGTCGAAGTGGTCGAGGACGGCTTCGCCGGCGGCAACGTGATTCCCCAGGACTTCACGCCGAACAGTGAAGGTTTCGAGGCCAGCGCCGAACAGTTCGCCACGATCAAGGCCAACATGGAGAAGGCCAGCATCGTCGGCCGCCTCGTCGCCAAGGATTTCTCGGGCGCGATGATCTGGGTGGACCTGGTACCCGAGAATCCCGAAAAGGGTGTCAAGGTCGACTACAACAGGATTGCCGGCCAGCTCGACGAGATCCGCGCCAGGTACGAGAACGAACACACCACGGTCGCGATCATCGGCTTCGCCAAGATGGTCGGAGACATCACCGCCGGTGCGCAATCGGTGATCTGGTTCTTCGGCCTGACCATCGTCTTCACCTGGCTGTTGCTTTTCATCTACTCGTCGTCGGTCAAGCTCGCGTCGCTGACCGTGTTCTGCGCGTTGATTTCGGTGGTCTGGATGCTGGGTGCATTGCGCCTGCTCGGCTTCGGCATCGACCCGATGAACATGCTGACGCCGTTCCTGATCTTCGCCATCGCGGTCAGTCACGGTGAGCAGATGATCAACCGCTACCGCGGCGAGATCTTCTTCGGCGGCCTCGAGGAAGGCACGCCGGAGGAACTGTCGCATCGTACCGGCGTCGACCCCGAAACCGCTGCACGCAGCGCGTTCCGCGCCTTGCTCGTCCCCGGGTCGGTTGCGCTGATTGCCGGATGCATCGGCTTTGCGGCGATCCTCGTGATTCCGATCCGGATCATCTTCGAGCTGGCGATCACGGCGACCGTCGGCGTTGCCCTGACCATCCTGACCGATCTGGTCCTGTTGCCGGTACTGCTTTCCTACACGCGCCTGCGCAACCTGCCGCGCAAGCGCGCCTATCGCCTGCGCCAGCTGACCCAGTTCGACAAGATCTGGAACGTGCTGGCGAAATTCAGCAAGCCGGTGCCCGCTGCGATCATCCTGCTGATCGGCATTGCGATCTGGTTTGCCGCGGAACGCTACGGCGAGCACGTGATGATCGGCGATGCGCAAAAGGGCGTGGCCGAGCTGAGGCCGGATGCGCGTTACAACCGCGATGCGGTGCTGATCAGCGACAAGTTCGCTCTCGGCGTCGATATCCTCAACGTGATTGCCGAGGGTCCGCCCTCCGCCTGCACGGCAAGTTACCCGGCCATGGAGCTGATCGACCGCTTCGCCTGGCATCTGCGCAACGTCGAAGGCGTCGCGCAGGTCATGACCATGCCGATGGCGGCCAAGATCGTCAATGCCGGCTGGAACGAGGGCAATGTGCGCTGGCGCGAACTGCCGCGCGATGCCGACACGCTGCGTCTCGATACGCAGGGTTTCGAAACCGATACCGGCCTGCTCAATGCCGACTGCAGCGCAATGCCGATCATGGCGTTTCTCACCGATCATCGCGCGACGACGATCGATCGCGTCGTCGATGCAGTGAAGACCTTCCGCGCCGACAATCACGCCTGGGCCGGCTCCAATGTGAACCTGCAGAAGAAGCTTGCCGAGCAGGCGGCGAGCGGCGAAGGCCTCGAGGGCAATCCCGATCAGGTCAACCTGCGCCTGGCGACCGGCAACGTCGGTGTCATGGCAGCAATCAACGACGAGGTTCGCGCGGTCAAGCGCCAGATCCTCTACATGCTCTACGCGGCGGTCTTCGTGATGTGCCTGATCAGCTTCCGCAGCCCGCGCGCGGCACTCTGCATCACCTTGCCGCTGGTCCTCGTCACCGAGCTCGGCCATGCGCTGATGGTGCATCTCGACATCGGCATGAAGATCAATACGCTGACCGTGGTCGCGCTCGGTGTCGGCATCGGTGTCGATTACGGCATCTACATCTTCGCCCGCATGCGCGAGTCGCTGCTGGCCGGCAAGCCGCTGACCGAGGCATATTTCGCATCGCTGAAAACCACCGGCATCGCGATCTTCTACACCGCCCTGACCCTCGCCGTCGGCGTCGGCACCTGGGTCTTCTCCGATCTCAAGTTCCAGGCCGACATGGGCGTCATGTTGACCTTCATGTTCGTCGTCAACATGGTCGCCGCGATTGTCTTCCTGCCGGCGCTATGTCGCTGGCTGCTGCGCCCGACCGAACGGGCCACCTGAGGACCGCGACAAAGACAGAGAGTGATCCGGCCCGCGGTCGGCATGAAAGCCGTTCGGGCCGAATCGTTCGGCGAGGCTCGGGACGGGCCTGTCGAAGGGCCCGGGGCGAACGGTATTCGCGGGCCCGATCGATCGGGCCCGAAGGCAGCCGGCAGCCGCGTGTTCCCGTCAGCGCGAGCACGAATTGAGCGAACTCGTGATCGTCATTGCGCCGGCGGGGCGCTGATCAGACCGCGCCCGAACCGGCCTCGAAAAGACTGCCGATCCAGGCCGTTGCGAGCATGGCCAGCGTGCTCCAGAGCACGACGCGCGCTGCGCCCTTCAGCGCGCTGGCACCGCCGGCCCGCGCGGCCACCGCGCCAAGCACGGCCAGAAAGACGAGCGAAGAAACCATGATGCCGACGACGCGATGTGCATCCGGCAGCAGGAAAGCGCTCAACAACGGCAGGGAGGCGCCGGACGAAAAGGCGGCTGCCGAGGCGAGCGCCGCTTGCATCGGTCGCGCGCGAAACTCCGGGGTGATGCCGAGCTCATCCCTCGCATGCGCGGCGAGCGCGTCGTGCGCGGTAAGCTGCTCGGCGACCTGCGCAGCCAGCTTTGGCTCAAGTCCGCGCTTGATGTAGATCCCGGCGAGTTCCTTCAGCTCCTGCTGCGGGCTGCTTTCGAGTTCGCGGCGCTCGGTCGCCAGATCGGCGTTCTCGGTATCGGCCTGCGAACTGACCGATATGTATTCTCCAGCCGCCATCGAGAACGCCCCGGCAATCAAGCCGGCCACGCCCGCGACCATGATGCTCGCCGATGAGGCATGCGAAGCGGCCACGCCGACGATGAGACTGGCCGTCGAGACGATGCCGTCATTGGCGCCGAGCACCGCGGCGCGCAGCCAGTTGACGCGATCGGTGCGATGGGATTCGCGGTGGCGCCTCGGCATGGTCATTCAGGCGGATCGCGGAGATCGGTTCAGTAGCCGATGTGCAGGCGACGCATCACCTTGCCGGCGAGCCAGGCCGGGCCGATCAGCAGATAGGCCAGGTCCGTGAAGAACGACGGGCGCGCGCCCTCGATCATGTGGCCGATGAATTGGCCGATCCAGGCCGCGACGAACACGGCGGCCGCGCTCCACAACAGCGTGGTTGGACCAAGCGCGCGATACAGGCCTTCGGTCACCAGGCCGAACACGATGAAGACCAGCAGCATCGCTGCACCTATGGGCTTTGACATTTTCCAGTAAAACGCAAAAGCGCCAATCATCGCCATGCCGCACCAGAATCCGGGGCGACCGATCGAGGCCGGCACCGGGATCACCCAGAGCGCGGCGATCACCGCCCACAGGATCAACGGCACGCAGACCCAGTGGACAAGACGATTGACCGGGTTGCGGTGATCCTTGCTGTAGTTTCCGAACCACTCGTTGACGCTGCGCATGGGTATGCTCCGACGATCAGGTTGCCAGGGAGGCGTTCAGGGATTGCAGTGAGCGGGTCTCAGTGGCGGGTTGCTGCAGGATCATGCCATCCGTCCGGATTGCGGGATATCTTGAGCGAATGCAGCGGCGAGCTGTACCACTCGACCAGGATGCCTTTCTGGAAGCGCACCCAGGACGGACCATACGTCCAGCGATCGCCTTCGTCGGTGGTCGGCGCACCAGCCAGCTCGATGACGTAGGCCTTCGGCATACCGAACTGCAGGCCGTCGACGGACGGCGACGATCGTGCGGGCGCGGGGTTGGCGCTGTGGAATGCCGGTGCAACATCGATCATGTCCGACAACCCGGGCTCGTCCGGAATCTGCGACACAAGGAACCAGACCGCCGCCGTCGCAACCAGCAGCGCGGCGATGAAGCGCCACGATCCGTTGCGTGGTGCGGCCGCCGGCGGGACAGGGTGAGCAGGTCGTGTTGCATTGTTCCTGCGCTCGGGATGGCTCGGTGCAATCGCACCAGGCAGCCGACCGTGCTGGCGATGGAACTGCACTCCAGCCTCGTAGAGCGCGGTCAGGCTTTGCAGGTGTTCGGTCGCGAGGTGCTGCGAAATGGCGTCCTTCGCACTGAGCCGATCCGGATGCACCGCGGATACGCGGCGACGATAGGCTAGCTTGAGGTCGTCGATATCCGCGCCGGGTTCCAACTGGAACTCGCGATACAGACGCAAGAAGTCGACGTTACGGACCATGCTTCACCCTGCTGCGCGACGATGCCGGAATTCCACCCGGCCCGGCTCCGGTTCGCGGCATCCCCGCAGCCAGTATAGCCAAGGCCGGCGGTCCGCGGCGGCTGTCCCCGCTCAATCGATGCGCTGGTCGGTCAGCCGATACAGGGCCTCGGCGTACCGGCCGGCGGTTCCCTCGATGATTGCGGCCGGAACCGATGGACCGGGCGACTGCTTGTTCCAGTCGAGCGTTTCCAGATAGTCGCGGACGTACTGCTTGTCGAAACTCGGCGGACTGATTCCCACGCGATATTCCTCAACCGGCCAGAATCGCGACGAGTCCGGCGTCAGCATCTCGTCCATGACATACAGCTTGCCCGAGGCATCGGTACCGAACTCGAGTTTGGTGTCGGCAATCAGGATCCCGCGCGTCGCCGCGTAGCCAGCGGCGAACCGATAGATCGCCAGGGTCGCATCGCGCACCTGCTCGGCCAGGTCGGCACCGACCTGTTTGACGAGCGTGTCGAAGTCGACGTTCTCGTCATGGTTTCCGACCGCTGCCTTGGTCGAGGGCGTGAAGATCGGCTCGGGCAGGCGCTCGGCCTGGCGCAGGCCGCGTGGCAGCGTGATCCCGCACAAGCTGCCGCTGGCCGTGTAGTCCTTCCAACCCGATCCGATCAGGTATCCACGCGCGATCGCTTCGAAGGGGACCGGCTTGAGCCGCTTGCCGATCACGCTGCGGCGCGCATAGAGATCGGGATCGACAGCGTCCGGCAATACCTCGGAGACGGGACGGCCGGTCAGGTGGTTCGGCATCACCGCCGCGGTTTTCGCGAACCAGAAATTCGACATCTGGGTCAGCATCTCGCCCTTGCCCGGGATCGGATCCGGCAGCACCACATCGAACGCACTCAGGCGATCGGTCGCGACGATCAGCAACTGCTCGTCGGGCAAGGCGTAGACATCGCGCACCTTGCCGCGATGGATCAGTTCAAGGCCGGGAAGGTGCGAGTTGGACAGCGTTGTGGGCACGATCGGATACCGGGCGGGGCAGGACGACAGTTTAAGGCAAGGCTGATCCGCCAACCCAATCATCATTGCGATCCGGAGCTGTCCGCTCCGCATCCACGTCGACTCATGCCTGATCCGGGTTCTCGCTAGCGGCTTCAGTCGCGATGCGCTTTGACCAGCCAGGCTTGCCAGCCGGCGTCCGCGTCCCGGCCGTGTAAAATCGCCGCTCGATCCGCCCGGAAGGCTGCTGGATGCCGCGACACCCCCGGTTCTGCTCTCCGTTCAACCTTACTTGCACTGCGCTTTGCAACCAGGACTGCCGATTGGCCACGGCAGCCGGTTCCTGCAAGGCCACCGGACCCATTCGCGCATGAGCATCATTGGCAAGGTCGTCGGCGCCATCCTCGGCCTGATCGTTTTCCGCAACTTCTTCGGCATGCTGATCGGTGCTTTCGCCGGGCACATGTTCGACCTCAGTGTGGTCCAGTCGCGGCGCCAGGGCGGCGGCTCGTCCTTTATCGAACCGCTGTTCGCGTTCGCCGGTGCGCTGGCCAAATCCGATGGCCGTGTTTCCGAGCAGGAAATCCGTGCCTGCGAGCGCTTGATGGATCGTCTGCGTCTCGATGCCGATCTGCGACGCGTCGCGATCGAGCAGTTCAACGTCGGCAAGGCGCCTGAATTCGAAGTGCATCGCGTCGTCAGCGAGCTCAGGGCTTGGACGCGGGGTCGACGCGATCTGGCCTTCCTCCTGCTCGACATGCTGCTCGATCTCGTCTATGCGGAAGGCACGCTCGCCGCGAACAAGCTCGACATGGTGCGCAAGCTGTGCTGGGCGCTCGGTGTCAGCGATGCCGAACTTGCCGCGGTCTCGGCGATGAAGGGATACGGCCCCGCCTACAGCGGGCCGCAGGGTGGATATTCCGGCCAGCGCCCGCCGCGCAATACGGTGCCTGCAGCGGATCCCTACGTCGTGCTCGGCATTCCGCGTGAGTCCGATCCGCGCGACATCAAACGTGCCTATCGCAAGCTCATGAGCCAGCACCATCCCGACAAGCTCGGCAACGTGCCTGCGGAACTCAAGCACGGCGCCGAAGCGCGCGCGAGGGAGATCAATGCGGCGTACGAGCGCATCAAGTCCGAGCGCGGCTTCACCTGACCGATCGCACGAGTCGCCCGGAGTGACCGCTGTCGATGCGTCGCGCTTCGGCCGACCCGGCGATCAGGCGCCGTCGACCGCTTCGCGAAATCCACCGATCGCGACGACCACATCGCTCAGCGCGGCGCGCTCGACTTCGCTCAGGTAGGGATTCCAAAGATCGAAGATCAGCACCACGCGGGTCTGGCGACTGCGATTCCAGGCTTCGTGTTCGTAGGTGTCGTCGAACACCACCACCTTGCCTTCCTGCCAGGCATGCAGCTCGCCGCCTACATTCAGCGCGCAATCCTCGGGGATGATCAGCGGCAGATGACCGACGACCCGGGTGTTGGTGACGCCACGATGCAGGGCCAGATGGGTTCCCGGGGTGAAAACCGAAAACAGGGTTTCGGGCGCATGCCGCGGTACGCGCGCCAGCGGCAGGCTGTCGAGCGATTCGCTCGTATGCGGGCAACTCGCGTGATTCTCGTTGCGTCGTTCGCCATGCCGGTAGAAGTAGTAGCCGTTCCAGCTCGGTGGATCGACCGTGCTGCTCAGGTTGTGCGATTCGAGCTCCGCATTGAGGAAGACGCGCTCGCGCCCGGCTTCGGTCGGCAGCAGGCGCAACAACTCCTCGCGAATCCGCGGGGTGCGCGACTCGAGATCCTCGATCCACGGAAACACCGAGCGATCGAGATAGGCGCTGGTCGGCAGGCCGGGAAAATACAGGAAGGTCGGGCGCTGGCGATCGTCCGCATAAACCGGCGCTTCTTCGCCTAGGTAGATGCGCAGGCAATGTTCGACACGAGCCAGCGAGGCGCGCCCGTATTTCTGCACCAGCGGTTCGAGCAAGCCGAACAACAATCCGCGCCGACCGCCGCGAATCACCAGAACGGCATGTTCGACCAGAGGCCGCAGGCCCGGCGGAGTCGTCGCCGGATCCAGCCAGCGACCGAGCGCCTGCGCCTGTTTTATCGCACGCGCATAGTGCGGTAGTGCCTGGTCCAGCTCGCCCTGGAATTCCAGCATCGCAGCCAGATGCAAACGCGACAGGTTGTGTTCCGGATTGACGCGCACGGCTTCTTCATAGGCCCTCCACGCGCTCGCCGAATCGCCAACCGCCTCGTGTGCGAGGCCGATCCGCAGCGACAGGCTGGCATCCGTCGGCGTCAATGCGTGGGCCTGCTGCAGCAATCCCAGCGCCCGCGCCGCATCGCCGCGCTCCATGCTTGTCATGGCCAGATAGCTCAGTGCCTCGACGTTCCCGGGCGTGCCCTCGAGAATGCGCTGATAGGCATCTTCGGCCTCCTGCCAGCGGCCTTGACGCGCCAGCTCCTGCGCTTCGAGTGGGGAAATCATGCGAATGCGAAGCTCCAGGCGTGATCGATCGCCCTCAGTTTCTCATGATTCATAAAGGTCAAGGAAATCGCAGGAGAGATGCGGTCCGTCGAAGCAGGGGGCGAACCTGATGGCACATCGCGTCGCCGTCCTGCGCCGCTCTGCGTGGCGAACTGCCAGGAGCGTGCGCCATGCGCCGCTGGATCTTCCGTATTCCACCGGTTGCGATGGCGGTGATACCGCGCGCGGGCGTCGGGCACGCGCCGAGCGTGTCCTGTTGATCGATTCCTGCTTGCCGTCGGGGTCGCGATGGTCGAGCATCCACATTCCGCACGAACCGATCGCCACCATGTCCAAGTCCCCCTGCGTCATTGCGCCCTCGATCCTTTCGGCCGATTTCGCCCGTCTCGGCGACGAGGTCGATGCAGTGATCGCCGCGGGCGCGGACTGGGTGCATTTCGACGTCATGGACAACCACTACGTGCCGAACCTGACGATCGGACCGCTGGTCTGCGAAGCCTTGCGCAAGCATGGCGTCACCGCGCCGATCGACGTGCACCTGATGGTCAAGCCGGTCGATCGCATCATTCCGGATTTTGCCAGGGCCGGTGCGAGCCTGATCAGTTTTCATCCCGAGGCCTCCGAGCATGTCGATCGCAGCATCCAGCTGATCCACGCCAGCGGCTGCAAGGCGGGACTCGTGTTCAATCCGGCAACGCCGCTCAACCATCTCGACCACGTGCTCGACCAGCTCGACCTGGTCCTGATCATGTCGGTCAATCCGGGATTTGGCGGGCAGAGTTTCCTGCCGTCGGCACTCGACAAGCTGCGTCGCGTGCGCGAGCGGATCGATCGCAGCGGGCGTGATATCCGGCTCGAGATCGATGGCGGCGTGAAGGTCGACAACATCGCCGAGATTGCGCGGGCCGGCGCCGATACCTTCGTCGCGGGTTCGGCGATCTTCGGCAAGCCTGACTACGCGGCCGTGGTCGCGGCGATGAAAGGCGCCGTCGCGGCGGCCTGATTGCGCGCGGCAGCTGCGGGCATCCCGCAACGAGACATGCCTTCCGGCCATCGGGTTTCCGGCGCCGAGACGCTAAGATGCGGGATTGTCCGTTGTCGTGGAGTCTGTCGATGCGTCTGGTTATTCCCGTTGCCGTGCTCGCCTTCGGTGCAGCATCCGTTGCCCAGGCCATGCCGGCTGGCGACTCGCGCCTGCTGCGCTTTCCCGATATCTGCGGCGATGCGATCGCCTTCGTCCAGGCCGGCGACATCTACACGGTGGCGGCGAACGGCGGAACCGCGCTGCGTCTGACCTCGCATCCGGGACAGGAGCTGTACCCCAAATTCTCGCCGGACTGCCGCACGATCGCGTTCTCGGCCGAATACGATGGCACGCGCCAGGTCCATGTGATCCCGGCCAGCGGCGGCGAGCCGAAACAGTTGACCTGGTACAACGACATCGGCGCGCAGCCGGTGCGTGGCGGCACCGATTACCGCGTGCTCGACTGGACCCCGGACGGCAGGAATGTACTCGTGCGCGCCAATCGCGTGGCGACCGACGATCGCGGTGGCCGACCGTATCTCGTGCCTGTCGATGGCGGCATGGAAGTACCGCTGGCCGTTCCCGAAACCGGCGGTGGCATGTTGTCGCCGGACGGCAAGACCTATGTGTACACCCCGATCGATCGCGAGTTCCGCAGCTGGAAACGCTACCGCGGCGGTCGCGCGCAGGATGTCTGGACCTACGATCTCGCCAGCAACAGTACAAGGCGCCTGACCGACAATCCGGCCACCGACAACCAGCCAATGTGGATAGGCGACACGGTCTACTTCACGTCGGATCGCAACTACACGATGAACCTGTTCGCGATGCCGGCCCAGGGCGGCGAAGCGCGACAGCTCACCACGTTCACCGATTTCGATGTGCTCTGGCCGAGCGCCGGCAAGGACGCGATCGTGTTCGAAAACGGTGGCGCGATCTGGCGCTTCGACCCGAAGACGGAGCAGGCGGCACGCGTGCCGATCCGTGTCACCGGCGACTTCGCGCAGACTGTTCCGGGCTGGAAGAACGTCGCCGGCCAGGTCGAGTCGTTTGACCTGAATGCCGATGGCACGGCCTATGTATTCGCGGCGCGCGGCGAACTTTTCCGGGTCAGCGGCAAGGAGCCCGAGATCCGCAACATTTCGCGCACGCCCGATGCACGTGAACTCGGTGCAAGCCTGTCGCCGGATGGTCGGACCGTCGCCTATCTCTCCGATGCGAGCGGCGAGTACGAAATCTACCTGCAGGACCTGGCCGGCGGCGCGCCGCGACAGATCACCCGCGATGGTGACGTCTGGCGTTTTGCGCCGGTGTATTCGCCGGATGGCCGTCATCTCGCCTACGCCGACAAGCGGCAACGCCTGCGCATCGTCGACATTGCCAGGGGCAGTACGCGCGACGTCGATACCGCGCACCATGACGACATCACCGAATACCGCTGGTCGCCCGACGGCCAGTGGCTGGCGTATACGCTGGAGAGTGACGCCGGCCTGACCCGGATCTGGCTGTACTCGCTCAAGGACGGCTCGCGCACAGCCGTCACCGAAGCGACATCGGCGGCGTCGAGTCCGGCGTTCGATCCGAAAGGGCGCTGGTTGTATTTCCTTTCCAGTCGCGACTACAACCTGCAGTTCAGCGCCTTTGAACAGAACTACCTTTACACGAATGCGACGCGCATCTATGCAGTGAGCCTCGCTGCCGAGGGTCCCTTCCTTTACGCAGACGCCGTGGCGACCAAGTCGCCGGCTGATGACGCCGGTCCGGCGAAGCACGAGGTGTCGATCCTGCATGTCGAGCCGCAAGGCATGATCGGCCGCGAACAGGTCCTCAAGGCCGCCAGTGGCAACTACCAACGACTGCAGGCCGGTGAGGATGCGGTGTACTTCGGTGCCAACAGTGGCGGCCGCGACGAGAATGCCTTCGAGCTGCGCGCGCTCGCCCTCGATGCAGACAAGGAAGTCACCGTTGCGCGCGGTCTCGATGATTTCCGCATCGCCGCCGATGGCAAGCATGCTCTGGTCCAGTACAGCGGCAAGTTCGCCGTGGTCGAGCCCAAGCCTGACCAGGATCTGGCCAAGGCCACGCTGGATCTTTCGCAGATGAAGATGCTGATCGATCCGCCACGCGAATGGCGCCAGGAATTCGTCGATGGCTGGCGCATCCTGCGCGACTGGTTCTATGACCCGGGCGTGCATGGCGGCATTGAGCGCTGGAATGCGGTTCGCGCGCGCTACGAACCGCTGGTTGACTACGTCGCCAGCCGTCAGGATCTCGACTACCTGTTCCAGGAGCTGGTCGGCGAAGTCCAGTCGGGGCATGTCTATGTGCAGCAAGGCGATCAGCCGAAACTTGAACGCACGCCGGGTGGATTGCTCGGCGCCGAAATCGTGGCCGATGCTTCAGGCTACTTCCGCATTGCGCGCATCATGCCGGGGGCGAACTGGGATCCGCGCAACCGTTCGCCGCTGACCGAGCCCGGCGTGTCGATCCGCGAAGGTGATTTCATCCTCGCGGTCGATGGCGTCGACGCGCGGACGGTGAAGAATTTCTACCAGCTGTTGCAAGGCAAGGGCGGCCGCAAGGTCACGCTGCGCATCAACTCGCGGGCCGACGCGAATGGAAGCCGTGAACAACGCGTCGAGACCCTGACCTCCGAGTTGAACCTGCGCTATGCCGGCTGGGTGGCGGCGCGGCGCGCCCTGGTCGATCGCCTGTCGGCGGGCCGCATCGGATACATCCACCTGCCGAACACGGCCGTCGACGGCAACCGCGAACTGTTCCGCGGCATGCTTGCCTATGCCGACAAGGACGCGCTGATCATCGACGATCGCTACAACGGTGGCGGCTTCATTCCGGACCGAATGGTCGAACTGCTCGCGCGCAAGCCGCTCAACTACTGGAAGCGGCGCGGACTCGAGCCCGTCGCCACGCCGATGCTTTCGCACAACGGTCCGAAGGCGATGCTGATCAACGGGCTGTCGAGTTCGGGCGGCGATGCGCTGCCCTATTATTTCCGCAAGCTCGGCCTCGGCAAGCTGATCGGAACGCGCACCTGGGGTGGACTGATCGGCATCTCGGGCAATCCCTCGCTGGCCGACGGCGGCATCCTGCTCGCGGCGACCTTCCGTTTCATGGATACCGAAGGTCGATGGGCGATCGAGAACGAAGGGGTCAGTCCCGATATCGAGGTCATCGATCGGCCCGAGTTGCTCGCGGGCGGGCGTGATCCGAGTGTCGAGAAGGCCGTCGAGGAACTGCTGCGCGAACTTGCCGAGCATCCGCCCGTGAAGCCGGTCGCGCCGCCGGCGCCGACCGATTTCGGGGCGCCGTCACCACGCTGAACCGATGACGGGCTGCGCTATCCTGCGCAGCTCGTCCTTGTCCGGGGAGTTTTCGTCGATGCAGTGTTTCGTCTACAAGAGCCTGCGCATGGCCGATACCTATGTGTTTCTGCGCGAAGCCGAAGGTTTCGATGCGATGCCTGCCGCGCTCGCCGAGCAACTCGGTGAGCTTGCCTTTGTCATCGAGATCGAACTGTCGGCGCAGCGCAAGCTGGCTCGGGAGGACGTCGAGGTCGTCATGGTCAATCTCGAGGTGCAGGGATACCACCTGCAGTTCCCGCCGCCGCCGGAGTCGACCAGGGCGCCCTGAAGCAACTCTCGCGAACGCGCACCGCGAACCTGGCAAGGCGCGCGCAACGAGGTCTCGCGTGGATATACTCGCGTCATCGCGGCTCATGCTGCAGTCCGGCTGAACGTGTTGCTCGAAGCGCCCAAATCCTCCGTCAGCCGGTCGCCGTCACTGCTGCTCGGACTGGCCCGTTTCCTTCCGGCGCTTGTGTTGTTCGCAGCAGCGATCCCGCTGACGGGACCGATCGCCCTGATTCCGTTGCTCGCAGGCACTGTCCTCATGCTGACGGCGATCTGCGCCGGCATCGGATTCGAGATGGATTCCGGTTTCGTGCGCAGCGCGTCGCGTCGAGGTCTCGCCGGTCTGATCCTGCTGTGTGCCTATACCTTCTTCGTCGCCGCACTGCTCGGCGGGCCGGCATGGTGGCTTGCGCGCGAGCCCTCCCTGCTCGGTGCGCTCGTGCTGTCCGCGGCGCTGTTGATTGCGGTGCTGTCGTTGTGGCGGCTCTGGCCGGTTTTCGTCCTTCCGTACGTCTGGGACGACGCCTATGCAGGCGAACCGGGCTCGACGTCGACCCCGGGTGTGCTGCGCAGGTGCCTGGGGTTCGCGCGCCGTCTGACCGATGAGCACGATCTGTTCTTCAGCCATGGCCTTGTTTCCGCCCTGGCCATCCTGATCGTCAGCGCCGGCGCGCTGAGCCTGGCCGCGATCGGTGAGCGTCTCGAGTTCGAGATGCGCGTATCGGCCGTCGTCGTCTATGCGCTGGTGATTGTCCCGCTGGCCTGCCTGACCATCGCCACGCGATGTGCAAACGCGACGTTTGCCGATGCGCGCGCGCGCCGTGCGACGCTCATCCGGGGCAGCGATGATGGATTCTCGCGATCGCCTGCGCAGGCCGGGCTCGCGCCCGACGCCGGCATGTTCGATGCCAGCGCGACCCTGCTCGCCGCAGCGCGATCCGGCCAGATCGACCTGGCCCTTGCCGCGCTCGAGCGCGGGGCGAATCCCGATACGGCGCCTCTCGACGGCGAGCGCGACCAGCGCAGCGTCCTCATCCATGCGGTGATCCTTCCGGATCTGCGCCTGCTGCGCGCGCTGATCGCCCGCGGCGTAGACATCAACCGCAGCCACGCCGGCATGTCGCCGCTGATCGCGGCCACGCGGGACAGCTACCAGGGCCGACCCGACGCGATCATGACCCTGCTCGCCAACGGCGCCGATCCGAACGTCACCGACCAGGCGCAGAACGGGGCACTTCACCATGCCGCCCTGTGTGGCGAGCCGATTGTCGCGGCCTTGCTGCTCGATGCGGGCGTCGCGATCAATGCGGTCAATCGCGATGGCATGACTGCGCTCGGCATCGCCTGTGCCAATGGCAACTGGACTCTCGTCACGTTTCTGCTCGATCGTGGCGCGGCGCCCGAAGTCGATCATGCGCAGCCCGCCTTGCTGCTCGCCGCGGCGCCAACCGATGACGATCCGGCCGGCGTGCGCCTGCTGCTCAAGCGCAAGGTCAAGGTCGATGCGCGCGGCGTGCTGGATCGCACGGCGTTGATGGTCGCTGCGCTCAATGGCCATGCGCAAATCGCCGAGGTCCTGCTGGCTGCCGGCGCCGATGTCGAATTGCTCGATCGCAACGGCACCAATGCATTGATGGAGGCTGCGCGTTCGGGTTCGGTGGCGGTCATCCACGGACTTGGCAAGCGCAAGGTCGATCCGGACCGTGTCGATGCGCTCGGTCGCACCGCCTTGATGATCGCCTGCGGTGCGCGCGCAGGAATCGAGGAGACCGTGCGTGCGCTGCTCGCGATCGGCGCCGATCGCGGCATCGTCGCCAGTGATGGACGGCGTGCGGTCGAATTCGCGGCGGCCGCCGGCCGCTGGCCGATCGTGGCCTTGCTCGATCCCGACTTCGAGCTTCCCGGCAGCGTTTCCGTCGAGGCCACGGCCAGTGAGCAGGGCGGCGCATCACACCTGCTCGATGCGCTGCGCTTCGGGCACTGGAATGTCGCCGACGAACTGCGCGAGACAACCCAACTGCGGCCGGGCTCCGAGCTGGCCCGGTTGTACATGGGCCTGATCGAACCTGAGCACGAACGGGCGCGTGACTGGATCTGCAATCTCGGCTTGCGCTCCGATGTGCGCCTGGACAACGGGCAACTGCTGACCGACGCGCTGCTCGCCGGTCTTCCTGCCACCGCGTGCGCGCTGCGCCAGCTGTTGCGTCGTGGATTTCCGGTCGGCGGTGCATCGCTGATCGCGCGCGTACTCTCGATTGCGCCGGTCGGTGGCGACAACACCCAGCTCTGCGACCTGGCCGGCGAACTGATCGAACGCGGCGGCGATTGTTTCGGACGCGCGTCCGGCGAGGCGACTCCTCTGCACCTGGCCAGTGCGCTCGGCTGCGTCGATCTGGTCGAGCGGCTGCTTGCCAGCGGTAGCGACCCGAATGCACGCGATGCGCGCGGACGCATGCCGATGCACTATGCGTTGAAGGCATCGAGCGTTCACGCCGTCGCTGTTTCGCGTGTGCTGATTCGCCACGGAGCCGATCCGGAGCGCGCCGCCGCCAGCGGCGAAACCGGCCTCGGCCTGGCCCTGTCGCGTGCAGATCGCGATCTGGTCTACTGGCTCAACTGGCCGCGCTGGCGACTGCCCGGTCGCGCCCTGATCGGGGCGGATCTTCCCGCCGCAGCAGCGACCGGCGACATCGATGCGGTCGACAAGCTGGTCGCGCTCGGATTCCCGGTCGGCAGCGTCGACAGTCAGGGTGCGAGTGCGCTGATCCGTGCGGCGGGATCGGGATACGCCGCTTTGGTCGTGCGCTTGCTCGATGTCGGTGCCGACCCGACGCAGGCGTCCTATTCGGGCGCCACCTGTTTGTCTGCCGCCGTCGCGGCAAGGCGCGAGGCGGTCATGCGCACCTTGCTGCAACACGGGGTCGAAGCCGACCAGCGCCTGCCCGGCGGAGGCACGCCGTTGATGATCGCTGCGGCACTCGGCCTGCCGCGATTGGCCGAGCCGCTGCTCGAACGTGGCGCCGATCCGAATGCGGCGGATGACCGCGCGAACACCTCGTTGCAGGCTGCGGCACAGTTTGCATTCGACAGCCGCGACACGGCCGTGGCCGCCGAACTGCTTGAGTTGTTGCTGCGCCAGGGCGCACGGATCGATGCACGCAACCAGGGCGGCCAGGATGCCCTGCTGCTCCTGCTGGGTGCGCGTGCGGAACCGGGCGCGGCCTGCGATGCCCAGCATCTGGGCCGTCTGGCGACCTTGCTGATCGACAAGGGCGCGGCGGTCGACGGTCATGATTTGCGTGGAGTCAGTCCGCTGCACTGCTGCGCGATGCACGGCCTGCTCGGCGTCGCCCGCCTGCTCAAGTCACGCAACGCACCGATCGAACAGGTCGATGCGCTTGGCCGCACGGCCGGCGAGATTGCCGCCCTGCTCGGCTACGTCGATGTCGCCGCCGAGCTCGGCGTCGTGCGCAGTCCGGTGCCAGGCCCACGCATGACCCTGCGCAAGCGCGTGATCGACTGAAGCGCGGATCCGGCCGCGAATCCCGATTCCCGAATCCGCTACCATGCCGCCATGAGCAAATCCGGCACCACCCATTTCGGTTATCGTGATGTCGCCGAGGCCGACAAGGCCCGCCTGGTCGGCGAGGTATTCAGTTCGGTCGCGCGCAAGTACGACATCATGAATGACCTCATGTCATTCGGCGTGCATCGGCTGTGGAAGCGCCATTTCGTCGCGACGAGCGGGGTACGGCCGGGCGATGCGGTACTCGATCTCGCCGGTGGCACAGGAGATATCGCGGCCCTGCTGCTGCCGCGCGTCGGCGCCAAGGGTCGCATCGTCATCGCCGACATCAATGGCGACATGCTGCGCGTCGGGCGCGACCGCATGATCGATCGGGGCCTGCTGCGCGGACTCGATTACACCCAGGTCGATGCCGAGGCCTTGCCGTTTCCCGATCAGAGCTTCGACTGCGTGACGATGGCGTTCGGCTTGCGCAACGTGACGCGCAAGGAGAATGCGCTGAGCGAGATCCATCGCGTGCTCAAGGTCGGCGGGCGTGCCCTGGTCCTCGAGTTTTCTACGGTGCGCGAGCCGCTGCTCAAGCCGCTCTACGATTTCCATTCGTTCTCGGTGTTGCCGCGCATCGGCAGGCTCATCGCCGGTGATGAAGCAAGCTACCGCTACCTCGCCGAGTCGATTCGCAAACACCCCGACCAGGCCACCCTGAAGACAATGATGGAAGCCGCCGGCCTTGCCCGTGTCGATGTGCGCAACCTGTCGGCCGGTATCGTCGCAATCCACCGCGGTTACCGGATCTAGGGCGCCGCCGCGACGTTGCGGAGTCCTGCCGCATCCATCCGTGGATATGTATCGACCGCATCCATGCGGTCTCCATCCCCTGCGGGACCTTCCCCTGCTTGCAGGAGAAGCGCGGAGCTGAACTCGCGACGGTCAGGATCGTGTCGATCGTCGCGGCCAGGCACTACGTCCGCGAACGGGGGACGGGCTCAAACGAGAACGCCGCAGTCGGGCTGCGGCGTTCTACGAGATAAATAGCCGAACAAGGAGCGGATCGCATCCTGCGAACCGTTCTCCCCCTGTTCGACCAGGGGGACTGGAGTGACGGCTGTGCCGATCACTGGTGGTCAGGATGCCGCGGGAAAACCGGTTGCGATAGCTGTCAGTTTTGACAGCTAGTATTTGTCAGGAAAACATGCTAGGCGCCTGCCCGGCCTATCGTCCACGCAGAGGGATTTGCAGCCGATTCCCGACGAGCCCGGCAGGCTCGCGGAGATCGATCAGAGACCGATCAGCTGCAGGCTCATCGCTTTCGCGATCGCCTGGCGGCGGCCCATCACACCGAGCTTGCGCGCGGCGTTGTTGAGATGGAATGTGGCCGTGCGCTCACCGATGGTGAGCAGGCAGCCGATTTCCCAACTGGTCTTGCCCTCGGCGGCCCAGCGCAGGCAATCCAGCTCGCGTGTCGTGAGGTGCACGGATTCCGGTTCGGGCGATTCATGTCCGACCAGGCGCTGCCCCGCCTCATGCATGAATGAAGCGAGCAACTGCAGTTCACCGAGGCGAGCCAGATGATCGCCGACATGCGCCGTATCGCTGGTCGCCACCGAAACCATGCTGGAACGCCCGCCAGGACCATGGATCGGCAGGGCGATGCCGGCACGCAGGCCGTAGTCCGCCGCTTCCCTGAAGAATTCGGTGCGGTAGCCAGCCCGACGTGCGCGTGGATCGGCAGCCCAGAGGCAGGGTGTCGTATGGCGACGACAGTGGTCGACGACCGGGTCGATCTCGAAGTAGCCCTGGCGCCGGTAGTGCGCCATCCAATCGGCTGGATAGGCATTGAGTCGATCGGGCCACGCATGCGAGGACGAGCCGAGGGTATAGATCCAGTTGTCGAATCCAAGCCGACGCACCTGTTGCGCACTGCTCGCGCGCAGCTCGTCCGCCGAACGGCATTCAAGCAATTGCTGCAGGCTGTCCCACTGGACTGACATTCATTCGGCTCCCGACCGTGGTCAATATACTCCGCGTACGTCCGTTCATGCCAATAGCGCCGCCATCCGGCCACGGTTTGCGCGATCCGGCGACGTGGCGCCGATGGCATACTTGGGCGATAGCCACGGAGGAACCATGAAGCCCAATCCCTTGCTCGGCGTCGTCCTGTTCGTCGCCACGATCACCCCGCTGCATGCGGAGCCGGATCCGCACAGTTATGCGGAGCCGCTGAAAGTATCGATTTCCGCGCTCGATCTTGATCTCGCGGTCGATTTTTCGAAGCAGGAACTGGCCGGCCAGGCCGAGCTTTCGCTCGACTGGCACGATACCGCGGCGCGCACGCTGGTCCTCGACACGCGCGACCTGCACATCGATGCGATCGAAGCGATCGATGCGCGCGGTTCAGCGGCGGCAGTCAGCTACACCCTCGATGCGAACGATGCGATCCTCGGGTCGGCGTTGCGCATCGAAATGCGCGAAGCGTCGCCCAAGCTGCGCATCCGCTACCACACCTCGCCGAAGGCCTCGGGCCTGCAGTGGATGACGCCGCAGCAGACCGCGAGCGGCAAGCATCCCTTCATGTTCTCGCAGTCGCAGGCGATCCATGCGCGCAGCTGGATTCCGTTGCAGGACACGCCGTCGGTGCGCTTCACCTATACCGCGCACATCACGACGGCGAAGCCGTTGCGCGTCGTGATGAGCGCCGACAACGACGTCCATCACGTACTCGATGGGGACTATCGCTTCAGCATGAAGCAACCGATTCCGTCCTACCTCCTCGCGCTCGCGGTCGGCGAACTCGATGTCCGCGAAACAGGCCCGCGCACGGCCGTGTTCGCCGAGCCCAGTCTCGTGGTCAAGGCGGCGAAGGAGTTCGAGGACACCGAGAAGATGATCGCGGTGACCGAGCAGCTCTACGGGCCGTATCGCTGGGATCGCTACGACATCCTCGTGCTGCCGGCGAGTTTCCCGTTCGGTGGCATGGAGAACCCGCGCGTCACCTTTGCCACGCCGACCGTGATCGCCGGCGACAAGAGCCTGGTCGGCCTGATTGCGCACGAGCTGGCCCATTCGTGGTCGGGCAACCTCGTCACCAATGCCAATGCCCAGCACATGTGGCTCAACGAAGGTTTCACGACCTATGTCGAGAACCGCATCATCGAGTCGCTGTACGGCAAGGATGTCGCGACGATGCAACTGGTCGTCGACGATCAGGAGTTGCTTGTCGAAATGGCGGACATGAAGCCGCGCGAGCAGTTGCTGGTGTCCGACCTGACCGGCATTGATCCGGACGAGGGCCTGTCCGGCGTACCGTACGACAAGGGCCGCTGGTTCCTGCGTTTCCTCGAATCACGTTACGGACGCGCGGATTTCGATCCGTTCGTACGCGCCTACTTCGACCACTTCGCGTTCAAGAGCATCACGACGCGCGATTTCCTCGTTTACTACAGCGCGAACCTCGAAAAGCAGCATCCCGGCAAGGTCAGCGCCGCCGAGATCGACGAGTGGTTGCACCAGCCCGGCATTCCGGAAAGTGCACCGATCGCGCACTCGGATCGCTTCGACGCCGTCGACAAGGCGGCAACTGATTTCCTGGCCGGCAAGCTTGCGGCGAAAGCCATCCCGGCAAGGCAATGGGTGACCTCCGAATGGCTGCGCTTCATCAATGCCTTGCCGGCGAAACCCGATGCCGCACAGTTGGCCGCCCTCGACAAGGCGTGGAAACTGAGCGGGACCGGCAATGCCGAAATCGCCTTCCGCTGGTACGTGGCCACGGTACGCGCCGGCTACACCCAGGCGCGTCCGCAGATCGCGGCGTTCATCGAGCGCATCGGTCGACGCAAGCTCGTCGTGCCGATCTACGAGGAACTGGCCAAATCCGAAGACGGCAAGGCGTTCGCCAAAGAGGTCTATCGCAAGGCGAGGCCGGGCTATCATCCGATCACCCAGGCCAGCGTCGACAAGGCGCTCGGTCTGTAACGGATTTCAATTCATCGCATGTCGTTCCGGCACCCCGGCATTTGCCGGGGATGCCGGAACCGTCAACACGAGGCTCGCCGCAAGTCGCATGATCTCGGCACAAGCGCTCGATCGCGCCTGCTGGCGACGCTGTGCGAATACGCGAACAATGCGAGCTTGAGCACGGTCGCCGGGGCCGGTCAGTCGCCCCGATTCAATCGTTGCGGTAACGCGCATCACGCGCGGACAGCCGATCTCGTGATCGAGCGCATGCTCGAACGTATCGGACAGCAACTGGCGCTGCAGGTCGAGCGCGATGAACCGGGTGATGCATCACTCACATTGCATCGCGGCGGCAGCACTACTCCCGGCGACGATGCGTTGTGGAGATGTTGCCGAGGCGATGCGCACGGTGCAAGATGCGTGAGGCGTCCCGCCGCCATAGGGCGTTCGCGTCGGCCAATATCCAATCAAGCGTGTACGGCAACATTGCCCGGCGAATCGATATGAAACATATTGCAATGATTTCGTTTGTGTTGCTGAGTGGATGCGCCAGCATGCAATGGGGTGAGTTTGACGGCCAACGTAAGAAAATGGCCGACCCGGATGTCTATGACGTCATTGTTGTCGCGGTTGATGGGAGAGCGGATTTTGGCGGACGAACCAACTATCGTCTTCAGCCCGGCTTTCATCTGCTCCAGGTGGCCTCATCGAAGCAAGGTAATCATGGCGAGGTTTCAGTGATTCCGCTTCCGATCAGCGTGAAGCCATGCACGAGATACAGTTTCGCCGCGAAACACCATTCGCGCATTGGCATCGAAAACTGGGACCTGCTATCGACCGGTGAAACGCTCATGCCGGGCTGTGAGGAGCCTGCAAAAAAATAGTGGGCGCCACCACGCCCTCCTCGACAGCGCCGCGAACAGGCCGAGGCATTCTGCGACATCGTCAGGCAGCAGTCGGATTCCTCGCAGGAGTCCACTTGCGCCGACTGGGACAGCGCAGTGAAAAGTTCGATCTGGCCAACTTCAATTCCGGTCAAGTCGTCTCGACTCTTGCGAACTTGGGTGTTCCTGGCGGATTGATCATGGTGGCAGTCCAGTCTTCAAGCCGCTCACGCCGTGTGTGAAACAGCGTCAAGGCATCGAAGGCCCTGATGGAATCCGGGCGGCAAGCCAGGGTCAACTCGCCTGAAGCCAGGGGCAGCTCCAGCAGCACGATCAAGCCGATGTGCTGACGCATGCGACGGGTTCACGGCATCAGGCTACGCAGAAGTGAGGACGACCCCACTTCTCAACTTTTCCGGGGACGACCCCAAAACCGGGAGGTGGTCATGAACTGGTTCATACTCGTCATCGCTGGATTGTTCGAGATTGGCTGGGCTGTTGGTCTCAAATATACCGAAGGATTCACGCGCCTTTGGCCCACCGTCGGTACGGTTGCAGCGATGGTCATCAGCATGGGGCTGCTTGGTGTCGCGATGAGGTCGCTTCCGGTGGGCACGTCCTACGCGGTCTGGGTCGGCATCGGAATGGTCGGCACGGCACTATTCGGTATCGTGGTTTTCAATGACTCCGTGAATGTGTTGCGTATCGCGAGCCTCGCGCTCATCGTTGTCGGTGTGATTGGATTGAAAATTGCAACGCCGACCTGACAAATCGCTGCGGCAGACGGGGTCGTCTCTCCGGTTCGGTGGACGCACCGTCGTGTTGCGGACGGCTTGAATCAGCATCGCGCCTGCGCGGGACAGCCAAGGCGCTTTGCCATATTGCGAACAAAAGTGCAATGAGGACATTTTCCACCTGGTTGATCGCAACGGGCATCGTCTTTGTGGGAGCGTTCCCCGCATCGACGCATGCCGACGAACTCGCGGCCGGGGCTGAACTTCGCGCGGGAATGGAAGCGGCAGCCCAAGCGGAGGGGCTCGCCGGTGTTGTCTGGGCAACCATTACGCCAGGCGGGATTGCGACTGGCGCAATCGGGCTCGCAGATGCGGATCGCCAGGAGTTGCTTGCCGATGACAGCAAGGTCCAGACAGGCTCGATCGTCAAGACGCTCATCGCCGCAGGAATACTGCGCCTGGTCACGCAAGGAAGACTGACACTCGACAGCCCGGTGGCACCGCTGCTGCCGGGTCTCGCGTTCGACAACACCTGGGAGGCCAGCCATCCGGTCCTTGTACGGCATCTCCTGGATCACACCTCCGGGCTCGACGATGCCCGGCTGTGGCAGGTGTTCAGTCTCGATGCCGGGCCCGATACGCCGTTGAGCGCGAGCTTGCAGCGAGGTCCGTTGCGAATCCGGAATCGGCCGGGCAGCCGCATTTCCTACTCGAACCTCGGCTACACCCTGCTCGGGATGGTGATCGAACATGTTGCCGGCGAGCGCTATGAACCGTACCTCGACGCCCACCTGCTGCACCCGATCGGCATGCGCCAGAGCACGTTCCAGTTCGTGTCGCAGGAGGGACCGCATGCGGACAGCCGCCTGGCGATGGGGCATTTCGAGAACGGCGCGACCCAGCGTGCAGTTCCGCTGCATCTGCGTCCTGCCGGGCAGTTCAGTACCACCGCGTCGGACATGGGCCGCTTCGCGCGCTTCCTGATGGGCAACGGTGAAATCGATGGCAAGCCGTTCATCGCATCCGGACTGCTGCGGGCGATGGGAAGGCCGACGACCACCGACGCAGCCCTGGCCGGATTGGTCGACGCGGGATACGGGCTTGGCTTGAACAGCAGGGACCGGCATGGCGTCATCGGGAATTGCCATATCGGCACGACCGTGGGGTTCCGCGCAAACTTCTGCATTTTTCCCGATACCGGAAAGGCGTTCTTCGTCGCGATGAATGCCGACATCGAGACAGCGGACTACGATCGATTTGACGCCTTGCTGATCCGGGAACTCGGCATCGCAGCAGCGGCACCGTCGCCGGATGCGGCCCCGCCGAGCGGGATCGATGATTGGCGAGGCGTCTACGTGCTTGCTCCGGGCCGCACGGAAAGCTTCGCCTATCTCGATCGGATCCTGAACTTCGCGACTGTCCGATGGGACGGGCAGCGGCTCCAGCTGAATCCGTTCCAGGGTGCGACACGATCCTTGTTGCCCGCTGGGGGTTGGCTGTTCCGCGCGGA
>JAKQJM010000059.1 GCA_029561145.1 Pseudomonadota bacterium
CGATGGGCGCTGCGCCTGTTCCTGGTCGTCAGCGGCGTCTGGTTTTTTCGCATCGGCCTGATGTTCTGGATCGCGCTGAACCAGGGGCCGGTCGGCTTCGATCCGGAAACGTTCCGCGGTCCCGCACTCGTTGCGCTCGCATTCGGCCAGACTCTCGTCCCCCTCGCCATCCTCGAGTTGTATTTCCGCGCGCAGCGGAGTCCCTCGACAATCCTGCGTGCCGGGATGGCAGCGGTTCTCGGCGTGCTGTCACTGGCGACAGCAGCCGGCATCACCGCCGCATTTTTCCTCATGTGGCTGCCGCGACTCTGATGGGCGTCATTGAGTCGCGATTCGCTGATAACCTCGGGAGATGAGCCCGGCAGCAGCGTCTCCGATTCCACCCGTGCAGCAGATCCCGCGCCTGTTCGGTTGGCAGCGCCTGCGCGTCATCCTGATTGTCTGCGCTGTGCTCAGCGCGATGATGGCGCCGACCTGGCAGGCGTCCTACCTCGCGCTGGTCGGCCGCTGGCTGTTCATCGGCAGCGCCTGTCTGCTGATGTTCGGCCTGTTCGAACGTTGGCCGTCGCGTCTGCCGGGCTGGATCGCACGCTGGACGCTGCAGGTGGCCGGCGTGGTCGTTGTCATCCCGTTCGCCGCCTGGTTCGCCTATGTGTTGACGACGCAGGGCGACCCTGTACCGTTCTGGCGGAACAACGATCGCCTTGCAGGTTTCGGCATGTTCACGGTGACGAGCCTGCTGATTGCGCCGTGGATGGCCGTCGCTGCCCTGATCGGGCAGATCAACGGCAAGGCACAACGCCAGGCACTGGCCTTCGAGCTCGAGCGCAGCGAGTTCGAACGCAAGGCCGTCGATGCGCACCTGCGCCTGCTGCAGGCACAGGTCGAGCCGCATTTCCTTTTCAATACCCTGGCCAACATCCGCGAACTGGTCGATTCCGGCTCGCCACGGGCGTCGGCGGTATTGGGCAGCCTGATCGCCTATCTGCGCGCCGCGGTTCCGCGCCTGCAGGAACCCGCCACGACATTGCGGCAGGAACTCGACCTCGTGCAGGCCTATCTCGACGTCATGCACATGCGCATGCCCGATCGGCTGCAGTTCGAGCTGCATGTCGACACGATAGCCACGTCGATCCCGTTCCCGCCCATGGCCCTGCTGACCCTGGTCGAGAACGCCGTGCGCCACGGCATCGACCCGAGCGAGAGCGGGGGTCGCATCGAGATTCGCATTGTCGAGGACGAAGGCCGCTGCCGCGTCCAGGTCATCGACAGTGGCGTCGGGTTGGCTCGTGGCAGCGGGAGTCCCGGTACCGGGCTGTCGACGCTGCGCGAGCGGCTGCAGATCGTCTACGGAGGGGACGCGCATGTCTGGCTGATTCCGTTGACTCCAAATGGCGCCTGCGCCGAACTCGAGTTTCCGCTGCAACGGAGATCCTCATGAATCGAAGATCGCCAACCGCCCTGATCGCCGATGACGAGCCGCTGTTGCGCGATTCGCTCGCACGAATGCTGCGGCAGGCCTGGCCGGAGCTCGAGGTCGTGGCAATGGCGCGCAACGGACGCGAGGCCGTCGAGCAGTTCGAGGCGCTTGCCCCCGCGGTGTGCTTTCTCGACGTGCACATGCCTGGCATGTCCGGCGTGGAGGCGGCGCGATGTATCGGGCGACGTGCCGAGCTCGTTTTCGTCACCGCATTTGACAACTACGCATTGCAGGCATTCGAGCAGGGCGTGCTCGACTACCTGGTCAAGCCGGTCGAATCGGCACGGCTCGACGCGACCGTGGCGCGTATCCGCGAACGCCTGCTCGCCTCGAACACGACATCCGACAATGTCGCCCTGATCGAACAACTCGCGGCCCGACTGCGGACAGGGCAATCGAACCCGCTGCGCTGGATCCGTGCTTCGGTCGGGACGACCGTGCGATTGATTGCCGTCGACGAAATCGACTATCTGCGATCCGACGGAAAATACACGCGCGTCGCATGGCGCAATCCCGTCGACAAGTGCAACGATGCGCTGATCCGCATGCCGCTCAGGGAAATCCTCGAACAGCTCGATCCCGCGCAGTTCATCCAGATCCATCGTGCGGTCGTCGTCAACCTGCGCGCGGTCAGTCATGTCGTCCGCGCCGACAACGAGACGGCAAGCCTCCACCTGCGCGGCCGTGACGAAGTGCTGCCGGTCAGTCGCAGCTACCTGCACCTGTTCAAGCAGATGTGAGCAGGATTGCCCGCAGCCCCGGGCAAGTCGTTGCACTCATCGCGGATGCCGCGGCATCAAACCGCAAGCCTTGCCACAACCAGGTCGATGAACGCACGCAGGCGCGCGAGCCTGCGCAGGTCGCGGTGCCAGGCGATCCACGTGTCGCGGCCTGGCGGATCGCTGCCGAGATCGAGGCGCTCGATTCCGTCCAGGCCATCGCCCAGGGGTTGCGGCAGCACGGCGATGCCCGCGCCGAGCTGGCACATGCGCGCCTGTACGTCGCGATTGTTGCTGCGAAAGCTGATTCGCGCGTTCGGCAACGCGTGCTTCAACCAACTGTCATCGGGTGTGCCGGAGAATCCGGATTCCAGGCCGATCAGCGAATGGCCGGCTCCGTCACCGGCCGTCGGTCGCGGTGAGCCGACGCGCACGTAGACGCGATAGGGCATGTGCAGGAGCTTGCGCGAGACCACATCGGGCTCGACGAACGGCCGGATCCGGAATGCCAGATCCGCCTCTCGCCGTGCAAGGCTGAGAAACCGGGATTCCGTCAGCAGTTCGACGTCGACGCGAGGATGCGAGCTTGCGAATTCCGCGAGTACCGGGCTCAGGACATGTGCGCCGAACCAATCCGAGCACGTGACCCGGAGCGAGCCTTCGACATGCTGCGCGCCGCTCGCGAGGCGACGCTCGATCGCGAGGACTTCCTCCTCGATCCGTTCCGCGTGTTCGAGCATGGCGCTGCCCTCGTCGGTCAGGATGAATCCGGCGGCGGTGCGCTGGAAAAGAGGCTGGCCGACCGAAGCTTCGAGTGCGCGCAGGCGCCTGCCCATGGTCGGCTGGGATTGCGCCAGCTTGCGCGCCGCAGCGCCCAGCGAACCTTCGCGGGCCACACCGAGGAACACACGAAGATCGCTCCATTCCATGGATGGGCCTGTCGAGAACGGGCATTCAATTATGCATGGAGTTTATTCAGGAATGTTCGTTCCCATTCACGAATGTAGTCGGTAACGTCCTGGCCCGGCGAACGGAATCCTGTTCGACCGGACCAAACGACCATCGGCCCAGGGGCACACTTCGTGTTCAAACGCAGCATGATCAGACAATCCCTGCTCCGCCTGCTGCTGGCAGCGGCGAGCATCTTCCTGGCAGTCCAGTTGTTCAGGTTGGTCCTCATCCCAGGCATCGAGGCCGTCTTTCATCCGTCAGGGTTCATGACGATCGCGATCCGGCGCTCGGGCATCCTCGCCTTTGCCTTGCTCGGCTACTGGCTTCATGTTCGCCATGTCGAGAAGCGGCCTGCCATCGAGCTGAAGCTCAGGCCGGCCGGCATCGGACTTGCCGCAGTGGCCGGCATGACGATGATTTCCGTCACCCTGATCGCGCTGTTCGCAGCGGGAGTCTACGAGGTCGTCTTGTTCCGCGGTCCGCGAATCGAACTGCTGGGCGTCGCCTCGGTCATCCTGGTTGCAGCGATGCTCGAGGAGCTGGTGTTCCGCGGTGTCCTGTTCCGCATCCTCGAGGATGCCCTCGGCACGACCTGGGCGCTCTGGCTGCAGGCGGGAATTTTTGCCGCATTGCATCTTGCGAATGCCGAATCCAGCCCATCGGAGCTGGCAACGACCCTGGTTTCGGGAACCCTGATCGGTGCATTGTGGACACTGCTGTTCGTTGCGACACGCAACCTGTGGATCGTGGCCGCGCATCACGCGGCCTGGAATTTCACGATCCTGCTCGCGGGCGTTCCATTGTCCGGATTGTTGAACTGGCGAAGCATGGCGCCGATCGAGAGTCGCTACGACGGACCGCAATGGCTGACCGGTGGCGTGTTTGGCCCCGAGGATTCGCTGATCACGATGGTCGTCGTCAGTCTGGTCGTGGTCGCGCTGGTGGTCTGGACGAGAAGGACCGGTCGCTACCTGCCTCCGCCTTCGCTGCGCGCAGCGTGACCGGCATCGTCGTGTCCAAGGTCGTGTCACCGGGGAAGATCGCGGCGTCGCTGTCCGAGTACTGGTCACCGCGCATCATCGCCCGGGTCGATGACGCCTGCGTCAAGGTGGCGAAGGTCAACGGCGTGCTCGGCTGGCACCGCCATCTCGACGAGGACGAGATGTTCTTCGTCCTCGACGGAAGCTTGCACATCGATCTCGAGGACGGATCAAGCGTGGATCTCGCCGCGGGCGATCTGCATGTCGTGCCGAAGGGCGTGCGGCACAATCCGCGGGCGGACAATGACTGCCTGCTGGTCCTCGTCGAGCGCGAGTCGACGCTGCACACGGGAGACGTCGTCAACGAATTCACTCGCTCGCTCGACGAGCAGCGCCGACCCATCGAGGACGCCTGACCGGGTCAGGCGCGCCGGGCCTTGAGGCGCGCCACCATGGCGTGGAGTACGCCCTGGGCTTCTGCACAGAACCAGCGTTCGGCGAAAACCTCATTGCCGATCGTGGCGACCGCATCGAACTGGGCATGCAGGTCGGCGCGGGCGATGCGGCGGGTTTCGCTCATCGCCTGCGGCGGCAGCTTGAGCAGATCCTGCAACCAGCCGAGCGCGCGGCCGACCACGAGTTCGGTGTCGACCAGCTCGTCGACGAGCCCGACGCGCAAGGCTTCCTCGGCCTCGATCATCGAGCCGGCGACCATCAGGCGTTCGGCACGATGCGCGCCGAGCAGCCGTCGCATCGCGGCCTGGATGATCTCGGGGACGACCAGGCCGACCTGGACTTCGTTGAGGCCGATGCGAAAGGCGCCGCGTGCCATTACCCGGTAGTCGCAATACAAGGTCAGCACGGCGCCGCCAGCCGGGCTGTGACCGGTGATCGCCGCGACGACAGGAATCGGCGAACGCGCGAGCGCTTCGCAGAGGCCGACGAATTCGCTCCAGAACACGCCCATTGCCGCACGATCCAGCTGCAGCAGGCTGGGCACATCGAGACCCGCCGAAAACATGCCTGGATGACCCGAAACCACGATGCCGCGCGCGCCGTGGGCGGGTGCCGACAAGACGGCGCCGCGCAGTGCATTCACGAGTTCGGGATTGAACGCATTGACCGGAGGTCGCGCCAGGTGCAGTTCGTGGATGTCATCGTGGCGAATGGTTTCCAGCACGGTCATCGAGTGGCCTCGGAGTGGGAGTTCGAAGGTGCATGGACCTGCACCAGGCAGGAGCGCGTGGGGCAGCCCGGCGCTCCGTCGCATCGCCGCGAGTTTAAGGCAAGGCGGATCAGGTGGTGCAATCGTCTCATTGCCTGGTCGGCGTCGCCTTGGGACAGCATCGACTCGGCCGCCGGCGGCGTTGCGGTCACATTGCGGCAATTCGCGTCAGGCCTGCGCGCGCAGCGCGGGCTATGATGACGGATCCCCGTGGAGTAGCCGATGAAAGCCCTGTGCCGCGTGTTTTCAGTTCTGCTCGTGTTCCTGCTTGCTGCGGACGCCTTGGCGGCGGCGCGGATCGAGGTTTCCAATGCGTGGATTCCGCAGGCCCCGCCGGGCGCCCCGATGCTTGCCGGCTATCTGACCCTGGCCAATTCCGGCGACACCGCGGTCAGCCTGCTCGCCGCGGAGAGCGAACGGTTCCGCACCGTCTCGGTACACAGGACCGTGATCGAAAATGGCGTGTCACGCATGCGCGAGCTCAACCGGCTCGAGATCGCGCCAGGCCAGGAGATCAAGTTCGCTCCAGGCGGCATGCATCTGATGCTGATGCAACCGCGCAGCGAAGTCGTCGCGGGCGATCGCATCCAGATAACCTTCCTGCTGTCGGATGGCCAGCGCGTTCCTGCGATCTTCGAGGTTCCGGCCGCCGAAGCCGCGACCGGGGATGCGCACGAACAGCATCATTGAGCGGAAGCCCGCGAAACCCGCCGGTCCAGCCCGGGCGTCTGTTCGACGAATCGCTGCACGGCCGTCCCGCGAGCCGCGCCGAGGGCTTCGTCACGGGGTTTTTGCGCAGCGGCTCGTTGTTCGTCGATTGCCTTTTGTTGCGATGCATCGAAGAATGACGGACTCGCCTCCCGAGCCTGCCCAGTACCCGGAATCGTGAACCTGTCCAACGCACGCCTGCACGCCGACGCCCCGTGGGTCGTCATCAAGTTTGGGGGTACCAGTGTCTCGACGCGTCCGCGCTGGGACACTATCGCGCGCATCGCGGCCGACCATCGGGCGAATGGAAAGCGCGTCCTGATCGTGGTCTCGGCGCTGTCGGGAGTCACCGATCTGCTCAAGGGGATTGGCGAGGCGTTTGCCGATGGACCGCGCTGCGCCGAACTGCGCGAAACCATCGTCGCGCGCCATCACGCACTGTTCGGCGAAATGGATTTGCCCAAGCGCAACGCGATCGATGCCTGGATCGCGAAGCTCGACCAGTTGCTCGCGGATCCGCGTCGTGCGGCCGGCACGCTCGACTGGCAGGCCGAGGTGCTTGCACTCGGCGAGCTCTCGTCGAGCACGCTCGGTGCGCTGTACCTGAATGCCTGTGGACTGACCACGCACTGGCTCGATTCGCGCGAGTACCTGCGCGCCGAAGCCTTGCCGAACCAGGGTGCCTGGGGGCAATGGCTGTCGGCCTCGGTGCGCGTTCGCCACGAGCCGGCGATCGCCCTTGCGCTGGCATCGCGCGGCGAGGTTTTCATCGCGCAGGGGTTCATCGCGCGCAGTGGCGAGACGGCGACTGCCGTGCTCGGTCGCGGTGGATCGGATACCTCGGCTGCGTATTACGGTGCCCTGCTCAAGGCCGAAGCGGTAGAGATCTGGACCGACGTGCCGGGCATGTTCAGCGCGAACCCGCGCCAGGTTGCCGACGCGCGCCTGCTGGCGAGGCTCGACTACGCCGAAGCGCAGGAGATCGCGACGACCGGGGCGAAAGTGCTGCACCCGCGCTGCATCCATCCGGTGCGCGACGAGCGCGTGCCGATCCGCATCAAGGACACCAACCGACCCGAGCTGCCAGGTACCGAAATCGTCTGGGATGCGCAGCTGACGGCGCCAAGCGTCAAGGCGATCAGTTCACGCAAGGGCATCACCCTCGTGTCGATGGAGTCGATCAGCATGTGGCAGCAGGTGGGTTTCCTCGCCGACGTGTTCGAGGTGTTCAAGCGCCACGGCCTGTCGGTCGACCTGATCGGTTCAGCCGAGACCAATGTCACGGCGTCGCTCGATCCCTCGGACAACCTGCTCAACTCCGATGTGCTTGCGCGCCTGTGCACGGATCTCGAGGCGTTCTGCCGGGTCAAGGTGATCGCGCCGTGCGCGGCGATCACCCTGGTCGGCCGCGGCATGCGCGCGATGCTGCACAGGCTTTCCGCGGTGCTTGCCGAGTTCGGTGCGCTGAACGTCCACCTGATCTCGCAGTCGTCGAACAATCTCAACCTGACCTTCGTCATCGACGAGGACGTCGTCGATGCACTGATCCCGAGACTGCATGCCTTGCTGATCCGCGCCGAAGTCATGCGCGTCGGCGACGCCGCGGTATTCGGACCGAGCTGGCGCGAACTGGCCGGCGGCGACGCTTCGGTTCGCCGCTCGACGTGGTGGCGCACCCAGCGCGAACGGCTGCTCGAACTCGCGACGCAATCGACGCCGCGCTATGTCTACAGCCTCGATCAGGTGCGTGAAAAGGCGCGTTGCCTGAGCGCACTCGGCATGGTCGATCGCTGGCACTATGCGCTGAAGGCCAATCCCCATCCCGACATCCTGCGTACCCTGCATGCCGAGGGGTTCGCCTTCGAGTGCGTGTCATGGAACGAGGTCGAGGCCGTGCGCGCGACCCTGCCTGACCTGCCGGTCGAACGCATCCTGTTCACGCCGAACTTCGCGCCACGCGAGGAATATCGCGCAGCACTGGCCACGGGTGTCCGCGTGACGCTCGATGCATTGCATCCGATCACCGAATGGGGCGCCGATTTCGCGGGCGCCGAGATCTTCCTGCGTGTCGATCTCGGGGTCGGTCGCGGCCATCACGACAAGGTCAGAACCGGTGGCGCACAGTCGAAGTTCGGCGTGTCTTTCGACGAGATCGAAGCGTTCCGCGCACATGCGCGCGAGCACGGTGCGCGCATCGTCGGCCTGCATGCGCATCTCGGCTCGGGCATTCTCGATGTCCAGCATTGGCGCAGCGTCCATGTGCAGCTGGCGAGTCTGGCCGAGCAATTCAATCGGATCGAGGTGCTCGACCTCGGTGGCGGTCTCGGTGTGCCGTCGCGGCCGGAGGACGTTCCGCTGGATCTGGCTGCACTGGGCGCGGCCTTGTCCGAAGTCAAGCAGGCCTATCCGCAATTCAGGCTGTGGATGGAGCCCGGTCGCTATCTGGTCGCCGAGGCGGGCGTGCTGCTCGGCCGGGTGACCCAGACCAAGCGCAAGGGCGACGTGCACTATGTCGGCATCGATGCCGGCATGAATTCGTTGATCCGCCCCGCACTCTACGAAGCCTGGCACGAGATCGTAAACCTCTCGCGGCTCGATGACGAAACCAGTGAACTCGTGCAGGTGGTCGGCCCGATCTGCGAGACGGGTGACGTGCTCGGCAGCAACCGCCGCCTGCCGGCCAGTCATGAGAGCGACATCATCCTGATTGCCGAGGCGGGCGCGTACGGTGCAGTGATGGGCTCGCGTTACAACCTGCGCGAACCGGCGGATGAGGTGTGCATCTGATGTCCGCCCGCGTATTCCCGCACGCCTTGCCCGCGACGACACGGCCGACCCCTGCAATCGGTTGCCAGCGCCAGAAGGAGTCGACTCTTGGAACCCGTTGACCCGCGTTCTGCGAAATGTTTTCGTTTTGTCCGCCGCGAGTATTCCGACGGTGAGGCGCGCCTCGTCTACGCGTTCGATGACGGCCCCGAACTGATCGAGCGGATCGGCTTTCCGCAAGCGCCCGGGCTGCTGCCCGAAAGGATGGCCGCGTTCGACGCGGCTCTCGACCTGCTGCATCTGATCGCCGGCGTCAGCTACTACAAGGCCGGCGTGCCTGCCGAGATCCGCATCGAGAGCGCAGCGCTGGATCCGCCGACGGCGGGTTTTCTCGATTCGCTGTACCTGCATGGACTGGGCGAGTTCGCTTACCACAACAAGCTCGACCTGCGCGGCAGGATCCGTTTTCCGGCGACCGCTGTCGCGACGGATCCCGGCCTCAAGGCGCGCGTGCTCGGCTTGCCGTGCAACACCCTGGTTCCGATCGGCGGCGGCAAGGATTCGCTGGTCAGCGTCGAGATCCTGAAGGGCGCCGGTGAAGCCGCCACGGCGGTCTGGATCGGCAATTCGGGACTGATCGAGTCCTGTGCGCAGCGCACGGGCCTGCCGATGCTGAATGTCACGCGCTCGATCTCGCCGTTGTTGTTCGACTACAACCGCGCCGGTGCGTTGAACGGGCATATCCCGGTGACCGCGATCAACTCCGCGATCCTCGTGGTTGCGGCGATCCTCTACGGGCACGACGCGATCGCCTTTTCCAACGAACGCTCGGCGTCGAGTGCGACGCTCGAGTACGACGGCGTTGCGATCAATCACCAATGGAGCAAGGGCTGGGAGTTCGAGCGCGGTTTCCGCGAACGGATCCATGCGCGCATTGCCGCGGATCTCGACTACTACTCCCTGCTGCGACCGCTGTCCGAACTCGCCGTCGCATCGCGTTTCGCGCGCAGCAATCGCTACGATGACGTGTTCTCGAGTTGCAATCGCAATTTCCGCATCCTCGGCCCGAAGCCCTCCGACCGGTGGTGCGGTCAATGTCCAAAATGCCATTTCGTGTTTCTCGCGCTCGCGCCGTTCATGCCGAAGCCGCGCCTGCTCGGCATCTTCGGGCGCAACCTGCTCGACGATGCCGCGCAGACGGGCGGCTTCGATGCGCTGGTCGAGTACCAGGATCACAAGCCGTTCGAATGCGTGGGTGAGGGCAGGGAGTCGCGCGCGGCCCTGGCCGATCTGGCCCGCCGCGCCGAATGGCGCGAGGATGCCATCGTCGATCGCTTCGCGCGCGAGATCCTGCCGCAACTCGAACCGGGCGAGCTTTCGATCGACGCACTGCTGGTCGCCCAGGGCGAACACGCGCTGCCGCGACATCTGCTCGGTCCCGTGCTGGGTACAGCCTGATGCGCATCGCCGAGCTTGCCAGCCTGCGCGTGGCGATCTGGGGCCTCGGTCGCGAGGGACACGCCACGCACGTGGCATTGCGCCAGCGCTTGCCCGGACTCGCGCTGACCCTGTTCTGCAGCGACGCCGAGGCGCACTTCATGACCACCAGCGATCCGGCCGATCGCTTCGTGACCACGGCGCCCACGGCAGCCGACCTGTCGGCCTTCGATATCGTCATCAAGTCGCCGGGCATCAGCGGCTATTGCCCGGAATTGATCGAGGCGCAACGCAACGGAACGCGCTTCACTTCGGCGACTGCGTTGTGGTTTGCCGAGCATGCCGGATCGCGGGTCATCGGCGTGACCGGGACCAAGGGCAAGAGCACGACCAGCGCGCTGATCGCGTACCTGCTGCGCGGTCTGGGTCGACGCACCGCGCTGGCCGGCAACATCGGCATGCCGGTCCTCGAATTGCTCGATCCGCCGGTCGAGCCGGATTGGTGGGTGATCGAGCTGTCGAGTTTCCAGACGCGCCAGGCCGGCCACCTCGACCTCGGCGTGATCACGAATGTCGAGGAGGAACACCTCGACTGGCACGGCAGCCGCGAAAACTATGTCAGCGACAAGCTCGCACTCGCCGATGTGGCGCGCACGCTGCTCGTCCATGGCGGCCACGCCGAACTGCTCCAGCGCACCGCCCGGCATCCGCGTCGCATCCTTTTCGGAGTGGCCAGCGGTTGGCATGTCGATGAGACGTCGATCCGGCGCGGCGGCGAGATCGCCATCGAGCGATCGCGCCTGCCGCTGCCCGGCGCCCACAATGCCCTGAACGCATGCGCCGCGCTCGCGGCGGTAGAGGCGATCGGCGAGGACGCGATGGCGGCCGTCGACCGGATCGACGGTTTCCGGCCGTTGCCGCATCGTCTGCAAAGGCTTGGTGTGCGCGAGTCGGTGACCTGGATCGACGACAGCATCGCGACCACGCCGCAAGCGGTCACCGAGGCCTTGCGCAGCCTTGCCGGGCGCAGCGTGACCGTGATCGTCGGAGGTCATGATCGCGGCCTCGATTGGCGACCGTTCGCCGAGCATGTCCGCGCCTTTCCACCGCATGCGGTGATCGCCAATGGCGCGAGTGGACGGCGCATCGGCGTGCTGCTGCACGAGGTGGCGGGGTCGTACCAGTTGCACACGGTGGCGACCCTGGCCGACGCGGTTGCGCTGGCACGCGATGTGACGCCGCCTGATGGCACGATCCTGCTTTCGCCCGGTGCGCCAAGTTTCGACCAGTTCCACGACTACGCCGAGCGTGGCCGGCATTTCGCCGAGCTCGGCGGCTTCGATGCCGATGCGATCGGGCAGATCGAAGGACTCGGGATATCCTGAGCATTCCGGCGCAAGCCGGATCTCGGTTGCCATCGGGTTTATGATCGGCACGAATGTCGACGGGAGTCTGCCATGAGCCGCTTGCTGATTTCGTTCCTGATCCTCTTCTTCGCCGGCGATCTCGCTGCCGCGATGGTGGCCAAACCGATCCACTACACGGTCGGCAAGACCCGCTTCTCGGGTCACCTGGTCTACGACGATGCATCGGCAAGGCTGCGCCCTGGACTGGTCATGGTGCCGAACTGGATGGGCGAGAATGCCTCGGCGATAGACAAGGCGAAGGCGATCGCGTCGACCGAGTATGTGGTCCTCGTTGCCGACATGTATGGCGAAGGTGTGCGGCCGACCACCACCGACGAGGCACGCGCCGAAGTCGGCAAGCTGTATGCCGATATTCCGCAGTTGCGTGCCCGCATCAGCGAAGCGGTGGCGACGCTCAAGGCACAGGTCGGCAAGGCGCCCCTGCAGCCGGGCAAGGTCGGTGCGGTCGGGTTCTGCTTCGGCGGATCGACCGTGCTTGAGCTTGCCCGCAGCGGCGCCGATCTGGCTGGCGTCGTGAGCCTGCACGGCGGACTCTCGACCTCGATGCGGGCAGCGGAGAAATCGGTGAAATCGCCGATCCTCGTGCTCAATGGAGCGGACGACAAGAGCACCTCGATCGATGACATCAAGGCGTTCGATGACGAGATGAATGCGGCCGGTGCGGACTGGCAGTTCGTGAACTTCAGCGGGGCGGTGCATTGCTTCGCGGAAGCCGATGCAAATCGACCGCCCGGCTGTGTCTACAACGAGCGCGCGGCAAAACGCGCGTATCGCATGATGGACAATTTCCTTGCCGAGGTATTCGCCGCGCACTGACGCGCGGGCGATCGCTCTTGGGTAGGCCGCAACGCATTCGACGTGTCACATTGGGGTGCGATGCAGCGCGCCGCGCACGACGAAAGGCGTCGGCGCCGCGGGCGCCTGCTGCGCAACCGGGTAGACCGGCCAGCACGTCCGTCCCGGGAAATTGATTTTGGAAACAGGTGCTTGGCATCGATTCTCGGCGGATGCGAGCGTCTCCCGGCGCGGCCAACTACAATGTGCGGCCCGAACCGAGGCATTGAGGAAATCCGGTGACATCACGACGCGGCATCATTCTCGCCGGCGGCTCCGGTACGCGCCTGTATCCGCTGACCCAATCGGTCAGCAAGCAGTTGCTGCCGGTCTACGACAAGCCGATGATCTACTACCCGCTCAGCACCTTGATGCTGGCCGGAATCCGCGATGTGCTCGTGATCAACACGCCGCATGAGCAAGCCTTGTTCCAGCGGCTGCTCGGTGACGGATCGCAATGGGGGCTGTCGATCCGCTATGCCGTGCAGGAGTCGCCGGACGGCCTGGCCCAGGCCTATCGGATTGGCCGTGATTTTGTCGCCAGTGAACCGAGCTGCCTGATCCTCGGCGACAACATTTTCTACGGTCATGGACTGACCGGCCTGTTGCAGACAGCCGATTCGCGCGCAGCGGGTGCCACCGTGTTCGGTTACTGGGTGCGCGATCCAGAACGTTACGGTGTCGCTGAATTCGACGCCGGCGGACGTGTCGTCGGTCTCGAGGAAAAGCCGGCCAGGCCGAAATCGAGCTGGGCCGTGACCGGACTCTACTTCTACGATGGCCGTGCCGCCGATTTCGCGCGTGACCTGAAGCCTTCAGCGCGTGGCGAGCTCGAGATCACCGATCTCAACCGCTGTTACCTGGCGGACGATTCGCTGATGCTCGAACGCATGGGGCGCGGTTTCGCCTGGCTGGACACCGGTACGCACGAGTCACTCGTCGAGGCGTCGAGCTATGTGCAGACGATCGAGAACCGCCAGGGCCTCAAGATCTGCTGTCCCGAGGAGATCGCCTTCGTCAACGGCTGGATCGACGCCGAGCAGGTGCTGAAGCTCGCCGCGCCGCTGGCGAAGAACGCCTATGGCCAGTATCTGCAGGAACTCGTCCGCGAGGGACGTCCGGCATGAGGCTGATCAAGACCGCGCTCGATGAATGCGTCGTCATCGAACCGAAGGTGCATGGAGATGCACGCGGGTTCTTCTACGAGAGTTTCAATGCGCAACGTTTCGCCGAGGCCGGACTGCACCTGCAGTTCGTGCAGACCAACGTCTCGCGTTCCGAACAGGGCGTATTGCGTGGACTGCACTACCAGTGGCCGAATCCGCAGGGCAAGCTGGTCAGCGTGCTCGAAGGCGAGGTCTACGATGTCGCTGTTGACATCCGGATCGGTTCGCCGACCTACGGCAAGTGGGCTGCGGCGATCCTGAGCGCCGAGAACAAGCGGCATTTCTGGATTCCCGAAGGCTTCGCGCACGGCTTCGCGGTGTTGAGTGGACCAGCCACCTTCGTCTATCAATGCACGACGCACTACGACGGTGCCGCGGATGCCGCGATTCGCTGGAACGACGCGGCGCTCGCGATCGACTGGCCGCTGGCGCAACCGTCCCTGTCCGACAAGGACCAGAAGGCTCCCTTGCTTGCCGACGTGGCGCCGGAAAGGTTGCCGGTCCGCGCGTGACGATCCTTCTGCTGGGTGCCAATGGCCAGGTCGGCCATGTCTTGCGCGAACCACTTGCCGCGATCGGTCGACTGGTCTGTGCAACGCGCTCGGGCATGCTCGACGACGGATCCCCGTGCATCGTCGCGGACCTGGCCGATTCCGCATCGCTGGCGCGTGCGCTCGAGGCCAGCAGCGCAAGCGTCATCGTCAACGCGGCGGCGTATACCGCGGTCGATCGCGCCGAGGACGAGCCAGGACAGGCCGAGCGGATCAATCATCTCGCCGTCGCCGAGATCGGCGAGTGGGCTGCGCGCAACGACGCGCTGGTCATCCATTACTCGACCGACTATGTGTTCAACGGGGAAGCCACGCTGCCCTGGCACGAAGGCGACACGACCGCGCCGCTTGGCGTGTACGGACACAGCAAGCTCGGTGGTGAGCAGGCATTGCGCGCGAGTGGCGCCCGGCACCTGGTCCTGCGCACTGCGTGGGTCTATGCGGCGCGCGGCAACAACTTCCTGCGCACGATGCTGCGTCTTGCCGGCGAGCGCGACGAACTGCGTGTTGTCGACGACCAGGTCGGTGCGCCGACTCCCGCGCGCTGGATCGCCCGGACAACGGCGGAAGTGTTGCGTCGCTGGCTGGCGATGAACGCGCGGCAGCGCGCAAGCGCATCGGGCACCTATCACCTGACCGCATCGTCAAGCTGCAGCTGGTTCGAATTCGCACAGGCGATCCTGGGCGAGGCCCATGCGGCCGGACTGATCGCCAAGGTTCCGCGCATCACGCCGATCGCGAGTGCGGACTATGCGACGCGCGCGCGCCGGCCGGCCTACTCGGTGCTCGACAATTCCAGGCTTGCCCTCGTCTTTGCACAACAACCGCGGCCCTGGCAGGAAGGGTTGCATGAGGTGATCGGTGAACTCGCCGATGCCCGTTCCCACGGAGAAATTGCATGATCGTCCCGGTGATCCTTTCCGGCGGTGCCGGAACCCGGCTCTGGCCCGTGTCACGAAGCGCCTATCCCAAGCCGTTCATGCGGATGGGTGACGGCGAATCGTTGCTGTACAAGACGCTTGACCGCGCGCTCAGGCTTGCTGACGGCGGTACCGTGCTGACCGTGACTGGCCGCGACTACTATTTCCTCACGCGCGACGAGTACGCCAGCCACCCGGCAGCGGATCTCGACCGGCTGCCGTTCCTGCTCGAACCGGCAGGGCGCAACACCGCGCCGGCCGTCGTGCTTGCCGCCTTGCACGCGCTCGACCAGTGCGGCGCTGACGCGATCCTGCTGATCCTGCCGTCGGATCATCTGATCCGCGATGTCGATGCATTCGCCGCCGATGTGGCGTGCGCCGCGAAACTCGCGGCGGAGGGCTGGCTGGTCACGTTCGGCATCCGCCCGACCGCGCCGGAAACCGGTTTCGGCTACATCCGCATGGGCGCCGGCGTCGAGGGTTTCGCGGGCCGCGAAGTTGCCGCCTTCGTCGAGAAGCCCGACCGTGCGACAGCCGAGTCCTATCTCCTGTCGGGCGACTACACGTGGAATTCCGGCATGTTCTGTTTCCGTGCCGATGCCCTCGTTGCGGCGGCCGCGGAAACCTGTCCGGACGTGCTCGCCGCGGCGCGCGCCTGCCATGCGAGTGAAAGCGGCCAGGTCAGTCCGGTCGAATTCTCGCGCGAGGCCTTCATGGCGCAACCCGATATCTCGATCGATTACGCGATCATGGAACGCGCATCGCGCGTGGCCGTCGTGCCCGCACGCTTCGACTGGAGCGACATCGGCTCGTGGAAGGCGATCAGCGACATGGATGCCGAATCCGATGCCGCCGGCAACCGTGTGCAGGGCACGGCGATCGTCGTCGACAGCAAGAACTGCTATATCCAGTCGGATGCGCGCATGGTCGCCGCCGTCGGCGTCGAGAACCTCATAATCATCGACACCGGCGATGCCGTGCTCGTCGCCGACCGCGATCGCGCGCAGCAGGTCAAGACAGTCGTCGAGCGGCTGCGCGAAAGCAATCATCCCGCGGCGACCGTGCACAGCACCGTGCATCGGCCCTGGGGCAGCTACACGATTCTCGAGGATCGCGAGGACTGCAAGGTCAAGCGCCTCACGGTGAAGCCGGGCCACGTCCTCTCGCTGCAACTGCACCACAAGCGCAGCGAACACTGGACGGTGGTGCATGGCACGGCCAAGGTGCGCGTTGGCGAGCGCGAATTCCTGCTGCAGGCCAACGAGTCGACCTACATCCCGATGAACACCGTGCACCGGCTGGAGAATCCGACCAGTCAGGACATCCACCTGATCGAGGTGCAGTGCGGCGACTATTTCGGAGAAGACGACATCGTGCGCCTCGAAGACCGCTACGGGCGCGTGCGCAACAAGGATTGATCGGCCCGTCGCGGCGGGCAATAATCCAGAATTCAGCGATGCAAAAGGAGTTGTGAAATATGTTGATCCGGATTGCTGCCTTTGCAGCCTTGTTGTTCATTTCGACTTCGCTTCAGGCGGCCGAGCCCGTGCCGTTGTCCGATTTCGCCCGGCACATGCAGTTCAAGGACGTGCAGATTTCGCCGGATGGCGCGTACCTGGCGGCCACCTCGATCATCGATGGCAAGACCGTGCTTTCATTCATTGACCTGGCCAACAGCACCGGTTTGACCGTGCGTCCGCGCGACGACGATGAGGTCTACAGGTTCTGGTGGGTGTCCGACAAGCGCGTGGTCTATTCGGTCGCGCAGAATGCATCGATGCTGGAATCCCCCGAATTGACCGGCGAGTTGTTCGCGGCCAACCGCGATGGCAGCGGCACCGACACCCTGTTCGGTTACCGCGCAAGCGACAGTCGTTCCGGTTCGACCGGCACGCACATCCAGAAAAAGGAAAAGGAATACGCCAGGGCCTGGATGCTGGATGACCTGCGCGACGACGAGAACGAAGCGCTGATCAAGGTCGAGCGCATGAACCGGACCCATGTGCGTGTCGCCGGCGGCGAGCGCCTCCACCCCGAGGTGCGACGCATCAACGTGAAAACAGGAATAAACCGGAGTATCGCCGTTTCGCCGCTGACCAATGGCTATTTCGTGACCGACAACAACGGTGCCGTCCGCTTTGCCAGCGGTCAGGACGACCAGCAAAGGACCAAGGTGTACTACCGCAAGGACAACGACGCGGATTGGGAACTTGTCGTCGACGAACTGGACAATAAGAACATTTCGGTGCCGATCAGGTTCAACCGGGCAGGAGATGGCGCCTATTTCACCTGCGCGGGCAGCAAGAATCGCGGTGGCGTGTGTCTCTGGGATGTCGCCACGCGTACCTTCAAGACGCTGTGGAGCGGGTCCGGCTCCGATCTGACCGGTTTCGAATCGACGTTCGACCGGCAGGACCTTTTCGCAATCCGTTCGATGCCGAGCCGGACCGCGGTGACCCTGCTCGACAAGAACGCCGGGGAGGCCAGGCTGCTGGCCGAGTTGATGGGCCAGTTCCCCGGTTCGGATGTTAGCTTTGTCAATGCGAGCAAGGACGGCAAGAAGGTGGTCGTGCTCGTCGACAGCGATCGTGATCCCGGCTCGTTCTATCTCTACGACGCGGATACCAAGAAAGTCGGATTCCTGCTTGCGCGAGCGCCGTGGATCAAGCCGGAAACCCTTGCCGGCATGGAGCCGTTCGAGATCAAGGCGCGCGATGGCTTGTCCCTGCACGGTTTCCTGACCAGGCCTGCGGGCCAGGAGGCCGCGAAGAAACTGCCGATGGTGGTCTTCGTGCACGGCGGCCCCTTCGAGGTCCAGGACAAATGGGCGTACGACCGTGAAGTGCAGATGTTGGCCAGCCGCGGTTATGCCGTGTTGCAGGTCAATTTCCGCGGGTCGGGCGGCTATGGCGGCGCCTTCGTCGATGCCGGCTGGGGGGAGTGGGGCGCGAAGATGCAGGACGATGTGACCGATGCCACGCGCTGGGCCATCGAACAAGGCGCAGCCGACCCCAAACGCATCTGCATCTTCGGTGGCAGTTACGGAGGTTATGCGGCCCTGCAGGGCGCGGTACGCGAACCCGATCTGTACCAGTGCGCGATCGGCTACGTCGGCGTGTATGACCTTGCGTTGATGAAGTCACGTGGAGACATACCGCAATCGTTCAGTGGCGAAAACTACCTGGATCGCGCGCTCGGCAAGGACGACAAGGTGATCGCGCAGCGTTCGCCGATCAACCAGTTGGACCGGCTCAAGGCCAAGGTCATGCTGATTGTGGGCGGCCAGGACAAGCGCGTGCCGCCCGTGCAGGGCGAAAACCTGCACAATGCCATGCTCAAGCGCGGCATCGAACACGAGTGGCTGTACCAGCGCACCGAAGGCCACGGCTTCTACGATGAAGCCAATGCCACCGACATGTTCGAGAAGATCATCGCCTTCCTTGGCCGCAACATCGGCGGGAAGGGCAAGATCGATGCTGCGCCAGTCGCGGAATCGACCTCACACTGATTGGAAACCGGCAGCAGCATGCGCTGTTGCCGGATTCCCCCGATACAGCAGTTTTCGGCCAGTACCCGCGCGATCGTCAACGCGATCGACCCGGCTCAGCGGCGTAGACGGGCCAGCAAGCCGGCGGTCGAACCATCGAGTCCGCTGACGTCGCTACTGGCCAGTTTCGGCAACAGGGCGTTGCAGAGTGCCTTGCCGAGTTCGACGCCCCACTGGTCGAAACTGTTGATGTTCCAGAGTGCACCGCTGACGAAGACGCGATGCTCGTACAGCGCGATCAGCGCGCCGAGCGAGCGCGGGGTCAGGCGATCCAGCAGGAAGGTCGTGCTCGGCCGGTTGCCCGGAAACGTGCGATGTCGCGCAAGTACCTGCGGATCGATCGTCGCCGAAGCCGTCGGAACCTTCTCGTGCGCCGCCTCATCGGCGCTCTTGCCGAGCATCAGGGCCTGCGCCTGGGCGAGACCGTTGGCCAGCAGTTTTTGATGCGAGTCGGCGTGCGCGTGGGAAGGTTCGCGCACGAGGATGAACTCGACCGGGATCACATCGGTGCCCTGATGCAGCATCTGGAAGTAGGCATGCTGTCCATTCGTGCCGGGTTCGCCCCAGATGACCGGACTCGTCGCATACGGCAGTGCATCGCCGTCGAGATCGACGCGCTTGCCGTTGCTCTCCATCTCGAGTTGCTGCAGGTAGGCGGGCAGGCGCCGCAAGCCCTGGTGATACGGCGCGACGCTGCGGCTCGTGAAGCCATGGAAGTTGCGATACCACACATCAAGCAGGCCGAGCACGATCGGCAGGTTGCGCTCGATCGGTGTCACGCGGAAATGCTCGTCCATCGCATGCGCGCCATCGAGCAGTGCGCGGAAATTCGATGCGCCGATGGCGAGTGCGATCGGCAGGCCGATCGCCGACCATAGCGAGTAGCGCCCACCCACCCAGTCCCAGAACCCGAATGTCGTGTCGATGCCGAATTCCGCGGCCGCCTCGATGTTCGTCGTCGTCGCGACGAAGTGTTTGCGCGTGTCGGTGCCGCCGTTGGCGATGAACCATTCGCGTGCGATGCGCGCGTTGGCCATGGTTTCCTGCGTGGTGAACGTTTTCGACGCGATCACGAACAGGGTTTCGGCGGGGTTGAGGTCGCGCAAGGCTGCAGCGATATCGTGGCCATCGACGTTCGAGACGAAGTGCAGGCGCAGGTCGCGCTGGCAATAGTCGTCCAGCGCCGGCACGACCATCTGCGGGCCGAGGTCCGAACCGCCGATGCCGATGTTGACGACATGCCGGATGCCACTGCTCGCGGTGTCGCGCACGCTTTCGGCATAGGCGAGCATGCGATCCAGCACGGCATGGACTTCGGCGCCGTGAGCCGCCGCGCCGCGTGGTGCGCGCAGGGCCGTATGCAGGACCGCGCGGCCCTCACTGGCGTTGATCGGTTCGCCAGCGAACATCGCATCACGGCGCCGCTCGAGGTCGCATTGACGAGCCAGGTCGATCAGGGCGGACAGGGTTGCCGCGTCGATCAGGCCCTTCGAAAGATCCGCGAACAATTCCGGCGCCTCGAACGAGAAACGTCCGAAACGACCGGCGTCGTCCGCGAACGCCTCGCGCAGGTCGAAGCGCGATCCGCTGGAACGATGGAGCGCCTGCAGTCGCGACCAGGCCTCGGTGCGGTCACATCGGGAAACGGATTTCATGCGCTCTGCCCTGGGTGCGGAAGGCAGAGCATAACGAGTCCGCGCTGCGTGCGCCGATGCCCGGTCCCGCCCGCGCATGCTCCGCGCGAAGCGAATGCCCCGCTGTTTCCGCAACGACTAGGGGAAAACCGAAACCGGGTTCTCGAAGCCGTTGGCGAAGATCTGGTCGCCGACCGGAATGGCGAGATTGGTCGCGTTGTTTCCGGTATCCACGTCGGCATACAGCGGTGCGCTGATCGTTGCCGCAACATTCAACATGTCGCCCGGGCCGACGACAAGGCCCACGTGGGTCGTGAAGGTCAGGGCGGCGGCGGATGCATCGACAGGCAGGCTTCCGCCAGTCTGCTCGCAGGTGATCGTCTGGCCCACCGGGCTGCAGGACCACGTTGCGGTTCCTGCGGAGACCGCGCTCGTATCGAAGATGAGCCCGGCCGGAAGGTCGAGGACAAGCTGGGCCCCGCTGGCGGCATCCGCACCGAGATTCGCCACATTGACGATCAGGTCGATCGAAGCGCCCGCTTCCGCGACCGCGGGATCGGCCACGACCGAGACACCGAGATCCGCGCTGCCGAGCAGCGCATCGGCGCAGTTGTAGCAGACCAGGGCGAAGTCCTGGCCCGGCGCACCGGGCGTGTATGGGTTGAGTGCGTCGGCGGCGATATTGGCGCCGAGGACCTTGATCTCGAACAGTCCCGTGATCTGGTCAGGGCGCAGGAACACCCCTTCGAGGTTGTTCTTGTTGTCGGCGCTGCCACCGCTTGCCGACCAGCCATCAGTGCCGATCACGTTGCCGGAAAAGGCCACCGCGTTGCTCGTCACCGAGAGATCGAGATCATTGACCCACGCCGGTGTCGTGCCGCCGAGGCCGTGGCCCTTGGCGTCCGTCCAGGCCAGCATGATGCGCACCGGTCGCGTCGGATCGGCGGCGCTGAAGCTGCGTTTCCATTCGGCACCAGTCGTGCCGAGTGTCTCGGTCTGGTCGAGGGTGAAGATCGGATCCGGCGTATTGACGACCGCATCGAGGTCGATGCGCCCATAACCCTGGAAACGATCCGGGCGATGACCCATGATCCGGCCGTCCGCATCACGGAATCCCTCGAGATCCCTGGCCACAGCGGTAAAGGCGGCCTTGATCATGGCCGGGCTCGGCGTGGCGCCCGCGTGCTCGGCACGATATTTCTGCACGAATACCGCCGATGCGCCGCTGGCGACCGGCGATGCCATCGAGGTGCCGCAGAGGAACGTGAACGAGGTATCGCTCGAGTTGCTCGTGCTGTCGGTGCTGCAGCCCGGCGCGACGACATTCGGCACGCGCCGGCCGTCGCAGGCGTTGCCATGGGCAGAATTGCCCGAGACGTTGAAGATGCCGGCAGACTGGGCACCCGAGCCCGACTGCATCGACGTGGAACCGATCGCGAACAGGTTCTTCGCTTCGTCCGGCGAGCCGAGTGAGGACGGTGCGCAGGCACCGCCGCCATCGCCGTTGCCGTTCATGATCGACCACACGTTCTGTACCTGCTGGTTGCCCGGCAGGTCCGGATTGGCATCGCGGATGACCATGTCGACCTGCTGGGTCGGGATGTCGTAACCCTGCGGCGAACCGGTCGGGCCCCAGGAATTGTTGGTCAGCACGGCGCCGCTGAGGCTTGATTCCTTGTAGATCTTGAGCATGCCGTCGGCGATCATCGAGCCCGGACCGCCGCCGAGGAAACTGCCGTAGCGCTGCTGCACCAGGTTCGCGCCGGGGGCGACGCCCTTGCCGCGCAGGAATCCGTTGAGCAGTATGCCGCTGGCGCCGGTGCCGGCGATCGCGCCGGCGACATGGGTGCCATGCGAGTCGCTCGCGATCGAGCAACTGGTTGGCGTCGCTCCCGAGGGCACGCAGGGCACCATGCGCGAGGCGAGATCCTGATGCGTCGTGCGAATGCCGCCATCGACAACGGAAACAACAACGCCGGTGCCGTCATAGCCGAGCGCATCCAGCCACGACTGATAGCCCGGCACGATCGTGTAGGTCGGCGCAGGGCCGTAGGCACCGACGATGGACTGCCCGCTCATTTCGCCACGCGGTCCGCCGCCCGCAGCCGTCGCCTGCACCGTGTAGACGCCGGCCAACGTGGCGAGGTCGGGATAGCGATTGCCCGCGGCGAGCACGTCGATCACGCTGAAATGCGCGTCGAGCACGCTCGTCGAGCGCACCGTTGCACCGAGTGATTCGATGGCATGCAGGAGTGCGGGCGCATCGGCGTGACGACTGACCAGCAACATCGTCGGTCGCAACGATGCATCGAGATTGCGTTGCTCGGGACGGGTCCGGAATGCAGTCTGGAAATCCCCGCTCCAGCGAACCTCGGGCCGCGCCTGCGCGCGATCGAGCGCGACCGGATCGGACCAGACGACATACGTGTACGGATGGATGTACTGGGCAGGAACCACTCCCGATTCGCGCAGGGCGTTCAACCATTCCGGCTTGATCGGTCCGCGGAACTGGACGAGGTGCCAGTCGGCTTCGTGTCCGCTCGGCGAGTTCGATGCCGGAATCGGTGGCGCAACGAGCGGATCGAAACGCTGGCCGCCGAGATCGAGCACGAACGGTTGCTCGAAGCGCCTGACCGCGATGCCGGCGGCACCAAGCGCTGCTTCGTCGACGCTGGATGCCGGAACCCACTGGAATCGCCCGTAGTCGATCGCATCGTCGGTGATCGCCGACCTCGCGAGCAGTTCGACCCGCGTGGCTTCGACGCGCAGCCAGGCTTCGCCGGCACTCGGGCTTCGCGGTGCATCCGCGATCGCCATCGCGACGTTCGCTTGCGCGATCGACACGGCAGCCAGGACAACGCAACAGATCGCGGATCGGAAAGTCATGTGGCTATCCCCGGCAACAAAGCGTTCGATGGTAGTCGCTTGACCCGGCCGATGTCAGCCGACCAGCGGCCGTCCGCACTCGGACGCAAGGCGTAGCCACCCGCGACCGTCGGTGATCCTCCGGCACGGCGGCATCCCGCCGTGCCGGAGGATCGGGCGACTACTTGCGTTGCGCCGCCGTCGCGTCGCGTATCGCGCGGAATTCGGATGCCTTGTCCCATTGCGGCCAGCGCTTCGAATTGGCGAGGTCGTTGCCGAGTTTGTAGAGCACCGGCATGTCGTGAATCATTCCGGCGAAGGTCCAGCTTGCATCCCATTCGTCGGCGGGCTGGTGGTAGCGCTTTTCCACATAGTCCTTGCCTGCGGCTTCACCCGCCTCGATGCCGCCCTCGACCCAATCGTTGCCCGAACCCCAGGACAGCGCCGGCACGCCGCGTTTGGCGAACGGGAAGTGATCGGAGCGGAAGAAATGGCCGGCTTCGGGATGCGGATCGGTCACATAGGCCATGCCCGCTGCCTTGCCGTCGGCGATCAGGGTATCGAGCAGCTCGGACTTGGCGCTTCCCGACGTCGTGAAATTGCGCGCGACGCCAAACGGATCGAGTGCGTCCATGTTGATCACGGCGACCGTGGTGGCCAGCGGGTACAACGGTTTCGACGAGTAGTACTCGGAACCGAGCAGGCCCTTTTCCTCGGCCGTCACATTGAGGAAGACGATCGAGCGTTCCGGCCTGGGCGCCTTGGCGAACGCGCGACCGAGTTCGATCAGCGCAGCCGTTCCGGTGGCGTTGTCGACTGCGCCGTTGTAGATCGTGTCGCCCTTCGCATCGGGCGCGCCGACGCCGAGATGGTCCCAGTGGGCGCTGTAGATGACGGTTTCGTCGGGTCGCTTGCTGCCTTCGATGCGCCCGGCGATGTTCTGCGAGGTGATCACCTTGGCTTCGACCGCATAATCCGCCGAGAACGTGGCGTCCTTGAGCGTGACGGCCTTGAAGCCGCGTTGTTGCGCCTGTTTCTTCAATGCCTCGAAATCGAGACCGGCGCGCTTGAACAGGTCGACCGTCACGTCGCGCTGGATCCAGCCCTCGAGCGCGGGATGCACGGCCTTCGGGTCGTCGCGCACGACATCGAACATTGCGTTGGTATTGGAATTCTTCACGGTCGCCCAGCCATACGAGGCCGGGTCGGTTTCGTGGACGACGAGCAGGCCGAGCGCGCCCTGGCGTGCCGCTTCCTCGTACTTGTAGGTCCAGCGGCCGTAGTAGGTCATCGCCTTGCCGCCGAAGTCGCCGGTGCCGGTTTCGAAATCGGGATCGTTGATCAGGGCGATCGCGATCTTGCCCTTGAGGTCGATGCCGGCGAAATCATCCCACTGACGTTCCGGCGCCTTGACGCCGTAACCGACGAAGACCAGCGGCGCATCCTTGATCGCGATCCTGGCCGATCCGTCCATCGCCGCACGCACCGCAATCTGCTCGCCCTGGGCCAGGGTTTCGTTGTTGCCTTTGACAGTGAGCGAAAGCGCGGGCTTGCCCTGGATCTCGGCGCGCAACAGCGGCACGGCCTGGGTCCAGAGGCGCTTGCCGTCCTTCAGATCGCCACCGGGCTGAAGCCCGGCTTCCTTCATCCGGGCAACCACGTACTCGATCGTCTTCACTTCGCCAGCGGTGGCCGGTCCGCGACCCTCGAAGCCGTCCGAGGACAGCATCCTGACCTCGTCGGAGAGTCGTTTGGCGTCGAATTGGGGTGCGTCCGCCGCGGCGGCGAGCAAGGGGAAGGACAGCACGATGGCGCTTGCGAGCATTCGTTTCATCAGGAGTTTCCTCGATTCGGACAACCGGTCGATGGTAGCAGGCACGGAAATCCGATCACCCATGACTTCCGACCTGTTGCATTCGGCAAGGCCTGAAACTACAGTCGTAGTACGACATATGTAGAAGAAGGGTTCGATGATGCGTTCCAGCCATGTTTCCCTGAGCGAGTTGCAGATCGCGCTGATGCGCGTGTTGTGGGAGCGCGGCGAGACCAGCACGGCCGACGTCGCCGCAGCCCTGGCCGATGAACGTGGCCTCGCGCATACGACGATTGCTACCTTGCTCACGCGGCTGGAAAAGCGCGGCGTGGTCGGCCAGCGTCGCGATGGTCGCCAGTTGTTCTACCGGGCCGAGGTTGGCGAGGCGGACGTGAAGCGTTCGATGGTGGCCGACCTGATCGGATCGCTGTTCGCCGGCGACGCCAATGAACTGGTCGCGCACCTGGTCGAGGAGGCCGAGATCGCTCCGGCAGACCTCGCCCGCATTCGCCAGCGCCTTGAACGTGGAGAGCGGAAATGACCACTGAAATGATTGCCGCATGGTTGGCGACCCTCGGCCTGCATGCCGGTGCATTGCTGACGATTGCGTTTGTCGCCGATCGCGTCCTGCTGAAAGCCCATCTCGGTTGGCGGGAATGGTTGTGGCGGGTGGCCTTGTTCGGAGGATTGCTCACGTCGTCCATGCAATTTCTGCTCGACACTCCGAAAGCCGCAAGCATCCCGATGGCAGCGATTGCGTCAGCAGCGCCGGCGGCTGGCCAGGATCTGATCGTCCTGCCCTCGATCGAGACGCACGCCGCGCGCTCGGGCAGAAGCCAATCCGCTGCGCCGGCGCGAGCGCGGTCGTCGCAAGGCCTCGGCACGGACACCGGATCCGATGGCCCGATCCAGTCAACGCGCGCGTGGTCACCATCTGCGTGGCTGCCGATCGGGTACCGGATCCTGGTTGGCGCATGGCTGGCCGGAGCCCTGATCGCCCTGTTCCGTGTGTTCGTGGCCTACGCCCGCGTGCGCAAGACGCTCGCGAGCGCTCGGCCTCTGCGCCATGCGCAACTCGAACGCGATGCAGAGGAACTCGCGGAACGGGCCGGCCTGCACAGCGTGTGCCTTGAGCGCATCGACGAGCTGGCCTCGCCGCTCGCGGCCGGTGCGAATCGCATCGTCCTGCCGGGCTGGGTGCTGGATCGTTTCGATCGCGCCCAACTGCGCGCGATGCTTGCCCACGAAGCAGCGCACCTCGCTCGCCGCGACCCCGCGCGCAAGTTCGCCGTGGCCCTGCTCTGTGCGGTGCTGTGGTTCATGCCGCTGGCGCATGCCGCTCGCCGGCGTCTCAACGAGATCGCCGAGCAGGCGTGTGATGCATGGGCGGCCGACCAACTCGGAGACGGGCGTGCGCTCGCCGAGTGCCTGGCTGGATGTGCCGAGCATCACGTACGCGGCTGGGAACTCGACCTGGCCGTCGCAATGGCCGGGCACGACTCCCCTGTATTGCAACGTATCGATCGACTGATGGACGGAACCCCGATGAAAATGAACATCTCCACTTCGCATGCGATGCTCGCGACCGCACTTGCGCTCGCCGTCGCGGTCGTCGCGCTGCCGGGCATTGGCGTGTCCGAGGCATTGGCCAAGGCAGGGCAGGGGGCACCACCTTCCCCGCCGACGCCCCCTTCCGTGCCTGCTGCGCCCGAGGCAGTCACCCCGGCGCGTGATGTGCAGCCAGCCGTTCCGCCCGTTCCCCCCGCACCGCCAGCGCCGTCCGCATTGCCGTCGGTACCGGCGCCTTCCGTTCCGCCCGCTCCGCCGACGGAACCCACTCCGCCGCCGCCGGCTCCACCCGTAAAAGGTGATGGAAGCCATATCCATATCTCCAGCGATACCGGATTGTTCGGGAAGAGTCGCCAGCTGACACGCATGGAGGTCAGCGATGGCAAGCGCGGCTACCGCGCAAGCATCGAAGGCGAGATCACGTACACGCCGGATTACGACGCGGTCGCCAGTCTCGGCAAGGACAGTACTGCGAGCTTTGGCGAAACCATCAACGGAGTCACTCGTCGCATCGACTACGCGAACAGGAATGGCGCGCTCGAACGCCACTATTTCGTCGACGAGGCCGAACGGCCCATCGATGCGAAGGTCGACGCCTGGATCGCTGCCATCGTTCCCGAGCTGATCCGTGAAACGGCCGTGGATGCCGACAAGCGCGTCCGCCAGATCCATGCCCGGGGTGGCGCGACCGCCGTGCTCGACGAGATCCAGCGCATCCATTCGGACTATGCACGCGGCAGCTACATCAAGGAACTCGCCGTGGTCGGCAAGCTGACATCAGCCGAAGTGACGCGTGCCCTCGGTCTGATTGATCCGATGGAATCCGACTATGAAATGCGCAATGCGCTGGTCGCCCTCGGCAGCGCCGGACGATTCGATGCGAATCAACAGAAGATGGTGATCGGCCAGGCGCGCAAGATCGAATCGGACTACGAACGCGCTGAACTCCTGCTCGCTTTGTTGCCGCAGCTGTCAGCCGACGCGACCGTCCACCAGGCCTGGCTCGAGGCCGCCAACGGGATCGAATCGGACTACGAGCATCGGCGCACCCTGAGCGCGCTGATCGATGCCGGCAGCAACGACGACGCCACTCTGATCACCGCGATCAACGCGGCCAACACGATCGAATCGGACTACGAACGTCGCGAACTGCTGTCGACCGCGATCAAGGCGATCAGCAGTGCAGACGATGCCGCTGCGGCTTATGCCGCGGCTGTTGATGGCATCGGCAGCGACTACGAACGTCGCGAAGCGCTGATGGCCCTGATGCATGCGCGCGGATTCGGCAAGCGCTCCGCCGAAGCCATCCTCGGTGCGCTTGGCAAGATCGATTCGGACTACGAGTGTCGCGAAGCCTTGACCGCACTCGCCGCCGTCATGCCGAAAGATGCCGGCCTGATCGGTCGCTACCGGGAAATCGCGAGCAAGCTCAGCGATTACGAGCGTCAAGAGGCCGAGCGCGCGCTCGATCGTTTCGCCGGCTGACCCGCCGTCGCGATCGCTGCCTGGTTTGCGTGTCAACGAAAAGGCCGGTTCACACCGGCCTTTTCGTTTGCTGCGTTGTTGATCCGACCCGCAAATGGCTGGAAACCGTTCGGGCTGAGCCTGTCGAAGCCCATCTGTGGCGGCCCTTCGACAGGCTCAGGGCAAACGGTATTTACCGGCTGGATCAATGGAGGATGCCGGGTCAGCCGGCGTAGTACGCGCTCATCTGTTCCGAGAAAGTACGATCGGCAAAGTTCGGCCAGTTGTCCTTGTCGAATCCCGGCGCGTCCTTGAGACGCTCCTTGCTCGCATTGAGGACGAGGTGCTTGTTCGCATAGTCGATGCTGATCGCATTCCAAGGCACCGCGAAGAACTTGTCGCCCATGCCGAGAATGCCTCCGAACGAGAGCACGCCATAGGCGATCTTCCCGGTCGAAGTGTCGAACATGATCTCCTTGAGGTCGCCCAGCGATTCGCCTTGCGGATTCTTGACCGCATCGCCGAGCAGAGTGGTTGCCGACATGAAGCGTGCATCATGTGTCATCTGGATTCTCCTGGATGGATCGTCGCGGCGGCATGCCGCAAGCGTGTGGCGCAGAACAATGCGCGGATGCCGATGAATCGAAGCCGAGTTCGACAGGGAGAGGTTCATTTGCGCGTCAGATTCCTCCGGATATCGGAGTCAAGCGCGTCCGGGCGTTACTCATGGCGCGCTTCGGCGTCGGCCATCGCGGAGTCGAAACGGGCTCCCCTCGACGCCCGGTGCCTTCGTGATCGGACACCGCGGTTCGATCTGCCTTGAGGCCAACGCTTCAGAGTGGCCGAAATGCCGGTCTGCGACGTCCGCCGCTTTCGCCGGGTCGCCCGCGGCCTTACCATCGGTCGTTCATTCCCGGGGATACCATCCGATGAAGCCGTTGATTGCTGCCTTGCTGTTGAGTCTCGCCGTGCCCGTGCTGGCCGCACCGCACCCGTTCGAGGTCAAGGACCTGGTCATGATGGAGCGGGTTTCCGATCAGGTCCTGTCGCCGGACGGCCGCACGATCGCCTTGCAACTGCGCGAAACCGATTACGCTGCGAACAAGGGCAGGAACAGCATCTGGACCGTGCCGATGGCGGGCGGCAAGCCGACCCGCCTGACCGACGTCGCGCTCAACGCGACCACGCCGCGCTGGTCAGCCGACGGCAAGAGCATCTATTTCCTCGCCAGTCGCGACGATGTCAGCCAACTCTGGCGTGTGGCGGCAGCAGGAGGCGAAGCCGAAGCGGTCGGCAACCTGTCGCTCGATATCGGCAGCTACAAATTGTCGCCCGACGGCAAGTCGGTTGCATTCTCGGTCGACCTGTTCTTCGATTGCACGCCGGATCCGGCGCCGATCGCCTGCACCCGGAAGCGGCTCGACAAGGCAGCCGATGACAAGGCCAGTGGCCTGCTCTACAGCGAGGGGTTCGTGCGCCACTGGGATCAATGGTCCGATGGCCGGCGTTCGCAGTTGCTGGTGGCCTCGCTCGGTACCGATGGCCTGCTCGGTGAGCCGGTCCTGCTGAGCAGGGGCATCAATGGCGATGTGCCGTCGAAGCCGTTCGGCGACGACAGCGAATATGCATTCTCGCCGGATGGAGCGACCGTGTATTTCGACGTGCGCAACGTCAGCGCCGGCGAACCGTGGTCGACCAATTTCGACATCTACTCGGTGGCGACGGACGGTTCCTCGGAACCGACCAACCACACGGCGGACAACCTTGCCTGGGACGCCAGCCCGTTGCCCTCGCGCGATGGCAAGACGCTCTACTACCTGGCCATGAAGCGGCCGGGTTTCGAGGCGGATCGCTTCGCCATCATGGCGCTTGATCTTGCCAGCGGCGGAACGCGCGAGATCGCTGCCGGCTGGGACCGCTCGGCCGGTGCACTGAAGGAATCGGGTGATGGCAAGACGCTCTACACGGCGACTGACGACCGCGGCCAGCATCCGTTGTTCGCAATCGATGTCGCGACGGGCAAGGCGACCCAACTGGTCGGTGATGGCCAGGTCGCCGGCTTCGATGTCGGCGCGAAGGCCTTGCTGATCGCGCGCAACGACTTGCGTCGTCCAACCGATCTCTACAGCGCCGACCTGCGGGGTCGCAACCTCAAGCAGGTCACCCGGTTCAACGCATCGCGCATGAAGGACCTGCGCACCGGCGAATTCGAATTCTTCACCTTTGCCGGAGCCGCGGGAGCCAATGTGCAGGGCTACGTGGTCAAGCCGGTCGGCTACAAGGCCGGTCGGAAGTATCCGGTCGCCTTCATCATCCACGGCGGACCGCAGGGTGCGATGGGCAATGATTTCCACTACCGCTGGAATCCGCAGACCTATGCCGGGCAGGGCTTTGCCGTCGTCACGGTCAACTTCCACGGGTCGACCGGCTACGGCCAGGCATTCACGGATGCGATCTCGAACGACTGGGGCGGCAAGCCGCTTGAGGATCTGAAGCTCGGCTGGGCGGCAGCGCTCAAGAAGTATCCGTTCCTTGACGCGGATCGGGCCTGCGCACTCGGTGCGTCGTACGGCGGCTACATGATCAACTGGATCGCCGGCAACTGGAACGAGCCGTGGAAATGCCTGGTCACGCACGATGGCGTGTTCGACACGCGCGCGATGGGTTATGAAACCGAAGAGCTGTGGTTCTCCGAATGGGAGAACGGTGGCACCGTCTACGACAACCCGGAAGCCTACGAGAAGTTCAATCCGGTCAATCACGTCAAGGACTGGAAGGTACCGATGCTGATCGTGCAGGGCGACAAGGATTTCCGCATTCCGACCACGCAGGGACTGGCGGCGTTCAATGCCGCACAACGGCGCGGCATTCCGAGCGAACTGCTGGTGTTCCCCGACGAGAACCACTGGGTGCTCAAGCCGCAGAACAGCGTGCAGTGGCACAACACGGTGAATGACTGGCTCAAGCGCTGGACGTCCGCCGGCACGAAGTAGGGTCCGCGGCAAATCCGCCTGCCTGAACGAGCGCGGCCCCGAGGCGGGCCGCGCCGCTTGAAACCGGTGCCACGATGCGATCGCGGTTTCGGCATCCATCGATTGATTGCCGATTGGGTGCTGGGCGAGCATGATTCGGCGCATGGAAAAAACCGCCAGCGCCATTCTCGCCGCCGCCTGCACCTCGCCCGTTGAAGCGGCCGCGATGGTTGCCAACTGCGTGGCCTACAAGTCTGATGGATCGCGCATCGGCGACATCACGCTCGATGAGATCAGCGATGTGCTCGAACAACCCGATACCTATGTCTGGGTAGGGCTGGTCGAACCCGATGAAGCCCTGCTCGAAAAGCTGCAGGAGGAGTTCGGCCTGCATGACCTCGCCATCGAGGATGCCCACAACGCCCATCAGCGTCCGAAGATCGAGGCCTATGGCGATTCGCTGTTCATCGTCGCGCAGACCGCACAGGTCGTCGCGGCAAGCATCCAGTTCGGCGAAACCCATATCTTCGTCGGCAAGCGCTACCTGGTGACCGTGCGCCATGGCGCATCGCTCTCGTACGCGCCCGCGCGGCGCAGCTGCGAGCAGTCGCCCGACATGCTCATGTATGGCCCGAGCTATGCGTTGTACGCGGTGCTCGATTTCATCGTCGACAACTTCATGCCGATCGTGCGCAGCTTCCGCGAGGACCTGCAGGAACTCGAGGAAGACATCTTCGAGGATACCTTCAAGCGCGAGACGATCCGGCGTCTGTACAACCTGAAGAAGGAACTCGTCACGCTGCGCCTCGCGATCGGTCCGTTGCAGGACATCCTCAACCAGCTCACGCGCATGTATCCAGGTCTCGTGCGCGATGAAGTGCGGCCGTATTTCCGTGATGTCTACGATCATGCCGCGCGCATCAACGAATCAACCGACACGATGCGCGAGATGTTGACGGCGGCGCTCAGCGTTAATCTCTCGCTGGTCACCGTGGCCCAGGGAGAAGTGGTCAAGAAGCTCGCCGGCTGGGCCGCCCTGCTCGCCGCGCCGACCTTGCTCACGAGCTGGTACGGCATGAACTTCCATCACATGCCCGAACTCGACAAGCCGTGGGGCTATCCGGCAATGATCGCGTTCACCGGATTGATCTGCGGCAGCCTGTACTGGTTGCTGCGTCGGGCGAAGTGGCTGTAGGCAGGCGCGCGAGCCGACCGCAACACCCGCCGCCGGAAGTGCGGGTGCCCATCGATCCAGGGTCAGGGATCGAATCCATCGCAGAAGATCGTGTCGGCAGCGCCGCAGCTGCCGGTTCCCGCCTGGCGTTCATAGGCGCCGAGATCACGCACGCCAAACAGATCCGCTACGCCGGACAGATCCTGGTCGCGCGGCTGGTTGTCGAGATCGCGATCATCGCCGCTCACCGGAGGTGCGAAGTCGACGGCTGGCGAATATTGGCGCAGATGGTAGTCGCCATTGGCCGCATCGACGAAAGCAGGCGCATCGCTGATGACCGTCGGACCGTTTGGCAGGGTCGTGATGTCGCTCGCCAGCACATGCTCGACATCGATGTCATTGGGACTTCCCGAGTACGCCAGTGAAAGCCGGCCTGGCTGATCGATGATGCTGCCGAACAGATCCAGTGTTCCTTCGATACGCATGACCTCACTGGAGCCGAGGCTGTTCCCCGCAAGCGTGCAATCCGTGACATAGGTGCTCGTGGACGCTTCGGAACTGATCAGTTGCCGGGTGTATTCGTTGTCGGCCAGCAGGCAGTCCTTGGCTATGGATATGCGGAACTGACCCGTCGTGCGAATGGCATAGCCGCCGCGATTGGCGCGAAGCTCGAAGCGATTCATGAACAAATATCCCTCGACATTGCGCAGGGTGGCGCCATCGCCGATCCCGCCAGTGGTCGGGCCTGCGTCATTGCCGACCATCGTGTTGCATGAAACGCCGCTTGCGCAACGCACGGCGCTCGGCACCGTGCAGTCCGATCGATTGAGGTAGGCGAAACCGGATTCGTTCATGTACAGGGCGCTGCCATCGCGAGCGAAATTGTCCTCGATCCGAAAGTCCGAGGCGCAAAAATAGGCGTCCGAAAAGGAGAACGCTCCATTCCAACCCTGAACGTAGATGGCGCCGCCGGTATCCGAAGCGCTGTTGCCGCGCACGGTCACCGGTTGCTGCGGATCGGTGGTGAACAGATGCACGAGCGCATCCACGCCATCGCTCTGCGCGCTCTGAATCGATATGCCGCCCCCATCGACCGCTGAATTCGAGTAGATCGCGCCGAGCCCGAACGCGCCGGACGTGCCGATATAGGCAATCGCCGGGCCCTGTACGTGCAGTCCACCGCCGTAGCCGCCCACGCCGCCCACGCCCAGCGCCTGGTTGAATGCGATGATGCTGGACGGTGCGGTCATGGTCATTTCCAGCGGTCCGGCGATGTACACGCCACCACCGCTGCGGCGGGCAGTGTTGCTGCCGATCGTGGTGTTGTTGCTGATCACCAGTTCGGCATTGTTGCCAGTGGCTTCGGCATAGATGCCGCCGCCGTAATCGGCGCTGTTGTTGGTGACGTCGGTCTCGATCAACTCGAGGCCGCCGTCGCCCTTGAAATAGATGCCGCCACCTCCGCCGCCGCCGTCTTCATCGCCCAGGGTGATGGTCAGGTGCCGCAATTTTATGATCGAACCGGTGCCGGCAAAAATGCGGAACACCGGTTCTGCAGCGCCACCTTGCCCGCTGACCACGGTCTTGATGTTGTCGGTGGCGGCTTGCGTGCAGGTGGCAAAGCCACCGACCACGTTGAGGTTCTGGCTGGTATTGATGACGTTGGCTTCCGGTTGGTAGGTCAGCGAACGGGTCAGGCGTACGGTGTCTGCGACGCCATTTGCCTCGGCCGCATTGATCGCGGACTGGATGGTGCCGTGGGTGCATCCTGCGCCGGTGCCGACGGTGAATATCGCGGCCGGCACTTCGGCCGACCAGGCGACCAGGCCCAGCAGGGCAAGCAGGCATCCGTGGATGCATCGACGAGGTGTCATGGCGCGCTCTCCCTATCACCCGTCATCGGGCGTGTCCCGGGTAACGCTGCCTGGTCGCCGGATGTGTCACGCCGCCGTTCGCGCCATCCGGACTTGCCCGTTCCGGCCCGCATGTCGCCGGGGCCACAGCTCGCGCCTGGCTGATTTCAGGGCTCGAAACCGTCGTCGAAGATTCGGTCGTTCGGATCGAGCCATTCGAGCGTGATGCCATCGAACCAGCCGGTTGCCGTGCGCGGTGGTCCCGACACGCTGTTCTCGAAGACGATCATCGTGACGGCGACCGAACTTGTCGTTGTCCATTGAGCGGCCGACACCTCGATAACCAGCGGATTCGCAGGTCGCCGCCAGCTCGCCTGGTTGGACAGGAACAGGTAGCCGGAGGTATTCGGGTCGCCCTGGGTGCACGCTTCGCCACCGTTGTCGCGATATTCCCAGTACAACTGCGCGATGTCACCGGCGACAGTCATGTTGCCGGTGCCGCGTCCCCAGCCGTTGAGCGTGTACGTGCCAGGGCCGGGCAAGTGCACGCACTGGACCAGTCCGCTGACACTCTGGCCGAAGAAGGTGTTCGCGAGCGAAACCCTGGTCGAGCCCGAGCCTGGTGCGCCGGAGGCGTTCTGTGCGGTGTCGCGGGTCGAAGTACCGGCTGTCACCGGCGTCCACAGATTCAGGTCGGCATTGAAATCGCCGTTGAGCACGAGCGGCCCGATCATCTGGCGTTCGTAGGCGCCGATATCCCGTACGAAGCCATCATCGCGCGGCACCGGCTGGAGACGTCGATCGCGCGGCAGGCTGTCGGCGTCGACATCGTTGCCGGTGATCGCGGGCGCGAAGTCGATCGCGGGCGAGGCGGCGCGCAAGCGCACATCGCCGCGTTCGGGATCGATCAGTCGCGGTGAAAGTGACGACGCCCCTGCGCCGAGACTGGCGGTTTCGCTCGCGATGACCATCGCGATGCTTTTGCCACCGCCACTCTGCGTGAGCGAGGTCGTTCCGGGTTGCCAGAGGATCGAGCGCAGCATGTCGATATCGCCGTTGACGGAAAGGACCTGGCTCGCGGCTATCGCATTGCCGGCGAAGGTCGAATCAACGATTTCGAGCGCGCTTTCATCCTCCAGGCGAAACAGCGTTCCGGAGCTGGTATTGCCTGCGAATGCCGTCGCGTCGAGGGCGATATTCGATTGGAATGCGCGTAACGCGTGCGCACCGATGTTGTCGCGGACACTGAGTCGCGTCGCCTCGAAGTATCCGCCGTTCTGTACGAGGATCGCCGCTCCTGGAGTCGCGGACCCCACGCTGTTCTCGCTGCGGTTGCCGTGCATCGTGTTGCAGTCGCTGCCAGCGGCGCAGCGCACGCTGCCCGCAGGTGGCGAGCAGAAACCCGGAAAGCCGGTGTTGCGATTGATCGCGGCAAGTGCGCCGTAGGCCTGGTTGATCGGGTCGTAATCCGAGTCCAGGTAGAGCGCGCTTCCTTCCGCCGCGACGTTGGCATCGATGCGCATGTCGTAGGCGCAGAGCAATGCACGCGAAATGTCGATGACACCGAGGTTCGTGCCGAGGTAGATGCCTCCGCCGGTATTGCTCGCGCGGTTCCCATGGATGCGTACCGGCAGCGTCGGGTTCGTGGAGTACAGGGTGACCTTTCCGTCGACGTCCTGATCCCCGCCGTTGACCGCAATGCCTCCGCCATAGCGCGCCGAATTGCCGACGATCGCGCCGTTGCCGATGCCGGAGCTGCCGATAGTCGCGCTGGCTGGCGCGATGACCTGGACGCCGCCACCGTAGCCGTACTGCGGCTGGCTGTTGGTCGGATTGAGGCCGAGCGCTTCATTGCTCGCGATCGTCGAATCAGGGGCATTCATGATCATCTGTGCCGACCCTTCGAGGCGCACGCCGCCACCCGAGAACTGCGCGGTGTTGAGCAGGATCGTGGTGCCTGTCTCGAGGCGCAGAACGGCATTTCCACCCTCGCCGATCACGCTGATGCCGCCGCCATAGCCCGCGTAGTTCTGGGAAATGCCAACGTCGCGCAGGGTGATCGTGCCGGCGCCCTTGAAATCCAGTCCGCCGCCGTAGCCGTCGTAGACCTCATCGCCACGGATCAGGTTGATGCGTTCCAGCAGCACCGTGTTGCCGCTGCCACGTATCGTCATCACGCTGTCCTGGCTGCCGCCCTGTCCGCTCAGGGACGTGAAGCCGGTACTCGTGGGCGCTGAACAATTGGCGTAACCGCCTCGCACGGTGACACCGCGGCTCGTGATCTGCGCAGCCTGCGCATCCAATGATGGCGCGGCAATGTGCACCTCGTGGAAACCACTGGCCGGTACGGCAGCCAGCGCCGCAGCCAGCGTGGTGTGTGTGCAGGCACCGTCCACGCCGACGCTGAAGGTTGCCGCCTCGCCATGCGTGCTGAATACTTGCAGCACAAGTGCAACGAGGGCAGGGCAGGGCAAACGTGAGAGCTGGGGCACGGCATCGTCTCCTGTCATCCGGAAAGTTCTCCGGTACCTCGGATAACGCCGCATGCCCGCTCGATGTGTCACTGCTGTCGTGCTGCGGATGCCAGGGTTTCACGACGTCGAGGAGAAATTGCTGGTGAAACCGGATCGACTGCCGGCAACGCATATCAGTGCGATACGGCGTTTCGCCCGCGC
>JAKQJM010000060.1 GCA_029561145.1 Pseudomonadota bacterium
TGTATCTGGTCGCGGGCCTGTCCCTGTCAGGCATGGACGAGGAATCCGGTTACGACATGCGACGCGCCTACTTCGACAACGCCCGCCCGTTTTTCCTGCTGCTGGTCGGCCTGGTCGCGGCCAGCCTGATCAAGGATGTGATCATCAACGGCCATCTCCCGGATGCCACCAATCTCGTGTTCCATGCCGTGTTCGCGCTGTGCGCGACGATCGCCGCGGCAACCCGCAACGAGACGTACCACAAGATCAATGCACCAGCGGTCGCGCTCGCGCTCGGGGCCTACGTCGTCATGCTGTTCGACCACATCTCCTGAGCGATCGACGTGCCGCGTCGGGCCGCGAGGTCCCTTCGAGGTGTTTTCCCGCGACGACCTCGGCCCGCCAGTTCAATTTGGCGCGTTTCCTGCAAAGCCCGTCTCGGTGACTGCCAGCCTTGCAGCCGGGATACTGTTTTGGCGCAATCCGGCTATGGCATGCCATCTGCTGGAAAGGCACGAAAAAACGGACCGTGCCGAAACTGAACTGCGTTTCATCACTCGGGGGAACCGACCATGCGCGACACCGACACACCCAACAAGACCGCCGCTGGAAGAGCGGAGATCAGTGCCCGGAAACTGCATCTCAATCCGCGTCAGCGGACTGTATTGATCGCGGTCAACGGCAATCAGTCCATGCAGCAGATCCGCGACCAGTTCCGTGTACTCGGAGATGTGGATGCCATCATCGGCAACCTCCACGAGTACGGCCTGCTCGAACTTCATGGGGGTGGCGCAGTCCCCGCCGCCGTTGCGCCGTCGAAGGCCGTGCCGGCAACGGAACCGGAAATGCCGCAGATGCCGCCGCTTGGCCTGGTCCGCCAGTTCATGAACGAATCGAGCGTCGCAGCGCTCGGCCTGCGTGCCTTCATGTTCACGCTCAAGCTTGAGCGTTGCTACGCGAAGGATGAGTTGCTCGGTTTGCTGCCCGAGTATCAGCGCGTCCTCGGCAAGGCCAAGGATCCAGCGTACGCCGACGCGATGACGCGTCACGCGCGCGAGATGCTCGACGCGCTCTGAGCCGGATGGTCGGGCCTGCACTGCCCCGTTCGTCGCGTGCCCCCGCTCCTCCGTGGCCTTCCCATGCCGGCGCCAGCGGCGCGACATCGAGGCCCGCCAAGCGCGTGGCGGCCCGTTCCGCTGGCCACGATCCATCGCGGAAACCCGCTCCGACTCGTCGGAACACCGCGCGATAGACTTATGGTGCAGTGCGACAAGCTCTGTTATTTTGACCCATGCCTTTCCTCCACATCGACGAGGTCCGCGTCCACTACCGGGTTCACGGCCAGGGAGAATCGCTCGTCCTGCTGCATGGGCTCGGCTCCAGCGGCGCTGACTGGGCCTTCCAGGTCGGGCTGCTCGGAGCGCACTTCCGCCTGATCGTGCCGGACCTGCGCGGATCCGGCATGAGCGATTCACCGCGCGGTCGCTACTCGATCGCGCAGTTCGCAAACGATACGTGGACCCTGCTCGATCAACTGGACATCGAGACGACCCACCTCATGGGTTTTTCGCTGGGCGGTGCCGTGGCCATGGAGATGGCCCTGCAGCGACCGCACGCGGTCACTCGCCTGATGACGATAAACACCTTGCCTTCGTATCGGCTCGACAGCTGGCGCAAGCGCATGGAGCTGGTCAGCCAGGTCGCCCTCGTGCGCGGCCTTGGCATGCGTCGTGTCGCGGCGATTGCTGCGAAACGCCTGTTCCGCGAGCCTCATCAGGAGCCGATGCGCCGCCGCGTCGTCGAGGTCGTCGGAAGTGCACCGCGACGTCCCTACCTGAAGACCGTCAAGGCGCTCGCCGAATGGTGCGCGCTTGATCGCATGGGCGGCATCCGCAGCGAACTGCTCATGCTGGCGGGCGAACACGATTACACGCCGCTGGCCGAAAAAAGGGATTACGCCGAGCGCTTCGGCGCACAGTTCGCCGTGGTCGGCGGCTCACGTCACGGCACGCCATTCGATTCGAGCGCAGCCTGCAACGCGGTCGCGCTGGCCTTCTTTCGCGGCGAACCCCTGCCCGATGCGGACACGCTGGTCATGGATGCCCCGGACCGCGATCCTATCGCAGCGCCCGCCGGATTCATGTCGTGACGCGGCGCGGTTGCGGCCACCTCGCCGGAACGGGATTCGCATGAGTGAACCGCTGCCACGCCTGCTGATCGTCGAGGACGATCCAACCATCGCCGGAAACCTGTTCGCGTTCTTCGAGGCGCGCGGTTTCCAGGTCGACGCGGCCTACGACGGGCGCACCGCCCTGCATCGACTCACCGTCGAACCCTTCGAAGTGGTGATCCTCGATGTCGGCCTGCCGGCGGTCGACGGGCTGGCTGTGTTGCATCGCCTGCGCACCGAGCTCGGCCTGGCCGTGCCGGTCCTGCTGCTGACGGCGCGCGACGAGATCGGCGACAAGCTGGCCGGCTTCGCGCACGGCGCCGATGACTACGTGACCAAGCCTTTCGTGCTCGTCGAGGTCGAAGCCCGCGTACGTGCCCTGATCGCGAGAGCGGGCGGTCGGATCGCGGCGCCGGTCCGGCGATTCGGACCGATCATGCTGGATCCGCGCCGCCGCGCATTGCAGGTCGGCGGCAACGCGGTGCGGCTGACGCCCAAGGGCTGGATCATTCTCGAGGTGTTGCTGCGCGATCCGGGCCGCATCGTCCCGCGAGCCGAGCTCGAACGAGCCTTGTGGGGCGAAGATCCACCCGAGACCGATGCACTGCGCAGCCAGATCCATCTGTTGCGCAAGGCCATGAGCGATGCGGGATTCGAGGGCATCGAGACCGTGCACGGGGTCGGCCTGCGCCTGGTCGCAACGGAACACCCGCCGTGACGAACACCCTGACCTGGCGGGTCACCTGGGCCATGACCGCGACTGTCGCACTGTTCGTCGGGCTGATGGCCGTGCTCGCGCTCTCGATCCTGTCCAAGCAGGAGGACGAACTCGCCGATCAGCTCGTGCAGATCGAGATGCGGCGATTGATCGACCGCATCGAGCATGGCGAGATCGATACCCTTCAGCAACCGATCGAGATCGGCCCGCGTACCCAGGCCTGGGTCGGCACGAAGGGGGCCGGCGCTTCGATGCCCGCCGAATTGCGCGACCTGTCGGGAGGTCCGCACGAATTCGAATCGGGCGAACGCGTGCTGCACGCGATCATCGCCGAGTCGAGCGTCGGCCATCTGACCGTGGTCGTCGATGCGACCCAGAACGAGAAGCGCGTGCGCCAGTTCGGCCTCATCATGCTCGTGCTGTGGTGCCTGTGCGTGGCTGCCGGCTACTGGCTCGCGCGCTTCACGGCCGGGATCGTCGTCGGCCGCATGCACGCGGTCACCCAGCGCATCGCCGAATGGGATCCCGATACCGTCCAATCCAGCCAGCTCAGGGCGACCAGCAGCGACGAGGCAGGTCGCCTGCTCGAGGCCTTCAATCGCATGCAGGATCGTGTCGACCGCTCGATCGCCCGCGAGCGCGAGTTCGCCGGCAATCTCAGCCACGAGGTGCGCACGCCGCTTGCAGCGCTGCGCACCGACATCGAGATGGCCAGTCTCGACGAGCACGTGTCGCCCGAGCAGCACCTGCGCTTTTCGCGCATGGCCAAGGCGATCGATGAGGTCGGCGCGACGATCAGCGCCGCGCGCGCAATCAGCCGTCCGCGCGCGGCCTCGAAGCCACCAGCCGTCGATCTCGGCGAGCTCATCGACGATGTGCGCACGACCCTCGGTGCGCGCGCCGAAGCCGCCGGCTTGCGCATGAGCAGCGCGGTCCCGCGCGGCCACCTGCTGCGCGCGGATCGCTACGCGCTCCTGATCGTGTTGCGCAACGTGATCGGCAATGCCATCGATCATGCGGCTCCGGCGGCGTTGCACATCCGGCTCGACGGACAACACCTGCTGATCGCCGACGACGGCCCCGGCATCGACAAGGCCGACCTGCCGTTCGTTTTCGAACGTTATCACCATGGTCGCCGGGTCGATCAGGCCGGTGACGACGATGCGTTGGTCAGCGAGCATGGGCTGGGCCTCGCCATCGCGCGACGGGTCTGCGAACAGCAGGGCTGGTTGATCAGCGTCGCCTCGGAAACCTCCGGCGAACAGCGCGGCACGCGTTTCCACATCGTCTTCGACGAAAATTCGACATGATCGCCACATGACTTCGACACCGCGCGATCCAGCCTTGCGCACTTTCATGCAAGGCAGGAGTCGCGGACGGGATGGCGGAGTCGGAAATTGCGCGTGATGCGTCGGCGTGGACACCCGCACGCCGGGGCCAGTACCGTCACCTGATCCTGTTGTGGCTGCTGTTCCTGGCCACTTCACTGGTCACCCGTATCGTGCTTGCGTCGGTCAGCCTGCAGGCAGGCCTGATCACCTTCATCCAGCTGCCGTATGCGTTCGCCGCGGGCCTCCTGCTCGATGCGTTGACCGGCCTGTATTTGTGCCTTCCGCTGGCGATCTGGATCTGGCTGATGCCGGCGCGCTGGTACGCCTCGCGCGTCGGCCGCCTGATCCTCCGCGCGGGCTTCGCGATCAGCGTGTTCGGCTTGCTCTACCTGATCGCCGCCGAATATTTCTTCTTCGACGAGTTCAATGCGCGCTTCAACTACACGGCGGTCGAGTACCTGATCTATCCGACCGAAGTGATCGGCAATATCCGTGATTCCTATCCGGTCGACACGGTGCTCCTGCTGTGCGCGCTCGGTGCACTGCTGATCACGTTCCTGCTGCGCCGGCGCATTGCCCGGGGATTCGCCGATCCGGTCCGCTTCGCGCGACGCAGCCTGGTCACGACCCTGCTGGTCATCGCCAGCGCCGTATCGGCATGGACGGTCAGTCTCGAATCGGTGCAAAGCCTGCAGGAGAATCGCATCGCCGAAGAAGTGGCGGCGAACGGCGTCTATTCGTTCTTCAGTGCATTGCGCAATGCGCGCATCGACTACGCGCGCTACTACGCCACCTTGCCCGAGGCCGAAGCAATCGCGCGCGTGCGCGAGCTGCTGCAGCAATCGAACACGCGCTGGCTCGCCGCCGCCGATGCGCCGGGCAATCCGATTGCACGCGCAGTCGACAATTCCGATCTCGGTCCGCCGCGCCCGATGCACGTCATCTTCCTGTTCGAGGAATCGATGGGCGCCGAGTTCGTCGGCAGCCTCGGCGGCAAGGGCTGGACCCCGAACATCGACCGCATCGCGGCCGAGAGCCTCAGCTTCACGCATCTCTACGCGAGCGGCACGCGCACCGTGCGTGGCATGGAGGCATTGACCACATCGCTCGCGCCGGTACCGCCGGAGTCGGTGGTCAAGCGCACCGGCAACGAAAACCTGTTCAACCTGTCGACGATCATGCGCAAGCAGGGCTACTCGCCGACCTTCATCTACGGCGGCTACGGCAGCTTCGATGACATGAATGCCTACTACCAGGCAAACGGCTGGCGCGTGATCGATCGTACCGACATGCCGAAGCCGCGCTTCGCGACCGTGTGGGGCATTTCCGACGAGGAATTGTTCGAAAACGCGCTCGTTGAGTTCGACCAGCAGGTCGCGCGCGGCGAGCGCATCTTCTCGCTGGTCATGAGCACCTCGAACCACCGCCCGTACCTGTTTCCCGCCGGCATCCCCGGGGTGAAAGCCGAAGGCGGCGGTCGCGAAGCCGGTGTGCGCTATGCCGACCATGCGATCGGCCGCTTCTTCGACCAGTTGCAGGAGAAGCCCTGGTACAAGGACACCATTCTGGTCATCGCCGGCGATCATGGCGCCCGCGTGTATGGACGCGCGCAGATCCCGGTGTCCAACTACACGATACCGTTCGTCGTGCATGCACCATCGATCATCGCGCCGCGACGCGTCGATACCTTGTCGAGCCAGGTCGACATCGGCCCGACCGTGCTCGGCCTGCTGCATCTTTCCTATGAGTCATGGTTGCCCGGCCGCGACATCCTGCGCATGGGCGTGGACGACGGTTACGCGATCTTCAACCACAACCGCAATGTCGCGATGATGCGCGGCGGCGAGCTGGCAACCCTCGGCTTCCGCAAGACGATCAATACCGAACGCTACGATCCTTCGAGTGATCAACTCTCGCCAGCCGGCGTCAATCTCGATCTCGAGCGCGATACCCAGGCGCTGTTCCAGCTGTCATGGGAAATGTTCGCCGACGGACGCCAGCGCGAGAAGTAGCCGGACACCGCGATGCCGCATGCAGGCAATTGCAATTGCCCCGTTCCAGTCGCCGCAAGCGGCGCGCGGTGGTCCGGAACGCGTGGCTTCGCCCGGCGCGACGCAAACGCCGTTCAGTCGGCGACATGCCCGCGCACGCGGACGTTCTTCGCCAATGTCTTGAACCGATTGCCGTCAGCCTGCACGACCGTGATCGTGAGGTGGCCGGTCTTGCTTTCATGGACATCCCTGACCGTGCCGGATTTTCCCTTGTGCGTACCGCCGATCACGTCGCAGTGATCGCCGTCGCGGAGTTCGTCATGTGCAACGGGCGGCATGTGCGGCCTCCAGCCGTGGATTCGTCGGATCGCAAATGTGATGGCCATTCTCCGCGCAAGACGGAACCAATGCGATCGGTTCCGGCGAGTTGATGGCCTCGCGCCGATCAGTGCTGTTCATCCCGCCCCGGTTGTCGGCTGCCGCTGACGTGCGGCGCCGCGCTCGCGCAGCCAGTTGCGCAGGGCGGCGATCGAGTCGAGTCGTTCGGCACCGATCTCATTCAGCACATTGGCGTAGGCAATCGCGCCCGCTCCGCCGACGAGAAGGGCTGTGTGCGCAGGCAGGATCATGCGCAGTTCACGCAATTCACTCGCGACACGCGCATCGTCCACCGGGTGCACGATCGACAGTGCAACGGTATCGGCTTCGGCAAGACGCGCTGCACGTGCCAGTTCGAGGGCGGGCAGGCTCGCACCTAGGAACGTGACGCGCCAGCCACTGCCTGCTGCCGCCGTGGCAGCGAGCATGGCGCCGAGGTCGTGCATCTGCAGGGCCGGGGTGCCGACGACTATTGCCGGTGCGTCCTCGCGCACACTCGGAAAATCGGTCATCCAGGTGAGTACGCGGCGGATGATCGAGGTGGCCAGATGTCCGTTTGCGGGCGGCAATTCGCCCGCTTGCCAGCGCGTGCCGATGGCAAGCAGGAGCGGACCGAATACGCTGTCGAGCACTTGATCCGAGGGCAGGCGCAAGGCCGCCGTACGCAGGCCGGCTTCGAGCGCGGTTGCGTCGAAATGCTCGGCAGCTGTCAGTGCTCCATCCAAGTACTGGCTCACCGCTGGATCGACGGCTTCGGTCGCGGCCGATTCGGGCGCCAGGCGCACGTCGCCTGCCGTCAGTTCCTCAAGCTCGGCTTTACCCAGATGGGCCACCTGGCCGATCTGGCGCCCACCTGCGGTCGCGCGCACGAGTAACCGGAGTCGCTCGATATCCGCATCCGTGTAGTTGCGCTGCCCACCCGCCGTGCGCATCGGCTCGACCACCCGATAGCGCTTCTCCCAGGCGCGCAAGAGGTCCGGGGTCAGTCCGGTTCGACGGGCGACGACGCGGACGGAATGGAGGAGGGAAGGGGGGCTGGCGGCCATGCTCCATAGTATGAACACCCCAGCGGCCTGTCCAGATAATGAATCGATTTGTCCAAAGAAATATCGCTACTTGACAAGCAATAGTTGGACATATACGGTACAACCTCCATGCAAATGAACAAAAACATGGACAACCCTTAGACAGCGCTTGTGCAATTTCTCTCTATCCCAGGAATACGAACATGAATTTCACAACCCTTCTTTTCGCAGCCGCGGTCGTCGCTGCGCCCCTTACAGCCCTTGCTGGAGGCATGAACAAAATGGATTCGAAAAAGGACATCGTCGATACCGCCGCCGCGGCAGGTACGTTCAAGACCCTCGCCGCGGCGCTCGATGCGGCCGGTCTGGTCGACACCCTCAAGGGGGCGGGCCCATTCACGGTGTTCGCACCGACCGATGCGGCGTTCGCCAAGCTTCCGGCGGGGACCGTGGAAGGCCTTCTCAAGGACAAGGCCAAGCTCAGCGCGATCCTGACGTACCACGTCGTCGCCGGTAAGGTCATGGCCGCCGATGTGATCAAGCTCGACAGTGCGAAGACCGTGAACGGCCAGTCGGTCGCGATCAAGGTCGTGGACGGCAAGGTCCAGGTCAATGGCGCAACCGTTACCTCTGCCGATATCGAGGCTTCGAACGGCGTGATCCATGTGATCGACGCGGTCCTTATTCCGAAGGACTGAGTCGCCTCCTACCGTCGAGGGGATTCGCCAAAGGCTCGACCGCATGCCCCCGTCTCCTCCCGACGGGGACATGCGTCATTCCACGGGTGACCGCAGCGCACGTATTGCGATGCGTGCGCTGCAATCCGACAAGGTCGCCTCAGAACTCGCATCGTTGCCAACGCAAGATCGATCGGCGGGCGTGTGCCAGCTGCCCGCTCTTCATTGGATTCTCCGGGCATTGCGATAGCGCTGCGCGGAGGGATCTCGGTTGGGGTGTTGCACGGTGCCCCTTCCTGCATCGGATCCACCGACTTGGTGCCGCGCGCATTCACCGCCGGCCCGTTTCTACATGTCACGCAGAACCGCCCGGGAGTTGTCCCGTGCTGCGGCTGGGCCTGTCGCCGCAGGGTCGATGCAGCTTGGGCCCGCTCCGCGAAAATCGGCTTCATTCCCGGCTGCAGAGGACGTGAACCCGATTGCTTCGGTCAACGCCGAAGGGTCGCGCGTTGTAGTTTTCGGGCCACTGAGGCGGAGGCAGTGCCGGCATTGTTGTGCCATACGCGCTCGGGCTGGTCAGGCGGACATACGGGATCGTTCCGGCTCGACTATCGTCAAGGACGAGTTTCAGTGCGGCACGGGTGCAGTCATGGAATGACAGCGTGTCCGACCCGATGGACGCGGCGGGAACGATCGATGGCGCGTCGAAATTTCCGCCGGCCGACCGACCGACCGTCAAATCGAACCCGTACGGTGACCTCTTCCGGCGCCATGACTTCAATCATCCTTCGACTGATTAGCCAGGCATCGCGGTGTGCGCCAACGCGAAATCGATCGCGGCGCAGACCGCGGCGACTTGCGCGGCATTGCACTGTTCGGGCGTTGCGTTCGGGCTGTCCGGATAGACCTCGGTGGTGGTCTTGTATTTCGCATCGGTCATGCCGGCGCAGAGGCCGAGTTTTTTCAATGGATAGCGGATCACGCCTGGCGAGACCACGGTCGAGCCGATGATCTCGCCCTTGGCGTCGGCCGGAGCAATGTGGGTGACCTTGGCGACCGCGTCGATGATCGCCTGCTGGAAGCCGGGCTGCGGATTCTCCGTGTCGTCGACGAGATAGAAGCCGTCGGGGATCTCGTCCGGCTCGTAGGCCACGCCGTCGCGTGCGGCCAGCGCGGGGCGGAATTCGGATTCATCGGTATCAGTGGTCTCGTGCAGATCGACATGCGCGAGCACGCCATCGCGGAACGGTGCGATTAGATCCATCAGCGCGGCCGACTCCGGCGCCGGACTGTTCTCGCGGAACGAACGGTTCGGATCGATTGCATCGCGGTTCCAGCGATGAATCCTTTCATAGGCCCATGGACTCACGCACGGCGCGATGACGAGATTGACCCGACCCGCATACTCGGCAGCATGCCGGTCGGCAAACTGCAGCGCGCCGTGCACGCCACTCGTCTCGTAGCCATGCACGCCGCCGGTCACGAATACGGTCGGTAATTCGTCGCGCCAATGCCGGCTCCGGATCGCGAGCAGCGGATAGCGCCTGGCGCCATCGTCGAGTTCGCCGTATTGGGTAATGTCGAAACGCGTGCGCAGGCCGTTGATCGCATCGAGCACATCCGTTTCGTAGCTGCGCTTGACGGTCTGCCGGGATCGCCATGCCGACTTCTCGGCAGCGCCCCAAGCAAGGCCCGGTGTACCAATCGGATAGGGCGTCGTCATCACGTTGCATGCTCCACGGGAAAAGGCGAAGCGAGGCACTTTAGCATTCGCGTGAATGGCTGTCGGCTGCGGATCCGGGTCCGATCAAAACAGGCGCACCCGAAGTCTCCGGATCAGTCGCGCCTGAAATCCATCAACCAGTTGGTCTGCCAGGTCTCTCCCGCGTCGGATGAATACGCCTGCTCCCAATGCGCGTGATCAGGCGCGCCGTAGGTCCAGGTGAAGCGCACGCGTATCGGGTTTCCGTCGATGCTGTCGTCACAATAGAACCGCCCGATGCCATCGTCGAAGCACCCCTTGACCGGGGGATCAAGGCGGCCATGCGGATTGCGGCCATCAACCCACCATATCGCCCAGAGCCCGGTCGTTCGATCGTACGCGCGGACCGCCGTGGCGCGGTAGGTGCCGGAGGGGAGTTCGATCACGTTGTCCTCGACGTTGCCCGCTCCGCCCATGAGCGCGCGCGTGCAGCTCGTGCCATTGAATTCCGCCCATGCGTCCTTGCCGGGGTCGGTGCGTCGGTGGCGCACCTGCCAGCTGCCGACCATGAAGTCGAAGTCCGCCAGGCCGGACAGGTCCTCCTCGGATGCCGGCGTCGCGGGGACTTGATGGATGTCGTCGGGATTCCCGGCGACGGGAAGATCGTGGTTCGGTTTCATGCGCGCAAGCCTTCGTCGTTGGAAGAGGCGACCCTGCCGGATGCGGCATGTTGCGGATCGGGACGGCAGCGTGCGCGCGGCGACGAGACAGGCAAAGGGCCAAACGCGTCATCACTGAAGGAGCCACTTCCGGAGATTCGAGTGGACCGATGCGAGGCTTGCAGCCGCCACGCCTTCGCTTCGCCACGACTGCGGACACGGCCAGCAGGATCCGTCGGTGTCGAACCGCCGTTCGCGCCGCTGCCGGACAAACGGAGCACGTACGCACTGCTGCTCCATGCGCCACAAGGCGACGAACAGGCCCGGCGCCGCAGCGTCCACCCGTTGACGGAAAACCTGCTCCAGGATGAGCAGCGCACCGCACTCCTGTGAGTCGAACGACGACGGCGCCGCCTGCGCGCCGTGATCGATCGCGCTGCAGCCATGCCATCGTCCCCTGTCCGTTCCGGAATGTTCCCTGCTAGCCTCCGTCGTGGATCCTGGATGCGCGGCCGAGCCCCGCGTTGATGACGCGAGCAAGGAACGCACGCAACGGACATCATGGGCAATGCATGGGCGACGATCGAGACATGACGAGGCAGGAAATGCGGGTCGCAACGACGGGCTTCGATCGCGATCGCGACAGGCGAGCCTCATGGCGGAACGGCCTGGTCGCCGTCCTGGTGATCCTGTCGAGCCTGCGTGCTGCCCCGGTGGCATGCGCCGATTCGGTCAGCGCGCTCGATCAGGAGTACTGGCAATGGCGTGCGCACGAGCAGCCATTCAGCCAGGATGACATCCCGCGCATTGAGCGGCCCGCGGATTTGGTCGTCGACTGGAGTCCGGCGACGGTCGCGCAACGCGTCGACGACGTCGCCCGATTCGAGCGGCGCTGGCGCGCGCTGGCTCCCGCCGCAGCGACACCCGTTGCCGATCAAGTCGACTATCGGCTGCTCGGTTCGGCGATCGCGCGTGCGCGCTGGGAGTTGTCGATCGAGCAGGGCTGGCGACGGAATCCGATGTTCTATGTCGACCAGACGCTCGGTTCGGTTTACGCGCTGCTGCTTCAGCCGCCGCCCTTCGACACGACGCGACAGGCCGATATCGTTGCGCGGGTGAAACGCATCGCGCCGACCTTGAAGGCGGCCGAACGCAATCTCGATGACCTGAGGCAACCCTTCGCGCAGCTCGCGATCGACGCGCTCGATGGCATCCGCGAGAAGACCGGGCGCGTGCAGGCATCGCTTGCGCCGCTGCTTGCCGCGCGCCATCGCAGGGCGCTGGACAAGGCATTGCCCGAGGCACTCGACGCGCTCGAGCATTTCCGCAGCGGGTTGCAGGCGCGGTTGGCCGACGCGCGTCGCGACACCGCCATCGGTCACGACCGTTACGACTACTTCCTGCGCCATGTCGCCTTGCTCGCCTATACGCCCGAGCAGCTGCTGGCGATGAGTCGACAGGAATGGGCGCGCTCGATGGCGTTCGAGGCTTATGCGCAGGCGCGACTTGCCGATGACGCGAAACCCGCGATCTTTGCCGATGCCGACGCCGAGATCGCGGCCGAGCGTGCAGACGAGGCGCGCATCCGCCGCTTCCTCGGCGAAGCCGGAATCCTGACCGTACCTGCAGATCTGCCGCATTACCGCAACCTGGCGCTTCCGGGCTATCTCGAGGCCTGGCAGGATCTTGGCGTGACCGATGATTTCACCGGACCGTCCCGGATCACCAAGGACAGCATCAGCTACATTCCCGCGCCGCATGCCGGTCTTGGATTCTTCAATCTCTCGCGTGCCCGCGATCCGCGCCCGATCATCGTGCACGAAGGCATCCCGGGTCATTGGTTCCAGCTCAGCCTGGGCTGGCGGAATCCGAATCCGGTCCGACGCCGCTACTACGATTCCTCGGTCAATGAGGGCATCGGGTTCTACGCGGAGGAAATGATGCTGCAGGCGGGATTGTTCGATGACAACGCGCACACGCGTGCGACCCTCTACAGCTTCATGCGCCTGCGCGCGCTGCGCGTCGAGGTCGATGTGAAACTCGCGCTCGGCGAATTCACGCTGGCCGATGCGGCGGATTATCTCGAACGCACCGTGCCGATGGATCACGCCTCGGCACTCGCCGAGGCGGCCCTGTTCGCGAGCACGCCCGGCCAGGCCATCTCCTATCAGATTGGCAAGATCCAGATCACCGACTTGCTCGCCGATGCGCGGCGCGCTCGAGGTGCGGAGTTCTCATTGCTTGCCTTCAACGACTTCGTCTGGGCCAATGGCAACGTACCGCTGTCGCTGCAACGCTGGGAATTGCTTGGCGACGCATCCGCCGTGCCGCAAAGCCGCGGGCCGACCGCTTCACCCTGATCCGCACCGGAGTTTTCGACGTCCATGATCCCGTATCCGCGAGTGTTGTCATCCTGTCTGGTCGCGTGCGCACTCGCCTGCCCGCTTCCGGTTTGCGCGATCGACAAGGTCGAGGCCACCAAACCGCCGCGCGCAATGACGATCGAGCGCCTCTACAGTTTGCCGTGGGTCATCGGCACGGCACCGGAGAACCCGCAATGGTCGCCGGACAGTCGTCGCCTTGCCTTCCTCTGGAACAACGAAGGCACGAACTTTCGCGATATCTGGATCACCGATGTGGCGGATGGCAAGCCCGTGCGCCTGACAGCCATGCCGCGTCCGCAGAATCCGGCCAGTCCCGGCACCGACATCGCCCAACTCGAACAGGTTGCGCGCGCCGAATCCGATCGCGGCATCTCCGAACTGCTCTGGGCGCCCGATGGCCGCCACCTCGTCTTCAGCCTGCACGGCTCGCTCTACCAGGTGCTGCCCGGCCAAACCGCACAGCCGCTCGGGAACACCGGTGCGCACGGATCCGACATCGCTGCCTCGGCCCGTGCCAGGGCCATCGCCTACCTGTCCGATGGCGATCTTTGGCTCATGGACTTCAAGTCAGCCAAACGCGTCGCGCGCAAGATCCGCTCGCCGGGCAAGCAGGACGTTTCGATCGAATCGTTCGCCTGGTCCGGCGACGGCACGCATCTCGCATTCGTCGAAGCCGATGCGTCGAACGTGCCGACGCGCGGCATCCCTGATTACCTTGCCGACGAGGCCCGCCTCGTCGGAACGAAGCGGGCGTTCCCCGGCGAACCCTCGCCGTCACGTCGCGTCGGCGTGATTGCGACAAGCGGTGGGGATGTGCAATGGATGGATCTGGGCGGCAGTCCGCTCGACCCGATCTTCAGCCTGCGCTGGTCGCCGGACAGCCGGCATCTGCTGGCCGACACGAGCGACCTCTACATCAAGCATCGCCGGCTGTTGATCCTCGATCCGGCCGATGGAAAATCGCGATTGCTGCTGCAGGAAACCGATCCGCGCAACGTCACCGCCGAATGGTGGGCCGACTGGGCGCCCGATGGCGACGGCATCTATTTCAGTTCCGATCGCGACAACGACTATCACATCTATCGCCAGGCTTTGACCGGCGGCGAGCCGACGCCGATCACGTCCGGCGATTGGGCCGTGTTCTCGGCAAGCCTGTCGTCCGCCGGGGATTCCCTGTTTGTCGTCAGCAACGAAGGCAATGCCGAATCACGTCGCGTGTATCGCGTGCCGCTCGCTGGCGGTGCGACCCGGCTGCTGACGCCGGCGCAGGGCGCGCACCATCCCGTGGTTTCGCCCGATGGCAGGTATCTCGCGGACGTGTATTCAAACGATGTCACGCCGCCCGATCTGCATATCCAGTCGACCGTTGGCGCAAGTGCATCCCCGATGCGTCGTCGGCAGGTCACGCATTCGCCGCTGGCCGAGTTCAACGACTACCACTGGGTCGCGCCGAAGTACGTCGTCTTCAAGAACATCAACGACGGCACGCCAGTGCACGGGCGACTGACCCTGCCGCCGGATTTCGACCGCGCGAAGAAGTACCCGGCGATCCTCGGCTCGGTCTACAGCAACTCGGTGCACAACGAGTGGGGCGGCCGTGTCTATCATCCGACCTGGGCAATCGACCAGTTCCTTGCCCAGCAAGGCTACGTCGTGATGAATGTCGACATCAGCGGCAGTTCCGGCTACGGCAAGGCATTCCGCCAGCGCATCGGCCAGGACTATGGCGGAGTCGATGTCGACGATCTCTACAGCGCCACGCGCTATCTGGCCGCCGAGGGCTTCGTCGATCCCGCGCGTATCGGGATCTGGGGCAGCAGCTACGGTGGCCTGCTGACGACGATGTCGATGTTCCGCTATCCGGATGCCTACCGCGCAGGCGTCGCGGCGGCTCCGGCGACGAATGTGTTCCACGCGATGACCGGCGAGATGCAGACGATGATGGCACCGCAGGATCATCCGGCGCAGTACGCGAAATCCTCGCCCTACCTGCGCTCGGGCGAACTCAAGGGCCACCTCATGCTGATCCATGGCATGCGCGACTCGATCGTCCTGTTCAAGGACTCGGTCACGCTCAGCCAGCGCTTGATCCTGCAAGGCAAGGATGTCGACTTCGTCGTCCTGCCGGACGCCCCGCACGGCTGGGACACCAAGGGGCTTGCCCAGACCCGCCATGCCTTTCGCAAGCTCTACGAGCACTTCCAGCGTTATCTCGGACCAACGCCATAGCAGCCCCGCCGGCAAGGCCCGAACGGGGCCGCCTGCCTGCAAATCCTCGCCTTTGCCTTGCCCGCGAGTCCGTTGCAACAGGCCATCGGAGTACAGTCCGGTCGGAACTGGCGCTGTTTTCCGTTGCTATGCATGAACCAGGTGCCGTCGTTCGACGGCCACATTCCGGGAGAGGGCAATGCAGATCAAGCGAGTGGTGGCGGTGGGGCTGATTGTGCTGTTGGGGGCTTGCGGCGCCGGCGGATCGGGAGGTGGATCGGCAGCCGCGGTCACCCCGGCCAAGCAGGGGCCGCACGCGAAGGCGGTCACCAGGCAATTTTCGGTCGAGATGGACAAGCTCGTCGTCGACGAGAAGACCTATGTCGACGGCCTGGCAATGCGTTTCAAGGACGGCGCCGCCGCGGCCTTGAGCGAAACCCCGATCAGCACCTGCAGCAAGCTTGCCGTCGTCGCGAGCAGCCGTTCCGATTTCCAGACCGCAGCGCTCGGCGACAAGCCGGTGCTCATGCTGGTGCGCAACGGGGAACACCCGCAAGGCGCCATCCTGCTCGTCGAACCTTATTCCACGACGACCCTCGAAGACGCTTTCCCGGCACTCGTCACCGACGGCGATGCGCTGCTTGCTTCGGGTGACGTCGGCGATGCCGGCTGGGGCAGTATCGACGCGACCAAGTACGGTGCCGAAAAGTCGCCTCACGTGCGCCTGGATGTGAAACTCCCGTATGCGACACGCAACGATGCCGACCCGGTCGCGGCCGATGCCAGCCCGGAAGCGAAGTGGCTGCGCGAGCTCCAGGCCAAGGCAGGCAGCGATACGCAAGCTGCCGTCGATGCCAGCCTCCAGGTCGATACCGAAGACTATCGCAGCTCGATGACCAGCAGCCGCTGGTTCGACGTGCTCGGCAACTGGAGCAGCTTCAGCGTCGTCGCGCTCGCCACCGACAAGGGCTGCGCGACGATGGTACTGCGCGAGCCCGGCTTCGCTGGCGGCTACAGTGAAGCGATCATCGAAACGCAGATGGTCGGCGACGTGCGCAAGGTGACCTCGGCGCAAACCGAGAGCATGGACAGCGTCGAAGGAGACTACTTCGTCGGTCGCATCGAGCATCCGAAACTCGGTTCATTTCCCGTCGTCGACGCGCGCGCCGTCGCCGAGGAAGGCGTCGGCCTCGTCGTGTATTTCAGCGACAAGCCGATCGGCGCCGAACCGTTCGAATCGCTGATCGCGAAGCAGCGCGTGATGCGTGCGGTCAGCAGTTTCCAGTCCGGCAGCCAGTACTGGTTCTCGCAGTATGAATTCGGCGGACCGGGCGTGCCGGTCGAACAGGTCGACGCGGGCAACTCGACGTCGAATCCGTCGATCGACGAAAAGGAGATCGCGGGCCTGATCAAGCTCGGTGAGGGCGAAGGCCCGCGCATCGCCGTGAACTTCCGCCTGCCGTTGGCCAAGGCCACCCGATAGCCAGGGAATAGCCGCGGGCCGGGTTGCAGCGCCACTGCAATCCGGCCCGGGCGATACTGTGGCGGGCCGCCTCCGCGAAAGACGTCGCCGGTCGCGACCGGGTCACTTGCGCTCAGCCGCCGGCCGCATCCTCCGCAGCGTCCTTGTCGCGGACATCACGGAGATCACACGACGTCGCGTCGCCAGCGTGGCGCTCGATGCGCTCCTGCAATTCGTGGATCCGTTTTGGCTCGATGTGTCCGAAGCCGGTTTCGCCGGTGGATTGCGACAGCTGCATCGCGCGCTCGGCACAAGGCCAGTTGTCGAGCGTCGCGTGCGCTTCGGCAAGCTGGAAGTACGGCAGGTAATCGGTGTACCACATGCCGTACGTGCGCTTGTGCATGCGCGGCACCGGTTTCATGTCGATCGACTGACTCAGCTGGACGACCGCGCGGCGCGCATCGCCGGCTTCGAGCAGGGCCTGCGCGTAGGCGAAATGGAAATACCAGGGCAACAGCTTGCGCGTGGTCGAGCCATCGAGTCCGCACTGGACCAGCACCTTGCGACGCAAGGCATCCGCCTCGGCGGGCTGCAGGCTGAAAGACTGATCGGCGCCGACGGAACCAGCTGCCTGATCGCCAGGCGAAGCTTCCGCCCCTGTGCACGCCGGCGCGACCAGCGCGAGGGCAAAAACGAGAACCAGCGTTGAAGTCGACGTCCGCAACATGAGGAAGCTCCTGCACGGTCCTTGCCGCGAATGGCATCAGACGGATAGCGGAATGATACGCCCGCGGGTTTGCCTGCACGCCGAAGCCCGGCAATGGGGTCCGCGTGGATACATGTGTTCCCGGTAGGCGGGCCTGATCGCCGGATCGGTTCCTGTGTCGCTTGGCCAAGCTTGCCGCGCAATCGCTTTGCACGCATGACGAATGGCCCATAAGGCGAGGTATTTTTCGTCATTGCGGCGTTTTGCAGTGACCTCTTACCCGTGCAACGGCATTTTTGCAGGCCTAGGATGGCGCCTCACTTCCAGGCGGGACCCATCATGTTCAAGAAATTGTTCTGTGCCGGCCTCGTCGCCGGTTCGCTGCTGGCATCGGTGGCGTGCATCGCAGCCGACGATGCGAACTGGGTCGAGCGATCGAACAAGATCGCCTATGGCGTGCTCGAATCGCAGGCGAAGTTCGCCCCGGAGTTCTCGAGCCAGACCGGTGTCAGCGGTTTCGACGAAGCGATCTTCGATCTCGGCGAGAACCTCGCGCAGCGCCAGATCGCCGCGGCCCAGGCGAACATCGACCAGCTTGAGGGCCTGCTCGCCAAGGAGACCGATCCGCGCGTGCGCCAGGACCTGCAGATCATGATCCAGTCGCAGAAGGACAACATCGAGGCAACCCAGGTCAATTACGATCGGGTGATGCCGTACGGCAATATCGCTGGCCTGGTCTTCGCCGGCTTCCGTGGACAGCTCGACAAGCAGGTTCCGATGCAGCGTCGCAAGGCCGCGCTGGTCCGCCTGAAGAAATACACCGGCGAGACGAAGGGCTACGAGCCCTTCGTGGAACTGGCCAGGAAGCGCCTCACCGAACGCATGGAGGTGAAGGACCTGATCCGGCCGTATCGCGGCGAAGTCGAGAAGGATCTCGAGGATTCCGTGAAGATGATCGCCGGCCTCGAACAGTTGTTCGCGGACAGCGGCCTGAAGGGATGGCAATCCTCGCTGGACCTGCTGCAGAAGCAGTTGCGCGACTACGACGAATGGGTGCGTGTGACGATCCTGCCGATCACGCGCAGCAGTTCGACCTTGCCGCGTGAGCTTTACGAATTGCAGTTGAAGAACTACGGCGTCGATGCGTCTCCGGAAGCCCTGATGGCCCTCGGTGAAACGGCCTTCATGGACATCCGCAACGAAATGATCGCGCTTGCTCCGCTGGTTGCGAAGGAAAAGGGCCTGCAGACGCGGGACTACCGCGAAGTCATCAAGGCGTTGAAGCGTGAACAGATCCATGGCCCGGCACTGCTCGCCAAATACCGCGAGGTGATGGAAGAGATCGACCGCATCATCAAGCGCGAAAAACTCGCCACGTTGCCGAACGAGCCGGCGCGCGTGCGCATGGGTACGACCGCCGAGACCGCGCAGCAACCGGCCGCACACCTGGACATTCCGCGCCTGATCGGCAACACCGGCGAGTATCCCGAGTTCATCGTGCCGAAGATCGAGCAGGACAAGGACGGCAAATGGCCGGAAAGCGACTACGCATTCCCGTCGATGATGTGGACCCTCGCCGCGCATGAAGCGCGCCCGGGCCACGAGATGCAGTTCACCACGATGCTGCGTGGCGGTGTCTCGACGGCGCGTGCGCTGTTCGCTTTCAATTCCGCCAATGTCGAAGGCTGGGCGCTGTATGCCGAATCGATCACCAAGCCGTTCATGCCGCTGGATGGCCAATTGATGTCGCTGCAGCATCGCCTGCTCCGCGCCGCGCGGATCTGGCTCGACCCCGCGATCAATCTCGGCCTGGTCAGCGCCGACGAAGCCAAGCGTGTCCTGATCGAGGACGTGGTCGAGGACGATCTCAACGCCCAGACCGAGATCGATCGCTACACGTTCCGTTCGCCCGCGCAGGCGACGGCGTACTACTACGGCTACACGAAGCTGCAGGCGCTGCGCGCCGAGACCGAGTTGAGCCTGCGCGCGAAGTTCGACGCCCAGGCCTATCACGACTTCATCCTGGCCCAGGGTCTGCTGCCGCCGGCGGTGCTGAAGAAGGCGGTGCAGTCGGATTTCGTCGCACCGAGGTCGTCCGCCACCAAGGTGAAGTGACCGATGCACGCCCGGTCCGGCGGCACGCCGGGCCGGGCAGGCAGGGATGCGACGTGCGCGCCGCGCACGGCGACCCTGCCAGCAAGCCCGGCCAAGCCCGGGCTGTCGATAGCGCGTTGCTCGACATCCGCGCGCAACACCCTTGATCCGATCCGCGATGTGCAGGTATCCGGCCGCAACGGTCGTGACGGGTTGCTGCGCTGCATCGGACCCGGTCGCGACGCGTCGCACGCATGCCGCAGCGCGTCTTGCATTCTCCATACGCGGGCGTACAGACTCCCCGCGATCCCATCATCGCGGGGAGCGTCGCAGCGGCCCGGGAAAGCCACAGCGTCGTGCGATACCGGGATCCATGCGTTTTTATCGGGAATCCAATCGATCGTCCAAGCAACGCCTTTCCTGGGAGGGAATGCCGTGATTCGAACCCAACTCGCACTTTCCGTTGTTGTCCTTCTTGTTTCCGCATCGTCGTCCGGCGCGGAAAACATCGTCGACACTACTCCGTTCGCCAAGCAACTGGCCGGTCCTCCGACCGAGATCCCCGGCATGCGCGCCGCATCCCCGATCGACGCCACGATCCACTCGCGCAGCGCCTTGCTGCCCGTGCACTTCGGCAATGCGGGGGCGGGCGCGCTGAGCTGGCAAAGCACGCTGCCGGTCGAGAACGGCAAGCTGCGCTTCCTCGTCTTCGAGCCGGCAGACACCAACTGGCAGGTCGATCTGCTCAACGGAGCGGGTCGCGCCGTGCCGGCGGCATCAAGCGCCTCGCGCGTGATCGCCTCGGATTTCGGCATCGAGCACGCACGTGTCCCGGCGACGCGCTACGACTACGACAACCTGCGCGGCGACAACTGGACATTGCGGCTGAACGGCGCGGCAGGCACCAAGGATGGCTTCGTCCTGATCGAGGGCGATGCGGCGACCGAGCTTGCATCCTGGCAGACCCACACGCGGCAACTGGTCGGCCAGCGTGTCGGCCTCACTGCGCTGCTGACGACATCGCTCGACGACGATGTGCATGTCGGCAGGACCGCAGGCCGCATCAACCAGGCGACGATCCGCGTCACTGCGCCGGACAAGTCCGTCGCGATCCACCCGATGTTCGATGACGGCAGGCACGACGATGGCATCGCCGGCGATGGCCTGTTCGGCGGTGATTTCCCGGCCACCGCGGCCGGCGATTACGTTGCCCAGGTCGAGGCGCGTGGCGTGAACGGGCGTGGCAAGGCGTTCGTGCGCACCGCCGAGCATCTGCTGCCTGTCGTAGCCGCGAGTCTCGAGATAAGCGCCTCGCGTGCGCTCGCCGTTGCCGGTGACACCGATCGCCTGTCGATCCGCGTGCCCGTGGACGCGCGCGCACCGGGACAGCACTATCGCGCGATCGGCGAGATCTGGGGCACCAGCGCGAGCGGCAAGCCGGTAGCAGTGGCCTGGCTGGGCGGCATGGTCACGCCCGACAGCGGCACGCTTGCACTGGGTTTCGATGAGCGCTGGATCGCGCTGGCTGGGGCAAAGGCGCCGTTCGAACTGCGCAACCTGCGCATCGAGGATCCCGACCATTTCATCACCGTCGCCACGGCCCCGCGGCTCGCTCTTGAAATGCCGGCTTTGCGCACGACGGTTGCAGCGCCCGCAATCGTCGTCGACGAGCGCATGACGATGGGTCCGCGCCCCGCCTCCACCGACGGCAGCCACAGCGTGGCCGGTGTCGGCCAGCGCCTGCTGCTCGTGCACGGCTATTGTTCGGGCGGGGTCTGGCCGACCTCGCAGTTCAGCACCGCGTCGACCTTCCTCGACGCCAACCAGAACCGCAGCAATGACCAGTTCGCGATCCGCATCCGTGATTTCGGCGCGACCTGGAACTCGTTCGGCACGGTCTCGCACAGCCAGGGTGGCATGGCCTCGCTGCATCTCTACACCTACTACTGGAGCGGACTCGACAATGCCACCGGCAGTCGCCTGATGCAGTCGGTCGGCACGCCGTACAAGGGCACCAACCTGTCCGGCATCCTCGCCACGCTCGGCAGCTGGTTCGGCATCGCCTGCGGCTCCAACAGCAACCTGACCTACAGCGGCGCATCCTCCTGGCTGGCCGGCATTCCGACTTCCGCGCGTGCCAAGGTCAATTTCTATACGACCTCGTTCACGCTGACCAACTGGTGGACCAACGACTATTGCCAGTTCGCGACCGATCTCGTCCTCAGCGATCCGGAGGACGGCACGACCGAACAGGCCAACGGCCAGCTGTCGGGCGGCGTCAACCGCGGCCATGTCACGGGCCAGTGCCACACCAGCGGGATGCGCGATCCTGCCCAGTACCTCAATGCCAGCCGCAACGCCACGATGAACAGCAACGCGGCACGCTGAGTGTCATCCGTCGAGGCGCGATCGATGTCGCGCCTCGACGCCCCGATCAGCGGTATTCCGGCAGCCGGCTTGTCCGCGTAAACCGGGCCGGGCCGTCGCAGCGGCCGCATCGCGAAAATCTGCAATTTGCCCGCAAATTGGCTGGACGCGAGGGTTCACTTCGAGATAATGCCCTGCGACATCGCAGGCATCCCGGCGATGCGCCTATCCAGGGGTGAGGGACATGACAAGCAAGACAAAAATGCCTCGCATGGCGGTCGCCGCGCTGTCGGCCGCATTTTCGTTGCTGGCTTCGATGCCCACGTTCGCGGAAAGCGCGGGCGGATTCCAGCTGCTCGAATACAACGCGACGGTCGCACCGCCCGAACGCGCTCCGAGCAGCCAGTCGGGCATCGCGATTCCCAACGCGGTTGACGGCGGCACCGATCTGCCCGTGGAAGTCGAGCCAAACGGAACTTCGGCCACGGCGACCCCACTCTCCGGCACCACGGCCAGGATCAAGGGCACGGTGTTCCCCGCGGCGGATATCGATTTCTATTCGTTCACTGCCGCAACCGGCGACCGCGTCTATGCGGCGACGCAGACCACCTTTGACGCATCTGCGTCCGGCGACTCGACCCTGCAACTGATTGCCAGCGATGGCACGACCGTGATCGAGGCCGACAACAACGACGGTACCTTCAACGCGAGCAGCTCCACGCTGGCCGGAACCCTGATTCCGTCGGCGGGCACCTACTATCTGCGGGTAGCGCATAACGTCGTGACTGGAACTCTGCGTCCGTATGACCTGTATTTCCGCCTGCAAAGCGCGGCGCCAACGGCCGAAGCCGAGCCGAACAACACGCCGGCGACGGCCACGCCGATACCGGCGTCGGGTCATGTCTCCGGCACGATCAGCGCGGTTTCGCCCGGCGAATCGGACTTCTACAGCATCACCCTGGCAGCCGGCGATACCGTCTACCTCAGCCTCGACATGAACCCCGAGCGCGATGCCGCGGTGTGGAATGGGCGTCTTGGTTTTGCCTTGTTCGGCAATCCACCTGCCAATCAGATCATCCTGGCCAACGACGCCAATGCCGGCGCCAGCCCGACCGACCCCAATTCCGAAGCGTTCTTCTTCACGGTCAAGGATGCCGGCACCTACTTCGTCTACGTCGATTCGATCGTCGCCGCGGGCCTTGGCGCGAGCGCCACCTACGATCTCAGCGTCGCGGTGCTGCCACTGCCGACACCGGTCGGAACCTGCACGACCTATACCTCGACCGACGTTCCGCAGACGATCCCGACCGGCCCCGGCTCGGTCAGCTCGACGCTGACGATTCCCGGCAATCCGCGCATCGCCGACGTCGACGTGGCGATCAACCTCAATCACACATTCATGCAGGACATCGATGCGCATCTGGTCTCGCCGGCCGGCAACGACAATGGCCTGTTCAGCGACATCGGTGCAGCGACGGTGGGTGGTCCGCAGACCTTGATGGACCTCGTGTTCGACGACGAAGCGGCCTTGCCCCCCGCATTTGCCCTGAGCGCGCCGTTCCGCGTGCAGCCCGAGCTCGCCTATCGCCTGTCCTGGTTGGATGGCGCGAATGCCGGCGGCACGTGGACCCTGGTGTTGCGCGATGACGCGACCGGCGACGGCGGAACACTGAACAGCTGGAGCATCCGGGTGTGCGAGCCGCCGCCGCCGCCGGCATGTCCTGCCGGCACGGTGCAGACCACGGTCTACACGACCGATTTCGAATCCGGTGCAGGGGGTTTCACCCATTCCGGCACCGCCGATGAGTGGGAACTCGGCCTGCCGGCATTCGCACCGATCACCACGTGCAACAGCGGCAGCAACTGCTGGAAAACCGACCTCGACAATACCTACGATGTAAGTTCCAGCCAGGACCTGCTCTCGCCGAACATCAATCTGGCCGGCTTGCAGCCGCCCGTACTGGTCCGCTGGGCGCAGCGCCGTCACATCGAATCGGCGAACTTCGACCATTTTTCAGTGACTGCCCGTGAAGCGGGTGGCGCCAATCCGGTCAGCTTGTTCGAGTGGCTCGATGCCACGATGAACGATACGGTCGGCAATCCAGCGGTAACGATTGCGGAAAGCGCCGGCTGGTCGGAGTTCACGCGTCGCGTCGACTCGCTGGCCGGCACCAATGCCGAACTGTTGTTCCATCTGGACAGTGACAACACGGTGCAGCTGACCGGTGTCGCGATCGATGACGTGTCGGTCACTGCCTGCCGCGCTGCCAGCGCCGATCTCGCGATCACCAAGACCGACGGCGTGACCACGGCCGTGCCCGGGCAGTCGGTGACCTATACGATCACGGCAAGCAACGCCGGGCCGGATCCGGCGCCAGTCGCCACGGTCGCGGATACCTTCCCGGCCACGTTGACCTGCACCTGGACCTGTCTGGGTGCGGGTGGCGGCACCTGCACGGCCGCTGGATCCGGAAACGTCAATGACGCGACGGTACTGCCGGCCGGCGGCTCGGTCACCTACACGGCAAGCTGTGCGGTCTCGGCTTCGGCGGTCGGTTCGCTGTCGAACACCGCGACCGTCAGCAGCAGCATCACGGATCCGACGCCCGGCAACAATTCAGCCACCGATACCGACACCCTGACCCCGCAGGCCGATCTTGCGATTACCAAGACCGACGGCGTGACTTCAGTCGTGGCCGGAAGTTCCGTGGTCTACACGATCGTCGCAAGCAACGCCGGCCCGAGCGCGGCAACCGGATCGACCGTCGCGGATACCTTCCCGGCCACACTGACCTGCACCTGGACCTGCGCGGGAGCCGGTGGTGGTACCTGCACGGCGGCGGGATCCGGCAACATCAGCGACCTGGCCGCATTGCCGCCCGGTGGCTCGGCCACTTATACGGCCAATTGCGGCGTATCGGCAGCGGCAGCGGGCACCCTGTCGAACACGGCGACCGTCACCGCCGCAGGCGGCGTGACCGATTCGAACGGAGCCAACAACTCCGCGACCGACACCGACACCGTGCTGCAGCCCGGTAGTCTCAATGTCAGTCCTGCCAGCCTCGACTTCGGCACGGTCGCCGTTGGCAGCAGCAGTGCGAGCCAGTCGATCACGCTGGGCAACACCGGCGGCAGCCCGCTGCAGGTGACCGCGATCACCGGCGCAATCGCTCCATTCGTATCGACCGGAGGCAGCTGTGGCGCGACCCCGTTCTCGATCGGGGCCGGCCTGTCATGCACGCTGGATTACAACTTCAATCCGACCGCCGGCGGGCCGGCAACGCAGAATCTGAGCGTGACCTCCGATGTCGGCAATGGCGCATTCAGCCTTGCCGGCATCGGCGGCACCGGCGTGCTCGGCGTCCTCTCGGCCACGCTCGATTTCGGCGCGCAGGCGTTGGGTTCGAGCAACCAGTTGACGCTGACGATCCAGAACACCGGCGCCGGTCCACTGCAGGTGACAGCGATCACCGCGGCACTGGCACCGTTTGCCGAAGTCGCGGGCGGAACCTGCGCAGCGCTGCCGTTCCCCCTGCTCGCCGGGGAAAGCTGCACGGTGATCTACAGTTTCTCGCCGACCGTGCCGGGCGCCTACAACCAGCCCATCACGATCACCTCCGACGTCGGTGCGATAACCGCCAACCTCAGCGGCACCGGCTTGCCGGCCGGAGTCGTCGGCGCGGTGCAGATCGACACCCTGTCGACCTGGAGCAGTCTGCTCCTGCTCGTCCTGCTCGCAGTTGGCGGGCTCGTCGCGACGCGACGCTACAGCTGACACCTCCAGAGCGGAAACCGACAACCCCGGGGTGAAATCCCCGGGGTTTTTTTCGGCGACATCCGATCCGGGCCAGCCGGGAGATCGTGCTGGCAGGCGCCGCCGCCTGCTGCGCATCGACTCAACGGAGCAGCGAATCGCGCGGTCGACGGCGCGGGCACCGGCCGCGCGACACCGTGGACCGTGGATCGCGCATTCGGCATTGCCTTGTACGCAGAACCGCAACGAATTCCTTGTCCCGTGAATCGGGCGTCAGCGCGTTCGCCTTCTTCGGAGGCGCTTCGCGTTTGCGAGGGTGGTCCGGTGAACCGGTGCGATGCCTTTGTCGAGTATTGAACAGGCAGAAGCGTGCACTTTCCTGGCAAGCGCGGCAGGTGCGCTCGCTCTCGATCGCGAAAACAGAACGCCGCCGAACCACGAGGTCGCGATGGCCTGGTTGACGCGGAAAGTCTCCGCTGCCATTGCAATCCAGGCCTGCGAGAACGCGACCTGTTTTTCCGAGATCATCCGGTCGAGTTCGCGCTGGTCGCCGACTGACGGCAGCCAACCCGCGACGGTCATGCGTGCGAAGCGGTGCGCAATGACCTCGGGAGCCGCCACCGCGAGCTCCGCACATTTGGTCGTCAATCGTTTTGACATGTGGCATCGTTTGGACGGCATCGGGCATTTCCTCCGTCAACCAAGCCGCGACCCCAGGCGCCGCGAAGGCGAGGGGTCGGGACTGGAGTGACGCGTCTGGTGATCGGGCCGGTCAATGAACAAACAAGGCGATCAGGATGATGATCGGAATTGGTACGCCGAGGAAAAGCAGCAGCAAGGAACGCATAACGCCTCCGGGTTGATTAGCGGTAGGTCCGCGTGGATGTCCAGACAAGCTTGTCGCGACTGCGACCGCCGAAGATCGCCGCAACGCTGGCGCAGAATGCACCCATCAGCAGCGACACAAACAACCACAGCGAGGCGTGGGCTGAAAGCTTGCGAGCCTCATCCGCAGCCTTGCGCGCAGTCGTCTTCGTCGTTTCGATCGATTGCTTCATGTCGTTGTACGCGGTTTCGACGCGCTGCTCGGCTTCCTGCCGATCGACGCCAGTCGCAGTACCGATGACCTGACCGAGATAGGTCTTGTCTTCCTGGCGCAACGCGTCGCTGGCAAGACTCTTCGTGAGGATTCTCGCAGCTTCGATACGCTGCGCCGGCGTCACATGTTGCAAGCCCGCGGCCATCGCCACGTCGTTATCCGTGTCCCCTTCACCGGGGGTTGTCGTCGTCGCGCTCATGGCAGGATTGCCGCGAAACAGCGTGTCGACGAAGTAGTTCGAGCCTTCATTGCTTCGCTCGGAAACCTTCGCAGCCATCGCCGTGGCGCCTGCGCCCGCCGCTTCGATGGCAGCACCGGCGACCGAAGCGCCGCCGTTGATGATGGTTGCCACCGAGCTGGCCAGGAATGCGACGACCACAAGCGAAGCAATCGCCCAGCTCAGGAACCCGTGCGCGGTGTCGCGGAAATAGACCTCATCATCATGCACGCCGGCCCATTTGCTGCGCAGGCGTCCAGCCAGATACCCGCCCATGCCCGACGCGGCGATCTGCGTGAAAGCCAGCCAGACGATCGTCGCGACACCGATTGCATTCGCGCTGGTTCCGCTGTTCGTCCAAGGTGACAGGGCGGAAAGACCGAGGCCAAACCCGAGGATTACCAGCACATAGGACAAGGCTGCCGCGCCGGTAGCACCGGCCAGGATCGCCGGCCAGCTGACTCCTGATATGGAGTCGTCGAGCACGTCTGCGGTGACGACTCGTTCTGTTAGGTTCGCTTGCATGGAAATATCCCCGTGGTTACCCGAATGACGGGTGGAATGATTCGAGACATGCGCGCAATCGACTGGACTGGCGTGCATGGTTTCTCGGCGCGGTAGTGAAGTCTGTCGCCAGGACACTGCTCCAGGCGGTCAGGCGACCATACGTTGCGCATTCCGAGGAACCGCTGAATGAACGAAAGTAGCGTTGGCGAAAATTCAGCAACGGAAGCTCGCCCATCCCGCGATGCGGGGGACAGGCGGCGAAATCGCCGTTCAACGCGGAGCAATGCATGCGTGCGGGCCTCCCGCAGCAGGGACTTCAGGCCCGATGCTTGTCCCGCACCCGAAAATCGTCGCGGCGAAAGCCGCTCCTCTGCAGCGGGGCGAAGCGTTCTTGCGGGACTTATCCTCGGTCCTTGCGCCGATTGCGCGCTTTCGTGTCGCGCCTCCTCTCAGCGAGGGTTCGGGCAGCAACCGGTGTCAGGCCAGCACGCGCAGGCGATCCCTCGGTGGAATTGCGCGCAGTTCGAGCAGGGCCAGGGTTTCGCGCGCCTTGTCCTGGATCTGGCGGGCCAGGGCGATGTCCCATTCGAGGTTGCCGATCTTCCGCAGTGCGCTGCAGGCCACGCAATCGTGGGTGCGCGTGCTCGTGCAGGCAGCAGGGTCGTTCAGCGCGTCGCGGCTCCACTTGCGCAAGGTGTCGGCGATATACGGCGTCCATCGCGCGGAGGCGATACGGACGAGGGCATCGTGTGCAGGACAGGCTGGGACGTCATCGGTGGACATGGGATCTCCGCGGGTTGGCTGTGTGTAGCCAAGCTTGCACGGGCCGCCACGGGATTCCGTTCGGCTGGTTCACGCAGGAAGTGCGGAATGCAGCACACTTGTTGATCCGGTCCGTCAAGACGGTTCGCCCTGTCGCGATCCAACGGTGCTTTTGTGCTTTTGACCGAACCGGGTGATCAATCCGTGCCGAGTGCACGCAACTCGGGCAAGTGGTCCGCATAGCGTTGCCAACGGCCGACCGATCGCGAATGGACTTCCTGGCGCGCCTGCCAGACGCTGGCGGTGGCGATCGCCGTCGTCTCGCCTTGGCTCGGCGTTTGCGCTGCGGGCTCCAACCCGAGAAAGGCGCGCGCGGTGGCAATCGTGGTTTCGGGTTCGCTGACCAGGGCCTCGTAGTCGAGGTGCAGGATCGGCGCGGCCAATCGACTTTCCCAGTGTGCCATCAGCGCGGCTTCGCCTCGTGCGTACTCGCCGATGTCGGCGAAGTCGTAGCTCCAGGCCATGTCCTCGTGCGCGAAGTGCTGGCTCCACAGCGACAGCGCGGTATCGCGCAGGTCACGTCGGCAGTGGATGATCCGGGCCTGCGGCAGGATCGCGTCGATCACGTCGAGGTGACGGAAGTTGAGCGGATTCTTGTCGATGATGCAGCGCGCCGGCGCATCGTCCTGACGCAACTGGGTGAGCAGGAAATTCCCGGCTGCGGCAAGCATCGCCTCTGATGGCCGAGGGCCCAACTGACGCGCGAGCGCGGCAATCCAGTTGAGCTCGCCGCGACTTCGAACCTGCGCGTCGCGCGCGAGCAGGCTTTCGATCAGGGTCGTGCCGGAGCGCGGCAGACCGACGATGAAAACCGGAATCGTCTCGCCGAAGGCCCGCGAACGAGGCAGCGCGGGTGCATGCCGACGCGCGTCGACGAAACGCTGCCAGGCAGCACGATCCCATGGATGCGTGCGATGCCAGCCGGCGTTTGCACGTTTCAGGACCTCGACGGCTTCGGCGACATGACCGAGATCATCGAGCGCCTTGCCGAGACCGAAACCAATCGCCGACTGCGCATCGGCACCGAGGTCGGTTCGCGCTGCGGCAGCGCGGAGCAGGAGCAGATCGCGATCATCCCCGGCGACGAAACGATGCGTATGCGCGAGGCGCAGCCAGGCCGACGCCTGGTTCGCATCGATCGCGAGCGACGCGCGCAGGTGCTCTTGCGCTTCGTCGAAGCGGCCGAGGACGAGCGCAATCTCGCCGGCGCGGCGCAACAGGTTCGCATCGTGCGGATACGCTCCGAGCATCGCGCCGGTCAATGAGCCGGCCTCGACGTAGCGCTCGCACTCGCAGAGGAACGCGAGCGTGCGGCTGGCGTTTTCGAGTGTGTCCGGCTCGTTCGCGGACAAGGCCAGCATGACCTCGGCCAGTGCGCGCATGCGTCCCTGCTCGCGCAGCAGATGGGCCAGCGAGATGCTCGCGTCCGCATGTGCAGGATCCAGCGCAATCGCCCGGCGCAAAGACGCTTCGGCATCGAGCGGACGCGCACTCATGCGCAACGCGTTGCCGAGCAGATAATGCAGCGACGCGGCCTGCGGCCAGCGCTGCACGGCCACGTCGAGCAAGACCGCTGCGGCCGAAGGATCGCTGCGCAACAGGACTTCCGCGGCCGCGCTCCAGTCGGATTCGGCGGCGCTGCCGTTCGCGAGGCGATCGATCAATGTGGCTGCGCCAGCGCCTTGCATCTGCTGACGCAAGCGATCGATGACGGTCGCAAACTGGAGTGCGTTCAAGCCATGAACCCGTCGACGCCGTTGCCGCGCATCAGCGCAGACCGCGGCCTGCGCTCGATCGCGATGCAGGCATCGGCTTTCACGGCATCGCTGCGGACAGCGGAGCGGACCATCGTCGCGCAGCGCAGGACAGGTCCACGCCTTGATCCGACCGCACGGGCATCAGATCGAGTAATACATCTGGTATTCGAGCGGATGCGTCGCGGCACGAAAGCGGGTGACTTCCTGCATTTTCAGATCGATGTAGCTGTCGATGAAATCATCCGAAAACACGCCGCCGGCGGTCAGGAAGGCGCGATCCTTGTCCAGCGCCTCGAGCGCCTGGTCGAGCGAATGGCAGACGGTCGGAATGTTCTTCTCTTCCTCGGGCGGCAGGTCGTAGAGATCCTTGTCCGATGGTGCACCCGGATCGATCTTGTTGAGTACGCCATCGAGACCGGCCATGAGCAACGCGGCAAACGTGAGATAGCCGCTGTTGACCGGATCGGGGAAGCGGATCTCGATGCGACGACCCTTGGCGCTGTTGACGAACGGAATGCGGCAACTCGCCGAGCGGTTGCGCGCCGAATAGGCGAGCATCACGGGTGCCTCGAAGCCTGGCACGAGGCGCTTGTAGCTGTTCGTCGCCGAATTGGTGAACGCATTCAACGCGCGCGCATGCTTGAAGATGCCGCCGATGTACCACAGCGCAGTCTGTGAAAGGCCGCCATAGAGATCGCCGGCAAACAGGTTGTTGCCGCCCTTGGCCAGCGACTGGTGCACATGCATGCCCGAGCCGTTGTCGCCGACCAGCGGCTTCGGCATGAAGCTCGCGGTCTTGCCGTACTGGTGGGCGACATTGCGAATGACGTATTTCATCGTGATCAGCTCGTCGGCCTTGCGCACGAGCGTGTTGAAGCGGGTGCCGATCTCGCACTGGCCCGCGGTCGCGACTTCGTGATGGTGCACCTCGACGACCTGGCCGACGCGTTCGAGGATCTTGCACATCTCGCCGCGCAGGTCCTGCAGCGAATCGACCGGCGGAACCGGGAAGTAGCCGCCCTTGATGCCGGGCCGATGACCGCTGTTGCCAGCCTCGAATTTCCGGCTCGACGACCACGCGGCTTCCTCCGATTCGATCTCGAACGACACCTTGCCCATGTCGTTCTGCCAGCGCACGCCGTCGAAGATGAAGAATTCGGGTTCGGGACCGAAGAACGCGGTATCGGCGAGGCCGGTCGACTTGAGGAACGCTTCGGCACGCCTGGCCAGCGAGCGCGGATCGCGCGAATAGGCCTGCATCGTGTGCGGCTCGAGCACGTCGCAGATGATGATCAGGGTCGGATCGGACATGAACGGATCAAGGATCGCCGTATCCGGATCCGGCATCAGCACCATGTCCGATTCGTTGATGCCTTTCCAGCCCGCGATCGATGAGCCGTCGAACATCTTGCCGTCCTCGAAGAACGACTCGTCGACCGAATGCGCTGGAAAACTCACGTGATGCTGCTTGCCGAGCATGTCGGTGAAACGCAGGTCGACGAACTCGACCTCGTGGTCCTTGATCAGCTTGAGCACGTTGGCGACGGACATCGGAATTCCTTGTTGAACGGGATGCGGGCGAGGCGCAATTCTCGCATGATCGTGCCGGGCTCATGCAGCGCTGCGCCGATCACCGGATCTGGCCTATCCTTGCGCGCCCGTCCCCCGGAGTTGGCTGCGTGCCCGACCTGATCAACGTCCTCCTGCTCGGCATCATCGAAGGCATCACCGAGTTCCTGCCGATATCCAGCACCGGCCATCTGCTGATCGCGCAACACTGGCTGGGCGCGCGTTCGGACACCTTCAACGTGGTGATCCAGGCAGGCGCGATACTCGCGGTCTGCCTGATCTACCGGAAACGCTTGTGGCAACTCGCGACAGGCTGGCGCGACGCGGCCAACCGCGACTACCTGCTCAAGCTGATCGCGGCTTTTTCGATCACGGCCGTGCTCGGCCTGGTCGTCGCCAGGCTCGGTTTCGAGCTGCCCGACCGGGTGACTCCGATCGCGATCGCCCTGATTGTCGGCGGCTTCTGGATATTCGCCGCCGAATCGATCAGCGCGCGTCGCCCCGAGAGCGAGCGGATCACCTGGACCGTCGCCATCCTGGTCGGCCTCGCGCAGGTGGTCGCTGGAATCTTCCCGGGTACCTCGCGCTCGGCGGCGACGATCTTCATCGCGATGCTGGCAGGAACCAACAATCGCGCGGCCGCCACCGAATTCGCATTCCTGGTCGGCATCCCGACCATGTTCGCGGCCAGCGGCTATGAAATCCTCAAGCAGGTGCGCGGTGGCGGAATGAACGAGGACTGGCTTTCAGTGGGCGCCGGATTCGCGGCCGCGACGATCACCGCCTTCATCGCCGTGAAGTGGCTGCTCGGCTACATCCGCACGCACGACTTCAACGCGTTCGCGATCTACCGGATCGCCCTCGGCGCGGGCCTGCTGCTGCTGATGCCAGGGAATTGATGCGTCAACGCCGCAGCGCGGCGTTGAGGGAATAGGTGCCGATTATTTCCGCTTCGTCGAGCACGTGCCCGGCCATCGCCTTGCGCACGTCGGCGATATCAAAGCGGCCGTCAATGCCGAGCGTTGCAACGTCGAGGGCGACCACGCGGAAGTGATAGCGATGCAGGCGCTCGTCGTTCCACGGCGGGCACGGCCCGTCGTATCCGTAGTAGTCGCCGCCCATGTCCGCATCACCGGCAAACCAGCCCGTGTAGTCGTTGAGGCCCTGCTTCGAACCGGGCGGGCCGAAGGTCTCCTGCTTGCCGTGCGGCACGACGCCTTCCGAGCACGCCCCGGCTCCGAACTCGCGAAACTCGAGCGGGATGTCGATCATCACCCAGTGCACGAACTCGGTGCGCGGCAGATCGGCGCGGACGCTGCGCCCTTCCTTGTTGACGTCATCGCCGACGGTCGGCACGTCGACATCGATGCAGCTCAGCACGAACGAGCGGGTGCCTTCGGGCACATCGCTCCAGGTCAGATGCGGATTGCGGTTGTCGGACAACACGCAGGGTTCGCCGTCCGGACCGGGCTTGCCGAAGGCGAACTCGGCCGGAATCGGCTGCATGTCGTGGAAACTCTTGCTGCGGATATGCATGGCGTACTCCGGGGCGAACGGAACGGTGCGTGCTCAGACCGGCAACTTGGCGAACGCGTCGGCAAGCGCTCCGGCATAGGCCTGCCAATGGCCTTCGGCGAACCGGGTCGGCAAGCCGGCCGGGCCGCGTTCGATCCGTGCCGTGGCCTCGCCTGGCCGCAGCGCGTCGACGCCGACGAAGCGAGCAAGTTCTGCACCCGCGCCGAGCGGATCGGCAAGCACCTTGTCGGCATTGACGACCAGGTGCGGCAATCCACCGTACACTGAAACGAAACGCAGGTGGCCGAACGCGCGCGCGAGCCAGTCGACGCCCATGTCGAATTGGCCGAGTGCGGCATACGGCAACCAGCCGAAGCCGAGCCAGTTGAGCAGGGCGTCGCGCGCATCGGCATCGACCACGATGGTTCGTGCGCCCGGCATGATGCGGCGCGCGACCAGCAGCTGGTGCGCATCGAAACGTGGAATCCAGTCGATCAGCGGCTTGTCGAGATCCCAGCCGCGTTCACGCATCGAGGCCAGATAGGTCTCGCGATGCGCCTCGATTTCGCTGCCGGGAGTTTCCTCGACGCTCAGATCGACCGGGATTGAATCGAAACAATCGTTGCGCACGCCGTGCGCACGCTCCCTCAGCACATTCAAGCCCGCCTGATCCGAAAGCAGGGCGGCGATCCGTTCGACGCCACTGCCCGGCGCGCCGACCAGCAGGATCGGGGCGTGCGTCCAGGCCTCAGCCTCGGGTTTCGCGATGGCCGACGCATAATCCGCAGGCAGCGCGTCCAGGCCCGGCAACATCGAGGGCAGGCCATTCTGGGCTTCGCGGAAGAAGCGCACGGCTTCGCTCACCTCGCCAGCGCGATCGTGCAACTGACCGCGAAGGTTCATGCAGGTGCGCGCGAGATCCTTGTCGATCTTGCTCGGATTGATCGTATTCAACAGTGCGCGCGCGCCGGCATTGTCACCGGCGCGCATGCACGCCCGGGTGCGGATCACGGTCAGGTCCGGGTCAGCCGGCGCCAACTTGAAGGCCGCTTTGGCAAGACTGTCGGCAAGCTCGAACTCGCCGTTGCGCTCGCGGATACGGGCGAGCTGGATGGTTGCCTCGGCATCCTGCGGATTGCGATCGAGCAGCCATTGCCAGTCGATCGCCGCTTCGGCAGATCGCGCCGTGCTTTCACGGATGCGCGCACGGGTTGCCCGCCAGCGGGGCTGGTCGGGGAAATCGATGATGCGCTGGTCGAGGGCACGCTGGACTTCGTCGCCGCGGCCGAGCTTGCCGAGCGACCAGATCATCGCCTCGAAGCAGGGTTCGTGATCGGGCCGGATCGCCAACGCACGCTGATAGCCTTCCGCGGCGTCCTCGAAACGGCTCTGCAGGCGGGCGACATCGGCGAGGCCCAGCTCGGAGGCGAGCTCGAATCCGCGCACACCGGTCAGGGCGCGGAAATACGCTTCGGCCTCGGCGACCCGATTGTCCTGGATCAGCAACTGTCCCAGTGCGTTCTGTGCCTGTGGCAGGCCCGGTCGCAGACGCAAGGCATTGCGGAACGCCTGCTCGGCAAACGCCGCCATGCCGCGCGCGGCAAATCCGCGGCCGAGGGCGAAAGCGACGGCCGGATCGTTGGGCGCGAGATCGGCGGCGCGTGTCAGGTACTTCATCGCGCTTTCCGCATCGCCCTTGTTCAAGGCCAGCGTACCGAGACCGCTGAGCGCCTGGGCATCCTCGTCGACGCGCAGGGCGGTGCGGAAATACTGTTCGGCCAGGGTCTGGTCGCCGTCCATCATGACGATGTGGCCCAGCGCGGTGTGCGCACCGGTCGCGTTCGGATCCAGCGCCAACACACGTTCGTAGGCATCGCGCGCGGCCTTGGGGTCGCCCGATTCGAAGTACACGGCGGCGAGCATCATCAGCAGTTTCGGCTGTTCAGGCGCGAGCTCGTGCGCCTGTCGAAGCAGTTGCGCGCTTTCGGCGAGATCGCCGCGCAGGCGGCGCACCGCGCCAAGCCCGCGGAGGGCTTCGCTGTCCAGTGCATTGGTGAGGAGGGCCTCGCGATAGGCTTTTTCAGCCTCTTCCAGGCGACCTTGACGATGGTGTTCGATGGCTTCTCTAAGCATGTTCTTCTGGGTCTGATGGCACCGAAAGCGGTGCAAGGGAATCGCCCATTATGCCGCATGCCGGCGTGCTAGGCTTCCAAGCTTCATGTTGGCGGGAAATGCCGGAATCAATGGGCGTCAATCAGGATCTCACTACCCTGCTGCGTGCGCGGACCCCGCTGCTGGTCATCGAATCGGCCGAAGAGGGTCGTGTGATCGAGAGTTTTCGACACGCCATCGCCCAATCCCTGCGTCCCCTGTTCACCTGGAGCATCACCGACGGGCTGCGCCGCATCGACTTCGACGACGAGGGCGAGCAGGCTGTTCCCGATGCCACGCTGACCCTGACCTCGATCAAGCAGCGCACCGAAGCCGGCATTTTCCTGCTCCTCGATTTCCAGCCCTACCTGCGCTATCCGATGACCTTGCGCCTGCTGCGCGAGATCGTCCTGCGCCAGGCGGCGGCCGAACATACCCTGGTGCTGGTCGGCTCGCGTTTCGAGTTGCCTGACGATCTCTCCGCCCTGGCCACGCGCTTCGAGCTGGCCCTGCCCGACGCCCAGGCCATGGCGGCCCTCGTGCGCGAGGAGGCCTTCAATTTTTCGCGCGAGAACAGCGGCCGGCGCGTCGAAGTCGATGCCGAAGCGGCGCGCACGATCGTGCGCAACCTGGTCGGCCTGACCTTGGCCGATGCGCGCCGCATCGTGCGCAAGCTGATCCATTCCGATGGCGCGATCAGTCCGGCCGACCTGCCCGATCTCGCCCAGGCCAAGTTCGAGCTGCTCGATCGCGACAACCTGCTGCATTTCGAATACGAGACCGCGCGCTTCGCCGACGTGGCCGGATTGACCCGCCTCAAGCGCTGGATCCAGCAGCGCGTGCCGGCCTTCATCGGACGCAAGACGACGGTCAAGCTCGATCCGCCGAAAGGCATCCTCTTGCTCGGCGTGCAGGGTTGCGGCAAGTCGCTCGCCGCCAAGGCCGTCGCAGGAGGTTTCGGCGTGCCCTTGCTGCGCCTCGACATCGGCACGCTGTACAACAAGTACCACGGTGAAACCGAACGCAATCTTCGTACGGCCCTGAAGAACGCCGAAATGCTCTCGCCCTGCGTGCTCTGGCTCGACGAGATCGAGAAGGCGCTTTCGACCGAAGGCAGCGACGATGGCGTTTCGCGTCGCGTGCTCGGCTATCTGCTGACCTGGATGGCCGAACGCAAGGGCCAGGTGTTTCTGGTCGCCACGGCCAACGATGTTTCGGCGCTGCCGGCCGAACTGCTGCGCAAGGGCCGCTTCGACGAGATCTTCTTCGTCGACCTGCCGAGCGCCGAGGTGCGCGGCGAAGTCCTGCGCATCCATCTCGACAAGCGCGAGATCGCATCTGCCGATCTCGATCTGCCGACCGTGGTCGAGGCCAGCAACGGTTTCTCCGGTGCCGAGATCGAACAGCTCGTCGTCGCTGCGCTCTATGCCGCCGCCGCGGAGGAAACGCCGCTCGCTACGAAGCACCTGGTCGACGAAGCGCGCCAGACCCGCCCACTGTCGGTACTGATGGCGGATCGGGTCGAGGCGCTGCGCGAATGGGCCCGCGAACGCACCGTGCCGGCCGACTGAAACACCTCCCGCAGCGTTTACGCCGGCTCTTCATGATCCGCGCAACGATGAAACAGGATCGGCTCGGCGCATGAAGCGATATCAGGCATTTGCCCCGCTCGGCGGCCGGCCAAAGGCGGCCATCAGTGGCAACTCCCGCACCGAGTCTCCCCGGGTTCGTCAGGCCAACATCGCCGGGAGTGGCGAAGAACGCGAAAAACCCCTAGATTTACAGGGCCGAACGGCCATCGCTTCATACGGAGCGGTGCACTGAATGAGACCCGATTCAATGGCTACCAAAACCACTGCCAAGAAGAAAACCAAAGCAAGCGCTGCGCCGAAGGCAGCTCCCAGCGTGAAGCCGATCCAGGAGGCTTTCGGGAAATCGTCGCTGATCGCGCACCTGGCCGCACAGGCCAGCGTGGAAGCGAAGCACGTCAAAGCGGTGCTTGCCGCACTCGAAAACGCGGTACTTGGCGCCGTGCACAAGAAGGGAGTCGGCAACTTCACGCTCCCGGGGCTGTTCAAGATCAACTCCGTCAAAGTTCCGGCCAAGCCCAAGCGCAAAGGCAAGAACCCGTTCACTGGCCTGGAGCAGGTCTTCGCGGCCAAGCCGGCCAGCGTGAAAGTGAAGGTGCGCCCGCTCAAGAAGCTCAAGGACGCCGCCCAGTAAGTTGCCGAGGGTGTCTGCGTGGTGTTCTCCGCGCAGACACTCTCGACTGCGGGCGTTTTCACACGGCGCGTGGAAATTCTGGAGCTTTTCAGATACTCATCGCGGTCGGTCGGCGCCCACTGCCCACGTTTAGGGCACGCCAGGATTTGACTCTCCAGTCCGCGTGAGAAATTACCTCGCCATCACCGGCTGTTTTGCGGCCGAGTGTGTACAGTCGGATAATTCATTGTGTCTCCGGTTTCCAACCCTAATTTTCTTTTGCGCGCTATTTGGCATATGCCAACTGAGACCATTCCTTCAATCCTGACGTGGCACTTTGCTTCCCCCATCCGAGCACCAAGCGATCAACACTTTCGTCTCTGTGCGCCAGATAGCCCGCAGACTTCAGCGCTTCGATCCAAATGTCACCCAATTTCGAGATGGATTCTTCAACGTCCTCACCAGCAATCGCGGCTGTCACATCTCTAACCAGTTCCGTCGCGAGAACTCGAAATCTAGCCTCATCTTTTGAACCATTTATTTCCAGCGGTTCGGCAGCGATGCCCGTTGCCATTCCCATTTGCTCACCGTAGGAAAGGGGGAAGAATTTTTTCCACTCGAATGCGCAAGATCCAAGTATCCCTGCATCACATAGATGACACCAATGCATCGAGCTCGAAGCCTACTCTCTACTGATATCGTGTAGGAGCCTGGAAGAAGCTCGCTCACCTGACTTGCTTGATGAGAAAATGCTCGTTCACATTCTTCGCAATAACCTCTCTCCCGGCAGACGAAGCGACCCGTCAACAGAAGAGCCAACGAAGTGCTTCGACGAGTGTTATCACTGGACTGAGCAATCAATCCCGATCCGGCAACAGCGCCAGCCGATAGCCCAACGCCTTGGCCACCTTCATGGTGTTGGCCAGACTGGGATTGCCTTCGCCCGAAAGCGCCTTGTAAAGCCCAGCTCGCGTCATGCCGGTCTCTTCTGCCAGCAGGCTCATATTGCGCGCACGCGCGACCGTGCCTAACGCCTTGAGCATGAAGGCTGGATCGTTGGGCGCTTCCTCGGCGCACGCTTCGAGATAGGCCGCGATGTCCGCCTCGGTCCTGAGGTAGTCGGCCGTGTCGTAGCGGGTAAAGGTTTCTCGCACGCCTTTCATGATTCACGCTCCCAATCAGACGCAATGCGACGTGCCAGCTTGATATCGGCCGGCTGGGTGCGTTTGTCGCCACCGGCGAGCACCACCACAAGCACGGAGCCACGTTGCATGAAATACACCCGATAACCGGGACCATTATCGATCCGCAGTTCGCTGATGCCGTGACCCACCGGCTTGACGTCACCGAAATTTCCATCGGCCATGCGATCAAGTCGTGCCGCGATTCGAGCCCGGGCGCGACTATCACGCAGTCCACGAAGCCACGCATCGAAGGTGGCGGACTTGACCAGCTCGAGCATGGATCGAGTGTAAACTGTGGTTTGCACACGGTCAACGACTCTGCGGGGACGAAGTCGCGTCGTCTTATCCGCAGGACGGTGTCGCAACACAGTCGCCGCGTGGCATGCCGCCAGCGTATCGATCCATGCCGGTACGTGGTTGGCGATTACTTCTATTCCGGCGCCGGAAGGTTCCGCAGCATGCGATGCGCGATGTAGTCCTCGGTCCAGCTGGTCAGCGACAGGCCCTGGATGAAACCGCAGTGGCCGCCGGCCGGGGCGATCTCGAGTTCGACGCAGGGTGGCAGGGTGAGCTGGCGGAAGTCGGCGACCGGAATGATCGGATCGTCGGCCGAGGTCAGGATCGTCGTCGGAACGCGCATCGCGGCGAGGCGGTTGCCGGCGATCGAATAACCATCGAAGTAATCTTCGACCGACTTGAAGCCGGTGTGCTTGAGCACGAGTGCGCGGGTCAGCGCACGCAGGTTGCCGCGCATGTCGTCCGCCGAAAACAGTGCGGGTTGCGGAAACGCGCGTTGCTTGAGCACGAGTGAACGGCGCCATTTGCGCAGGAAATAGGCCTCGTAGAACCACGGTCCCTGCTCGATCGCATCCATCGCATCGCGCGGACTGATCGCCGGACACACCGCAAGCGCGTAAGCCAGCGGAATGCCTGCGTCGGGCGCACGCAGGGCGACACGCAGGGCAAAGTTTCCGCCGAGTGAAAACCCGGCGATGCCGAGCGGCAGATCGTGGAACATCCTCGCCACCGCGCCGACCGCTCCGACGACCTCATCGATCCGGCACGAATGGAACAGCTCGGGATTCAGGTGATGGGTGTCGCCGTGATCGCGGAAGTTGAGGCGGAACACGTCGTAGCCGTCGGCAAGCAGGCGCGATCCGGTATGCAGCACATAACTCGATTGCACGCTGCCTTCCCAGCCGTGCAGCAGCACGACCAGTCCGCGCGGGTGGTCCATCACACGCTGCGGCGTATGCAAACCGAGCAGACGGACACCGTCGCCACAATCGAGCACATGCCCGGTCGCGCCGCGTTCGAGTCGCGACAGGCGACGCCGGTACAACAGGCGACGCACGCCGCTCGATGCCAGCACGGACTGCACATGTGGATTGCGCAGCAGACGCGGAGCCTGGTAATCGGCCGCGTTCATCGTCCGGATTGATCGAACGGACAGGCCGGATCACGCGCAAGCGCTACGGCGTGGTCAGACGGATGAACCGGCGGCGACATCACGAATCACCGTAACCAAGCGTGCGCACGATGCGCGCGCGGCTTTCCTCGGCCATGCGCCGGCGCGCGTCCGGCGTCGACTCGACCGGTTCGAGGAAATGCACTTCGGCATCCACCGGGGGATTGCCGAGGATGCGCAACAGGTTGGCGAAGAAGCTTTCGTTCGGGCCGAACGGCATCGACGGATCCTGACGCCCATTGCGGCCATAGCGAAGCGCGACTGGCTGCACCGGCACGTCGGCATCGAGTGCTGCCTGGAAGATGCGCGCGTGGAACGTGCGCACCCGATCGCCGCGACCGGTTCCGCCTTCCGGAAAGATGCCGACCGGTTCACCCGCGCGCAGGCGCTCGATCACGCGACCGATCACGCTTGTCATCGAGTCGGAACTGCCGCGCTGGTGATAGATCGTGCCGGCCCGGGTCGCGAGCCAGCCGACCAGTGGCCATCCGGCGATCTCGCTCTTGGCCACGAAACTGATCGCGCGCTGGCTGTGCATCAATTCGATGTCGAGCCAGGACACGTGGTTGGCCACGTACATCACGGAACCACCCAGCGGCGCTCCGAACGCGCGGATGCGAAAACCGAACAGACGCACGAGGGTGCCGGACCACCAGCTGATCATGAACTGGTCGAAACGTCGCCGACCCACCGGAATCCGCGCGAGCAGCGGATTCAACGCGATCACCGCCAGCGGCAACGCGAAGACGATGTGGAGCAGGACGAACGGCGTGCGCAGTACATAGCGCAGCGGACGCATCGCATCCCTGCGCGGAGACTCGTCGGTTCTGTCTGCTGCGGAATTCATCGGATCGCTATCGTACCGGAACCCCGGGGATACTCGCTGAGGCAATTCGATGGAATGCTCTATTGTTCCGGCCCGTTGGTGCCGTTCGCCCCGAGCCCTTCGGCGAGGCTCAGGACGGGCCTGTCCAAGGGCCGCCACGGCCAGGCTTCGACTGGATACCGTTCGCCCTGAACTGTCGAAGGTTCGGTCCGAACGGTTCTCAAGCTGTCTGCGGACCGGATCAATTTCCGGGCTGCGCAACCGCCTCGCTGAGGTCGTTGCAATGCTCTTCCCACCAGCGCGCTTCGCCGACATGGGCAAACGCCAGCGGAAAGGCCGGATCGTGCCAGCGCATCGCGACCCAGCCGGCCCAGTGCACCTGGCGCATGATGCGCAGCGGTTCGATCAGGGCGAGTTCGCCGGCATCGAAATCGCGGAACTCGGCATAGCCTTCGAGCAGGATGTCGAGCGCCGCTGCCGACGGCGCGAGCATCCATAGATCCTGCACGGCCGGGCCCATGCGTGCGTCGTCGAGATCGACGAAATGCGGGCCGGCGTCAGTCCACAACACGTTGCCGCGATGGCAGTCGCCATGCAGGCGGATCTGGCGGACCGGACCGATCGCCTCGAGTCGCGCATCGAGCTGGTCGGCGAGGGACTCGGTAATTTCGCGGTAGCGGCGCGCCAGACTGGAGGGCAGCAGATCCGATTCGAGTACGGCGCGCGATGGTTCGCGCACGAAGGTGCGTACATCGATGCGCCCGCGTTCATCGAAGGAGCCGCGCGAGCCGATGCCATGGATGCGCGCGAGCAGGCGCCCCATCCACTCGAGGTTATCGCGCGACTCGAGTTCGGGCGAGCGTCCGCCCTGGCGCGGATACAGGCTGAAGCGGAAGCCGTCGTAATCGAGCAGGCTGGCTCCATCTACCAGCAAGGGTGCGACGACCGGCAGTTCGGCGTCGGCGAGTTCGAGGGCGAAATCGTGTTCCTCGTCGATTGCCGCGTCGCTCCAGCGCCCGGGCCGATAGAACTTCGCGACCAGCGGTGGGCCGTCCTCGATGCCGATCTGGTAGACCCGGTTCTCGTAGCTGCCGAGGGCAAGCATGCGTCCGTCCGGCTCGAACCCGGCATCGGCCACGGCATCGAGTATCAGGTCGGGGCTGAGCCCGGCATACGGCGCTTCGCGATCGGTCACCGGCTCAGACGGCCTTCGGTGAACTGCGCGGGACGACCGCCATGGTCAGGCGCGAGATGCAGACCAGGCGCGCGGACTCGTCCTCGATGCGGATCTCCCAGACCTGGGTCGAACGGCCAAGATGCAGCGGCCGCGCCGTGCCGGTGACCCGCCCTGAGGTGGCCGCGCGCACGTGATTGGCATTGATGTCGAGGCCGACCGCCATTTCCGCGCTGGAATCGAGGACGAGGTTGGCTGCGAGGCTGCCGAGCGATTCGGCCAGCGCGACCGAAGCGCCGCCGTGCAGGAGGCCGAACGGCTGCTTGGTGCGCGCATCGACCGGCATCGTGCCGCGCACGAAATCCTCGCCGATTTCGGTCACGCGCATGTCGAGGTATTCGACGAGCGTGTTCTTGTTCCAGGAATTGATGCGATCGAGATCGACCGACTGCTTCCAGATCGCCATGGGCGGCCTCCATCGAATGCGGTGCGCGACTATACCAAGCAGGGCATGCAACGATTCGGCGACAATCGGAGTCCTGCATACAATCGACGTGGCGAACTGCGGAGACCCGGAAATGCGTGCGTATGTCCTGCTTGCGGTATTGCTGATGCTGGCCAGTCCGAGCGCGATGGCCCTGCGTTGCGGCAATCGTCTGGTCACCGACGGTGCCCGCGATTTCCAGGTACGTGAGCGTTGCGGCGAGCCGTTCTGGTCCGACAGCTGGATTGGCGTCGACGTGATCGGTCGCGACACGCCGCTGGAACGCCAGCGCGAGGTGCAATGGAGCGCGTGGTACTACAACTTCGGACCGCGTGCGCTGATGCAGCGCCTGGTGTTCCGCGATGGCGAACTGCAGGGCACCGAGACGCTCGGCTACGGCGTGCGCGAGATCGGCGACGATTGCCGCGCAAACATGGACTTCACCGGCATGAGCAACGGCGAACTCGTAGCGCGTTGCGGTGAACCGGCGGCGCGCCGCGAAGCCAGCGACACGGTGGTCTATCGGCCGGGCCCGAGCATCGAGAACTGGCGCGAACAGCGCCGCGAGGAATGGACCTACGACTTCGGCGACACGCGCCTGCTGCGCGTGCTGCATCTGCTCAACGGCAAGGTGATGTCGGTGGAGACCCTGGCGCGCTGAGCGGGCGTTCGCAACACATGCTGTTCGGCACTTTTCCTTTCTCCACGTCGACAGCAAAAGCCCCCTCATCCGCCTGCGGCACCGTCTCCCCGTGACACGGGGAGAAGGCACAGCAAAGCGCTGCGGCTTTTCCTTCTCCCGCGGGAGGGAGAAGGCGTCGTTGCTTTCCTTTCTCCCGCTGGAGGGAGTAGGCGTCGCCGCTCTTCCTTCTCCCGCGTGCGGGAGAAGGTGCCCGGAGGGCGGAAGAGGGCATATGGATGCAAGACACGGACGCATCCAGGGATGGATGCGGCGGGACCGCGTCGGGAACAATCGGTCGAAGAGCTGCGTGGAAACTGCAGCGACCCACACGGGGGTCCAAAGCAAAAGCCCCCTCATCCGCTTGCGGCACCTTCTCCCCGTGACACGGGGAGAAGGCACAGCAAAACGCTGCAGCTTCTCCTGCGGGAGGGAGAAGGCGTCGCCGCTTTTCCTTCTCCCGCAAGCGGGAGTGGACGTCGTTGCTTTTCCTTCTCCCGCTGGAGGGAGTAGGCGTCGCTGCTTTTCCTTCTCCCGCCTGCGGGAGAAGGTGCCCGGAGGGCGGATGAGGGCATGAGGGTGCGAGCGGAGCGCGTGCGAGGACGTTGCGGCCAGATTCGACAATCCGCTACACCCGCTCCTTTACTCAACTATCTCGAAATTAGGCTTGGGACCGAAAATCACAAAAATGGGCTTGGCGCCGGACCTATGAATATCCCCAGGTCCGCGAGGATCAACCGGCGGCTTTCGGCAACCGCGGCACGCCGTGATGATCGCGCTCTTCGACGATCAGGGCATGCGTATCGACGCGCGTCGAGGGGCGACCGTTGAGAGGCACCGATGGCTTGCCACGCTGGGTGAGCAGCGCATTGCTGTAGCAACGTACCGCAAGCGACTCGTTGCCGGCGCCGAGATGGCAGTCACCGAGGGCTTCCCAGGCGATCGGCGAATCGGCGATTTCCACCGCGCGTTCAAGATACTGGATGCCCTTGCCCCACAGCTTCTGGTCGCGGCACAGGCGCCCGAGCGTGATCAGCAGGTTGGCGCTGTTCGGTGCTATCGCGAGCCAGGCCTCGGCGTGACGCGCCCGCGTGGCGAACTCTGCCGGACCGAGATCGCTGTAGCAGAGCGCGAGTTCCTCGCTCCATTCGCGACGTTGCGCCGATTCGATTTCATCCATCGCGGCCAGGGTCTGGCCGAAACCGGCGGCACGTCGCGCAAAGGCAGCGATGATCGCGGCCTGTTTGCGCTGGCTGCGGCTGGTCGTATTCCACAGGCTGTTCAGGCGCGCCGGTGACGGAGCGGTCGCCAGCGCGAGCACGAGCACGCGCGTTTCGAGCGCCGCCAGCGCCGCCGGGGAAAGCGACTGCGACTTGACCAGGGCCGGCAAGGCATCGACAGCGGTCTGTGCGTCGTTTCCGGCCAGGGCCGCTTCGATCAATACATTCCAGCCGACCGGCGGCAAGTTGCCGAGCGCGGCGTTCGGCTTGAGCAGAGCCAGGGCCTCGCTGCTGCGCGAGCGTTCAAGCAGGAACTTCGCGCGCTGTGCGAGGGCCGCGGCCGCGGCGTCGACGGACGCATCATCCAGCGTACTTGCCGCGCGCTCGTCGTCACCGCGTGCATGCGCCGCGCGCGCCATCGCGAGCAGGGCGGGACCACGCAGCGCCGGTTGCCTGGCGGCCTTGGCCAGTTGGCGTTCGGCCTGCAGGTAGCGGCCTTCAGCGAAGGCGGTCAGACCGCCGGCCAGGTTCTCGCGCGCCCGCTTGCGCTGGGTGCGGATCCACGCGCGCAGCGGCCAGCGCAGGAGTCGCCAGGTCAGGCTGAGCACGCCCCAGGTCACGAGCAGGGCGAGCGCACTGAAGACAAGGCTGGTTTCGAGCGTCGTGCCGCGCAGGCGCACGAGGACGTAACCCGGATCCTCGACAAGCCATTGCCAGCCGAATGCGGCCGCGGCCGCGACGAGCAGGAGGGCGAGGATGCCGATCCAGGTTTTCACGGGCTGACGCCATCGCCGATCGGTGGCGCGGGCGGACGCGACAACGCGCGCGTGGTCCTCAGGTTGCGCAGCTCGCCAAGCGCCGTGCCGAGTTCAGGCAGGGCCGGCGCCAGCGGTGTCGCGGCGAGCTTGTCGAGGGTGGCAACGGCCTTTCGCACTGCCTCGTTGTCGCCATCGAAGGCGGACTGGATGCCCTTGCGGGCGCGATCGACCGCGCCGACAAAGCCTTCCTGATCACGCGCGAACAGCATCGCCTCGGCCGTGCGCAGGTCTACCGCGGCGAGGGTTCGGGTCAGCGCGTCATTGCGCGCGGCCAGTGCAGGCGATGTCTCGTCGCTGCTGATGCGCACGAATTGGGCGAGGATCTCGCGCAGGCGCGAACGTTCACCCGCGACCGGAGCGAGCGCATTGGCCGGTGCGGCCTTCGCCGGCAGCTCGCTGAGGCTGCCGCGCACGCTGGCCAGTGCATTCAGGGTCGCCTGCGTCTGCATCGGCTGCGCTGCCTCGAGCGCCTGCATTTCCGCATTGATCGTCTGGCGCACGCTCGCGAACAGCGGATCCTCGGCCGCCGCCAGTGCGCTGTCGGCAAGCCGGTACGCGGCCATCGCGCCCGAGGCATCACGGAACAGGGCGAGACGTTCGCCGGCAAGTTGCAGGATGAACTCGGCTTCGTTGAGCGCCATCGCGTCACGATTGTTCACGCGCTGATCGGCGAGGTTGGCGACCGCATCCTCGAGCGTTCGCGAGCGCTCGTTGAACGCGAGCACTTCCTCGCGGATGCCGCGGTTCATCGTCTCGGAATCGGCGTAGCGCGAGCGCAAACTGTCGACGTCATGGCGCAATTGCTCGTTGGCGCGCGCCAGCTGGGCGACTTGCGCGGACAGCGCATCGGCGCGCCCAGCCTCACGCTCACGCATCTGGCGATCGATCAGCCACCAGACGAATGCGCCGATCACGAGCAGCAAAACGACGAGCAGGACAAGACCCGGTCCGCGACGGGAGGCAACGGCGCCCCGCTGTCCTTGTTCGCGACGGGCCGGCGCGGGCAGCTGCGCAGGGGTTTCGGTTTCCATGATGCGCATGCTATCCGAAGACGCCGATGCACGGCACGAAAATTACTACAGGCGATGCCGCGACAGAACCCTGCAGGCCGTCTCGATCAGGTCCGCGTCGAGTGCCGAACGCGCCACATGAACGTCCGCGAATCCGTGGCCGCTGGCGAGGTCGCGCAGGCGCTCGCTGCTGACGATCAGCGCCTCGCGTTGCCAACGTGCGATTGGCCCGGACGGCAGCACGGCCATCAGGTGTTCGAGCGCCGCGCCGCTCGACAAAAGGGTCAACCAGGGGCGCGCGGCCTGGTCGAGTGCGTCGAGTTGGCGACGCGTCAGCTGCGGCGGCATGCGCCGGTAGACACCGATGCGCGAGACAGTCGCGCCGCGCTCGCGCAGACCCGGAGCAAGCAGATCGCGACCACCCGGCGCATCGATGATCGCGATCGTCCATCCTTTCGGTGTCGACAGGGCGGCCTCGTCGAGCAGGCCCTCGCTGTTCTGCGAGCCGAGTGGAACGATTGATGCAATGCCGCGGCGTGCAAGCGCGCGCCCGGTGCCAGCGCCGACCGCAAATACCTGGCGCGCTGGTGCGCGCGTGAACGGGCCGGTCAGGGCAAGACAGAAATCAACCGCGGCCGGACTCGTGAAGATCCAAGCATCCGCGGATTGCGCAGCGAACAGCATTGCACGCGTCGCGTCAGCATCCTCGATGGCGCACAGGCGCGAACCCGGAAGACGCACGACGCTGGCGCCGCGCCTGCGCACGGCGCGGACCAGGGCCGCGGCGGTCGCTGCAGGACGCGTGATGATGACGCTGGCTCCAGCGAGTTCGAGCGCGCCCGGGATCGTGTGCGATGACATGGCCTGGTTTTGCATACGGTGACGTACTGATGATACCGATAGATCAGGATGCTTGAATCGTCGGTGACACCCTGTGCAAACTCGCCGCCCTTCAACGTCCGGCGACCACGGAATGCTCTTGACCGACATCGAACCCAGGGACGACTCGCGCCATCGCGATGCGCTGCGGCGGAACCTGCAGCAACAACTGCTGATCGACATTCCGATCACGCGCGCGATGCAGCTCGAGATCGCCGCCTGGGATGGCGAGTCGCTGCAGATGCGCGCGCCGCTGCCGCCGAACGTCAACGACAAGGGTTGTGCGTTCGGCGGCAGTCTGGTCAGCGTGATGACGCTGGCCTGCTGGTCGCTGATCAAGCTGGCAGCCGACGCGCGCGAGGTCGCTTGCGACATCTACGTGCAGGATAGTTCGGTGCGCTACCTGGCGCCGGTCTGGGATGACTTCACCGCCGTATCGCGCCTTGCCGGGAATTCGCCCGGCGACGGATTCTTCGGCACGCTGCAATCACGTGGCCGCGCACGCCTCTCCGCCTGCTGCGAGATCCGGCTTGCCGATGGCACGATCGCCTGCACGCTCGAAGCCCGTTTCGTCGCCCTGCAGCGTTGCCTCGCCTAGAATGCGGCACAATGGCCGCCTGGCTGTCAGGTCCGAGGAGACGTCTCGATGAACCCGTCCCATCGCTTGTCGCACTGTCTGTCGATCCCGTTCGTTGCACTGATCGTGTTGTGCGCATCCGCGCCGGCGCTGGCGAAATCGCGTGACAAGATCCTCACCGAGACATTGCGCACGTATGCGGCGACGATACGCTGGGGTTCGATCGAACAGGCCGAGACCTTCGTCGACCCGGCTTATCGCGCGGCACATCCACTGACCCCGCTCGAACTCGATCGCTACAAGCAGGTGCGCTTCACCAATTACAACGACACCGCGCCGGTGCCCGTGAACGACAACGAAGTCCGCCAGACCGTCGAGATCGGCATCGTCAACGTGAATACCCAGGACGCGCGCAGCGTGATCGACCGGCAGGTCTGGAAGTACGACAAGAAGGCCAAGGTCTGGCTGCTGACGACCGGCCTGCCCGACATCACGCGACAGGATTGAGCGGGCCAGCCGTAGCCGATGGACTGATCGCGGAGCCGTTCATGCACAAGAGCCGATTGGCCGGTTTCATCATTGATTGCCAGACCGATGATCTCGGCGCGGCAGCCGCGTTCTGGGCCGGCGCGCTCGGCATGGGCGTCGGCAGGGCCTCCGGTGTCGCCAACACCTATATCCAACTCGATGATCCGACCCGCAACCTGCACATCGAGGTGCAGGCGGTCGACCACGCGAGCCGCGTCCATCTCGATATCGAGACCGACGACATCGAAGCCGAAGTGAAACGCCTCGAAGCACTCGGCGCCAAACGCATCAAGCAGCTGCACACCTGGTGGGTGATGGAAGCGCCCACCGGCCAGCGCTTCTGTGTGGTACGACCGCAGGCGGCGGATTTCGCGGAACGCGCGAATCGCTGGGAATAGGGCAACGCCGGGGATTCAGCCGACCGGCGCGAGCATGACGGCGGCGCGACCTGCGGCAATCTCGATACCGGCGTGTTCGATGCGAAATGCGTACTGCCAGCTCGAGTCGCTGCCGAGCAGGCGTTCGCCATGCACGTCGAGTGGACCGTCGAGATCATCGATGCGCGCGACGCCGAACGAAACGCCGCGCAACGAAACAAGGAATCCGGGCGCTGCGGCACGTCCTGCGGCTTGCGCGACCAGGGCGCCGTGCACAGCCATCGATTGCGCGCCGTATTCGCACAGGTGCACCGCACGCAATCGCCCGTCGCTGCGCAATGGATTGTCGACGCGCCGATGTGAATCGCTGCGTGCGTGGATCGCGTCGGCGCTCCATGCGACGACGCTGTCGAGCAGGCACATCGTGCCCTGATGCGGGATCAGGTGTGCCCAGGCGGCCTTAGCGAGCATCGCGCGTGCGCCCCTTGCGCGCCATCAGGATCGACAGGCAGAAATGGAAGCCGACACCGAGGCTGACGGTCAGGCCGATCGCGCGCAGCACGGGCAGCGATGATGCGGCGAGCAGGGCGAACACGAGCAGGGCCGAGATCACGCAGACCAGGGTCGCGTGCAGGGTGCGGCGCGCTTCTGCCGCGTCCGGCGTCGGACGCTCGAAGAACAACGCGTAGTGCAGGCCGAGGCCCGCGGCGAGGGTCAGCGCGACGAGGTGGAACAGCGAAAGCGAAGTCCCGCCGAAACGCAGGACGGCGAGCACGAGGATCGTCGCGAGCGTCATCGGCGCGAGCACGTGCCAGGCACGACGGAGGTCGCGAAATGCCACGAAGACGGTCGCGACCAGCAGCACGATGGCGATGCCGAAGGCGCGCAGGATGCGCTCGCGGTACGCGGCGACGAGGGACTCCGAGGCGCCCTTGAGATCGAGCAGTCGCACTGCGCCGCCGGTTTCATGGCTGAGCGCGTCGAACGCGGCTGGATCCTGCATGCCGATGATCGTGCCGAGCCCGAGCCAGTGGCCCTCGCGCTTGACCAGCATCGCATCGATGCGTGCACCGATCGGCGAGCTCGCGAACACGGCCGGCGTCAGCGGTTCGAGCGTGCGCGCTTTCTCGACATCATCGAGGAACGGCTCGAACAGGCCGGCACGAAACGGCAGATCCGTTTCGGCCGCACCCAGCATCGCGGCAAGCGCGCTGCGATCGGGCAGCCTGGCCTGGCGCAGGCGCTGCGTGGCGATGCTCGGCAGGTAGCGGCTCGGCAACTCGGCGGCGGCGACCGCCCCTTGTCCGGTCAGCGCATCGATGCGTGGCGCGATCTTCTCGGAAAGTTCGAGCACGCCTTCGGCATCGGCGGCTTCGACGATCAGGAGATAACGCACGTCCGGCGCACCGAGTGCGGCACGCAGGCGACCTTCGCGCTGCATGAGATCCTGCGGCACCGGCGTCAGTGCAGCGAGATCGTTCTGCCAGAACGGTGTCGACGCCGACCACAGCATCAGCGCGGCAAACAGCAGCAACACGGGCGGCAGCCAGCGGGGTCTCGGCAAAGCTTCGAGCCAGTTCCAGACCGTGCCGAGGCCTGGCGTATCGGCGGCATCGCGGAATTTCAGCGGCAGCACGCGCGGCAACAGGTAGCGCGTGCTGAATCCGGCCACGAGCAAGCCGCTGATCGTGAACACCGCGAGCTGCATGAGTCCGGTCACGCCCGAGGCGAAGAAGGCCAGATAGGCAATGCAGGCCGAGGCGATTGCGGTCAGCAGCAGCGGCCACAATCCACGCACGCTCTCGAGCGCCGTTTCGCCGGCACGTCGATGGCTGAGCAGGCGGATCGGATATTCCTGGGCGACCCCGAGCAGGGTAAAGCCGAACGCGAGGGTGATGCCATGCATCTCGGTGAAGACGACAGCGACCGCGGCAACACCGGCGAGCGCGCCCGAGGCGATCGGCAGCGCAGCCAGGCCAAGCACCGCAATGCTGCGATAGGCAAGCAGCAGAAGAAGGATGAAGCCAACCGTGCTGATCCGGCCGAGCCACTCGGATTCGCCGCGCGTGCTGGCGTTGACCAGCACGGTGAAATAGCCGGGCCCGCTGATCACGAGCTCGGCCTTGCCGCCGACACCGTTGATCGATTCGAAGCTCGACTGGATCGCCGCGACCGCCTCGCCCTGGGCGGCCGGATCGAAACCGGCGGCATGGGTCTGCACGAGCAGCAAGGCTTCGTTGGCGGGTGAAAACCAGACGCCCTCGCGTACCAGCGGCTGCTTCGGCGGTGACCAGCGTTCCGCGAGCTTCATGATCTCGAGAGTCGGATCGCGCGGCAGCAATGGCTTGAGCAGGGTGGCCGCCGGCGAACCAAGGTCCTCGACACGCTGGCCCAGCTCATCGGCGAGCAGCGCTTCGTTGAGCGGCTCGTCGTCGAAGCTCGAGGTCAACAAGTAGCGGTAGGGCAGCAGCGTTTCATCGAGCATGCCCGCATCGAATTCGCCGTTGACGACCTGGCTGAAATGCGCGTCCCCGCGCAGCGCGACACTCAATGCGCGACTGAGCTCGGCGAGACGCTCGTCCGCCTCGCCATGGATCGCGAGCAAGAGCAGGCGCGAGCCCGGGCCTTCGCCGATCTGTTCCATCAGCAGTTTCTGGTCGGCGGTCTGCGCGGGCGGCATGAAGCTGCGCAGATCGGTACTGAGCTTGAGTGCATGCGCGGCATAGGCGGCGACGCCGACCAGCACCGCCACCCAACCGACCAGCAGGGCGAACCGCTGCATGCGCGAACTCACGGCGTGGCGACCCCATCCCGGCAGATGCGCTCGACGCTCTTGCGAATCAGCGGATCGGGCAGGCCTGCCGCGGCGAGCTGCTCGACCAGCAGGATGCTGACGTCGTCATCGGCATCGATGATGCGAAAGCAGCGCGCGGTGTCGCCGCCACCATCGACTTCGATCGCGTCGATGCGCTTGCCGAGCCGCTTGTCCTTCGGCGCGAGACGAAGTTGCCAGTGCGCGGTATCGCCACTGCTGGTCAGTTCGAAATCGCGCTGCAGGGCGGTCGCATCGCCGCCGAGCAGGGCACTGAAGCCGCGCAGGAATCCTTCGAGTTCGGGTACGCGGTCGAGCGAGATCTGGCGCGGCTTGCGCGACCCGCGCTGCACGTTGACCTGGCCATCGGCGATCGTCGTGGTCTCGGTGTAGGGCGTATCGACGCGCTTGCCGAGCCTGCCCGGACCGAGATATTCGAGCTCGCCGCGCGCGACCACCGCGCGTTCGTACATGTGCGAGAAGCGCACTTCGGTAAAGGCGGTACGTGCCGGCAGCTCGCGCTTGAGGCCGCCGACCAGACTCAGCGGATCGATCTCAGCCGCGTTCGCCAGGCAGGGCAGGATCAGGTACAGCAAGGCGGTCGCCGGGCGCAGGTTGCAGGTTCCAGAAGTCATAGAAATTGAACCAGTTGTAAGGATGGGCACGCACGTGATGTTCAAGTCGGGCGGCGTAGCGTTGCACGAATGCGCGCAGTTCTGCCTCCCTGCCACGGCGCGGCAGGTCGAGCTGTTCAGCCAGCGTCTCGAAAACCAGATCGTAGCCGCGACCGCCGCGGTACAGGCCGAGGCACAGCACGATCGGCACCTTGAGCATGCTCGCGATCAGGAACGGCGCAACCGGGAAGAGGGCGGGCGCACCGAGGAAATCGACTTCAACGGTCGCCTCGCCGGGCCGCGCGCGATCGCCGAGCAGGGTCGCCAGCGCGCCTTCCTGCATCGCGTCGTGCAGGGCGAAGACGACTTCATGGCCAGGCCGTGAGGCATCAATCACGTTTTTCGCGATCGCCGGGTTGAGCGCGTGCAGCAATTCGGTCATGGCCGGCGTCTGGCGCGTGTTGAGGACCACGCGCACGGTCACGTCCGGGCGTTGCAGGGTCATCACGCGCAGCACTTCGAAACTGCCTACATGCGCGCCGAGCAGGAGCATGCCGCGATCAGGCCGCATCTGCGCGTGCAGGTCGTCGAGACCGAACACCTTGATATCGAACTTGCGCAGGTTGTCGGTGAGCAGAAATATGCGGTCGAGGATCGTCGAGGCAAAGCTGTGGATGTGGCGCATGACCATCCAGGCGTCGGCCGGCCGGCCGAACACACGCTCGAGATAGGCGCGCGAGGCGCGTCGCTCGACGGTCCGGCGCAGGAAGAAATACAGCGTGATCGGATACAGCAGGAGGCGCGCGCAGCGACGGCCGAAGGTCAGTCCGATCGAACGGATCAGCCAGATGGCGAAGCGCCCGCCGCCTTCGCGATGCTCGCTCCAGTGATCGCTCACGCGAGTTCGCCGTCGCCCGTTGCGAGCAGCTCGTCGCCTCGCGTCACGCGGAAGCGGATCTGCGCTGCGCTGATCGCGACATGCAACTCGGCGGCCTGATCGGGCAGCAGCGGCGCGCGGAACTTGACCGCGGAAATCCGTTGCAGCATGCCATGTCCGTTGCGCTCGAGGCTTGCCGCAAGACGATCGAGCAGGATCACGCCGGCAACCACCGGCTGATCCGGAAAGTGGCCGGCCAGACTCGGATGCGTCGCGGGGATGCAGACCTGCTCGGTCCATTCGTGGTCGAAGTCAGCCATCGATCACGGCGTCCTGCCGTTGCGCAGATCGGTGTCACGCAGGAGCTGTGGCCAGTTGCGTAGCAACTGCTCGGCGAATTCGCGCGGCGGGGTGTGCGGGATATGCCGCAGATGCCAGCGTCGGAACGCGTACTCGGCAAGCATGAACAGGGCCGGCAGCAGGTAGCCGCCGAACTGCAGCCAGGTCATCGTCCAGTCGCGCGCGCGCGAACCCTCCGCGAGTTGCGGCAACCACCACGCGATCAGCACGACGAACACGATCGCCTGCAACGCGAACAGCAGCGTCCACGCTGCGGTGAGAGCGCGCGCGTAGGTTTCAACGCCGGGCAGTGCGATGCGTTCGGCTCCCTCGATCGCGATGATGGCGCGCGCAATCAGCGGTGTATGCGTGCCGGTCAAGGTCCATCCGAACAGGATCGCAAGACCGAGGTTGACCAGCAGCGGAACGAGATCGAGGGCCGTTCGGCCGTGACCGTTCCAGGTCAGCAGGACGATGCCGCCGACCAGCAGGATCCAGATCGCCCAGGCCGCTCGCGAGGCGTTGCGCAGCCCGGATGCGAGCACCGCACTGACCAGGACCACCACGCACAGAGCCGCCAGTGCATCACTGCCGGTGAACCAGGCCACCAGCACGAGAACGAGGTAACCGGCAATCGTCCCGAGCAGACGCGCGCGCTGTACCACGGACGTTGCCCGGGCAGGGTCGACGAGGGATTCTTCGGGGCGGTTCATCTGCGGCAACGACGGGAAATCGCCCAAGGTCAGGAGCGGAAATGTAACATGGTGGCGGGTTTGTGGCCGACGACGGGCAGCCCGCCGCAAGCACGCCGCACGAGCGTTTCACGCGCGTTGCCGCCTGCAGGAACCTCGGTCGATGGAGCCCTCATGCATTCAAAGGTGGATTGCGACGTACTGGTGATCGGTGGCGGACCGGCGGGATCTTCTGCGGCCACCGTCCTCGCGCGCAATGGCTGGCGTGTCCTGCTGCTGGAAAAGGACAAGCACCCGCGATTCCACATCGGCGAATCGCTGCTGCCGTGCAACCTGCCGATCTTCGAGCAGCTCGGCGTACTCGAGAAGGTAAGCGAGCTCGGTGTGCTCAAGCTCGGCGCCGATTTCCCGTCGGACCCGGGCAACTACCAGACCTTCCACTTCCGTCGCGCGCTCGGCAACTCGCCGCCACACGCGTTCCAGGTCAAGCGCGAGGAGTTCGATCGCATGCTGTTCGAGCACGCGCGCGAAGCCGGTGTCGATGCGCGCGAACAGGTCAAGGTCGAGGAAGTCACCGCGACCGCGATTGATGCGGTGAGCGCGCTGGCCCGCGATGCACAGGGCAACACGCTGGAGATCGGCGCACGCTACCTCGTCGATGCGAGCGGGCGCGATACCGTGCTCGGCAACAAGCTCAAGCTCAAACGCAAGAACGAGCAGCACCAGAGCGCCGCGATCTTCGCCCACTTTCTCGATGTCGAACGACGTCCAGGCGAAGACGCAGGCAACATCAGCATCTACAACTTTGACCACGGCTGGTGCTGGTTCATCCCGCTGCGTGATGGCGTGATGAGCGTCGGCTGCGTGTGCTGGCCCGAATACCTGAAGCAGCGCAAGGGCGACAACGAGGGCTTCCTGATCAACACCCTCAAGCTCATGCCGGAAGCCTGGGGGCGCATGCAGCAGGCGCGCATGACCGGCGAGGTCCGCGTGACCGGCAACTATTCCTACACCTGTTCGCGCATGAGCGGGCCGGGCTGGATCATGGCGGGTGATGCCTGGGCGTTCGTCGATCCGGTGTTCTCCTCGGGTGTCTACCTGGCGATGCACGGCGGCACGCGTGCCGCCGAGGTGGTCAACGGCTCGCTGCGCGATCCGCGCCGCGAGACCGGGCTGCAGCGCGCCTTCGCCAAGCGTGTCGCGCGTGGCGTGAAAGTGTTCTCGTGGTTCATCTACCGCTTCAACTCGCCGATCATGCGTGGCCTGTTCGCCCATCCGCGCAATTACCTGCGGGTCGAGGAAGGCGTCATCTCGATGCTGGCCGGCGACGTTTTCGAGAGCCGCCCGGTCATGCTTCGCGTCCATCTTTTCCGTCTGCTCTACGCGACCGCCGGACTGCTCTCGTTCCGGAAGTGGCGCAGCGATCTGAGCCAGCGCCGTCGCCAGGCACGCAGCGAATTCAGCGGCGGCACGACACCGGTCGATCCGGCCTGACGACACTGCACCGCGATGAAACCGGAACACACGTGAGCCACGCACCGATCCGGCGCCTGTCGATGCAGGACGTCGAGCCTGCGGGGAGCGCCGGCACCCTTGCCGACGACGAGATCCATCTGTGGTTGTGGCAGTCCGGCGAACCGGTGCCGCCGCGTCGCGTGTCGGCACTTGCGCGTGAACGCCTGGAAGCCCTGCTGCGCCGCTATTCCCAGGCTGCGGAGCTGCCCCGCATTGAACGCGGAGAGCACGGAAAGCCGCATGTTCGCGCCGAAGGCTTCCCGCATTTCAATATCAGCCACGCTGGACGCGGCATGGCATTCGCGTTCTCGGAGAAGCAGGAACTTGGCATCGACATCGAGGCAGTGGCACGACGCCACGGGCCTCTCGAGCTCGCTGCACGCTTCTTCACCGCGGCCGAGACCGAGGCCTTGTCGGCTCTCGCGCCATCACGGCAGGGTGCCGCGTTCGTGCGTCTTTGGACCTGCAAGGAAGCCGTGCTCAAGGCCCTGGGCCACGGCATCTCGTTTGGCCTGGACCGCCTGCGTTTCGGCCTCGACGCCGAATCGCGGCCGGACTCGCTGCAGGCCATCGCCGCCGAAGCCGGATCACCGGCCGAGTGGCAGCTCTGGCATTTCGATCTGGCACAGGATCACGTCGGCACGCTCGCCTGGCGCGGACCGCCAAGACGCGTGCGCCTGTTTCGCCTTGGCCAGGACTAGGGCTGGTTCAGCTGCCGCGGTGTTGCTCGATGTGTGCCGACAACGCGCGCAGACTGCCGAAAATCTGCCGGTTCTCGGGATTGTCCGAACGCAGCTGGAACCCGTAGTGCTTGGAGATGGCAAGTGCCAGTTCGAGCGCGTCGATTGAATCGAGACCAAGGTCTCCTTCACCGAACAGCGGTGCATCGGGATCGATTGCTTCCGCTTTGACGCCATCGATATTGAGGCTGCTGACCAGCAGTTGAGCGAGTTCGAGCTCGGCCGGGGATTGAATGGTCGACTGTGAATTGTCCGTCACTGGATGGTCTGCCTCGGCGTGGAGTCAATGATCTGCAGCATCGCAGTGTATCATCCGCGACCGCCCGACCTTGCGGCGCTACCCGTTCCCGGCAGCCAGTTCCCCGACGTGCGACTCTCCGAAAACACATCCACGCCAGCCGTCCGCGCCCTGTCCCCGTTGCGGGTCGAGTATGTCAACGCGGACCTGACCGCGCTGCTGGCGGAGCCTGACGTGCTGGCCGTGATCGGCTTTGGAGCGTCAGCGCCGCTTGAGGACGACCCTCGCTGCCTGCGCATCGGATTGGAACCGGCTTTGAACGGCCGTTTCGAGGTATGGCGCGGCCATGCGCCGGTCCGCCGGGGCCGCGACGGTGCGGTGCGCTGGAGCAGCGATGGCGATTACCTGTTCTTCGCGATCGACGTCGACGAGACCGCGAGCGGAAGCCTTGAGGACGCCGCCGCACAGGCCTACCAGGAAATCGGCAGCCTGCTCGACACGCATCGCGTCCGCACCGGCAGTCCGGCGCACGTGTTGCGACTGTGGAACTACATGGATGCGATCAACGAAGGCGACGGCGACACCGAACGCTACCGGCGTTTCTGCGCGGGCCGCGCGCACGGCATCGGACCGGCGGCCCGCAACGGCTACTCGGCAGCTACCGCGATCGGTCGTCGCGATGGGATTCGCGTGCTCCAGGTCTACGGTCTGGCTGCGCGTCTGGCCGGCGTCGCAGTCGAGAACCCGCGTCAGCTCAGTGCCTGGTCCTACCCGCGCCAGTACGGCCCGGTCGCGCCAACGTTCGCCCGGGCCACGCGGACCCCGGCGAACCAGCTGCTCGTCTCGGGCACGGCGGCCGTGGTCGGCCACAGCAGCCAGCATGTCGGCGACACCCTCGCCCAGCTGGATGAGACCCTGCTCAATCTGACCAGCCTGTTTGATGCAGCGGGCACGGAGATTGCCGAACGCGGGTTTGCGGCGAGCCTGCTCAAGGTCTACCTGCGCAACCCGGCGGACGCCGCGCAGGTTGAGCGACGCCTCCACGAGCGCGCATGCGGACTGCCGGCCCCGCTGGTCCTGGTCGGAGACATCTGTCGCAATGATCTGCGCCTCGAGATCGACGGCATACAAGGCTGAAGCGGGGCGGGATCCGGTTTCTTGTTGCTCTGCGGCATGAATGGTTCGGGAACGGCCCCCTCCGTCCCCGCCTCGATACCCGTTTCGGTCCGACGTGATCCAGTTCACACTTGGCGTGTGCGCGGAGTCGGATTTTCGCTGTCGAGCACTGTGCGAAAAATGCCGCATCGGCGGTGCTAGCATTTACCCCGCAGCATGACTACTGGCGCAAGGCGCCTCGGAGACACCATGAAAACGCGATTGGGACACTACGACATCGTTGCCGAGCTGGGCCGTGGCGGCATGGGCGTGGTCTACAAGGGACACGAGTCCTCGCTCAACCGCTATGTCGCCATCAAGGTCCTCGCGGACTCGCTCGCGCACGATGAGGGCGTGAAGGAACGCTTCCTGCGCGAGGCGCGCAGCATGGCCGCGCTGAACGATCCGCACATCATCCAGATCTACTACATCGGCGAGGATGAGGGGCAGACCTATTTCGTCATGGAGTTCGTCGAAGGCGAATCGCTCGGCACGCTGCTCAAGCGCGAGCACAAGGTGCCGGTCGGGCCAGCCGCGAAAATCATCTACCAGACCGCACTGGGCCTTGCCACGGCGCACGACAAGGGCGTGATCCATCGCGACATCAAGCCGGGCAATCTCATGGTGTCGAGCCGCGGCTCGATCAAGATCGCCGATTTCGGCATCGCCCTGTCGAATCAGGACCTCTCGAAAAAGCTGACCTCGACCGGCGAGTTCGTCGGTACGCCGGGTTATCTGTCGCCGGAAGTCTGCCTCGGCCAGCAGGTCGACCAGCGTTCCGACATCTTCTCCCTCGGCATCGTCCTGTTCGAGATGCTGGCCGGCCGCATGCCGTTCACCGACGAATCGCCGCTCGGCCTCATGCTGGAAGTCGTGCGTGCCGAGATTCCCGACGTGCGCCAGCTCAATGGTGAAGTCGACGAGCAGATCGCCTGGATCCTGTCGAAGATGATCGCCAAGGAGCCGGTCGATCGCTACCAGAGCTGCCATGAGCTGGCCGACGATCTGCTCGCCCACCCGCTGGTGGCGAAGAGCGGACCGATCACGATCGTGCCGAAGGTCTCGGCGGCGGCAGCGACCATGATCGGCCAGCGAACGCCGGTTTCCGGTCAGCGTCCGTTGTCGACGACGCCGGTCTCCAGTCCGGCCATTGCCGTGGCGAATACCCGGATCACGCCGTCGGCCCAGCCGATGCCGCCGTCCTTTCCGGCCGATCCGGCAACCGCGGCGGGCAACCAGCCCGGCTTCGAGCGTCGTTCCGTGCTGGATCGCCCGACCGATGCCGGTACCAGGCGCAGCAGCCCGGTGGTTCCGATCGCGATCGCGGCGATCCTCGTGCTCGGCCTGATCGGCGGGGCCTGGGCTTTCCGCGACAGGATTCCAGGACTCGGTGGAGACCGTGTCGTTGCGGCCGACAACGGCACATCGAACAGCAGCGCCAGCACTGCAACAACCAGCTCCGCGCCGGTCGCCGCAGTGGAATCCCCGACCCAGGCACAACAGGTCGCAAACGAGCAATCCGTTGCGCCGGGATCGAGCCCGGTCCCCGGATCGGCTGAAGCGACGGCAAGCACGAGCGTCGATGGCCCGGGGCCGCGCGCATCGCAGGCCGATGTCGACGCGCTGCAAAATCTTCCTGCCGCGCGCGCTGCCGAGGAAGCACAAGGCAACGTTCCGGCACCGCGTGCCGCAGAAGTCACCGAGGTCGCGCGGATCACCGAGCCAAAAGTGACGACGCCGGCGCGCCCCCATGTACCGACCATAGCGGTCGTCATCGGCGGTGATGACGTGATCACCGAGCCGGCGCGCGACGCCGTGGTCAGCCTGCTGCAACGCCGTGGCTTCCGCGTCATCGAGGCGGGCGAAGCATCGGGTGGCAAGCCGAACATGGGTTCGCTGCGCGGTCGTGCCGATGCGGTCGTCTTCGTCCAGGCCAAGCCGGTCGGCTCGCAACAGCTCAACTACTACGGACAGAGTTCGACGCTGTACACGGTGCAGATGGGCGTCAAGGCCTACCGGGTTTCCGATGGCAGCACGATCTGGAGCAGCGGCATGGAACAGGTCAATTTCAGCACGCTGAATGCGACCGAGAAAGCCCAGGAAGCGATCGAGCCGATCCTGGATGCGGTCGACAGCAATCTCGACGAATTCCGCTCGCGCCGTCGCGGCTGAGGCACACTTCGATCAACGATCCGTTCGTCCCGCAGCTACGGGACGAACGGATTTTTTTTGCGCATCAGATCGTGCCGAGATTGGCGTAGGCGAGGACCAGCCATTTCTGCCCGGCATTCTCGAAGTTGACCTGCACGCGCGTGTGCGCGCCGCTGCCTTCGTAGTCGATGATCACGCCTTCACCAAAATGGGCATGCCGCACGCGCTGGCCGAGCTTGAGTCCGGCCAGCGCGGTGCCTGGCGAGGCTTGCTGGCCCTCCCTCGATGGGCGACTCACTTGCACGCGCGGACGGATCTCATGCAGCAGCTCGCGCGGAATCTCGCCGAGGAAACGTGACGGTCGGCCGTACATTTCCATGCCATGCATGCGACGTGTCTCGGCGTAACAGAGGATCAGATGCGTGCGTGCGCGCGTGATGCCGACGTAGGCGAGGCGACGCTCCTCCTCGAGCCGACCGGGTTCCTCGACCGACTTGTGGCTCGGGAACAGGCCGTCCTCGAGGCCGACCAGGAAAACCAGCGGAAACTCCAGGCCCTTGGCCGAGTGCAGGGTCATCAGCTGTACGCAATCCTGCCAGGCCTCGCCCTGCGCCTCGCCGGCTTCGAGTGCCGCATGCGAGAGAAACGCGGCCAGATCGGACAGGCCGGCGTCGATGTCTTCCTGGGTGAGTTCGAACCGGCTCGCGACGTTGACGAGTTCATCGAGGTTCTCGAGGCGCGACTCGGCGCTGGTCTTGTCCTTCTCGTGATACTCGCGCAGCCCCGAACGTGCGATCGCGTGGTCCATCTGTTCGGCCAGCGATAGAGGCCGGGAGTCGGACGAGCCGGCGTCGACGACCCCCGGTTCGCGAGCCCCGATTCCCGAATCTTCGAGACAGTCGCGCGCGAGCTCGTCGATCAACTGCAGGAAACCTCGCAGGGCATTCTTCGCACGCCCCGCCAGCGTGCTGTCGGTCAATTCGGCCAGCACGGCCTCCCACATCGAGGTGTCCTCGCGGCGTGCGCGCGCGCGCAGCAGATCGACCGTGCGGTCGCCGATGCCGCGCGGCGGCGTGTTGACCACGCGTTCGAACGCCGCGTCGTCATGACGATTCGCGATCAGGCGCAGGTAGGCGAGGGCGTCCTTGACCTCGGCACGATCGAAGAAACGCTGGCCGCCATAGACACGATAGGCGATCTTGTTCTGGACCAGCTGTTCCTCGAAATTGCGTGACTGCGCATTCGAGCGGTAGAGGATCGCGACCTCGCTGGCCCGATGGTCACGCAGGTATTCGCGGATGCGCTCGATGACAAAGCGTGCCTCGTCCTGCTCGTTGTAGGCCGCATAGACCTCGATCGGATCACCGCCGCCGTCGGCGGTCCACAGCTGCTTGCCGAGGCGATTCGGATTGTGCGCGATGACCGCATTCGCGGCTCCGAGGATATTCGCAGTCGAGCGATAGTTCTGTTCGAGCCGGATCGTCCCGGCATTCGGGAAATCACGCAGGAAGTGCTGCACGTTCTCGACGCGTGCGCCGCGCCAGCCGTAGATCGCCTGGTCATCGTCGCCGACCACGAACACCTGGCCGGTAGTGCCGGCCAGCACCCGGATCCATGCGTACTGCAGGGTGTTGGTGTCCTGGAACTCATCGATCAGCAGATGTCGATAGCGCTCGCGATAGTGGGCAAGCAAGGCATCGTCCTGCAGCCAGAGTTCATGCGCGCGCAACAGCAGCTCGGCGAAATCGACCAGGCCGGCGCGCTGGCAGGCGCGCTCGTAGGCGACGTAGATATCGACCAGGGTGCTGGCCAGTGGGTTGCCGGCCGCATCGATGGCCTCCGGCCGCTTGCCCTCATCCTTGGCCGAGTTGATGAACCAGGCGGCCTGGCGCGGGGGAAACCGCGCCTCATCGATGCCCAGGCCCTGGATCGTGCGCTTGACCAGACGCTGCTGGTCGTCGGAATCGAGGATCTGGAAGGTTTCGGGAAGGCGTGCCTCGCGCCAGTGCCTGCGCAGCAGACGATGCGCGATGCCGTGAAAGGTGCCGATGGTCAGGCCGCGCGGACCTTCGCCGACCAGAGCCTGCGTTCGTGCACGCATTTCGGCGGCGGCCTTGTTCGTGAAGGTGACGGCGAGGATCGACCACGCCGACACCCGTTCCACGTCGAGCAGCCAGCCGATGCGATGGGTAAGTACGCGGGTCTTGCCGGAACCGGCGCCGGCCAGCACGAGATAGTGGCCGGGTGCCGCGCTGACTGCTTCGCGTTGGGCCGGATTGAGATCATCCAGCAAGTGGGAGACATCCATCGCGCCAGATTAACCGAGTTCGTGTCGCGCAGGATCGCGAATGAGCGCGATCCTGCGCGAAGCGCGCGGGCTGCTCCGCGCGGTCAGGGCTTGCGCATCGCTCCGGCCGCAACGAGACCCAGCCCGACCAGGGCGCCGATGCCACCGAGCCACTGCGGCACGGTCTTTTCCTGTTTCACCGTGGCGGAAAATTCGCCGATCTTGAGCACTTCCTTGTCCTTGGTGAAATTGAGGTTGCCGGTGAAGGCCGCCGCGCCGACGGCAATCAGCAGGATTCCGGCGATGATCAATCCGATGCGCATGTTCGTTTCCCTTTTCAAGATCCGTGAGGCAACGAGCATGTCGATCGGCGACGGCAACCGCAATACATCGGCGGATCGGCGCCCAGCCCGCATTCAGGAAACTTGCGTGTCCTCTCGCCTCAGTGCGCGTCGCCCGGCTTGCTGCGCGGAATCGATTGCATCAGCCGATCGGTATAGGCGATGCCGATCGCCGAGAGGATGAAGACGCAATGGATGATGGTCTGCCACATGACGCCGACCGTGGTCAGCGTCGAACACTTCTGCACCGTGCCGTTGATCGCCGCCTGCGACGCACTGATCAGTTCGTCGCCAACGCACAGCGGCAGACCTTCCAGCGTTCCCGCCGCGATGAAGGTCTTGAGCAGGTGGATCGAGGAGATGCCGATGATCGCCATCGCCAGCTTGACCTTGAGCACCGACGCATTGACGTGGCTCAGCCATTCCGGCTGATCAGGATGACCCTGCAGGCCGAGTCGCGAAACGAACGTCTCGTATCCGCCGACGATGACCATGATCAGCAGGTTCGAGATCATCACGACGTCGATCAGGCCGAGCACGATCAGCATGATCTGCTGCTCGCCGAACGAGGTCGCGTGCAGGATCAGGTGCAGCAGTTCCTTGACGAACAGCACGACATACACGCCCTGGGCAACGATCAACCCGAGATACAGCGGCAATTGCAGCCAGCGTGAGGAAAAGATCAGGGCGGGGAAGAAGCTCAAGGGAGGCTTGACGGGCTGCATGCGCGGTTTCGGTCCGTATCGGGGTCGCCGATTCTAGGGCAACGCCTGCCTCCCGGCGCAAGCGCGACGCCGCTGTCGGCGAGAACGCTGCGGACTACGCCTGGCCGACTCGTCGAACACCGGGCAAACCCAGCACGTACGCGGCGCCCATCAACATCGTCGGGGTGTAGTAGCCGCCCTTCGGCGTGATCGCGAGCAGGTGATCGACAATGCCGAGACTCGCACTGACCGTGAGGTCGTAGCCGTTCGGCGTGACCAGCGACAGCGCGACCTGTTTGCCCGCCGCATTGGTGGCCTCGCCCCAGATCTGGCAACCACTGCTTTCACGCTGCTGCTGATCGGGTCCGGCGGTCCGCGCGGCCTTGCCCTGCAGGTAGGCCTGCACCGGCCGCAGCGCAAGCAGCCACTGCAGGCGACGCAGATGGCGCGCACGCTTTATGGTTTTCATCGGAACGGCAATGTAGGTCTCGATGTTCGGGATGCCGGTCGAGACAAAGGCGGTGTAGACGTCGCCCCACGGGATCGTCATTGCAGACCGCACGCGGCCGTCCTCGCGGACGAACTCGCGCGATTTCCACGCGAGTGGCACGTCGACGACTGCGCCGTCGATGCGCGCCCGTCCGCCCCTGGCCAGGCCTTCGACACTGGTCCTGGCGGTGCCGGGGCTGGGTCCGCCCGCTGCTTCGAAACCTAGCACGAGATGGTTTGCGTCGGGCAGGCGCTGCTTCAGCATCGCCGCGACGCAATCGGTAGGCACGACATCGAAACCGGTGCCCGGAAACACGACGACGCCCTCGTGCTGGGCGCGATTGTGCGCATGATGGCAATGGGCGAACACCTCGATCTCGCCGGTGATATCGAGGTAATGGACGCGCTTGCGCAGGCAGGCCTCGAGGAGCGGAGCGCAGGTCCGCGAGAACGGGCCGGCGCAATTGAGCAGGATCCTGATGCCGTCGAGGTTGCGATCGATTTGATCCGGGTCGCTCAGCTCGAACACGCGCCGCGTCAGCTTGAGCGGCACCGCGAGCGCGTCGAGTGCATCGCGATTGCGGCCCGCCAGTACCGGCTTCAGGCCACGCCTGGCCGCCTCGGCAGCAATCAGCTTTCCGGTATAGCCGTTGGCGCCATACAGCATGATCGGGTGCATCAGCGCGCTCCCCGCGCACGCACGAGTTGCATGAGCTTGCGGAAATACAATTCGGGAAACCAGCGCTTGAGTCGCCAGCGATTGCGCACCTCGGCACTCGGCAGGATCAGGAATTCGCCGCGCTCGACACTCCGGTAGATCGCCTCGGCGATGTCGGACGCGCTCTCCTTCGCCTCGCGCATCAGCGCAGTCGCCATTTTCAGCGAAGCGTTGTCGGGCGCACGGAATCCTTCGAGCAGGTTGGTCTGGAAGAAACTCGGACAGACCACCGAAATCTTCACGCCGCTGCCCTCCAGATCGGCGCGCAATCCCTCCGACACGGTGACCACTCCGGATTTGGCGGTCGCATAGGTCGCCATTCCGGGACCACCGGCGAGTGCGGCGAATGATGCAATGTTGACAATGTGTCCACCGCCCTGCTCGACCAGCACGGGGCCGAACAGGCGACAACCACGCACGACGCCCAGCAGGTTGATGTTGAGCATCCAGTGCCAGTCCGACATCGATGCGGTCAGCACGGAACCCCCTCCGCTGACACCGGCATTGTTGATGACCAGGTCGACGCCTTCCCAGGCCGCGAGCACCATGTCGCGCAATGCCTCGAACGACTCGTCGCTGCCGACGTCGACCTGCAGGGCCATCGCACCGATGCCGAACCCGGTGATCAGGCCGACGGTCTCCTCTGCCCGGTCGACGCGGATATCCGCGCAGGCCACGCGCCAGCCCGCTTCGGCGTAGCGGAATGCCAGCGCGCGACCCAGGCCGCTGCCAGCTCCGGTGATCAGGACACGTCGGGAAGATTCCATCAAGGCACCATTGGGGTTCAATAGCCTATTCTTGCGCACTTGCAGGCTGTTCCGATTCCACCGGAGGTCCCTCCCGTGCATTCGGATCGTACCGACCGCCATCGTACTAGGACATCGAATGCCAGGGCCAAACTGGACGACGGGTTTTGAAACCCACCTGCGCCACATCCTCCTCGGAATCGCGGTGCTGGCCAGCGTGGCCGTGCCGTACGCAATCATCCGCAACAGTGCAGACGACACGCTTGAGGCGTCTGCGTGGGTCGTGCATTCGGCCGAAGTGCAGGCGACGCTCTACGAATTGCGTTTCGACCTGAGCGAACTCGAGGGCCTCGTTGTCTCGGATTTCGTCGCCATTCCGCACGGCGCGGCCCGACCCGGCTATGAGAAGGTCCGAGAGCGCATCGCCCCGTTGCTGCAGAAGCTGTCCGACGCGACGCGCGACAATCCCGACCAGCAGAATCGTATCGGCGCTCTCAAGGTGCTCTACAACGGTCGGGTCTCGCTTCTCGACGCGGCAAGGGCGCAAATCGCCGAAAAGAACTTCGATGCGGCCGGGGAGTCGATCAGGCAGGCGGCTCTCATCTTTGGTTCGCGCGAGACCGCCACGTCGATCATCGACGCCGAGAAAGCGCTGTTCGTCGACCGCAACAAGCAGATGGAAAGCGCCAGGACGACCGCGAAATGGACCATGAGCGCGGCCCTGCTGGCCCAGCTGATCCTGCTCGGTTCGGTGATCATCCTGCTCGAACGGCAGGCGCATCATCGACGCGTCGCGGAAGCGCGCGCCAGGCAGGCGACGGAGCGTTCGCGCATGATCGTGCAGACGCTGCGCGAACCGATCGTGGTACTCGACGTGTCACTGAATGTGGTCATGGCCAACGAGGCGTTCATCGAGTTCTACGGCGACCCGCCCGGCAATCCGAAGGGCATGCGCCTCGACCTGCAGGGCGATGGTGCGTGGGACAATCCGCTGCTGCTGCAACGACTGGTTGACGTGGCAACGCGCGGTCGGGAAATCTGGGATTTCGAACTGATCCAGCACAGCAGCGACCACATCGAGCGCGTCGTCCTCGTCAACGCGCGGCGCATGGACCTATCCGAAGATGCCGACCTTGCCGACAGGCGTACGGTGCTCGTGACCGTCAGTGACGTCACGGCGCGCAAACGCTACGAACAGCGCATCAACGAGTTGAACGAGGATCTGGAAGCGAAGGTCCAGCAGATTTCGGTGGTCAATCGCGAACTCGAGTCGTTCAGCTATTCGGTTTCCCATGACCTGCGCGCGCCGCTTCGCCATATTGCAGGCTTCGCCGACAAGCTCGGCATGCATATCGCGGAATCGGCGGATGACCGTGCCCGTCATTACCTGGCAGTAATCGGCGATGCCGCGCGCCGGATGTCCGCCCTGATCGAGGACCTGCTCGAGTATTCGCGCCTCGGCCGTAGCGCGTTCAGGTCCGGGCCGGTAAACATGAATACACTCGTGGCCGAACTGCGAGCGATGTTTCAGGGCAACAATGATGGACGCGAGATCGAGTGGCGTATCGGCGAGCTGCCGATGGTGATCGGCGACGAGAGCATGCTTCGCCGCGTGTGGCAGAACCTGATCTCGAATGCGGTGAAGTACACCTCGCGCCGCGCGCATGCCCGGATCGAGATCGGGGCGCAGGATTCCGCCGCAGGGGAGATCGTCTATTACGTCAAGGACAATGGCACCGGCTTCGACATGGCCTATGCCGGCAAGCTGTTCGGGGTCTTCCAGCGACTGCACAAGGCCTCGGAGTTTCCCGGTACCGGCATTGGTCTGGCCAATGTGCGCCGTATCGTCAGTCGACTGGGCGGGCGCACATGGGCCGATGCCAAGCCTGACCAGGGGGCCACCGTCTATTTTTCGCTGCCGGCGGTGTCCGGCGCGCTTCCAGCACACGTAACCGAGGTAATCCATGAATCGTGACATCCACACCATCCTGATCGCCGAGGACAGCGCCGCTGACGCCGAGATGGCGATCGACGCACTCCGCGAAGCCAAGCTGGCCAATCCGGTCGTGCATGTCGAGGATGGCGTCGAGGCCCTCGACTATCTGTTTCGACGCGGCGCATTCGAGGGGCGCGGCAAGGGCAATCCAGCCGTTGTCCTGCTCGATATCAAGATGCCGCGCATGGATGGCCTCGAAGTGCTCAAGACCATGCGCCAGACCGAAAGCCTCAAGCGCGTCCCGGTGGTGATCCTGTCGTCCTCACGCGAGGAAAGCGATCTTGTCCACAGCTGGGACCTGGGCGTCAACGCGTATGTCGTCAAGCCGGTCGACGTCAGCCAGTTTTTTGGCGCAGTGCAGCTGCTCGGGCAATTCTGGGCCGTTCTCAATGAGTTTCCGCAGCAGGAATAATGCGCCATGTCGATCCCGGACACGGGTAACGCCTTTCGCGTGCTGCTCGTCGAGGATGAACCGCTCGATGCGGAGTTGATCATCGATGTACTGCGCGAAGACGGTATCGAGGTCGAATCGCGACGGGTCGATGACGAGGCCGGCTACCGCGAGGAGCTCGGAAGCTTCGCCGCCGATCTGGTCATCGCCGACCTCAGCATGCCCGGATTCAGCGGCTATCGCGCGCTGGAAATCCTGCGCGAACGGGACCGCGTGCTACCGTTCATTTTCGTGTCCGGAACAATCGGCGAAGACGAGGCGATCCAGGCGCTCAAGAGTGGCGCCACCGACTACCTGCTCAAGGGGCGTCTGGCCAGGCTCGCTTCGGCGGTGCGCCGCGCGGTTCACCAGGCACGCGAGTCGGTTGCCCGCGAGCGCGCGGAAAAGGAACTGATCCGCGCGCAGCGCTTCGAGAGTCTGGCCATGCTCGCCGGCGGCCTCAGCCATGACCTGCGCAACATCCTTCAACCCTTGTTGCTGGCTGCGGCCGCGATGAAGGAGCACGACGACGAGGAGCTGCGCAAGCACGGAGCCCTCGTCGGCGATTGCGCCAAACGCGGACTCGAGATGGTTGCCTCGATGCTTTCGTTTGCGCGCGGCGCCAAGGTGCAGGTCGAACGGGTGAAGTTGTCCGCGCTGTTTGACGCTCTGGCCATGCTGCTGCGGGGCAGCGTGCCAGGCAACATCAAGCTCGTTCTCGAGACGCCCTCCGATGATGTCGTCATCGAAGGCAATCACACGGAACTGCAGCAATGCCTGCTCAATCTCTGCCTCAATGCGCTGCAGGCGATGCCCGAGGGCGGCGAGCTGCATCTCTCGGCCGAGCCTTCGACCATCGACACCGCGTTCTTTGGCGATGACGAAGCGCAGTCCCCCGGTGCGTACCTCAAGTTGCTGGTCCGTGATACCGGCATGGGCATGGATGAGGCGGTACGTTCCAACCTGTTCCGACCGTTCTATACGACCAAGGAAACCGGCACCGGGCTAGGCCTGGTTTCCTGCAAGCGCATCGTCACGAACCATCGCGGCTATCTGCGCGTGCTCAGCGAATCCGGCAAGGGCACGACGTTCGAGGTCTACCTGCCGCTCGAACGAGTGCAGACGGGCGACAACGGCACTACCGCCATCGAAGGAGGCCGCGGCGAGCATGTGCTGGTCGTGATCGAGCGTCTCGGCAAGCAGACCATGCTCTCGGACACGCTCGAACTGAATGGTTACGCGGTGACCACGGCGGGCAGCGGCGCCGACGCGCTGCAGAAGATTGCCGCACTCGGCAAACCCGATCTCGTGGTCATGGATGCCGATCTCAGCCTGATGAGTGGCGTGCAGACGATCTCCGCCCTGCTCGACCTCGGCTACGACGGTCCGTTGATCCTGCTCATTCGCCATGACCAGTCGATCGATCGTGACGGCCTGCCCCCGGTGCGACACATCCGCTTTCTTGAGAAGCCGGTATCGGTGCCACTGCTGCTGCGCAGCGTCCGCGAGGAACTCGACGTTCGCGACGACGAGGCGGGCTGAGCGCTCAGGCGGGCGCGCCGGCCCCGGCAAACAACTGTTCGGCGCGCTGGAACAGGATCCAGGAGGTCGCGATGTACTTGTTGCCGCCCCTGGGCACGTTGCCGCGATGGGTATGCGTGAATCCGGCCGGCGCGATCAGCAGGGATCCGGTCTGCGGGACGATGCTGCGCTGCTGGTGCAGGAATTCGGTTTCGCCTGCGGCAAATCCGTCGTTGAGGTAGACCGTCCACAACAGCACGCGGTGCAGGGTCTCGCCATTGCTGTCGCCGATCTTCGGATAGAGCTCGCAATGCCAGTACGGGTAGCCACCCTGGTCGGCAAGATACTTCTGCACATTGATCGTGCCGGGACGGAACACCTTGACCATCAGCGCCTGCAGGCGGGCATCGGGCATCGCCCGGATCGCCGCCGCATCGAGTGACACGAGCTCGCCGGATTCCGGATCGGGCGACTGCAATGACAGTGGCGCGATGGCGGTATGCGGATACTTGCGCACATAGGCCATGAGCCCGCGCATCATCGCGCTGTTGAGCAGGTTTGCCGCCGCGCCCCACTCGGCATGGTCGCTGATGCAGATGTCCCAACTGTCCTTGAGGCGGATATTCACGCCGCCGCCGGTCCGGCCGCGTACCGCCTTGCCACTCGTCTCGTATTGCTGGATCAACATGCGGCAATCGCGCTCGCTGAGCGCCTGCTCATAGGTCTCGATGAAGTCATCTGCCATGGGCGCTACCGAAGCGTGATCCCAACATTGGGAAGTCGCGAATATATCAGGCTGCATCGGGCCCGAAGCGCCTTGTCACGCGATGCGCCATCGGCAGCGGGCTGCGCGCCGCACCCGGACGGCGGTCTCGACGGACCGATGGTGCATCATGGAAGAATGAGGCTTGCTCCACTCGATCCTAGATCACGCGCAAGGTGATGGCCTTGAGCACGGCGCGTGTGCGGTCGCGGGTTTCGAGTTTGTCGAGGATATCCGAGACATAGTTCTTCACGGTACCTTCGGCGAGATGGATCGAACGGGCGATTTCCTTGTTCGAATATCCACCGGCAAGCAGGCGCAGGATCGCGATTTCGCGTTCGCTGAAATGGGCCTTCGGCGCTTCCTGTTCACGGTAGGCGTAGCGCGCGCGCACTGGATCGGTCGCGACCGGCTGCAGCAATGATTCGCCGCGGGCTACCGTTGCAATGGCATCGTGCAGGTCTTCGGGGGCGGCATCCTTGAGCAGAAACCCCTGCGCGCCTGCTTCGACCGCCTCAAGCAGCAAGGCACTGTCGTCGAAAGTAGTCAGCAGGATCGTCGGCGTCATGTTGCCGGCACCGCGCAGTCGACGCAGCGCCTCGGGCCCCGAGACACCGGCCATTCGGATGTCCGAAAGGATGACATCGACCGGGGTGGTGCGCAGCGCCTCGATGAGTTCGCCACCATCGACTGCTTCTACCACGACGGCGAGGTCGCCGAAGCTTTCAAGCAAGGCCTTGAGTCCGGCACGCACGAGCGCCTGGTCGTCGGCGAGTGCAACGCGCAGCTTCGCGGTCACCGGGTCGGCACCCATGCATTCAGGCGAAAGCCCTGCACGCTGTCGAATTCAATACCTCCGCCGATGTCTTCGAGGCGTTCACACATGCCACGGACGCCGTTGCCTACGCGCAGGTTGCGGGCGCCACGACCGTCATCGCGAATCTCGAGCACGAGGCGTTCGCCGTCACGCGCGAGTCGCAACCACACGTTGTCGGCGCCGGAATGCCGCGCCGCATTGGTCAATCCTTCCTGGGCAACGCGCAGCAGGGCCTGGGCGCTGGCCAGGTCGTCGACGCGGGTGTCCTCGGCGAGATCGAGATGGACCTTCGGCCGTGGTATCGGAGCAGCCAGTTCCTCGATCGCGCGGCGCAAATCGAGTCCGTCGTTCTGGCGCATCTGGCCGACGACACCGCGGATATCGCCGAGCAGCTCGTCGGCGAGGGTCACGGCGGTCTGCACCGCCGGAGGCGCACCGGCGGGGTCGCGCGCCAGCAAGGCAAGCTGCAGCTTGAGCGCGGTCAGCTTGTGGCCGGCTACGTCATGCAGTTCGCGGGCCAGGCGCAGGCGCTCGCGATCGCGCGCACTTTCCTCGAGCAGCGAATGCGTGGCGAGCAGGTGCGCGTTGACCAGGGCCAACTCGTCGCGAGTCCGTTCGGCGCGTTGCGCGTAGATCGCCGTGGTTGCGGCAAAGACCTGGAAGCCGGCGTACACGAAGGTCAGGGTCAGCGGAACCTCGCTGCGCCAGACGCCGCGGAAGATCAGATACACGATCACGTTCAGCACGAGCATGACGATGGCAAATGCGCGACCCGGCAACTGGGTGGCCAGCTGCGCCATCGCGATCACGAGCAGCACCGGCGCAAAGCCCTCGCGATCCATCGTGCAGACCAGCACGCCGATCACGATCTGGACCGCGATCAGCGGCACCTGCAGGCGCGGCCGTCCGCTTTCGCACAGCATGCAGAAGACAAAGCTGACGAGGAAGAGAAGCAGCAAGGCGGCGATCAACACCTTCTGTTCCGCACCGGCACGACCGATCATGCCGCTGGCCGCCGCCGCCCAGGTGACCATCCCGGAGAGACAGAGCGGTTCGAGCAGCTTGCGCAGATTGCTTGTGACGGCCATGCATCGATCCCCGGACAGGACGCCAGCATCGACCGATCATCGCAACGACTCAAGCCATTGCCGGAAACTGATGACTTCCGGCAGGTCGAATCGATGCCTCCCGGCTTCGCTTGGCCGTCCCTTCCCGCATGCCGTCCAATTGGCAGGCAGGGGTCTCCGTGCGGGAGGCCGGCGTCGATTTGAAGTATCGCCCGGGGATGCGATCATGCCGGCTGGTGACGCGCCGGAGAATTGATGATGAGGATGCTGACGAGTGGCCTGGTCGGATTGGCTGCGTGCCTCGCGATCACTGCCCAGGTGCACGCCGACGAAACGGTGACCTCATCGGCTGACCAGCAGTTCAAGGCGATCTACCAGGACGAGTGGGAATGGCGCAGGCTCCAGTTTCCCGGTGTTGACGAAGACCAGGACGAGCAGGCCCGCGTCGACCACCTGCCGCACGTTGACGCATTGACCCAGAAGCAGCGCCTGGCGAAATGGCTCGATGTCCTGAGCCAGCTCGATGCCTTGCCGCGCGACGAACTCTCCGCGACCGAACAGATCAACTACGCGGTGTATCGACCGCAGATCGAGAACATGAGCGCCGACATCCGTTATGGCGGATACGAGATGCCGTTCAACGCGGATTCCTCGTTCTGGTCGGAGCTCGGCTTCATGACGCGCCGGCCGCTGCGCACCAACGAGGATGCCGAGGACTACATTGCCCGGCTCAAGGATGTTCCGCGCTACTTCGACGAACAGATCGTCAACATGCGCGCCGGTCTCAAGCGCGGCTTCAGCGTGCCGCGCGCGGTGCTGCCCGGGCGGGATGTCTCGATCGCTGCCATCGCCGATCTTTCCAGCGCCGAGCAAAGCGATTTCTACAAACCGCTCAAGGAACTGCCCGAAAGCATGCCGCCCGAGCGCCGCGAACAGCTGCGCAACGACGGTCTTGCCGCGATCCGCGAGCAGCTGATCCCGGCCTACGTGAAGTTGCTCGATTTCTTCCGCACGGAATACATGGTCAAGGCGCGCAAGTCGCTGGCCGCCGAATCGATGCCGAATGGCAAGGCGTACTATCGGCAGCAGATCCGCGAGTACACCACGCTGGATCTCGGCGCCGAAGAGATCCACAAGATCGGTCTCGACGAAGTCGCGCGCATCCACGCTGAAATGCTGAAGACGATGGAGGACGCGGGTTTCGAAGGCGACTTCGCCGGGTTCCTCGCGTTCCTGCGCAGCGATCCCCGGTTCTATCCGAAGACGCCGGAAGAGCTGCTGATGCGGGCTGCCTGGATCGCCAAGCGCGTCGATGCCAAGCTGCCGCGCTTTTTCGGCCTGCTTCCGCGGGCACGCTTCGGCATCGAGCCGGTCCCGGCCGATATCGCACCGTTCTGGACCGCCGGGCGCGGCGGCGCAACGACTTACTGGCTCAACACCTATGACCTGCCTTCGCGACCGCTGTACAACCTGCCGGCCCTGACCCTGCACGAATCGGCACCGGGCCATTCGATGCAATTGTCACTGGCCGATGAACAGACTGCGCAACCGGCGTTCCGCCGCAACGGCTACATTTCCGCCTATGGGGAAGGTTGGGGTCTGTATGCCGAGAAACTCGGCATCGAGATGGGTATCTACACGACGCCGTACGAAAACTTCGGTCGCCTGACCTACGAGATGTGGCGCGCCTGTCGACTCGTCATCGATACCGGCATTCACCACAAGGGCTGGACCCGCGACAAGGCGCTGGCCTATCTGCGCGAGCATACCGCGCTCAGTGAGCACGAGGTCACCACCGAAGTCGATCGCTATATCTCTTGGCCCGGCCAGGCCTTGAGTTACAAACTTGGAGAACTCCGCATCGTCGCCCTGCGCGCCGAAGCCGAGCGCGAGCTCGGCGTCGACTTCGACATCCGCGGCTTCCACGATGCGGTGCTGGCCCAGGGATCGGTGCCGCTGCCGGTACTCGATGCGCAGATCCGTCAATACATCGCCCAGCGCAAGGCCGCATCGGCGGCGAAGAATGATCGCGCCGTGCCGCAATAGCGACATGCGTGCCTAGGGCTTTGGTGTTGCGTCGGGTTTTTTCGGCGCCGGTTTTGCATCCGCATCCGCCGCCTGCTGCGCAGCGGCCTGTTTCGCCCATTCCTCGATCACTTGCGCGCGCACATCGCGCGTGTCCGCGGCTTCCACGACCTCGTCCGCCTGTGCTTCGGGATTGCCGGTGTCGACATAGCGCAGCAGGCGATCGATTTGCGCGCCGAGCACGCCGTCGACAGCTGGTGCGAACTGATCGAGGCCGCTTCCACTCGATCCGCTTACGCGATAGCCCACATCAAGCTGCGTGGCTTCTTCGTCGATCGGCTTGAGCTGGAATGTCAGGATGCCGTTGAGCGCGTATTCCTGCAACGGACCCAACGACGCCTCGAGACGCAGCGTCGCATTCTTCTTGGCCATGACCACCCGGCCGTGCTCGACGCTGCCGTCGGCCCAGCGCTCGCAGAAGCAGGCCCCCGCTTCGGCTTTCAGGCTCAAGTTCGCCGCCTTGCCCGACCAGGTGTGTTCGGGGCTCCACCAGCGCGCGACTTCGCTGATCGCGACGTAGGCTTTCGCCGGTGGTGCCTCGACGCGCGCCGAGAACGTGACGAGAAAATGATCCGCGGCCTTCTCGATGACTTCGGCGTGTGCGTCGAAAGCCAGCAGCGCGAGCGCAAGAATCGCGTACCTCATGAGAACCTCCGGCATGGCATGCGCGTGTAGCGGCACCGAATCCGTGCAACCGCTCCGCTCGCGACGTTCCGCTCAGGCATCGGCATCCGTGGCCCAGCCTTCACCGGTACCACGGTTGAACACGACGTCGCTGTCGAGCACATCGCCGGCTGCCATGGATGGCTGTTCGGCGAGCGCCGCATAGATCGGCACGAAGTCCGGTCGCGTCGCATCCATCAACTGATCGAAGCTGTCGATGACGAAATAGGTTTTCTGGAAGGTGTCGATGCGGTAGCGCGTGCGCATGATGCGTTGCAGATCAAAGCCGATGCGGTTCGGCGACGACGATTCGAGACTGTGGATCGACTCGCCTTTCGAGGAAACGATGCCCGAGCCGTAGATGCGCAGTTCGCCATTCTGGCGGATCAGGCCGAACTCGACCGTGTACCAGTACAACCGGGTCAGGTTGACCAGGGCGGCAGCGCTCACCCCATGTGCCTTCACGCCACCGCGCCCGTAGGCGGCCATGTAGTCGGCGAAGACAGGATTGAGCAGCAGGGGCACGTGGCCGAACAGGTCGTGGAACATGTCCGGCTCGGCGATGTAGTCGATCTGGTCGGGACGCCGGATCCACCAGGTCACCGGAAAGCGCCGGTTGGCCAGATGGTCGAAGAAGTCGAGTTCGGGCAGCAGGCCCTCGACGCCGATCAGCTTCCATCCGGTGGCTTTGCCGAGCACTTCGTTGAGTGCTTCGAAACGGGGAATGCGATCGGCCGACATGCCGAAGCGTTGCTGGTTCTCGATGAACTCGGCGCAGGCACGATCCTTGAGGATCTCGCGCTGGCGGCGAAACAGCGTCGACCAGGTCGCGTGATCCTGCTCGGTGTAGCTGTCCCAGGGCTGGTCGACGATCGCGGTCGTGTAGACCGGCACGTAGCCTTTGTCGGTGAGCTGGTTTTCGACGCGACGCGGTTGCGCAGACATGCGTTCAATCCGATGGATTCGAGCGTCCATGCTAATCGCTTCGACGCGCAACAGGTTTGCGAAATTGCCGTTCCGCGCTGCTTTCACGCTTGTTTATTGCGTAGTATCAGCTGTCAGCGCAATTAATAGGCGAAACCATGGCAACTGTCCTCGATCGCACCGACCGTCGCATTCTCGCCTTGCTGCAAGCGAAAGGGCGCGCGACGAATGCCGAGGTCGCCGAAGCCGTCAACCTCTCGGCATCCGCCTGCTTGCGCCGTATCCAGAAACTCGAGGCTGAAGGGATCATCGCCGGCTACGCCGCCCTCGTCGATCCGCGCGCGGTCGACCTCGGCCTGCAGGTGTTCGTCCGCGTCCAGCTCGAGAAGCACGACACGACTTCCGTGCAGCATTTCGTGAAGAGCGTGCAGGGCTGGAGTGAGGTGATGGCCTGCCATGCCCTGACCGGCGAAATGGACTACCTGTTGCACATCGTGGTCAGCGATCTCGAGCACTTCTCGCGCTTCCTGCTTGACCAGCTGCTCAATGGCAGCGGCGTCGCCGACGTCAATTCGAGCTTTGTGCTGCGCACGGTCAAGCAGACGCGCGCGTTGCCGATCATCGTGGGCTGAGCCTTCAATGCAAGGTGCGTCGTGTTCCGCCCGTGTCGTCGTCGATGCGCGCCGGGAACGGCAGGATGCGCGCACTGCCGGACTGTTCCGGATCGCGCTTCCACAGTACCGGCACGCCATCGGGCCTTGGCAGGTCGAATTCCGCATCGGTCGCATCGTCGGCTTCGTCGTCCTCGTCTTCCCAGCTGTAGCGCTTGCGCGGTGGCTTGGGATCCAGCCGAAACAGCAGGATGGCAGCGAGCAGGCCTGAAACCGCGCCGGCCAGGTGATATTCGAACGAGACCTGTTCCTCGCGCGGCAGGACGGTCAGCAGCATGCCGCCATAGAAGAAGAACACGACGAGGGATATCGCGACACCGAGGCGATCGCGGCGCAGCAGACCGGTCAGGAACAGGAAGAACATCAGGCCGTGGTTGATGCCGCTCATGCCGACATGCACGGAATCGCGCGCAAACAGCCAGACGCCGATTCCCGACAGCAGCCAGATCATCGGCAAGGCGAAGCGGGTCGCCAGCGGGTAGGCATACAGGGTCAGCGTCGCGAGCAGGGCCAGGGGCAGGGTGTTCGACATCAGGTGATCGAACGAGGCGTGGGCCAGCGGCGCACTGAGGATGCCGACCAGGCCGCCGAGTTGGCGCGGCGCGATCCCGAGGTCATTCATCGACCAGCCGAGCAACCAGCTACCGAGCCAGACCAGCCAGATACCGGCAATCAGGATCGCCGCACTGAAGACGGCGTAGTTGATGCGTTCCCGGTCGAACCTGACGGCAGCACTGCCAGGTTCCGGGGTGGGCGAGGCGATGTCCATCGCCACGACGTTGGGTCGCCGGTCGCCGGCGCAAGGGTTTGCCCCGGCAGCGTGCCCTGCATTGAGTCCGTTTCGTGCGGGCCGGAACCGGAGAGGAGATCGACGCTTTCGCCAGACATGGCTCGAATGTTGCTTAACCATCTCACCCAACTGATTGTTGTGCCATGGATTTCCATATTCCGACCGCCATGCAGCTGACCGCGACGATGACGATGATCATCGGGCTCGCGCTTGCCTTCACGGTCAAGGGTTATCCGCGCAGCCTGCAATATCCGATCCGTTTGTGGGTGCGTGGCCTGCTGATCCAGCCGTTCTCGTATGCGCTTCTTTCGCTGCGCGGACAGGTCCCCGACTGGCTCTCGATCGTCGTCGCCAACACGCTGCTCGCGTTCTCGTTCGTGCAGTTGATCCTGGCCCTGCGCGTCTACAACCGGAAGGCCATGCTGCTGCCGTGGATGGTCGGGATCGTCGCCGTGACGGCGATCGGCGAGGCTGCGCTCAGCTTCGTCTGGCCCACCCTGTACGGCCGCATTGTCCTGATGTCCCTGGTCATCTCGGTTCTCTCCGGGTTGGGTGTCAGAGCGATCTATCGCAAGGGCGAGACGATCACGCGACCGGAACACATGGTCGCGACGATGCTGATCGTCGGCATCGTCATCATGCTCGCGCGGATCCTGCGGCTACCGGACATGGGCATGCTGAGCCTGACCGGTTCGACGCCGATGCAGGGAATCGTCTTCACATATGCCTCGTTGCTGCCGGTGATCGCGACATCGGGCTTTCTGCTGATGTGCGGCGACCGCCTCAACAAGGACCTGTCCCGCCTGGCCATGCTGGATCCGCTGACGGGCGTGTCCAACCGGCGCACGATGACCGAGCTGGCGAACAAGGCGATTGCCGCAAGCAAGCGTCATGGCAGGGCGCTGTCACTGCTTATTCTCGACATCGATCACTTCAAGCGGATCAACGACCAGTTCGGCCACGAGGCCGGCGATCTGGCGCTGTGCCGTTTTGTCCAGCTCGTGCGCGAGATGATGCGCGAGTCCGACGTCATCGCCCGTCTGGGCGGCGAGGAGTTCGTGCTGATCCTGCCGGATTCGGATGAACGCGCGGCGCTTGCGGTGGCCGAACGCATCCGCCAGCGACTCGACAACTCCGACTTCAGCATCAGCGGATGGCCGGTGCCGCTGCGCGCCTCGATCGGCGTCGGCACCTTGGGACCTGAGGTCAGCAACCTCGAAACGCTGCTGCGCGAGACCGACCGCGCGATGTACGAGGCCAAGCGCAGCGGTCGCAATCGCGTGGTCGCTGTCGGTGCGATGCTGGCCCAACGCGAAAACGTCGCGTCGGACAGTATTTCGTGACGGCTGGATGAGCCACGCGACAGGGCACGCCGTGCGCGAGACACCGATCACGGGCTGACGTTGTTCCCGCTCAGTCGATCTTCGGAAACAGGCGGCTGGCGACCAGCGAGGCCCCGATCAGCAGGGCGACGATGCCGAGAGACAATCCGATCGGCACCTTCCATGCGTCGACGATCAGCATCTTCACGCCGATGAAGCTCAGTACCCCCGCCAGGCCGTAGTTGAGCAGATGGAAACGTTCGGCCATGCCGGCGACCAGAAAGAACAGGGCGCGCAGACCAAGCACGGCGAATACGTTCGAGGTCAACACGATGAATGGATCCTCGGTGATCGCGAAGATCGCCGGAATCGAATCGACCGCAAAGATCACGTCGGTGACCGCAAGCAGCATGATGACCACGAACATCGGCGTGAACCAGCGCACGCCGTCCTTGACCACGCTCAACGCGGTGCCATGGTATTCCGCGCTCAGGCGCAGATGGCCGCGCATCCAGCGCAGCAGTGGATTCGCTTCGAAATCGGCTTCGTCGTTCGGCGCGCGCACCATCTGGACGCCGGTGTAGACGAGGAAGGCGCCGAAGAAGTACAGGATCCAGTGGTAACGCGCGATCAACGCGGCACCGATGAAGATCAGGATGGCCCGCAACACGATTGCGCCGAGGATGCCGATCATCAAGGCCCGCTGCTGCAACTCGGGACCGACCCCGAAGCGCGAGAAGATCAGCAGGAAGACAAAGATGTTGTCGATTGCCAGCGCCTTCTCGACCACGTATCCGGTCAGGAACTGCAGGGCGGTCTCGTTGGCCAGCTCGGGACCGACATGACCGTCCAGCCAATACCACAGGCCGAGGTTGAACAGCATCGCGAGCATGATCCAGGCGATGCTCCACAGGGCCGCTTCCTTGAACGAGACCTTGTGCGCGCCGCCCGCGCGAAGGACGACGAAATCGACGACCAGGGCGACGACGACCAGCAGACTGAACGCGAGCCAGAGGCCGGGTGTACCGATGGTATGCATTGCCTGAACTCCAGATAGCAAGAGGCCCCGCGCCGATGGCGGCAGGCAGGACCTCGGAGGATTCCGGGCACCGCTTCGCCGTCGTACGGCGAAGGTCTTGCTCGCAAGCGACCGATCGAAAGCTGTCGGTGCCTGCCTGCCGGACCGGGACCGGCGGGGCGGTCCGTGTTGACGATCGCGGCAACGGGAGAGCTACTCCCCTTCGTTTACAGCTCCGACTCTATCCGAACGCCTGTCGAAAGTCATGGGTGCGCCCGGTAACAAACGGTGACGGACTTCGAGCGGCAGATCCCGGCGCAGGTGGGAACGGGTGGCAGAGCGCCTTCGGATTGCCAGTCACCATCGCTTATCATTCCGGCATGAACAGCCATCCACCGGGGCCGCTGCCCGTCGTACAGCTCAAGATCGAACGTCGTTCGAACCATCCCTGGATCTACCAGAAGATGGTCGAACGCCCCGAGCCGAAACCAAAACCCGGCAGCATCGTCGAGATCGTCGACCGCAACGGCGACTATGCCGGGCGCGGCTTCTACAACGGCCACTCGCGAATCACCCTGCGCGTGCTCACCGCCGATGTCGAAGAGCAGATCGACGAGGCTTTCTTCGCACGCAGGATCGCCGCCGCCGTCGAACTGCGTCGCGACCTGCTCAAGCTCGATGCGGTCACCGACGCCTACCGGCTGATCCACTCCGAAGGCGACGGCCTGTCCGGGCTCGTTGTCGATCGCTTCGCCGGCACGCTTGTCATCGAATTCTTCTCGGCCGGCATGTACAAGCAACGCGACCTGGTCCGCCGCTGCCTGCTTGAACACTACCCGGACAGTGCGATCTACGCCTATGCCGAACTCCATGTGCAGAAGCAGGAGAGCTTCGATTGCGCGGTGCCGCCGATTCCGGAACCCACCGTCATCCACGAACACGGCGTCAGGTTCCATGCCGCACCGGGCAGCAAGCACAAGACCGGCTTCTTCGTCGACCAGCGCGACAACCGCAAGTCCCTCGCCGAATTCTGCGCAGGCAAGCGCGTACTCGACCTGTGCTGCAACTCGGGTGGCTTCGGCATCACCGCGAAGACCATCGGTGGCGCCAGCGAGGTGGTCGGCGTCGATCTCGATGAAGGCATCCTCCAGATCGCCGAGAAGAATGCCTATCTCAACAAGGCCAAGGTCCGCTTCGTCCAGGCTGACATCTTCCACTGGTTGCGCGACTTTCCGAACAACCGCGCCGAGAAGTTCGACGTCGTCATCCTCGATCCGGCCAAGATGACGCGCGACCGCGAACAGGTGATTCCGGCGCTGAAGAAATACCTCGACATGAACAAGCTCGCGATGGGCGCGCTCAAGCCGGGCGGAATCCTGCTGACCTGTTCGTGCACCGGACTGGTCAGCGAGGAACAGTTCCTCGACATGCTGCGCCGCGCGGCCTTCTATGCCGGTCGCACCCTGCAGATCCTCAAGGTGAGCGGTGCCGGCGCGGATCATCCCTGGCTCGCACATGTGCCGGAAAGCCGCTACCTCAAGGCCGTGTTCTGCCGAATCGACTGAGCCGCTGCTTGTGCATTGCGGATCGGGTCGCGTCGACGGCTTGTTGCAACCGCATTGCGGCAAGCCCCGGGGGCTGAAGCCGGCGCCAGCGCAAGCATCGCGAAGCCGCGTGCCGCTTCGACCCGTAATCCCGTGCTGCCGCTCCTTTGTTGGCTGATAGACTTGGGCGCTGAACATCCAACGCTACGGATTCCGCATGGCCACTCCCAGCAAGAAACCCGGCACGTCGAGGAAGCCCGCCGTCAGTCGCGAACAAGCCGAGGATGCCGTGCGCACCTTGCTGCGATGGGCGGGCGAGGATCCGGCGCGCGAAGGCCTGCTCGATACGCCAAAGCGCGTGGTCAATGCGTATGGCGACTGGTTTTCCGGCTACGCGATCGATCCTGCGGAATACCTGCGCCGCACGTTCGAGGAAGTCGCCGGATACGACGAGATGATCGTGTTGCGCGATATCGAGTTCGAGTCGTACTGCGAGCATCACATGGCGCCAATCATCGGTCGCGTCCATATCGGCTACCTGCCGGCCGACAAGGTGGTCGGCATCAGCAAGCTTGCGCGCGTGGTCGATGCGTTCTCGCGGCGCTTCCAGGTTCAGGAAAAACTCACTGCGCAGATCGCCCATTGCATCGAGGACGTGCTCAAGCCGCGTGGCGTCGGTGTGGTCGTCGATGCGGTGCATCAATGCATGACCACACGCGGCGTGCACAAGCGTGGCGTGTCGATGATCACCAGCCAGATGCTCGGCGGCTTCCGCGAAGACGCGCGCACCCGTGCCGAATTCCTGCGCTTCATCAACATCCACTCGAAATCGTGATCGGCCCACCGCCGCGATCGCCCGCGCATGTGCCTGAGCTGCCGCGCCCTGCCCCGCGGCATCGATATCCAGAGAAGCATTCGCGATGACGTCTGACACCGACCACGTGCCGGTGCGCCGCGCGGCGGTCGTCTTCGTGTTCGTCACCGTGATGATCGACATGCTCGCGTTCGGCATCATCATTCCGGTGTTCCCGCACCTCGTCCAGCACATGACCGGCGGTGACATTTCAACCGCGGTGCGCTGGACCGGCATCATGGGCGCACTGTTCGGCCTCATGCAGTTCGTGTTTTCGCCGGTGCAGGGCGCGTTGTCCGATCGCTACGGCCGACGCCCGGTCATCCTCGCGTCGAATCTCGCGCTTGGCCTCGACTTCATCCTGATGGCCCTGGCCCAGGCCTTGCCGGTCCTGTTCATCGGGCGCGTCATCTCCGGTATCGCCAGCGCCAGCATCTCGACCGCGAACGCCTATATCGCCGACGTCACGCCGAAGGAGAAGCGTGCCGCGGCCTACGGACTGCTCGGCGCCGCATTCGGTATCGGTTTCATCATCGGTCCCGCGCTCGGCGGGTTTCTTGGCGGCGTTTCGGTGCGTGCGCCCTTCTGGGTCGCAGCCGGCCTGGCCCTGACCAATTTCCTCTACGGCCTGTTCGTGCTGCCGGAATCCTTGCCGAAGGAAAGGCGCAGCGCGCGTTTCGACATCGGCCATGCGAACCCGCTCGGCGCGTTGCGCATGCTGCGCCGTTATCCGCAGGTGTTTGCGCTCGCCATCGTGTTCTTCCTTGTCGCGCTTGCCCAGTTCTCGTTGAATTCCACCTTCGTGCTGTACGCCGACTACCGCTACCACTGGGGTCCGCAGGAGGTCGGTTACACGCTGGCCCTGGTCGGTGTATGCAGCGCGATCGTGCAAGCCGGGCTGGTGCGTCGCGCCGTGCCGCGTTTCGGCGAGCGACCGGTCATGCTGGCCGGTCTGCTGTTCGGCATCTGCGGTTTCCTGACCCTCGGCTTTGCGACGAACAGCGTCGTGTTCCTGCTCGCGATCCCGTTGCTCGCCCTTGCCGGACTCGGCGGGCCGACCACGCAATCGATCATCACGCGCCAGGTCGACCCGACCGAACAGGGGCGCCTGCAAGGCGCGATCTCGAGCCTGTCGAGCCTGGCCACGATCTTCGGTCCATTCGTCTTCAGCCAGACCTTTGCCTTCTTCATCGGTACTTCGGCGCCCGTGCACCTGCCCGGCGCCGCCTTTGTGCTCTCGGCCAGCCTGCTCGTGCTTGGCCTCGTGCTCGGCTGGCGCGCGACCGCCGGCTTGCACCCGCTGGCGGCCGCGCCGAGCGCGGTTGCCGAGCCCGGACCGCCCGGCAAGGGTGAATTGCCACCGCTGGCGGACGTCGAAAGCAGGGCGTGAACGCGCACGCCAACAAGCCGTTCGCGCCGTCCTGCGAGCGCAATCGTGACCCGATCCTTGCCGTCCTGCGCGAGGCTTTTGCCGATCGCCGGCATGTGCTCGAGATCGGCAGCGGCACCGGTCAGCACGCCGTGCATTTCGCAGCGGCGATGCCGCATCTGAGCTGGCAATGTTCGGAATGCGCCGAACACCTTGCGGGCATCCAGAGCTGGCTCGATGAGGCCGGACTCGGCAACACGCCCGCGCCGATCGCGCTCGACGTCGACCAGCCGGACTGGCCACCCCTGCGCGTCGATGCCGTGTTCACCGCGAATACGCTGCACATCATGGCCTGGAGCCAGGTCCAGCGGTTGTTCGCGCAGCTGCCGACGGTCCTGGGCGACAACGGCCTCCTTGCGGTCTATGGTCCGTTCAACATCGACGGTCGTCACACGAGCGAAAGCAACGCGGCATTCGATCGCTGGCTGCACGAGCGCGGCCCCCATATGGGCATCCGCGATCTCGCCGCGGTCGACACGCTCGCAGCGAGCGCGGGGTTGCGACGCGTCGCCGACCACGCGCTGCCGGCCAACAATCGCTGCGTGATCTGGCGGCGAGCGGCCTGATGCGACCGGTCATTCCGCGATCAACGACGATCGACGCGGGTCAGCTCCACCCCATCGACCGTCATCTTCCAGACGCCGTCGATCTGTCGCGGCGGTGAGGAGACTCTGAACGTCGTGGTCATCGGACCGATGCCGACGTCAAAGTCGTCGCCGTGGAAGGCCTTGAGCGGAGCATTGATCGACGTCGATGCGCCCTTGCGCAGGCGCCGGTAGTCGATGCTGCCGTCGCGCGTGATCAGCAGTGACATGCCCTCGGCTTTCCATTCGCCGACATAGGCAGACTTCTCGGGAGGCACGGCGACGCCGCAGGCGGCAAGCAAGGCTGCCATGAGCACAGGAACCAGGTATCGGCCATCACGCACGGGAGTCTCCGCTGGGGTGGTCCAACGCCGAACCTCGGGGATCGCCGTCCCGGCGATCGGCGATCAACGCGGAGACCGTTGCGATCGTGATGACGGGGTCGTTCATGCCGGCTGGCCTTTTCCATCCGAAGCGGTGGATCGATACGCCGCTTCTGCCTCGGGCGTTCCGGCAACGTGCCGACTCGCCTGCAGCATTTCGCCCATCTTCGCGTGGACGAGATTGACGGCCTTGAGTGGCCGCAGCATGACCTTGAATTCGGTGATCCGGCCTTCCCCATCCCAGCGCATCATGTCGACGCCATTGACCTCGATGCCGTCGAGCTCGAGCTGGAACTCGAGGACGGCATCGCGGTCGCCGCAGATCTCGCGGAGATAACGGAACGTGTCGTTGCCGAGCACATGCAGGGCCGCGGCCAGATACTGCGTCGTGATCGCCTTGCCACGCTGCGGCGTGTGCACGACAGGCGAGTGGAACACGACGTCCTCGGCAAGCAGATCGACAAGTCGGCGCGCGTCGCGGGTGCGGACGATCTCGTGCCAGGTCGCAACGGTCAGCGCCATCATGCTCGTGCTCCGGGTCGGTCGCAGGTGCGAGCCTACCAGCCGCCTCCGCCTCCGCCACCACCGCCACCGCCCGAGGAGCCGCCTCCGCCTCCGCCGGAACTCGAACCCGGTGCGCTGGCCGAGGAGCTGATCGCGCCGCTCAATGAGGATCCCAGCGAGCTGCCGAAGCTGCTCGCATCGAAACCACGACCCATGTCGCTGCCGTGGTACCAGGCCATTCCAGCAGCAGCCGCGGCGACCGCGGCGGGTCCGATCGCTGCGGCGAGCTTGTCGCCCCAGGTCTTTTCGACATCGAGCGCGAGCGCATACGGCAACAGCCGCTGGTACTCATCGATATCCATCGGCGGCGCCTTGGCCCGCGCCAGGTCGTCGCGCTCGGCGACGCCGAGATAGAGGCGCAGGCCTTCAATGCGGTCGAGCCGTTTGCGGCCCTCGACGGTCGGTGCCTTCATCCAGTGTGCGAACGGGACCTGTACCCCGGCCAGCAAGGCAAGCAGGATCGCGAACAGCAGGCTTGTGCCCGAGGCCAGGAATGCGGCCGCAATGACGAGTGCGGCAAAGGCGATCAGGGCACCAATGCTGAGGCCGATCGGCCGGCGACCATCCCGCCAGGCAATGACCGTGTTGACCAGCACGGTGCTGGTGATCGAGGCAACGATGAAGACGATGACCGTCGGCACGATGACGGCAGCGTTGACCGTGAGCTTGTCGAGCAGGAATGCGGCGACGATCGCGGCAATCGAGATCAGGCCGCCGAGGCAGCCAATCCCGTCGTTGCGCTGGAAGTTGGCCTTGGCGTAGGCAGACTTCAGGTGTTTCTCGTGTTCGCTGCGCGCAGGCCCGATGATCGCGTGGTTCTCGCTCTTGAACTCGAGCTCCGAGCGTGAGCCGAGCAGGCCTTCATAGAGAACTCGAGCCGAATCCGCTACCGATCCACCCGGCACGTTCGCGCGCTGCACCGAATAGGTCGACTTGCCGACCTTGCTGATCTTCGCGGCACCACAGACCCCGAGTTCGACCATGTCGGCGGCGAAGCAGCGATCGTCGTAGGCCATGCGCCGGATGTAACGCGCCCCGGCCGGCGAGACATCGGCAGGCGGGTTGTATTCCGGGATGACCACGCCGCCCTTTGGATCGCGTCCGACCCGGCGCCACTGCAGGTAGAGAAAGCCGACGACGACGAGCAGGCCGATACCGAGTGCCGCTTCACGCCGGTTATCGGCCGCGAACCAGCCGAGCTTCCTGCTCATGTCGGGAATTTCCACGACGCCTTTCGGAAATCCGACGACGACGGTCAAGCCATTCTGCGGTGGCAAGGCGCGATTGGTCGCGATCTGCGCGTGGCCATCGTCGTTGACGCTCGCGCTGTAATTCTGCGCCTTCGAGCCCTGCGCACCGGTATAGCCTTCCACGCGAATCCGCCCGGCATCAACCTGGCCGGGCAGGGCCACGATCGCGCTGGCTTCATCAATCGGGAAATCCCAGCCGTTGCCGGTCACGTTCCAGTACAGCTCGTCGTGATCGTCGAAGTAGCCGAGCTGGCGCGCCGTGCGATAACGAAAAACGTAGGTGAACTCGCCACTGCCAAGCAGCACGTCGGCACTGCCGAAATACACCCGCACGCCATTCGACAGCGCTTCGGCGTGCCAGGGTTCGGCCTGGCCATCACGGGTCACGTCGATCGGCTCGAACAATACATCGATTCGGTTGCCGTAGCGGTCGCGATAGTGGGTCGGGAAATCGCGGTAGATGCCGCGGCGGATACGATCGCCCTCGGCGCGGACCTGGATTGTTTCGCTGACCGTCATCGTTGCGTCGCGTGCAACGCTGATCGCGCTGTCGAAACGAAGGATGCGTTCGTCGGCGCGGACCGACAGGCAGCACAGCATCGACAACACGACAACAAGCAGGCGGGTCATGGCGCACTCCTCTGTTCGGCACTGGCCTCGAAGAACTCTCCACGTTGAAAGCCGGCGAGACGGGCCACGATCAGGTCCGGGAAGTGTTCGATGCGCGTGTTGAGCTGGCGCACGGCACCGTTGTAGTAGCGCCGCGCGTACTGCAGGTGATCCTCGATCGCGACCAGATCGCGTTGCAGCTGCATGAAGTTCTCGCTGGCTTTCAGATCGGGATAGCTTTCCTGCAGCGCGAGCAGGCGTTCGATCTGCGCGCCGAGCTGATCCTCAAGGCGGGCACGGTCGGCGAGTCCGGCCGCGGCCTGGGTTCGTGCGCGCAGCTCGGTGACCGTCTCCAGCGCGCTGCGCTCATGCGCGGCATAGGCCTTGACCGCCGTGACCAGCTGCGGCGTCAGATCGTGACGGCGCATGAGCTGCACATCGATGTCGCTCCACGCCGCACGCATCTGGTTGCGGTCGGCGACGAGCCGATTGAACATCCAGATGCCGAGCACGAGGACTGCAGCGACGGCAACGAGAATACCGCTCAACATCCCCTTCCCCTTTTTTGGCCGGCCTCAGGGTTCCGCGGGTACGGTCGCCTGCACCGGTTTCAGTTGTCGATCCATCCAGTTCGCGATCGCATGATAGGCATGTTCGCGCTCCCCCGCAGACGACAGACCGTGCTTTGCGCCCGGATAGGTCATCAGGTCGAACTGGATGCCGCGCTTCTGCAAACCGGACATCAACGCGGTCGAGTTGACGAACAGCACGTTGTCGTCGGCCATGCCATGGATCAGGAACAGCCGCGAGGTCAGGCCATCGAGCCAGGCAAACGGCGCGCTGCGGATATAGCCGGCCGGATTGTCGGCGGGCGACGAAAGATAGCGTTCGGTGTAGTGCGTGTCGTAAAGGGTCCAGTCGGTGACCGGCGCGACCGCGACGCCGGCGGCGATTTCGTCGGAGGCCTTGCTCAGCAGCATCGTGGTCATGTATCCGCCGTAGCTCCAGCCGAACACGCCGACGCGATCGCCATCGACCCACGGCTGCTCCTTCAACCAATGGATGCCACTGAGCTGATCGAGTACCTCGGCGTTGCCGAGTTGGCGATAGATCACGTCCGAGAACTTGCGGCCGCGTCGGGCCATGCCGCGGTTGTCGAGGGTGAAGACGACATAGCCGCGCTGGGCCATGTATTCGAGGAACTGGGTCTGCTGCGCCGCATGCGCCGATGCCGGATCGCCCCAGGCCCGCACGACCTTCTGCACGTGCGGACCCCCATAGTAGAAACTGAAAACCGGATAGCGCCTTGCCGGATCGAAATTGGCCGGTTTGTAGAGACGGTAATGCAGGGTCTGCCCGTCGTCGGCCTTGAGCGTGCCGAACTCGGGAGTGATGCGCGAATCCCGATAGCGTGCATACGGATGGCTGTCGTCCAGCGGATTCTTCTCGATCCACTCGATCAGGCTGCCATCGGCCTTGTGCAGGCTGACCTGCGGCGGCGTAGCCGGGTCGCTGAAGGTGTCGAGGTAGACCGAGGCATCGGCCGAGAACACGCTCGTATGCGTGCCATCGCGCGTGCTGACCCGCAGCGGCGCATCCGCCGTGCTGCCGTCGAGCTTGAGCCTGTAGATCTGCGTATCGGGGACGAAGTCCCGGTTTGACTGCACGTAGACGTATCCGCCCGTCTCGTCGACGCCGAGCAGCTTGTCGATGTTCCACTCGCCGCGGCTGATCGCATGGCGCAGCTTTCCATCGATGCCATAAAGGTAGAGGTGCAGGTAGCCGCTGCGCTCGCTGGCCCAGATGAAGGTCCTTCCGTCCTTGAGGAAACGCAGATCGTCGTTGAGGTTGATCCAGGTCGTGCTGCTTTCCCTGAGCAGATCGGTCTGCTCGAGCGTTGCGACATCGACCCGCCTGAGATCGAGCCGCTGCTGGTTGCGGCTTTGCAGCTGGTAGCTCAGATGCTTGTCGCCGTGCAGCCAGTTGACGCGGGCGAGATAGATGTCGGTGTCGGCACCGAGATCGATCCAGCGTGCTTCGCCGCCCTCGGGCGAGACCAGGCCGAGCGTGACCGTGACGTTTCGGCTGCCTGCCGCCGGATAGCGCTGCTCGATCACCTCGGTGCGGTCGGCAAAGACCTCGCTGCGCTTGATGATGGGAACCTGCGTTTCGTCGTAGCGTTCAAACGCAATCATTGAATCGTCGGATGCCCACCAGTAGCCATCGCTGCGATCCATCTCCTCCTGGGCGACAAATTCGGCTTCTGCATTGTGGATCGTGCCGCCGCCGTCGAGCGTCAGTGCGCGCGCCTTGTTGCTCTGCAGATCGATGACCCAGAGGTTCTGTTCGCGCACGTAGGAAACGTAGCGTCCCTTCGGCGAGATCTTCGGGTCGATGAACTCGCCGCCAGTCGGCAGTTCGCGAACCGCCTTGCCCTGTGCCGCCGCCAATGTATAGAGGTAGAGCTTGCCGCCAAGCGGGAACAGCAGGGTCTTGCCGTCAACCGACCATTGATAGTGGATGATGCCACTCAGCCCGGCCAGGCGCGCACGTTCACGTCGTGCCTTCTCGGCATCGCTGAGCGGCTCGCCCGAGGCCAGCGAATCGGCATCGACCAGCATCCGCGTCTTCTTTTCACGGATGCTGTATTCCCAGAGGTCGAGATGACCCTGGTCGTCGGCGCGCGGGCGCAGGAACGTGACGCGTTCGCCGTCCGGTGAAATCGCGAGTTCGCGCGGCGTCGGGCCATCGAGACCACCGCCGCCGAAAATGGCTTCGATCGTCAGCGGTTCGGCCATGACGCCGCGCAGCGGAATGAGCAAAAGGAGTAGCAGCAGGGCACGCATTCGATCCTCCATCGGAAGCGCGATTATCGGTGCGCCTCGCCCCGATTGAAACCGTCGTGGCACTACCGCTGCGTGCTGAACGCGACGGATGCGGGCAGGGGATGCCTTGTCTTGGTGCCGGGCGCCGGTCCGGAACGACGCATCCGGCGCCGACCCGCCAGCGCAAGAAAAATCGCGATCGTGCAGTGATTGGCGGTTGAACCGTGCGGTCCTTCGCTCGAGGGGGCCGTCATGGCTCGCGCGGCTTGCGGGTCTTGCCAGCCGCCGCAGGCTTGGCGGCCATGTACTTCCAGTTGCGCGGCTTGCCTTCCGCCAGCCATTCGATCGCCTGGGCGAGACGACGCTCGCGCGTTGTCGTTTGCTTGGCCTCGGCGATCCATTCCTTGTACTCGCGTTGCTGGCCTGGCGCGAAAGTCTCGAAGTGCTTGCGCGCCTTGGGGTGTCGGATGAGCGCGGCAGCGAGCTCGGCGGGCATGGCCATTTCCGCGCGGGCAGGATCCCGCTTTGCTGCTGGTCGCTTGACGCCTTCCTCGTTGAGCGTCATCGCCTTGCGGATCAGTGCCGCCAAAGCGCGTTTGCCCGGCAGGTCAGCCAGCGATTGCAGGCGACCAAACTGACCCATCGCGCCGCGATCGCCGCCGGCTGTCGCGGCAGCGTCGATCAGTTCGCCGTTCCAGAAACCGAATGCGGCGTGTTGCTTGAATGCCGCCATGCTGCAGAGGATCCCGCCGGCGTGGACGAAATGCGGAAATCCCCACTTGATCGTTTCCTCGACCTGCGGGCAGCTCTCATGCACCAGCGCACGCAGATGTTCGAGGATCGGCTGGGCAAAGTCCGCCGAGCGCTTGATATAGGCATCGATGCGCGGATCACGCGTGGGCATGCAAGGCTCTCGCTGGATGCGCCATGGTAAGACGCTGCGCGCGAAGAATCACTTGCCGATGCAGAAATCCGCGAAGACGCGTCCTAGCAGGTCGTCACTGCTGAAACTGCCGGTGATCTCGCCGAGCGCGTTCTGCACCTGGCGCAGTTCCTCCGCGGCAAGTTCGCCGGCGTGCTGCTCGAGCAGGGCCGCGCGTGCCGCATCCAGGTGCCTGCCGGCACGTTCGATCGCGTCGACATGGCGCGAGCGTGCGCTGAATGCACCATTCGGGCTATCGCCGAGCCCAGCGGCATTGCGCAGTTCGGCAACGAGCAGCTCGACGCCAGCGCCGGTCCGGGCCGATAGCCAGAGATGCGCGATGCCATCGATGATCCTGCGTGCCGCAGAAATCCCGTCACGATCGATCTTGTTGTGCACGACGATTCGCGCCGCGGACTTCGGCAGATCCGCCAGCAGTTCAAGGTCGGCGTCGAAGTGCTCGTCGCTGCTGACCAGCAGCGCCAGATCGGCGCGACCGAGTTCGTTGCGCGCACGCCGGATACCTTCGCTCTCGATCGGTTCGTCGGAGTCGCGCAGTCCGGCGGTGTCGACCAGGTTGATCGCGATGCCATCGAGCTCGATCGTTTCGCGCAACAGGTCACGCGTGGTACCCGGCAGGTCGGTGACAATGGCGCGTTCGCTGGCAGCCAGCGCATTGAGCAAGCTCGACTTGCCGGCGTTCGGTCGGCCGGCAATGACGACGTGCAGCCTGTCGGACAGGCGGACACCGCGACGGGTTGCACCGAGCAATTCCTCCAGTGCGCGCTGCAGGCCTTGCATGTCGGCGGCCAGTTGCGGTGCCGCGAGGAAATCGATTTCCTCCTCGGGAAAATCGATGGCCGCCTCGATCCAGACACGGACGCGCACGACTGCTTCGGTCAAGCGATGGACCTGGCGTGAAAATTCGCCGTCGAGGCTGCGCACTGCCGCGCGCGCAGAGGCCTCGGAGCCGCTGCTGATCAGGTCGGCGATCGCTTCGGCCTGGGCGAGGTCGATCTTGCCGTTGAGAAACGCGCGTTCGGAAAACTCGCCGGCACGCGCCTGGCGCGCGCCGAGTTCGACGACGCGGCCGAGCAGGCAACCCAGCATGACCGGACTGCCGTGTACCTGCAGTTCAAGCACATCCTCGCCGGTGAACGAGTGCGGCGCGCGGAAATGGATGAGCAGGCCATGATCGAGCGGCTCGCCGTTGCGATCTGAAAATGTACAGTAGTGCGCATGGCGCGGCTTCGGCATTCGCCCGAGAAGCCGCTCGGCGATGCCGGGCACTCCGGCGCCGGACAGGCGGACGATGCCGATACCGCCAGCGCCCTGCGCCGTCGCAATCGCGGCGATCGTTTCGCCCTGTGCGTTCATGCGCGGTCGGTCAGGCATGCGCGCACATCACGACGACTACTTGCCTTTTGCCGGGACCAGCGTCTTCTCGCCCGATTCGATGCGCCTGGTGATGATCCATTGCTGGAGCAGGCCGAGGGCGCCGTTGACCGTCCAGTACAGGACCAGACCGGCCGGGAAGAAGGCGAACAGCACCGAGAAGATCAGTGGCATGAACTTCATCATCTTCGCCTGCAGCGGATCCATGCCGGTCATCGGCGTCAGCATCTGCGTGGCCAGCATCGTCGCCGCATTGAGGATCGGCAGCACGTAGTACGGATCGGGCGCGGTCAGGTTGTGGATCCACAGCATGAACGGTGCCTGGCGCAACTCGACGCTTTCGAGCAATACCCAGTACAGGCCGAGGAACACCGGAATCTGCACGAGCATCGGCAGGCAGCCGCCGAGCGGATTGATCTTTTCCTTCTGGTACAACTCCAGCATCGCCTGGTTCATCTTCTGGCGATCGTCGCCATAGCGCTCCTTCAACGCGGCGACGCGCGGCTGCATCTTGCGCATCCTCGCCATCGAGCGGTACTGGGCTTCCGACAACTTGAAGAACACGGCCTTGATGGTCAGCACGAGCAGGATGATCGCGAAGCCCCAGTTGCCCGTGAGCCGGTGATACATCGACAGCAGCCAGTGCAACGGCTCCGAGATGACCGTGAAGATGCCGTAGTCGGCAGTCTTGGCGAGGCCGGGAGCGAGGTCATCGAGCGTGCTTTGCAGCTTCGGTCCCACATACAGACGCGCGGGGAAGGACTGTTGCGCGCCTGGAGCGACCTTGAGGACCGGAGAAGCACTGCGCACAAGATAGCGCGTCGCACCGGCCACGCTGACTTCGTCGCTCTGGAACTGGTCCTTCTCGTCGGCAGGCGGTATCCATGCCGCGAAGAAATAATGCTGGAGCAAGGCTACCCAGCCGCCCGTGACATCCTTCTTGAGTGGCTCCTTGGAAAACTTGTCGAACGCGAGTTTCTGGAATTTTTCCTCCGGGCTGTACCATGCGGCGCCCATGAAACTGTAGCGCGCGGTATTCGTGTAGCCCTTGATGCCGGAATGGTCGAGCACGAGCGGAACGCGCTGAAGCTGACGATAGGCCTGGCCGGTCCATTCCTTCGCGCTCGCATTGTCGACCTGCTGGTTTTGCTCGATCACGTAGCTGCCGCGCGCGAACACGTAGGTCTTGGTCACGCGGATCCCGCTGGCGTCCTGCCAGGTCAACGGCACCTCAAGCCGAGTTTGTCCGTCGGCGAGCGAATAGGCGTGGCTGCTCGCCGTGAACTCGGCGTTGTGGTTGGGAGCCGCACCATCGGCACTGAGCAGACCGCTCTGCGCGATGAAGAAGCTTGCTGGATCGGTGTCGAACAGACGGACACGTTGCGGCTGCTTCGGCTCGACTGGATAGGCCAGCAGTTCGGCACTGACGACATTGCCGCCATGCAGATCAATCTCGACGCGCAGCAGGTCGGTGGTGACCACGATCGGCTCGACCCGGCTTGCGGCGTCGGTCAAGGTCGGCGGCAGCGGGACGCTGGCAGCCGTGCCGCCGGTGTCGCCTGCGTTGATCTGCGGTACATCGGCCGACGCGGTGGCAGCCGGTGCAGCGACGGCCGGTTTGCCGGTGTCGCTAGTCGTCGCGACCGTCGCTGGGACGCCGGCCGGCGGGTTGTAGTCGAGCTGCCACTGGGAATAGATCAGGTAGGTCAGCGCGAACAAGGCGACCAGCAGGAAGGTGCGTGGATTATTCATGGCAGCGTCGGATTCTTCGGCGATTCGCCATGTCGTGGCGATGAAGGGTGGGAGCGGTCTGCGCGATCGAGTGCGACCTGGGTCGGCCGCCGCGCGCAATCAGCCGTGCATTGTGCCGGTCACGGGTGCCGCCTTCAATGCCAGCAACTTGTTCCAGAGCGCGGCCAGGTCATCACGAAGTTCGCCGGCGGGCGCAGGCACGGCGCTGGAACGCGCGATCAGCAGGATGTCCACGGCGGGCAACCCGGAGCGCACAAGTCGATAGCTTTCGCGCACGAGCCGCTTGATGCGGTTGCGATCGACCGCGCGCTTGGAGACGCGGCGAGACACTGCCTGACCAAGTCGGCAGGTCGTTTGTCCGTTTGCGGAAAACTCGGCGACAAAATGGCGAACGCTGATGCGTTTCGATTTGCCGCGCAGCGCGGCGAAATCGCCGGCCTTGAGCAGGCGCGCGGCGCGCGGGAGGCTGTACAGCCCCATGCCGCCGCGGGCTGTCGGGTCAGACTGCGAGGCGCTTGCGGCCCTTGGCACGGCGCGCATTGATCACCGCGCGACCACCACGTGTCTTCATGCGGGCACGGAATCCATGGGTGCGAGCGCGCTTCAGGTTGCTCGGCTGGTAGGTACGTTTGGTGGCCATGAGTCGGCGCCAGGCTGGGGGAAAAGGGCGCGAATGATAGGGGCGGGACGCTACGCACGTCAAGCCGCGACGCTGGCGCAAATTGCAGGCGCGCGAGTAGACTGCACGGTTCGCGCCGGGCATCGCGCTCGCCCGTGGAATCCACCTGGATCAATATCGGAGCATCATGAGCGAGCTTTGGCGACGCTGTCTCGAGCGTCTGGAAACGGAATTCGGCGCCGAAGACGTGCAGACCTACCTCAGACCGCTGCAGGCGAGCGAAGCCGCCGAGGGTCTGCGCCTGCTGGCACCGAACGGCTATACGCTTGAAGTGGTCCAGGAACGTTTCCTGGCGCGTATCCGCGCGGTCATCGAGTACCAGCATGGCGCGCCGGTCACGATCCACGCCGAAATCGGCACGCTCGGCTCGCGCAAGGAGCCGGCCAGGCGCGCGCAGGCGAAGGCTCCGGTCCGCAACAACCAGGAACACAATCTCGATCCGAACTACACGTTCGAGAGTTTTGTCGAAGGCAAGACCAATGAATTGGGCAAGGCCGCCGCCATCCAGGTCGCAACGAATCCGGGCCGTGCATTCAACCCCCTCCTCCTGTATGGCGGAACCGGCCTCGGCAAGACCCATCTGATGCATGCCGCCGGCAACCTGATGCGGCAGAACAATGCGGCCTGCAAGGTGCTTTACCTGCGCTCCGAGCAGTTCGTCGGCAGCATGATCGACGCCTTGCGCACCAAGAACATGGACGAGTTCAAGCGCCGTTTCCGCAGTGTCGACGCCTTGTTGATCGACGACATCCAGTTTTTCGCCGGCAAGAACACCACCCAGGAGGAGTTCTTCCATACCTTCAATGCGCTGTTCGATGGCAAGCAACAGATCATCCTGACCTGCGACCGCTTCCCGAAGGAGGTCGAGAACCTCGAACCGCGCCTCAAGTCACGTCTCGGCTGGGGTTTGTCGGTGGCGATCGAACCTCCCGACTTCGAGACGCGCGCCGCGATCCTGCTCAGCAAGGCGGCGAGCAAGGGAGTCGACCTGCCCGAAGATGTCGCGTTCCTGATCGCCAAGCGCATGCGCTCGAACGTGCGCGACCTCGAGGGCGCGCTGAATACGCTGATCGCGCGGTCCAATTTCGGCGGCCGCCAGGTTGATGTGGCGTTTGCCCAGGAAACCCTGCGTGACCTGCTGACCGTGCACGCCCAGGCGATCACGATCACGAACATCCAGAAGGTGGTTGCCGAATATTTCCAGCTGCGTGTCGCCGACCTGTTGTCGAAGCGTCGCAGCCGCTCGGTGGCGCGCCCGCGACAGATGGCGATGGCGCTGGCCAAGGAACTGACCGAGCACAGCCTTCCCGAGATCGGCGACGCATTCGGCGGTCGCGACCACACTACCGTGCTGCACGCCTGCCGTACGATCAGGAATCTTCGCGAGACCGATGGCAAGCTGCGTCAGGACTGGGAAAAACTGGTGCGTGCACTGACAGGGTGAACGAGCTGTGGATAAACTGTGTGTGTTTGATCGGGTTAGAATTATCCACAGATCATCCACACGTCGCCGGAACGCTTTTCCACGCAGGATATTGTGCGTAACAGGTTGAAGATAAAGAAGTTTTAGTCAGATTTTGGCTTATCCCCAAGACCAGCTACCACCACAAGTCTCCCATCAGACAGAACCAGAAACAGGAAGGGGCCCGACCATGCGTTTCATTCTTCCTCGCGAAGCCTTGCTCAAGCCGCTGCAACAGGTGGTTGGCGTCGTTGAACGACGTCAAACGCTGCCGGTGCTCTCGAACCTTCTGGTCAGTGTTACGGCCGACGGTGTCTCGTTTACCGGTACGGATCTCGAAGTCGAGATGATCGCGCGGACTTCGGCGGACGATCTTGTTCAAGGTGAAGTGACGATCCCGGCGCGCAAGTTGTTCGACATCTGCCGCGCACTGCCGGATGGGGCCAAGGTCAAGATCGAGCAGAACGGGGATCGCGTTGCGGTCAGCGCCGGTCGAAGCCGGTTCACGCTCGCGACCTTGCCGGCAAGTGAATTTCCGGTGATCGACAATATCGACCTGGTTGAGAAGATCAGTCTGCCGGAAGCGACGCTCAAGGACCTGATTGCGCGTACCGCGTTCGCGATGGCGCACCAGGATGTCCGGTATTACTTGAACGGCCTCCTGCTCGATGTTCGCGACGAGACGCTGCGTTGTGTGGCGACCGATGGACACCGCCTGGCGCTGGCCGAAACCAAGCTGACGACGCAGATCTCGACGCGTCGACAGATCATCATTCCACGCAAGGGCGTGCTTGAGCTGCAGGGTTTGTTCGAGGCCGGTGAAGGTTCGGTCGACCTTGAGCTTGGACGGAACCATCTGCGCTTGCGCCGGGGTGGCGTGACGTTCACGTCGAAATTGATCGACGGTCGTTTCCCCGACTACGAGGCGGTCATCCCGATTGGTGCCGACAAGGACGTGCGCGTCGGCCGCGAGGATCTGCGCTTCGCCCTGCAGCGCGCGGCGATTCTTTCGAACGAGAAATACCGTGGCGTGAAGCTCGAGGTGAATCCGGGTCGCCTGCGTATCGTCGCCCACAATCCGGAACAGGAGGAGGCCGTCGAGGAGCTCGAAGTGCAGACTTCGGTGTCCGATCTCAGCGTTGGATTCAACGTGAACTACCTCATGGATGCCTTGGCGGCCTTGAGCGGCGACGAGATCGTGCTGAGCCTGCGTGATGCCCAGTCGAGCTGCCTGTTGCGCAGGCTTGATTCCGAAGATACCCGGCATGTAGTCATGCCGCTGCGGCTCTGACTGCATTCCTGATGTCCAGATCTCGGGGCCTGCGTATCCGTCGATGCGCGGGCCTTTTCGTTTCCCGAGCTCCGCCGCATGCACCTCGCTGAGCTCAGAATCCAGAATCTGCGCCTGTTTTCGGATCTCGCCACCGAGCTTTCGCCCGGCTGGAATGCTTTCGTCGGCGCCAACGGATCCGGCAAGACGAGCCTGCTCGAAGCGGCATTCCTGCTGTCGCACGGCCATTCATTCCGGCCAGGACAGCGTGATGTGCTCAGCCGCATCGACAGTCCCGGCTATTCGGTGTTCGGGCGACTGGTCCGAGCGAATGGCGTTGAGCGCCGTCTCGGCCTGTCGCGTATCGCCGGGCGGGTTGAAGCACGGGTGGACGGCGTTGCGGCGGGACTTGGAACGCTTGTCGAGTCGTGTGCGATTGTGTGTTTCGAGCCGGGTTCGCATGAACTGATCATCGGGCCTGCCGAAGAGCGGCGTCGTTTCCTGGACTGGGGTGTGTTTCACGTGGAACACGATTTCCTCCGGCAATGGCGCCGCTACCAGCGCGCGCTTCGCCAGCGCAACCAGGCGCTGCGCGAAGGCGCCGGTGTCGATCTGCTTGAGCCCTGGGAGGCAGAGCTGGCGCAAGCAGGAACATCCCTCGCGGCAATGCGCCAGGCGTATGCCGGGCGCCTCTCACCGATCCTTGGCGAACTGCTGGGCGAGTTCCTGTCCGAGCTCGGGCAGGCCTCGTTCGTATTGAACCGGGGCTGGAAGGACGGAGTGGACCTGGCCGAGGCATTGGCCGACGGGCGCGATCGTGATCGCGAGCGAGGCCATACCGGGCGGGGTCCGCATCGAGCGGATTGGTCGGTCGGCTTCGAAGCCGCGCCGCGTCGCGAACACCTGTCGCGCGGGCAGGAGAAGCTATGTGCGTTGGCCCTGGTTCTCGCGCAGGCGCGACTGTATGCCGAGCACGTTGGGGAATGGCCTGTGCTTTGTTTCGATGATCTTGCCTCAGAGCTTGACCAGACCCATCAGGAGCTTGTTGTCGCAGTTGCGGCAGCCAGCGAAGCCCAGGTCCTCGTGACCGGTACCGAGTTGCCGATTTCGCTCAAATCAGGCTCCCGGCCGGTCCGTGTGTTCCACGTGGAACAGGGCCGGATACGCGCCTGACTGCTATAATCAACGGCTTGTCACCCGTAGCCGAGGCAGCCTGCGCCGGCTAGGTACCCGACGACCGCGGAGTCCCATGAGCGAGCAATACGATTCAAGCAAGATCAAGGTCCTGAAAGGTCTTGAAGCCGTGCGCAAACGCCCCGGCATGTACATCGGCGATACGGACGATGGCTCGGGCCTGCATCACATGGTGTTCGAGGTTGTCGACAACTCGATCGACGAGGCTCTGGCCGGCCACGCCAACCAGGTGTCGGTGACGATCCACATCGATGGCTCGGTCAGCGTTGTCGACAACGGTCGCGGCATTCCGGTCGGCATGCATGAGGAAGGGCGTTCATCAGCGGAAATCGTGATGACCGTCCTGCACGCCGGCGGAAAGTTCGACGACAACAGCTACAAGGTTTCCGGCGGACTGCATGGCGTCGGCGTTTCGGTCGTGAATGCCTTGTCCGAGCACCTGTGGCTGACGATCTACCGGGAAGGTCACGAGCATCAGCAGGAATACAAGCTGGGCGAGCCGCTGTATCCGCTCAAGGTGGTCGGACCGTCGTCACGTAAGGGCACGACCGTTCGCTTCCTGCCGAGCAGGACGATCTTTTCGGATGTCGAATTCCATTACGACATCCTCGCGAAGCGGCTGCGTGAATTGTCGTTCCTCAACTCCGGCGTGCGCATCGAGCTCTCCGACGAGCGCAGTGACCGTCGCGATGTCTTTGAATACGCGGGTGGCATCCGTTCCTTCGTCGAGCATCTCGCGCACCTGAAGACCCCGCTGCATCCGAAAGTCGTCTATTTCTCGTTGACCAATGACGCGATCACGGTCGACGCAGCGCTGCAATGGACTGATTCCTATCAGGAAACCTGTTTCTGCTACACCAACAACATCCCCCAGAAGGACGGCGGTACGCACCTGGCCGGCTTGCGCGCGGGACTGACCCGCACGCTGACCAACTACATCGACAAGGCAGGCATCCAGAAGACGGCCAAGGTCGGATTCTCGGGTGACGACATGCGCGAAGGCCTGATTGTCGTGCTTTCGGTCAAGATGCCCGATCCGAAATTCTCGTCTCAGACCAAGGACAAGCTCGTTTCGAGCGAGATCAAGGGCATCGTCGAATCGGCAGTCAACGAGAAACTCGAGGAGTTCCTGCTCGAGAATCCGAACGAGGCGCGCGCGATCGCGGCCAAGGTCGTCGATGCGGCGCGCGCGCGCGAGGCCGCACGCAAGGCCAGGGAGATGACCCGGCGCAAGGGCGCACTCGATATCGCCGGCTTGCCTGGAAAACTGGCGGATTGCCAGGAAAAGGATCCTGCGCTGAGCGAGTTGTTCATTGTCGAGGGTGACTCGGCCGGCGGATCGGCCAAGCAGGGTCGAAACCGCAAGACGCAGGCGATCCTGCCGTTGAAGGGGAAGATCCTCAACGTCGAACGCGCGCGTTTCGACCGGATGCTGGGCTCCGCCGAGATCGGCACGTTGATCACCGCGCTCGGCACCGGGATCGGCAAGGACGAATACAACATCGACAAGCTGCGCTATCACCGCATCATCATCATGACCGATGCCGACGTGGATGGATCGCATATCCGCACCTTGCTGCTGACCTTCTTTTACCGGCAGTTGCCCGAACTGATCGAACGCGGACACATCTATATTGGCCAGCCTCCGCTGTACAAGCTCAAGCAGGGCAAGCAGGAGCTCTATCTCAAGGACGACACCGCCCTTAACAGTTACCTGATCTCGAGCGCGGTCGACAATGCCGAGCTGACCTACGACCCGGAAGCTCCGGCGTTGAGCGGGGCAGGTCTCGAGAAACTGCTGATCGACTACCAGGCTGCGCTCGACCAGATCGACCGTCTCGGCTCGCGCCACGATGCGGCGTTGTTGCGCGCCTTGTTTGACGCGCCACCGCCAACCACCGAACAATGGCTCGTGCCCGATCATCTTGATCGCTGGCTCGACCGCCTGTCGGGCCTCATGAATCGGCGTGGCTCCGGCCTGGCGCGCTACCGGTTCTCGGTGCGCAGCGCGAGCGCCGAGCACCCGGCCGCCCTGGTCATCGTGCGCGAACAGCACGGCACCGAATCGACCCAGGTCCTGCCTTCCAATTTCTTCATGGGCAACGAGTTCCGGCCGATCGCGGAAGCCGCGGCCTCGCTCGCCGGCCTGATCCAGCCTGGTGCGCGCGTCAGTCGCGCCAGCAAGAGCCTGGTCCTCAGCGAAGGATTCGCTCAAGCGCAGACCTGGTTGATGGACGAAGCCAAGCGCGGGCGGACCATCCAGCGCTTCAAGGGTCTCGGCGAAATGAATCCCGAGCAGCTCTGGGAGACCACGGTCAATCCGGAAACGCGCCGACTGCTTCAGGTCAGCATCGAGGATGCGGTCGCTGCCGACCAGATCTTCTCGACCCTGATGGGTGACGTGGTCGAGCCACGCCGCGACTTCATCGAGCAGAATGCATTGCGGGTCAGCAACCTCGACATCTGACTGCAAGAGGCGCTTGCCAGTCAGCCTTTATGCATAAGTATACTCATGTTGCGTCGCCACAATACTGCGCTTGACCCCGCCGGGCACCCCGCTGCGTTGCCTGTTTCAGGCATGTGAACGAACCGAAAATTTCTGTTCGCACGCCTATACAGGCAAGCGCAGCGGCGTTACGCTCAGGGCACCTGACAACGACCAAATACGGGGCGTGCCGCGCTCCATGCATCCAGTCGAGGAGTGATCATGAAGGTTTCCCTGCTTGCACGCATCGCGCTCTGCGCGACCGTGTTCCTGTTCGCGTCCGCTGGCGCGCTCGCCGCCAAGAAGGACGCTCCGGTCAACGAGTATCCCAATGCAACGCGCGCGGATCCGAAAGCGGACATGTCCTCGAAGGAGCAGCGCGATCTCTCCAAGGCCACCGACCTCGTCAACGACGGCAACAATGACGAGGCGTTGCCGCTGATCGAGAAGGCGCTGTCGAATCCCAAGATCGGTCCGTACGCCCATGCGTTCGCACAGCAGCTGCTCGGCCGCGTCTACTGGGATCAGGAAAAGGAAGATCAGGCGATCGCGGCGACCGCCAAGGCCATCGAACTCGACGCGCTGCCGAACAACGCGCATTTCAGCTTGATGTACCAGCTCGCCCAGATGCAGGTGCAGACCGAGAAGTACCCGGACGCGCTGGCCACGATCGCTCGCTACGAGAAGGAGACCGGCAAGGAATCCGCCGAGCTGTTCGCGCTCAAGGGCAACATCTATTACCGCCTGGACAAGTTCCAGGAGGCGATCGACATGATGAAGCGCGCAGTTTCAGCGACCGATGAGCCGAATGAAAGCTGGAACCAGATCCTCATGGCCAGTCTGTTCGAGCTCGACCAGTACGACGAAGCCGCAAAGATCGTCCAGGCCCAGCTGGCCAAGAAGCCGAACGACATCAAGCTGATCAAGCAGCTGGCAACGATCTATGTGAATGCCGACAAGTATCCGCAGGCCATCGAGGTCCTGAGCAAGGCCAAGAGCGAGGGCCTGATCACGAAAGCCGAGGATTACATCCAGCTCACCAAGCTGTACGCCAATGCCGACAAGCCGAAGGATGCGGCGACGAATCTGAAGGAAGGCATCGACAAGGGTATCGTCCCGTCGGACTTTGACTCGAACAAACTGCTCGGCGACGTCTGCAGCCAGGCTGAAGACGATCCTTGCGCGATCGACGCGTATACCAAGGCTTCCGCCCAGGCCAAGGACGGCAACGTCGACTACCAGCTTGGCTACATGCTGTATTACGCCGAGCGCGGCGCGGAAGCGAAAGCCGCCCTGGAACGGGCCATCCAGAAGGGCGGCCTGCATCAGGAGGGCGAAACCTACGTCCTGCTCGGCGACATCGAAAGCTATGCGGGCAATGATGCGGCTGCGATGGCCGCCTGGACCAAGGCGCTGGCCTTCCCGAGTGCCAAGGAGATGGCCGCACAGCGCATCAAGATCTCCCGTTCCGGCGGCAAGCTGAAACGGTCGACAAAGAAATGAGAGTGAAGGCAACGGTCGGTGGATTGATCACGGCAACCGGGGTTCCGCTGACAAGCGGCGACCCTTGTCTGATAGCCCGCGGGTGTTGTACCGTGCCGGGCTACGCTTCGCGGGAAGGGCGTCTGTCATGTCCGCCGGAAACCGGCCGGATCGCACGTAAGAACAACCACTGTTTGGTCAACACCGATGGCTGACGTCTACCAACCTGAAACGGACACATTCAATTGGCGCCGTGTCTCGGCATTGTCCGGGGCCTTCACCGTGCATGTGTTCGCGCTTGCCCTGCTGGCCACCCCGGCGTCGCCGCCTGAGGCACCCGAAAAGAAAGTTGACAACAAGGTGACGGTCGAATTCATCGAGCCACCACCACCACCACCGCCGCCGCCACCACCGCCGCCGGAGCCACCCAAGAAGCCGCCGCCGAAGGTGATCGAGAAGATCAAGCCGCCACCGACTCCGCCGCCGGAGCCGCCGCCGACGGTGGTCGTCGAGGAAGCGTCGCCGATGGCCGTGGCTGCGCCACCGCCGGCACCGCCGGCACCACCGGCGCCGCCGACGGATATCGCACCAAGCGAAAATATCAGTTACCGTAGGCTTCGACCGCCGAAATACCCGCCGCAAGCCGTGCGTCAGCGCATGGAAGGCAAGGTGCTTCTCAAGGTGCTGGTTGGACTCGACGGAAAGCCGGAAGAGATAACCGTGGAGAAGACCAGTGGTTATCGAGTACTCGATCAGGCCGCCATCGCAGCCGTGAAAACATGGGTCTTCAATGCGGGACAGAAGAACGGTAGTGCGAGTCGCGGCTACGCATTGGTTCCAATTGCGTTCAACCTCAACAACCAGTAGCAATCATTTAAGGTAGCGCCATGCAGCAAGATGCTTCTTCGACCATGCCTGCGGATCAGTCAGGTGCCATGCCCCCACCGCTGCCAGGTGGCGGCAACAACGCCCAAGCGATGTCGCAGATGGGCTTTGATCATCTTATCCACAACTTCGACGCTGTCGGCTGGGTGGTGTTCGTCACCCTCGTGACGATGTCGGTTCTCTCGATCTACTTCATCATCGCGAACTTCATCCGCAACACGATGGTTCGTTCGCGCATGGATCGCGTGATCCACACGTTCTGGGAAACTCCATCGGCGCAGGAAGCGATCCGCTTCCTCGAAGAACAGCCGAAATCGGAGCCGTTCTCGAAGATCGCTCTCGAAGCGGCCACCGCGGCGCAACACCATACGCGCCACGAAGGCAGTCGTCTGGTCGAGGCGCTCAATCGCTCGGAGTTCATCGATCGTGCGCTGCGCCAGGGCGTCGCCCGCGAAAGCATGCGACTCGAAGGTGGCCTGACCGTACTCGCGACGGTAGGTTCGACCGCTCCGTTCGTCGGCCTGCTCGGCACGGTCTGGGGCATCTACCACGCCCTGATCAAGATCGCGTCGTCCGGCTCGGCCTCGATGGAAGCGGTGGCTGGCCCGGTCGGTGAAGCGCTGATCATGACCGCGGTCGGTCTGTTCGTCGCGATCCCCGCGGTGCTTGCCTACAACTTCTACGTTCGCAGCAACCGTCTGATCTATGCGCGCTTCGACGAATTTGCGCATGACCTGCACGACTTCTTCGCTATCGGTTCACGCGTCGAAGGCGGTGCTGCAATGTCGGCTCCCGCAGCTTCGAGGAAGTAAGCCATGGCCTTCTCTTCCAATTCGGGCGGCGGCCCGATGGCGGAAATCAACGTCACGCCCCTTGTGGACGTGATGTTGGTGCTACTGATCATCTTCATGATCACGGCACCCCTGATGACGCACAAGATCCGCATCGATCTTCCGCAAGCCAACCCCAATGTCATTGACACACCACAACCTGATCCGATCGATCTGGCGGTGAAGGCAAGCGGTGACCTGTACTGGAATGACGAGTTGATCACCGAGGCGATGCTTGCGGCCCAGCTGCGTGTTTCCGCGCAGAAGAATCCGCAACCCGAGTTGCAGATCCGCGCCGAGAAGAAGACCGAGTATCAGCTGATTGCAACCGTGATGGCCAATGCGAAGAGTGCCGGCATGGTCAAGATCGGATTCATCACGGCCCAAGCCGGACGCTGATTCCCGATTTGCTGCTGAGGTTCATAGGTTCCGAAGCACAAGGGGCGTCGCGAAAGCGGCGCCCCTTTTTCGTTCCGGCGCGTGGCAAACCGCTGCCTAGAGAGCAGGCCCGGTTCCACCGGGCAATCCCTGAATACGACACGACAGGCAGAAAGTCCGGCACCAGCGATCCTTCCATCCAATTTCCAGGGCGAGGCGGATCCTGTCGTACCCTCGCAATCGTTCTGCCTCCGCTTCAAATACTGCCGAGATCAATACCATCCCCGCATCGCGGCAGCAGCGCTTCCAGCCCTGGGGCCGATGTTTGCCGCCCGAACGGCTCAGCCGGGTGATGGCGACTGGCGGACGATCGCGAGATAGCGCCGCACCGTATCCGCAAGACCCTGGTACAGCGCGTCGGAAAACAGCGCATGGCCGATCGAAACTTCGGCGATGCACGGAATTGCCTGCAGCAGCGGACCCAGATTCTGCTGGTCGAGATCGTGCCCGGCGTTGACACCCAGCCCCACGCTGGTCGCCTCTGCCGCGGTCGCGGCGCATTCATCCAGTTGGCGGGAGAACGTGTTGCTCGCAAAGGCCGCCGCGTAGGGCCCCGTATAGATCTCGATGCGATCGGCAGCGTAGTCGGCGACGCGGGCGATGCCCGGCGCAGCCGCATCAACGAACAGGCTTACCCGACAACCTTCCTGCTTGAACGATGCGATCAGCGCCTGCAATCGCGGATCGTGGCGCGACAGATCGAAACCGTGGTCGGAAGTCAGTTGACCGTCGCTGTCCGGCACCAGGGTGACCTGGGCCGGGCGCGTCTGTCGCACGAGTTCAAGCAAGCCCGGATAGCTTCCGCGGCACGCTGCGAAAGGATTTCCCTCGATGTTGAACTCGGCATAGCCAAGAACTTCCGGAAAGCGCAGGACATCCTCAGTCCTGATATGGCGCTGGTCCGGACGCGGATGCACGGTGATACCGTCACAACCCGCGCCCAGCGCGCAACGCGCGGCATCAATCGGATCGGGCAACAATCCGCCACGCGAATTGCGCAACACCGCCACCTTGTTGACGTTGACGCTGAGGAGAGTCACGGAACTGTTCCAACGGCTCGAACCTCCAGTGTATCGGAAGCTGTCGGCGAATCAGCGACAAGGTTCGGTTGTTTCGTGCCAGATCACCGGATCCCAGAACGCGCCGTCGCGCCACACGTTCCGCTTGTCCTGGTTGATCTGCGCAGCGAGCGAATAGGTCGTGTCGGGAGCGACCTCGACGGTGAGGGTCTTGTAGCGCTCGCCGTTGTCGCTGTTGCGCAGGCGATCATTGAAGCCGAGATAACGACTGTCGATGCGTTCGCCAACGGTCAGCACATGGCGACCTGCGCTGACGCGGAACGAGGTCTGTCCATCGAAAGGCGAGCGGCGGCCGTCGATGCTGATCAGGGTCGCGGCATGCAGCTGGCGCTGGCGCGGTGCGACATCGAAAATGCTGATGCGTCCGCAACCCGCGGCATCGGCCACGCCCGACGCAGCATCCGAAGACGCAAGCTGCACACCGTCTCCCACGCGCAGGTGCAGCGCTGGAATCCAGGTACCCGCCAACACCCCGGAGATCGTCGAACGCGTGCCATCGCGCTTCACTTCGAAATCGAGGGTCGCACCGTCGCTCGAACGCGCGACCTCGTCGCGAAGAACCAAGGCAGCCTTCGCCACACCGCCGTCGCCATCGCCGAGATTGGCCAGCGATACACGGTTGATCGAGAGCAAGGTGTCGCCGGCACGCAAGCCGATGCGCGCCGCCGTGCTGCCCGGTGTCGTACCGAGCACATGCAGGCCATCCAATGCGGCCGAACCTGCGCTGCTGTCGACGAGGATGCCCAGGCTGGCCAGACGTTCACGTGGCGCATCGATCGACAGCGAGATCTGCTCGGGCGGTGTCTGGCCGAAAGCTCCCGATTCGATCATCTCGAGCAGCAACAAGCGCATCTCGTCGCGCAGTCTTTGCTCGGGCGATACGCCGATTGCCCCCCCGGTCTGTGCGGCGAGGACGGCGAAGCGCGTAGCAACCGCGCCATTGCCTGCTGCAGCGCATTCGGCGGTCGCCAGCATGCAAAGCGGAAGTGCTGCCAATACGACTTTTCGCTGCATCGCGCCAAATCTCTTGCTCATGATTGCTCTCCTGCCAATGCCTAGATTCGTGTGATCGAGCGCACGCCGCGGCCGTCGTGCTCGATGAGTTCCTGCAAGGTCCGGTTGCGCTGCTTCCACAGCGGGATCAGCACATTCGCCGTCGCTGCCTGATCGTAAGCAGCCTGCAGTTGCGCATCGATCAGCAGCAACTGTGCGCGCATGTGCGAATCCGGAACGGTCGCCGCGGACGTGCGCCAATGCTCCTCGAGTGTCAATGACTGACGCTGCCAGTCGAGCACATCCGATTGTTGTGGTCCGGGTGCGCGCATGCCCGGCGCGAAAACCATGATGGCAAGAAATGACGCCGCAATGCTCCCGCCGATCAGGCTCGCACGCCGCCAGCGGCGACGCATGACCTGACGGTTGCGCGATCCCTCGATCCTGTCCCAAAGCGCCGGATCCGGATCGAACTCCGGCAGTCTCTGCAGGGCATGCATCACGGGTCTCACTCCTGAACCATTATCCATCATTGACATTCTCTCTCTCTCCATCTTCATCGCCGCCCTGGCCGAAACGTCCAAGACGCCGCAGTGCTCGCGCAAGCAGGGACTTCGAATAGCTCTCGCTCTGCCCGAACAACTGTGAAAGCTCCTTGTGCGTGTAGCCTTCGAGCTCGTGAAGCAGGACAACCGCGCGCGAACGCGGGCTCAACGACATCAACAGCGACCATGCGTCCACGGCCACATCGGCGGGCGTGGCGTCCGCCGCGGTGTCATCGAGCCACGCCGGATCATCGATACCACTGAATCGCCGGTCCCGGCGCACCGCATCGATGGTCGCGTTGGCCGTCATGCGCTTGAGCCAGGCGCCGAAAGGCGCTTCTCCGCGAAAGCCGGGCAACGCATCCATCATGCGCAGGAACACGTCGTGCACGATGTCCTCGGCCGCAGCGGACTCGCCGAGCACACGCAGGGCGAGGTTGTAGCAGGATCGACCGTACAACAGGTAGATCGCCTTGAACGCGGCCCGGTCGCCGCGCCGCGCCCGGTTCAGCACGGCGGGGTCCAGAGCCTGTCCGAAGCCTGTTCTCACGCGTGCAGGAGGTCCGTCGGCAGCCATGCGGAAATAGACGGGGCGGAACACGGTTTCGTCGCAGCCGGAGCGGCCGCGACAAAGCCCGTCCTCAGGAATCGCCGCCCCTGGCGCCGACCAGGCGGGCTTCGCTGATGTTCGCCAGGGGTACGCTGAGTTCGGCGCTGCCGCGTCCGCGCTGCACGGTCATGACGACATTGCCGGCTTCCAGCGAGCGCACGTCCCCGTCGACGAGCTTGCCACCCGCCGTGACGAGCTGAACGCGGCGGCCGACGTGCTTGCCGAGTGACTCCGGGGGGATCACCTCGTAGCGCCGCTCCCTCGGTGTGGCCGGCGGCAATCGCTCGATCTGACCGGGCTTCCATACGAGCGCCAGGGTCGAGTTCTGCGGCGGCGGTGGGGCGCTCGCGACAACCCGCCGGTCCGATTCGGCGCCCACCGCTTGCCCGGCGTCGCCGGTCGCCGTCGTGGCGACTTCAGCCAGCGGTGCCGGGGCGGGCGAGTCAGACGGCGCTTCGATGACGGGCCGCGGCGCTGGCACAGCTGCCGGCGGGCTCGTGGAAACCGGAGCCGACATCGCCTTGCCGACGGATTCGACCAGTGCCGCGGGTTCGCTCGTGATCGCCGTGCCTGGCGGCGCTTCCGCCGGAGCGCTGTCGACCGGCTTGACCACGAAGAGCGGCACCTCCGGTTCCGTGAAAGCCAGTCGCAGCATGATCGGCGGTGCATCCTCGAGCCGGGCGGTGATATTGAGCTGGCGCAACAACACCTGCCGCGGATAGGCATCGAACTCGGCGGGCAACCACGCCGCGTCCGGCAGACTCGAAATATTGAGGGTTCCACCGCGAGCGACCAGGCGCTGGTACAAGGACAGGACGTCGGCACTTGGCTCGACGCCGCGTGCCGTGAGGAAGGTCTGCAGTGCGGCCATGTGCCGTTCAACGAACTGGTCAGGCGAGACACCGAGCCAATCGGCGCAGAAGCGGTTGCGGCGCGCGAGATAGCCGGGATCCCGGTAGCTCAAGCCCGCCCGTACGAGACGCAACGCGTGCAGCGAGTTCTTATCGGGCCAACGGCCCGGATCGAAACCCGTCCATTCCGCAGAAGCCCGCCAATTGGCGATATTCGAGCTGTCGAGTTCGACGTTCAGATCCAGGTGCTTGGAGGTGGCGTCAAAACGGTAGTCGAAGTGATCTTTGCGCTCGTCGGCGACAACGCCCATGCGCGCGCGATCCTTGTCGCTGAGCGCGTCGTTGCCGCAGCCCAGGTTTTCGAACAAGGCCAGATCCGGCGTGCCGAACCAGTCGGCCGCCGACATGTGCGATGTGCCCTGGTCCAAGATCAGGCCGTGCGCGGAAATCGACATCGACGGCGGAATTCCACCGCCGTCCGAGACCATGTGAGCGACCAGCCAGGCGGGTCCGGAGCCGCGCAGGTCAGCGGAACGGGCATGCACCGTCCCGCGCCAGAGTCCCTTGCGGATTTCCAGGCGTGGGGCGCGCAGGCGGACACTGCCATCGAGGGCGATATGGGCGCTGTCGTAGGTCAGGTCCGCGATATTGGACAAGGCCCGCGACATACGCTGAGCGGCCGTGCGTGCAGCGAATTCGAGTGCGAGCGCACCTCCCGCCAGCGTGAGAATCGAGACCAGCACCACATTGCGCAATCTCATCGCCGTGCGCATCCTCATGTCCGACAGGAAACCTGTCGGTAAAACCCCTGCCCCTCGACGATAGCGGGAATGTCAGGACGCGGCAACGCGCACGGCGCGGAAGGTAATGCTTGGCGGACCTGCGGGGCCAAGGATGCGGCTGATGCGCCGAGCATCGGCAATATACCGCGCAATCCAACTGGACGATAACGGGAGCGGGCCGATCTTCACGCCTCCATGAAGGGGCGCAACTGCCGGCGCAGTGTCGGCAATTGCGCCCCGGACAACGCGACAACGGGATCAGGTCTTGCGTATCGCCATGATGATCACGAGCAGGATGATCGCGCCGATCATGGCATTCAGGATTGCGCCGACCAGCCCGCCGCCAATGTAGAGGCCGAGCTGCGGCAACAACCAGCCGGCCAGAAATGCGCCGACGATGCCGATCACGATATTGCCGACCAGACCGAGGCCGCGGCCCTTGACGATCAAGCCGGCGAGCCAGCCGGCTATCGCGCCGACAAGGAGGAAAATAAGCAAGGATTCAAGGGTCAAGGCATGTTCCCCAGCAACGTCGCCGAGTGCGACAGGCGAATTGTGCTCCTTCACCCTGACCAAGACATGACGCAGCGCACGGCAAACCAGCCGAAGCGGTCAGGGTTGTGTCCTGTCGCGAAGCTGCTGCACCGGAGCCGCGCCGCCCCTGTTCGGGGGAGCGGCAGCTGCGCGAGCCTTGGCCTTCTCGCGGATTGCGGCCAGCGCTTCCGGCGGCAACATGGCGGCATCGGGACGCGTATTCGCGGACACCCGCTCGGCCGCCAACGAAAAGACCGTGCCGCACAGGCCCACCAACATCATCAGCAAGGCGATGCCGAGCAAGCCGGGGCTGCGCGTCAGGAGGGCGATGACGAGGCCGAGCAACGTAATCGCGATCATAATCCAGCGCGTCATGACCATCCCCTTGCGTGCGCCGCAACCGGCACTGCGAATCCAACCGGCACGCTACCAGAATCCCGCCGCACGGCGGCAGCCCGTTGATCGGGCAATCCGCGCCAGTAGTGCACTTGATGGAACGGACACGCAGGGATCGGGTCGGTGCGAAACCCGCAAGCCGAAGACTCGTGCAGCGCTCATCGTTCGGAATGGCCCGACTCGAAACCGTCCCGGCGCGCGAACAGTCCCGGACGGATCAGGTCGATGAAGGCCCGCGCATCGTTGCTGAGCACCTTGCCCTTGCGAACGACGACGCCGTAGCTCCGTTGCGGGAAGTACGAGCGCAGGTTGCGCACCGCGAGTTGTTCGCGATCGGCCTCGCGTATGCACATGCCGGTCACGATCGAGATGCCGAGCCCCATCGCCACGTATTGCTTGATCACCTCCCAGCCACCGACTTCGATGGCGACGTGATAGGGCACCTTGCGCTTCTGGAACACCAGATCGACCAGACGATAGGTGGTCAGTCGCTTCGGCGGAAGGATCAGGCCAAACGGCGACAGGTCCTGCAGGTTGATTTCGGTCTTGCTGGCGAGAGGATGGTCGAGCGGCGTGATCAGCAGCGGATCGAAATGGTGCAGGGCCTCGTAGGAAAGATCATGCGGCACATCAAGCATCGAACCGACCGCAAAATCGACCTCGTCGGAACGCAGCAAGGCGAGTCCATCGGTTCCGGTCACGTTGTGCAGGTTCAGATGGACATCGGCCCGACGCGCGCGAAACGCCGCAACCATGTCGGGAAGCAGGTACTGGATCGTCGAGTTGCCGCAGGCGATGTCGAGCGTCGCGTGGCCGCTGCCGCGGGTCTGGTTGAGGAACGCTTCGTCCAGCCCTTCCAGCCCTTCGATCAGCGGTCGGGCGAGCTCGTAGAGCACCTGTCCGTCGTGGGTCAGGGTGACCCGGCGTCTACGACGCTCGATCAGGCTGCAGCCCAGTTCCGCCTCGAGCGCGCCGAGCTGGAGACTGACCGAAGGTTGCGAGAGGTAGAGGGCTTCTGCCGCGCGGGTCAGGGTGCCGAATTTCACCGTATAGCAGAACGCGCGCAACTGCTTGAGACGATTGCCCTTGTAGTAGAACCGGGGCGGATTGGCACCGTCAGGAACGGTGCTGGCCGGGGTGCTCGACTGCTTTTTGCCATCACGCTGCGTCATGCTGGCCATCGCACCGGGAAAGACTCGATCTATTTCAACAAGTTGAGTTGCATATTGACCGTGTCAATGTGTTGCATTGAAACATTCGTTTTGTCAAATGTAAAGCGCGCAGAGTAGGCTGACCGCCCGAACCGGCGAAGCAGTCATGCCAGCAAGCCTCAGTCAAGCGCACCCCGCGCCGCCCTCGACCCATGCCATCGAGTTTCTCCTGGAGACCGACCCGCGTGTCCTGGGCAATGCAGCGATCGCTTTCGTCGCCGACCTGCATCGACGCTTCAATCGCCGGCGCCTCGACCTGCTCGACACGCGCGTCAGGCGTCAGGCCCGCTTCGATGCGGGTGAGTCGCCAGGCTTCCTCGCCGAGACTGCCGCGATCCGCGAATCCGACTGGAAGGTCGCGCCGATTCCCGAGTCGCTGCGCGACCGGCGCATCGAGATCACCGGGCCGGTCGATCGCAAGATGATCATCAACGCCCTGAACTCGGGAGCGAAGGTGTTCATGGCCGACTTCGAGGACTCGACGTCGCCGACCTGGGCCAATCTCATCGATGGCCAGGTCAATCTGATGGATGCGGTTGCCGGGACCATCGGCTACCGCTCGCCGGAAGGTCGGCAATACATCTTGAACCCGGATCCGGCCGTGCTCATCGTGCGACCGCGGGGCTGGCACCTCGACGAGAAGCACATGCGGGTCGACGGCGATCCGGTCAGTGGCTCGCTGTTTGATTTCGGCCTGTTCGTCTTTCACAACGCCGCCGCCTTGCAGGCCCGATCACGCGGACCCTACCTCTACCTGCCAAAACTGCAAGGCCATCATGAGGCCGCGCTCTGGGACGCAGTGATCGCGCATGCCGAACGCGAGCTCGGCCTCGATCCCGGCACGATCAAGGTCACCGTGCTGATCGAGACCCTCCCGGCCGTGTTCGAGATGGACGAGATCCTGTGGGCATTGCGCAGCCGCATCGTGGGCCTCAACTGCGGACGATGGGACTACATCTTTTCCTACATCAAGACCTTCCGCGCGCATCGCGACCGCGTGCTGCCGGAACGCGCCCAGGTCGGCATGGCTGCTCCGTTCCTCAAGGCCTACAGCGAATTGCTGATCAAGACCTGCCATCGCCGCGGCGCGTTCGCGATGGGCGGCATGGCGGCGCAGATCCCGATTGGCAACGATCCGGACGCGAACGAAGCGGCCTTCGGCCGTGTCCGCGCCGACAAGCAGCGTGAAGCACGTGCTGGCCATGATGGAACATGGGTGGCCCATCCCGGCCTGATCCCGGTCGCTCTCGAGGAGTTCGACAAGGTCCTCGATGGACCGAACCAGCTGGATCGCCTGCGCGAGGACGTCGAGGTCGACGCAGAAGACCTGCTGACCGCGCCGTCCGGAACGATCAGTCGTGCGGGCTTCGAGAACAATGTCGATGTCTGCGTGCGCTATCTCGCCGCCTGGCTGGACGGCCTCGGCTGCGTGCCGATCCACCACCTGATGGAAGACGCGGCAACTGCTGAGATCTCGCGGGCCCAGCTCTGGCAGTGGCTGCACCACGAAGGACTGCGCCTTGACGATGGCCGGAACATTGACTTCGTCCTGTTCGACGAGGTGCTTTCCGGTTGCGCCGCCCGGCTCCCGCAGGCGGGCCTGCCCGGACAGACGCGCATCAACGAATCGATCGCGATGCTGGGCGCGCTGACCCGTGCCGATGAACTGGTCGAATTCCTGACCTTGCCGGCCTATGCACGCCTTCCCTGAATCACGTTTCAATCCGGCCAGTACGCCCTGGCAGCACCGCAAACCCGACACACCGCCGATCCAGAACCCGACCCGATGCACCAGGAGCCCGCGATGAACAAGTCCCCGATGCCCAATGCCGCCCAGATCGCCAACGACTGGTCGAGCAACCCACGCTGGTCCGGCATCCGCCGCAACTATTCGGCCGAGGATGTCGTGCGCCTGCGCGGCAGCGTGCATATCGAGCACTCGCTCGCGCGGATCGGCGCGGAGAAACTCTGGAATAGCCTGCACAGCGAACCGTTCGTCAATGCACTGGGCGCACTGACAGGCAACCAGGCCATGCAACAGGTCAAGGCCGGTCTCAAGGCGATCTACCTGTCCGGCTGGCAGGTCGCGGCGGACGCGAACCTGGCTGGACAGATGTATCCGGACCAGTCGCTGTACCCGGCCGATTCGGTGCCGGCCGTGGTCAAGCGCATCAACAACTGCCTGTTGCGTGCTGACCAGCTCAATCACGCCGAGGGCAACGATACGGTTGACTACCTGCAGCCGATCGTTGCCGACGCCGAGGCCGGGTTTGGTGGTGTGCTCAATGCCTTTGAGCTGATGAAGGCGATGATCGAGGCCGGTGCCGCCGGCGTGCATTTCGAGGATCAGCTCGCTTCGGTCAAGAAATGCGGACACATGGGCGGCAAGGTGCTGGTGCCGACCCGCGAGGCGATCGACAAGCTCAATGCGGCGCGTCTCGCCGCGGATGTCATGGGTGTTCCGACCTTGATCGTCGCGCGCACCGATGCTGAAGCCGCCGATCTGCTGACCAGCGACATCGATGCCAACGACCAGCCGTTCACGACCGGCGAACGAACCGTCGAAGGCTTCTACAAGACCCGCAACGGACTCGACCAGGCAATCAGCCGCGGCCTCGCCTACGCACCGTATGCCGACCTCGTCTGGTGCGAAACCGGCAAGCCCGATCTCGAGTTCGCCCGCAACTTCGCCCGCGCGATCCACGCCAGATTTCCGGGCAAGCTGCTCGCCTACAACTGTTCACCGTCATTCAACTGGAAAAAGAACCTCGACGACGCCACGATCGCCCGCTTCCAGAAGGAAATCGCCGGCTACGGATACAAGTTCCAGTTCATCACCCTGGCCGGCTTCCACGCCCTGAACTACTCGATGTTCAACCTCGCCCACGGCTATGCGCGCAACCAGATGAGCGCGTTCGTCGAACTGCAGGAAGCCGAGTTTGCCGCCGCCGAACGCGGCTTCACGGCCGTCAAGCACCAGCGCGAGGTCGGAACCGGCTACTTCGATCAGGTTACCCAGGCGATCCAGCAGGGCCAGTCATCGACCACAGCGCTGACCGGCTCGACCGAGGAAGAGCAGTTCCAGACTACCGAAAAGGCCGCCTGATCGGTGTTTCCACCGGTGGGTGCGCAAGACGCCGACAACGGAACGTGGGGATTGGGGGTGAGCCCGATGGGAAGTCGGGCGCATGTTCCGATGTCGGCGCTGCGCGGGAGTCACACTGGCGGTGACCCCCATTCGCCGACCCAGGAGTCCGCGTCGGCAACTCAGGATCGCAAGGGCGCCGGACGCACGCACGTGACAAAAGTCATTGCATGCAAACGCTGTCGGCCCTTCGGGACGCATCCAATGGGGTAAGATCCTGAATTGCTCAGGATCTGCCAAAGGGATAGCCGTGTCGATCAAGCAATCGGGCAGCAACGTCACGCCGATCGGCGGCCACGTCTCGCGTGTCCGCGCGCCCCTGCTGCCGCGCGAACTGTCGGAGCGCGAGTTGACCCTGTTCGTGACCGCCAGCGACCGACGCTTGATCCGCAACGGCGAGGTGATCTTCAGGCGTGGGGAGCTGGGTCGCAGCATGTTCGTCGTCGAATCCGGGCAGATCCGCCTCGAATTCGGCGATGGCGTGCCCGACAAGCTGATCGGGTCGCGCGAGTTCTTCGGCGAGCTGACCCTGTTCATCGGTGACCACACGCGCGTGGCGAATGCCGTGGCGACCGCCGACTCGGTCCTGCATGTCATCGAGCAACAATCCTTCGAGCGGCTACTCGATACCGAACCGCGCGTGCTCGCCCAGTTCATGCGGCGCTCGTTCTCCTACCTCGTCGCCAGTGAGCAGCAACTGATCGCGAGTCTCAAGCGCCGCAACGAGGACCTCATGGTCACCCTCGATTCGCTGCGCCAGACCCAGACCCAGTTGAGCACCGCGCAGAGGCTCGTGCAGACCGACGAACTGACCGGCCTGTGCAATCGACGTGGTCTTTACATGTTCCTCGAACAATTGGGAGTGTCGCGTCTCGAGGGCACCGAACTCGGCTTGTTGCTGATCGACATCGATCGCTTCAAGCAGATCAACGACCGTTGCGGCCATCTGATCGGCGATCAGGTGCTTCGTGCCATTTCCGAAGAAGTGCAGAATGCGGCTTCACCATGCGACCTTCCCTGTCGTCTCGGCGGCGACGAGTTCGCATTGCTGACCCAGGTCACCGGCAGCGAGGAGCTCGAATCACGCGCTGCGCAGATCGTCAGTTCCGTGCGATCGCTGCGCTTCCCGGGTTGTGATGGGCTGAAGGTCAGCGTCAGCATCGGCGCCCAGCTCTGCGCCGAGACGACCGACTGGGCGATCTGGTACAGCGACACCGATTGCCTGCTGTACGAAGTCAAAGGCCGTGGCGGGGATGGCTATCGGTCGTTGCCCTAGCGAGGATCGGCAGGCGCATCCTCGCGAGTGAAGCTGCCGCCGGAAAATCGGTGTGTTGCCGCAGCTTCTTCAGCATGTCCACAACGGACCACGCCTGAGCACTCCTGAGGAAAAGACCGGGCCGATGCTGCTCGCTCAGCGTCCCTTGCGGGCCATGGCAAGGGCTGACTCGATCTCATCGATTACGGGTGTCGATTGGCTGAGGTGGGTGGCAAGACGCTGCCGCGCCTTCTCCAGCGCCTCGATCGCTTGCGCATGCCGGTGTTCGTCGAGGGCAAGCAAGCCGCCTTCGAGATCGAGCTGAGCGACGACATCCTCCGGCAGGTCGGACTCGCTCCGCAAACCGGCAAGCAGGGCGCCGGACGAGGCGACATCGCCGTCGAGGCGTGCCTGCCGCGCCCGCAGCAGGATCAGCCGTCGCCGCAGGCCGGCATCCTTTGCGATCGCCTCGTCGGCCGCGCAGACCGCGAGCGCGGCCACGGCCGCTTCATGCGGTTTGACGCGGATCGCCAGCTCGGCAGCGAGCAGTCGTGCCTTTGCGCAAAATACCGCGTTGCCGTCCTTGCCGCAGGCCACGGTCAGCGTCGGACCCGGGTCCGCCGTGGCTTCCGTGGCACGCCTCTCGATATCGATACCGAGCCTTGTGACCAGATGAGCCGCTCGGGCGATCGGCTGCTCGTTTCCGAGGGCGGGTATCGCCAGCAGCCTTCCGATTTCAACGTGCGCCTCGTCCAGCCGCCCGAGCAAATCGAGCACCTGCACCCGGCGATAGCGCCAGTAGCGAATCGAAGCGTGCTCATATCCAAGCGACCGGCTGCCTTCGGCGATCACCTGCGACATTGTCGTTTCCGCTTCGCCATATCGGTGCAATCCGCTCAGTCCACGTGCCCGCGCACCGAGCAGTTCGTTGCGCAGCTCCTTGGCATCGTCGGCACCGAGCATGGGATCGGCAAGTGCACGATCGGCCGTGTCGAGCGCCTCGCGGTGGCGGTCAAGCGAGGCGAACAGGTCTGAAAGAGCGAGTAGCGCCGTGAGATAGTCTGATCGATTGGCCTCCCCGAGCGTGTCGAAGATTTGCGCCGACTCGGACTCGGCGGCAACGGCTTCGTCGTTGCGACCCTCGTTGTAGAGCACGTTGCCGTACATGCCGAGTGCATCGGCAAGCCCGCTGCGCGCGGCGACACCGGCGGCGCGCAGTTTTGCCAGGGACGCTTCGATGCCGATCAAGTCGGCGCGCTCGTGCTTGCTCACGTAGTCGAGATAGGCCAGCCGTACCTTTGCGCTGCCTTCGAGTGCGACCGACGGATCAGCGCGCTGCGCATTGAATGCCAGCGCCTTGCCGAGGGTTTCGCGGACCGCGGCATCGTCGCCCGCCGAGACATAGACATTGCCGATCTGGTAGAGAAGCTCCGCCGCGATGTCGGGTTGATTGGCCAACTGCGTGTCGATGCGGTGCCGCGCGGCGATCAGCAGGTCGCCGGCGGTGACCTGCATGCCTCTGCCCTGCAATGGATCGGTCGAAAAGAATATCGACGCCATGAAATCGCGGGTGGCTTCGGACTGCCGCAAGGCAGCGCGCGCGCGTTCGGCTTCGATCGATTTTGCGCGAGCCTGCCAGGCGGCAACGCTACCGAGCAGCAGGATGCCGAACAGGCCCAGGCCGGCCAGGACCGTAGCCAGCCGATGCCTTTGCACAAACCGCCTGCTGAGGTAACCCAGGCTCGGCCTGCCAATGCCGAGTGGTCGGAAATCGAGCCAGCGCGCGAGATCGTCACGAAGCTGGGCAACCGAGGCATAACGCTGATCGGGGCTTGCATTCAGCGCATGCGCGATGATGCGGCCAAGATCGCCGCGCAGGAGCTTGCGCATCATCATCGGATCCATCGGCAGTGGATCGGCGACTGCGCGCGTTGGTTCGCGGGTGGCCGCATAGCGCGCCAGTTCGGTCGCACTCCACTCCCGTTCGCCGCCGCCGCGATCGAGGGTCGGCAGGCGGTGACCGGCGACGAGTTCATAAAGAACCAGACCGAGCGCGTAGATGTCGGTCGCCGTGCTCGCGCGTTCGCCGCGCAATTGTTCGGGTGCCGCGTATTCGGGCGTGAATACACGCGTTGCCGGCTCACTCTCCTCGCCCGGGTCGAGCACAAGGGCGATGCCGAAATCGAGCAGTTTCGCGGTCCCTTCCCGATTGACGAGGATGTTCGATGGCTTGAGGTCGCGATGGATGACCAGTTGCGCATGCGCATGCAGGACGGCCGAACAGACCTGGTCGAACAGGCGGATACGCTCGCGGATATCGCAGCGGTTGCGACGACAGTAGTCGAGCAGGGCCTCGCCATCGACATACTCCATCGCCATCCACGCCCGGCCATCGATACTTCCGGCATCAACAAAGGCCGTGATGTTCGGGTGCGTCAGAGCGGAGAGGATACGTCGCTCGCGCGCAGCGAGCCTGGCCAGTCGCGCCGAACCTCCATCGAGGAGCTTCAGCGCCACCTGCTGGACAAAATCGACCTGCTCGCGTTCGGCCAGGTAGATCACCCCCATGCCTCCCGCGCCGATCCGGTGCAACAGGCGGAACGGGCCGATGCGCAAGGGCGTGTCATCGCCAGCGTCCGACGAAAGGCGCTGCATGACCCGCTCGGGCGCGCGCGTCCCGGGGTCACCGGAATCGGCCAGCAGCTCGCGCAGCGCCACCGCCAGTTCGGAATCGGCGGCAGCAATTTCGGCGAGACGTGATTCGCGCCTGTCGACCCCTGCGTCGGTCAATTCGTCGAGCAGTAAGCGTAGCGTGCTCCAGCGCGCGGCCGAAAAAAGCGGACGCTGCTTTGTGTCTGTCACCGCGCGCCGTCCAGGGCCAGACGAAGATAATTCCGTGCGATCGCCAAGTCCCGCTGCACGGTGCGTTCGGTGACGCCACGCAACTCCGCGATCTGGGGTGATGTCAGCCCGCCGAATACACGCCAGCTCAAGGTTTCGGCGAGCTGCGCATCCTGTTCGTCGAGTGCGCTGAGCGCCTGGTCGATCGCGAGTGCCTGCTGCGCATCCAGCGCGCGATCCGGCAAGCCGTCGTCGAGCTCGGTGCGAATCAGGTCGCCGCCACGCTTCTGCGCCAGATGCTCGCGTGCGTGGTCGATCATGGTCTGGCGCATCGCGCGAGCGGCGAGGTTGAAGAAATGCCGCCGGTCATTGAGTGCACTCAACGAACCGCCGGCGAGCTTGATGAAAGCCTCGCTGACCAGGGCCGAAGGCGTCAGCGTTGCCTGGCCTCCGAGTTTTCCCACCTGGCAAGCCGCCAGGCGCCGCAGCTCCGCATAGACGGCCGCATAGGCACGTTCCCCGGCGCCGTTGTCGCCGCCGCCGGCTGCGCGCAGCCACTCGGTGAGGGGAAGCGAATCCGTCAAGGTCTCAACTCCGTGACCTGCGCTGGGTCGGTGCCGGGAATACAGCCGCAGCATAACGGAACCTCTGCCTCCGTTTCTGCCCCGATCAACGCCTGGTCGGGCAGATCCGGCATGCCGCCGAAGCGGGCAATCCGGACATGCACATGTCGGGATTTCCGGCGTTCCGCGTTTCACCCGGCAAGCCACCCGAACCGAGAGGATCCAAGATGATCGCAACGCATCCACGGTGTACCCATGGCACAGGCCTGAATCGTTGCCTGCTCGCGCTTGGATTGTGTCTGGGCATCTCCGCGAAGGCGGCGCCGTGGGTACCGCTGGCCGAAGATCATTTCGGCGGTGCAGGCACGCACCTCGGCGCGAGTTTCGCCCTGCGCACGATTTCCGGTTCGCCGGGGCGGACCGTCGTGCGGTTGTTCGTCGGTGCGCCCTACCAGGCCGCCGGCGCGCTGGCCGAGGCCGGCGCGGTCCTCGTCTACGTGCCGGGACCGGGCGGCTGGGTGCTCGATGCGACGCTTCGGGCACCGACACCCCAGGCCGGCTCGCATTTCGGCGCGAGCATCGCGACGGGCGGCGGGTCCCAGCTGGTTGTCGGCGCGCCGGACTACAACGATGTCGGAGGCATCGGCGTCGGCGCGGGCCGGGTCTACTTCTTTCAAGATACCAATGTTGCAGTGACAAACATCGTTCTGATCAAGAGCATCATAGGAAACGGCGGCAATTTCGGCAGCGCGGTGGCAGTCGACGATGACATGGCGGTCGTTGCCAGGGTAAATGCGGGCGGCGGCAACGGTTGCGTCTCGGGCTATCAGTACGATGCTTCGACGCCTCCGGCGACCTGGAGGAACCTGCCGGCCAACGGAAACACGAAGTGTGGTGTGTCAGGCGCAGCACTCGGCTCATCGATCGCAATACGCCGGACCGGCGACTCGAGCTACCTGATGGTGGCCGGTGCGCCGGGCGAAACGCAGGCAGGGCAGGCGTTGGCAGGTGCCGCACATGTCTATCTTCCGAATCCTGACACGACGGCAGGTGGCTTCCTCGAAGTCGGCACCCTGGCCGCGAGCAACCCGGCGTTTCTCGATGTTTTCGGCGCGAGTGTCGGCATCGATGCCAACCACGTGTATGTCGGCGGGACTGGCCGCGACAATGGTGTCGGTCGGGTCGGATCGGTCAGCATCTTCAAGCCCGGTCCGGTCAGCGGCTACGAGATTCTCGACGAGTACTTCCCGAGTCCCCCGGCGACGATCGGCGGACATTGCGGCGCATCGCTGAGCGTCGACAAGTACAACGACCAGTTCATCCTCGGCTGCCCGGACAGCACCGGCAGTGTTGCGAACGAAGGCACTGCGCGGGTGTACCGAAAGTTCCTGTTCGTGGGCCAGCCGGTATGGGCGGAAAGCGTGCTCTCGTTCCTCAACCAGTCGCATGGCGCCGACCGCCTCGGCCTCAGCGTCGGCATTTCCGGTGACCGCGCGTTTGCCGGCGCGCCCGACGGAAAACTGCCGGCACAGGCCGGCAATGGACGCTGGAAGGAGTTCTCCCCGGACGTGCTGTTCAGGGACGGGTTCGAGTAGTCCGTTGCACTGGCGCGAATCCCGCCTCGATGGCGTCGCGCGAAGACGGCTTGCCGATCAGTGTACCCAGCGTCCGCCGCGCCGCCGCGGCGGACGTGCGGGCTCACCTTCGCGCTGGCGGATGTGTTCGTCCTCGCTGGCCGGGTGCTCGCGCCAGTAGCCCGCAACGGCATCGATCGATTCGGGAATGCGCGCCAGGCACTCGTCGTACTCGTCGTCGGTCAGCGCGGCAAACTCGGCATCGCTGTCGAACACCTCGTCCTCGATCGACAACGCGATGATCGGACCGAGAAACTGCATCAGGTCGGAATCCTGGCCGAGGCGTGATTCCCAGGCCGCCGCACGCAGGTCGATGCCGCGGCTGAATCCCTCGCACCAGCCGCGCGACGTGAACGTGGTTTCGCCATCATCGGTATCGATCTCGCCAAGAATCGGTTCGTAGGCGCCAGTCTCGATCTCGAGCAGCACCGAATCGTTGAGGCGCGCCAGCAAGGTGAGGATGCGCTCCCCTTCCTCGACATCGGCAAACGGTTCATGCAGTACCTCGGGCAGCCATTCCTCCGGCGTTGCAGGAGATGGCCCGATCGCGAGCGAGGTCAGCAGGCCGTGCACACCGTCGAGCAGCAGGTGATCGTCTCCGGAATGCGCCCGCAGGTACTGATCGAGTTCCTCGAGCTCGCTGTCGGCCAGCGACGATGGCCAGTCGGCGTCAGACATCGGCGAGTTCCAGCAAGGCGGGTGCGTGGTCGGAAGGACGTTCCCAGCTGCGTGGCTCCCGATCGATGCTGGCGCCACTCGCGCGCGCGATCAGGGGTGCGCTGGCCAGCACCAGGTCGATGCGCAGGCCAAGATCGCGCCGGAACCCGGCTTGCCGATAGTCCCACCAGCTGAACTTGCCCGCGGCATCATCGAACTGGCGGAAGCTGTCACTGAGACCCAGGTCGAGCAGGCGCTTCAGGGCATTGCGTTCGGGCGTCGAACAGAGGATCTGTTCGTGCCATGCGACCGGATCATGGACGTCGCGGTCATCCGGCGCGATATTGAAATCGCCCATCACGATCAGGCGCGGGTCGTTGCGCAACTCGACTTCGAGAAAGCGCGTGACCTTGTCCAGCCAGTCGAGTTTGTAGGCGTATTTCTCGCTGCCGACAGCCTGTCCGTTGACCACGTAGAGATTGGCCACGCGCATGCCGCCGATTGTGGCGACGAGGATTCGCCGTTGCGGATCCTCGAGGCCGGGGATGTCGGTGACGACATCCTCGATCGGCAGCCGCGACAGCATGGCGACGCCGTTGTAGGTCTTCTGCCCGGAAAACGCGACTTCGTAACCCAGCGCCTCGATCGCGGCGCGTGGAAATTTCGCATCCTCGAGTTTGGTTTCCTGGATGCCGAGCACATCGGGCATGGCCTGCGCGCACCACTGTTCGACGTGCGGCAGCCGCACGTTGAGCGAATTGACGTTCCACGTGGCGAGTCTCATCCACCCAGTTTAGCCGAGTTGGCCGAAGCGCTGCAGATGCCGCGGCGCGCGGACGGTCACGCTACCATCACGCCTTTCGCACTCCGGACAGCACCCGTGAAAACCATCGATCTGCGCAGCGACACCGTTACCCAGCCGACCGCGGCGATGCGCGCCGCAATGGCGGCCGCACCGGTCGGAGATGATGTCTATGGCGAGGATCCCACGGTACGCAAGCTCGAACAGCGGCTGGCCAGTGAACTGGGTTTCGAACACGGCCTGTTCGTGCCGAGCGGGACGCAATCCAACCTGATTGCCCTGCTCGCGCATTGCCAGCGTGGCGACGAATTCTTGGTTGGCATGGAAGCGCACAGCTACAAGTACGAAGGCGGCGGTGCGGCCGTGCTCGGCTCGATTCAGCCGCAGCCGGTATCCAACGAGGACGACGGCAGCCTTTCGCTGGCGACGCTTGAAAAGATGGTCAAGCCGGACGATGCGCATTTCGCGCGTACGCGCCTGCTCGCCCTCGAAAACACCTGGCAAGGTCGCGTGCTGCCGGCGGACTACGTGATCCGCGCAACGCAGTGGGCGCGATCGCGCGGCCTTTCCACCCATCTCGACGGCGCACGCCTGTTCAATGCCGCGATCGCGAGTGGCGTGCCGCCACGCGATCTGGTTGCAGGGTTCGATACGGTTTCGGTCTGTCTTTCGAAAGGACTCGGTGCACCGGTCGGCTCGGTCCTGCTCGGCGCGCAGGCACAGATCGCAAGTGGCCGGCGCTGGCGCAAGATGCTCGGTGGCGGCATGCGCCAATCCGGCATCCTCGCCGCGGCCGGCCTGCATGCGCTCGATAACCATGTCGAGCGACTGGCCGATGATCATGCACGTGCCGCGAGGCTGGCCGCAGGGCTGCGCGCAATTCCTGCAGTCGAGGTCCAGGCGTGTCACACCAACATGGTCTTCATCCGCGTTCCGACCGAACGGCTGCGCGAACTCGACCGCAGCCTGACCGAGGCCGGCGTGCGTGCCAGCATCGGCTATCTGCCCAGCGTGCGACTGGTCACGCACCTCGACATCGATGACGCCGCGATCGACCACGCCATAGCCGCATTCGTCCGGTTCTTTGCCTGAGTCATTCCCGCGATGCGCAAACGCATCTGCGCCGGATTCGTCAGCCCCGCCGTGCAGCGTCGTCCTCGACCAGGACAGCGGTGCCGTAGCAGAGCACTTCCGCCAGGCCCGGCATCAGCTCGGTGGCGTCGTAGCGCATGCCGATGATCGCGTTGGCACCCGCCTGTCGCGCCTGCCGGAGCATCAACTGATAGGTTTCCGCGCGCGTCTGCTCGCACAGGTTGGTATAGACCGTGATGTTGCCGCCGAACAGCGAATGCAGGCCGCCGATGAAATTTCCCACGATGGACCGCGAACGCACGGTCAGCCCGCGCACCACGCCGAGGCTGCGCACGATGCGGTAGCCGGGCAGTTCAAGAGCGGTCGTCACCATGGCATTCGTGATCGAACCGGATCGGCCGGCGGTGTGGCCCGTCAAACCCGGGTCAGGCTGGATGGTTTGCATCGCGCTCTCTCCTTCAGGATGCGGCAAAACCGACAGGCGTTTCGGTCACTCCGGGTGGGTGTGAAACGACGTGCCGGATCGATGTGAAGCGATGGACTTGCAGCGCGGGCCATCCCGCATCGCATTCTTGCGGTGCTCAGGCCGTGTCGACGCGTTGATCCGTCGGTGGACCCTTCAGTTCGACCACATTGCCTTCCGGATCCTCGATATAGATCGAGGGGCCCTCGCCTTCGGCGCCGAAACGCGATGCGGTCGCGCCGGCGCTGATGCCGAGGCGTTGCAGGTGCGCGCGGATGGCAGGTTCATCGAACGGCTCGATCCGCAGGCACAGATGATCGAGATTCCTGCCTCCCTTGCCGGGCGCTTCGCCACCCTCACGTCCCAGCTTGCCGTTCACCGGCACGAGATCGATCATGCTGCGGCCCGCGCGCAACTGGACCAGTCCGATCACATCATTCCTTCGTTCGGCCGTGCAGCCGAGTACATCGCAATAGAAGCGCAGCGTCGCGTCCAGGTCACGCACGCGCAACACGAGGTGGTCGATTTCGCGGATTCGTATCATTGCAGCAGGAACCTTGTTGGCACGTCACCGACTGTAACCTGACAGCGGATCCGCCGCCGACAGGGACCATCGAAAAAGGCGGGCAATGACCGGTCCGCGTGCCCGGTTGTTTTGCGCCACGTCGGACGCACACCGGGTTCTTGCGCTAGTCCGCCGACCGGGGCGCGCTGAGGCTCTTGCTGTAGAAACCCGATGGATCAAAGCAGCAGACACGCCTCTTGCCCGAAGCAAGCCTGTCGCACGCGCTGTCCACGCGCAGTTTGCGCGTCCTGGCCTGCTTGGCGGATTCCACCCAGTGGATCCAGTCGACGCGCGCGATTGTCGTGGTGTCCTTCCAGGTCGCTTGTGCAGCCGAAGAAGTCGCAAGGGCCCTCATGAGGTCGTCCGGCGCCTGGGGTTCCGGCTCCGGATCCATGGGCGAAATTTGCACGGTGACGACTTCACCCACGTTCGCATGGGCAGCCTCGCGCAGCTCCGCGCTCACCCTGAGCCAATGGCTCAAGCGGCCATCCGGCTCAAGCGTCGCCCGAAACGGAGCTGCGTTGATGGTGCCCTCGACGGTTGTCCTGCCGCGCCTCGGCAACACGTCACTGGCCGCCTTTGGCAGGACCAGAAAGCTCAAGGAGTCGTCCTCCCCGGAGTTCGCCGGGCGTTGCAGTTTCGCCTCGAATGTCGACGGATCTGATTGAGTCATCTCGAATCACTTTCGGCTGGTGCAAGAGGACGGCAGAACATTGCTCCGGTCAAGGCCGGTGTTGTCGTGCAACCGGCAGCGAACCGGGTCATTCCCGCCGGGCGCTGCAGCCAGCAAGTCGGCGGTTCCGGAATCTCCAAGGGAATTGTCAGGGACGTGTTTGTCCAATCCCGTATCGCATCGCATCCACGAGGACTTTGACGTCGATGTTTGCGAGCGTCCTGAACTTGATGCAATAGCCCGACACGCTCGCCTGGCCGATCCTGTCGCCATAGTTCTCGGGCAAGTACTTCTTGTCTTTTATCCCCATGATGTACATTGAGATTCCAGTTGTATTTGCGCTGATTCCGACCTGATAGAACTGCCTGGCACTTCCATCGGCATACGTCATGGTCTGTACGCCGTAACCGATATTGGGATTGGAAAGGGTCCGGCCGCTTTCATCCAGGCCATCAAGAAACCACAGTTTGCAGCCCGGCATCACCCCAAGAATGATGTCATGCAGCGCCTGCATGTCGCGTCGCTTGGACTCCGGCTGAGCTGCGATATGGTCTCTTATCTGCTTGCGTACGTTCATCGGAACTTCTCGTTGATCACTTGCCCGCAGGACCCGCGTGCATGACGCCCGGGTTCAGCCGAAGGTTTGCCGCAGCGAGGCGCCAATGCTCATTCGGAAGCCTGTTGGCCGAGTTCCTCGGCAAGCCCGATGAGAATGCCTTCCGGGCCGCGGATGTAGCAGAGCCGGTAGGTGTTCTCGTAATCGACGACTTCATCGACCACCGATGCACCGAGCTTTTCAAGCCGGACGAGGGTGTCCTCGATGTCCTCGACCGTGAACATGACGCGCAGGTATCCCAATGAGTTCACTGGCGCTGTGCGGTGGTCGGACGCAATGGCGGGCGCATTGAAGCGCGAGAGTTCAATACGACTGTGCCCGTCTGGGGTGCGCATCATGGCGATCTCGACGCGCTGATCGCGCACTCCGGTGACCCGGCCGGCCCATTCGCCCTCGATCGGCATGCGGCATTCAAGGGCAAGTCCAAGCTCGAGGAAGAACGCAATGGCGACATCGAGGTCTTCCACCACGATACCGACGTTGTCCAGCCGCTTGACTGCCATGTTGTCTCCTCGACTGCGCGATACGTCCCGATGGATCTAATGCGATGCGTCTGGAGTACGAACAAGCACGCGTTCGGCAGTCACGGGAACACCTTCCGAGAGGTAGGTCTCGGAGATCACCAGGCGATCCCCTTCCATTTTGAAGATGCGCTTTTGGTCAGTTCCAATGTAGGAAGGAATATTGCCGCCCCGTACGTGCGTCACCCAATAGTGATTGGTCGGGTCGACCGTATACGTGCCGAAGTAGCCGCAATACCAGCTCGGCAAGCAGGCATCCGGATCGGGGTCCACGATCGCGTTCTTCGGGTTTGGCGGGTTGTGCATGATGTGCACCGACATGGTCCCGTCTTCAGTGAAGATGAATTGTCCAATGGGCGATACGCCGAATACATGGACGGGCTCGCCTCCCTTGGGAGTATCGGCATAGCGGATCAAGCGCCAGGATCCAACAAGCGGGTTGTCCGGACGTTTGTTGCCGGCCGGCTCATCCTGGGCTTGGGCAACGGGCATTGCGAGTACAAGCAGCAGGACCAAGACCTTGGCGATCATTGAAATTCTCCAATGAGTGTCTAACGTTCGATGCTGGGGCCTGGTCGCAAGCAAGTCCGTAGATCGAAGGTCGAGCCTCAAGCCTGCCTGAGCGAACCGGCAATTGCCAGTTTCAAACGAACTCGAGCCATTGCCGCAGGATGGCCTGGAAGGCCAGGCAGGATTTTTTGAATTCCGGAGCGTCGGCGAACGCGACCATGGCTCGATCCGTTCCCAGCCACTTCAACAACCCGGCTGGATCATCGATGACTACGCCGCTGGCCGGCAGCTCACGAACCTTGGCGCCAAGGTGGAGGATGACGCTGAACCCTGATTTCGCCCGAAGATTCGTCGTGGCGAAGTATTCGGTGGTGCGGAAGCTTGGAGCGTTCCACTTGATGCCTTCCCGGACCGAAGGATCAACCCCGAGCATCAGCTTTCGCAATGCTTCGATTTCAGCCTTGTGCGGATGCGCGAGCGAGGCCATGAATGCATCAACTGCAGACGTCGAGTCTGCGGGTGTCGAGTGGACGGGCCTGGATTTTGCTGTTGGCATTTTTGCACCGCCGAAGGATTCGGGAGAGGCCAACTATTGCTCGCGAACAACGCCAGGCGCATTGGCGTTGCAGTCGAGTACGTAACGACGCCCACGAACGAATGACGCGGAGACTTCAGCCTGAAAGTCGACAGAGATCACATCCGGGCACGAGTAGCCAATCACATGGCGGCCCTCGCTGACGCGAATGGTCAAGGGCGAGCCGTCCAGGCGCTTGCCATCAACGCTGTCGAACTTGCCCGCAAGCCCACCCGGCGCGGCCACGCGGGAAAAGCCCAGCTCGGCCGAGTTCGATGAAGTGAGAATCTGATCGTGGGCGGCGCAGCCGGTGACAGCACCAATCATGAAAACCAGAGCGATACGTTGCATGAAACGTCAGTTGCTGTTCGGGCGCATGAGTCTAGCCGCGCCATGGAGTGGAGTCGATTCGAGATCGCACGTGCGATATCCCGGAATGTCCTGGCCGAGGTGAATGTCGCGGCTCACGTGCCAAACGCCATCGCGCATGCGCGGCATTGAGTTGCCGCCGCCACGCGGCGGGTTTCCTCGTCTCTTTCCGCCGCCGACTCCGGGTAGTCGCGACGTGACGACGCGTGATGACGCAGCATTGGCCAACTTCGAACTGCCACGGATTGATCACGGCAAGAGTGTGTTCGCCCTCGTCGATGATCTTCCATCGCTCTTCGCGACTTGCCACACAAAGGTCGCACGGATCTCATATCGGAAGTTCGATCATTTGCCCTCTCCGAGCAAGCGGGTTTGTGCCAAGCGGCCTGACGCCAGATTCAAGCCGCATGCGTCAGCACGGGGACTCGAACAAATGGTTGGGCTTGCGCATGTCGCTTACCAGACAATTACCGCAAGCACGAAAGCGGCAACGGCAACTGCTGCAAGCGCCAAGAGGCCAAGGAAGTTCAAGCCACCCGCGCAATCCGCGCAGTACTGGCGGGCACGTGGCCAGAGCAAAGCGCCGTACCACCTGAGTGCGCCGGATACTGCGGCTCGCTCACCACATTGCCTGCAAGCACCTGCGCGCACCGTCAATCCAGCCCGACGCGGGACATGAGCGGCAGCGGTAGGCGTGCGAAGCCTGTCGGAAGCAATCCGCTTGACGGAACGGTAGGCCCGGGCGCTCGCGGACATCTACTTTGATGGGCTGCACAGCACAGGCGCATGTTGGTTCTCCCACAGTGGAACCAAAGGATTGGGTCCGACTCTCGTTGTGGTTGGATGCTTCGTCGCGAACACTGCAACCAGGTTGAAGGGCTCCATTCCCACGTTGATGAATGTATGCGGGACACCGGCCGGGACCTTCGCCACATAGGGCGCCTGCACCGTCATCGTCTTCTCGCCAATCCGATACTGGGCACTCCCGTGGAGCAAGACGTGAGCTTCTTCGGTGTCATGCACATGGAGTCCGGGCCCCCCACCAGGGTGCGTTTCGGAAATGATGAAGGAGAGTGACTCGAAACCATATTGGTCGCCATCGAGTCGATGAGTGAACTCGCCTGGAACGCGGTACCAATGATCAAGCTGGTCGAACGTGAAAAGAAGATCAGCCGGATCATGTGGCTTGGCCGGAGGTCGGGTAAAGGCCTGACACGGCAAACTCGCTGTCGCCCCTGGTTGGGCTGCTTGAACAGGGGCTTGAGGGGAAGCTGTTTGTGGTCCTGCGTTCGATGCACTGCCAGCATCAGGGGACTTGCTCACGCCAGTCTGACTGCCTTCGTCATGCGCAGAGCTGGTCACGCTCGCAAGCGCGAGCACGAGAGCGAATGTGATCGAGAGCAGGCTGGATTGACCGTGCATGACAGTTCCTTCTGATCCATCGGCACGCTCAATATAGCCCGATCAGTCTCCCAGGAAATTGTCGGCACTCATGCTAAGCGAAACGTTTGCGATGCTCGTCAGCGACCCAGGCTGCGTCCACTGCGCCGTTGAAGCCAACAACCGCATCAATGTCGCAGTATGGACAGAGTGCGGTTTCACCGCCTGATCCCTCATCAACCCATTCAATGATCTTGGATGGACTGAACTCCTTCATGCAGTACACGCATACCGCAATCTGACTTTCCTTGAGGGCTTTGCGATTGAACGACAAGTCGGAAGTTCTGGGCATGCGTACTTCAACGCTTGAGGTAAGTGGCTGCTGCCACGATGTGCAGGAAGATACTGCAGCCTCACCGCAGCGGTCTACCTGGCCGAGTAAAAAGAAACTTCCCGCTCCCTTCGACCTCAAGCATCCCGAGGGTGCAAGAGACCCCAAAACTCAGACGACACCGCCGAGCGAACGAGTTTCCCGGGAGCGGTTTATACCCTGGTCTGAGTCAGCCACGCCGACTCAACTAGACCACTTGAGGAAATGCAGTCTGACAACCGTTCCGTCACACGCATCGCAATGACAGCGCACCACCCCACAAAGGAACAATCCGATGACCAGCAACAGCCCAGAAGCTCAGGGCAACGGCATCACTCGGCCGGGCTTGACGGGATGTCTCTTGAGGAATTGTTATACGGACTCGAGTTGCTTCAGGGTTTGCCCGCTCGCGTCCTTCCATGCCGTACGGCCATTTGCGGTGCCACCATGAATTACCGCTGCTGCTGCACTTGGGCTAGAGAACTCGTGGTTCTTGGTGAACACAAGGTACCTCTCGACCGGCGCCAGCACGCCATCTCTCAGGAGCTGCTCGCGAGCGTTAATGACCCAAGGGTAGTCTTTAGCTGAGGGGCGGAGCGTGGGAACAGCCTGCGACTGAGCAAGCACCACGATACCGTTTGGTGTGAGGTGCCCGCTGGCCTTGAGGCCACTGATCTCACAGAAAAGAAGGCGAGCCTCTTCTTTGGACTCCGGTGGAGCGGCTATGGGCACCAGCACTTCCACTCCTAACGCGGGAAGCAACTGCTCGACCTTCTCGAGGAAGATTTCCATATCCGCACGATCAGACTCGGGAAGCTTTGACGTTGTTGCCTGAGAGTTCGTAAGGCTCGTCCGGCCAGCGAGCTTTGCCAGTTCGATGAGCCGACCTTCCAGGTAGCGGATATGGGACTTGGTGAGGTTCTCGTCTTTGCTGGTGAAGTACACGACGTGGTTCCAGAAGTCCTTGTCCACGTGCTGCTTGAGCCGCGATTGAATCGACTCTGCTTCGCCAATATAGACGGCTGGACCACCGGACAATGGGTCTACGCCAGTGAGCAAATAGACGCCAACATTGGCCGCCTCCTCGCGCTTAAGGAGCTGATCGAGCTCTGTGCGCGGGCCGGCGACGGCTTTTCCCGACCAGTTGGAAATCTCACCAGTCCGCAGGCGCTTCGGGTCGCCATGGGGCAGGTAGATCTTGATTGTGGCGCTAGGCATGTGTGTTGTCCGTATAACGCCTGAACTAAACCGTCGCCGGCCCGAGTCGTTGGTTGATAGCAAGCCCGACGCCCAAGCTAAGCGGCAGTCCCGCCGAAGGCGGGACTGTCCGCTTGAGCGCCTTGTTGGACCTTACGCTCCACGCCAGCTGTGTCATACCAAGTCGCTTTTGCGCCTAGCAGGAGCTTCGCCACCAACAGTGCGCCCGTAACCTGGCCCACAACAGGAATAGAAAGAAGCAAACCGATAGTGCCAATCTTGGCCACTTTCAATCCTGTGGCCCGTGCAGAAAGGCGCTTGAATGTAGACCAATCAATTTCTCGGCGTTGATGACGCTGCCAGAGTTCCCATACCACCAGAGAAATGGACGCAACGCTCAAAGCAGGGAAATAGTCCCAAATGGTATCGGTGCCATCCGCCGCTTCCATTTTGTCAACGAAATCTTCAACGTCCGTTGTCAATTGATCATTCGATTGCCCGGATGTTGGTAGCTCCATTTTATGCGCAAGCTCGTCGGTGATGAGAATCTCGCCATCGGGATGTCGGTCAATCCAATCAGTGACATAGGAGGCATCATCTGTTGCCTTAAGCTGCGCCTCCCAAGTTTCGCCCGTGGACTCGTCAATGAATTGAACATCGGTATCTGGGTGATTGGTGGCGTCAAAAAAAGATGCGTAGACGCTGTCGCCATCTTCATTCTCTATACGAACAAACTCCATCTCATGGAGAATGCCTTTGACGTTCGATACGAGTCCTGGAACTTGATTGTCGTCAAGGCCGCGCAAATAGCCTTGTACTTCTGGAAGTGGCGCGTTTTCAAGAACCGAGCCTGAGCGCCGCAGCGCAGCCAGTACTGCGTAATCTCTATCCTCAAGGACTTCCGCATCGTCCGTGAGGGCGATTGCGGAGAGCGCGCTCACGATGGCTGCGGAGTCAAAATTCTTGCGAAGATACTGAAGCCCCCGATTGTTCGCCACCTTCCTACTCCTTCTTCTGAGCTTTGATGTTGTGTTCTTCGTCAGAGCCCTTCTTCTTTCCATCGCGGAAGGCATTTTTCCAGACCTTCTTTATCTGTTCGTCACTCAGCTTCTCATTCCGAGCTTTTGCTGAAAAATAGGCATCCGCAACTTTCATGACCGCATACGTCAGCCCGTAGACGAGCGGGATAGTGAGCACGCCTCCGAGACCGAAAGTAACCAGCTTCCATATGCCGATGGCGATTTGCTGCGCGATGATCGCCATGCCAACGATGCCGATTATTTCCTTGACCCAATCAGATGCATCTGACTCGCTGACTGGCACGTCGCGAATGGCTGCAATTCGGCTCGCAAAATACGCCTGAATAGGAGTAAGCACGAAAATGTCGGCGAAGGGTATCGGTTGAATCGCTACGCCTGCGCATGTCGCGCAGGCGATGTGCGTGATGCGCGATACCTTCTGATTGTTGGTGATATCGGTGCGATGCTCAATCTCGGTGACTTCTTTCTTGATCTTGTCACCGATGCTCATGACCGTTACCTTTGTTGTAAGGCCTAACGTAGCTGTAGAAAAACCATTCCGCAGCCTATCATTCGTCCTGTCCGCAACAAAGCGGCAAATGAGGCGAAGCGACGATGGCGCGCTACCGGCACTACGATCCGCATCAGACCAAGATGATCGCGGTGTCCTATG
>JAKQJM010000064.1 GCA_029561145.1 Pseudomonadota bacterium
TAGACCACGCCGGGTTGCATGCGCTCGCTGATCTGCGCGCGCAGGACGGTTTCACCGGCGCGGCTCGCGATGCCGACCCAATCGCCTTCCTTGATTCCGCGCGTTTCGGCATCGTGCGGATGGACTTCGAGGAGATCCTCGCCGTGCCAGACCGTGTTCGGCGTGCGCCGCGTCTGCGCACCGACGTTGTACTGGCTGAGGATGCGTCCGGTGGTCAGGATCAGCGGGAACTTCGCATTGACCTTTTCGGTGGTCGGCACATAGGCGGTCAGCATGAAACGACCCTTGCCGCGCACGAACTCATCGACATGCATGGTCGGCGTGCCGTCGGGCGCTTCGGCATTGCATGGCCACTGGATGCTGCCGAGTTCATCGATGCGCGCATAGCTGACGCCGGCAAAGGTCGGCGTCAGGCGTGCGATCTCGTCCATGATCCCGGATGGATGCGTGTAATGCATCGGATAGCCAAGCGCATTGGAAATCAACTGGGTGATCTCCCAGTCCGCGTAACCCGACTTCGGTTTCATCACGCGACGCACGCGCGAGATGCGACGTTCGGCGTTTGTGAATGTTCCGTCCTTTTCGAGGAAGGTCGAGCCGGGCAGGAACACGTGGGCGAACTTGGCGGTCTCGTTGAGGAACAGGTCCTGCACGACGATGCATTCCATCGAGGTCAGGGCCGCGGTCACGTGCTGCGTGTTCGGATCGGACTGGCCGATGTCCTCGCCCTGGATGTAGAGGCCCTTGAACTCGCCATCGAGCGCGGCCTCGAACATGTTCGGAATGCGCAGGCCCGGCTCGGCGAGCAGAGGCACGCCCCAGTCGTGCTCGAAGATCGACCGCACGCTCGAATCGGAAACATGCCGGTAGCCCGGCAATTCGTGCGGGAACGAGCCCATGTCGCAGGAGCCCTGCACGTTGTTCTGCCCGCGCAGAGGATTCACGCCGACGCCGCGGCGACCGATGTTGCCGGTCGCCATCGCGAGGTTCGCTATGGCCATGACCGCGGTCGATCCCTGCGCATGCTCGGTCACGCCGAGACCGTAGTAGATGGCGGCATTGCCGCCGGTCGCGAACAGACGCGCCGCAGCGCGCATCTGCCTCGCGGGCACGCCGGTTTCCGACTCGGTGGCTTCGGGTGACTGCGCTTGGTCAGCAACAAACGCCTTCCATTTCGCGAAGGCCTCGGGCTCGCAGCGCAGAGCAACGAAGGCATCGTCGACCAGGCCCTCGGTCACGATCACGTGGGCCAGCGCGTTGAGCAGCGCGACATTGGTGCCGGGCCGCAGCTTGAGCAGGTGATCGGCTTCGACATGCGGCGCACGCGCCAGGTCGATGTGGCGGGGATCGGCGATGATCAGCCTCGCACCTTCGCGCAATCGCCGTTTCATCTGCGAGGCGAACACCGGATGCGCGTCGGTCGGATTGGCGCCGATGACGAAGATCACGTCGGACTGCATCACTGAATCGAAATCCTGGGTGCCCGCCGATTCGCCGAGCGTCGCCTTGAGCCCGTAGCCGGTCGGCGAGTGGCAGACGCGTGCGCAGGTATCGACGTTGTTGTTGCCGAACGCGGCGCGCACGAGCTTCTGCACGAGCCAGGTCTCTTCGTTCGTGCAACGTGACGAGGTGATTCCGCCGATCGCATCGCGACCGTGTTCGGCCTGGATGCGGCGGAACTCGGATGCGGTATGGGCGATCGCTTGTTCCCACGAAACCACGGTCCACGGATCGCTGATCTTCGCGCGGATCATCGGCGTCGTGATGCGGTCGGCGTGCGTCGCATAACCGACCGCGAACCGGCCCTTGACGCAGGAATGGCCATGATTCGCCTTGCCGTCGATGTGCGGAACCATGCGCACGAGTTCTTCGCCCCGCATCTCGGCGCGGAACGAGCAGCCGACGCCGCAATAGGCGCAGGTCGTGACCACGCTGTTCGACGCCTGGCCTTTCTCGATCACGGATTTTTCGAGCAGGGCCGTGGTCGGGCAGGCCTGCACGCAAGCGCCGCAGGACACGCATTCGGACGCGAGAAACGTTTCATCCTGGCTGGCGACGACACGCGAGTCGAAGCCACGTCCTTCGATGGTCAGCGCAAACGTGCCCTGCACCTCGTCGCAGGCGCGCACGCAGCGCGAGCAGACGATGCATTGCGACGGATCAAACCGGAAATACGGATTCGACGCATCGCTGGCGACGAAATGCGGATTGGCCGCGCCCTTGCGTTCGGCACTGAAATGATTGGCTCCATCGGTTCCGTAGCGATTGCCGGCGAGACCGACTGCCGCAGCGACGTCGCGCAATTCGCAGCGGCCACCGGGCGCACAGCCGGGACAATCGAGCGGGTGATCGGAGACATACAGTTCGATCACGCCGCGCCGGATCTCCGCCAGCTTCGCAGTCTGCGTGGCGACCTTCATGCCTTCGCTCACCGGCGTCGTGCAGGACGCGGGATAACCCTTCATGCCTTCGATCTTGACCAGGCACAGGCGGCACGATCCGAACGCATCGAGCGTATCGGTCGCGCACAGGCGCGGGATGTCGATCCGGTTGAGCGCAGCGGCGCGCATGACCGACGTGCCGGCCGGCACCTTGATTGCCACGCCATCGATTTCCAGACGCACGGGCTTCAGCGTATCCAGCGACTGGATCGCCGGCGTACCGTAATCAATGTCGTCAATCGAACGCATGTCTCGTCTCCTTCGATCGCTGCCCCGGCCAGACCGGAGCGGCAACGATCCTGGCAACTGCCCCGCTCATCGTCGAACGGCGAAATCCTCGGGGAAATGCTTCAACGCACTGAGCACAGGCAAGGGCGTCAGGCCGCCCAGCGCGCACAGCGAACCGTGCAGCATCGTGTCGCACAGGCTGCGCAGCAGAACCTCGTCGGCTTCTGCGTCGGTGCCGGCACGCATGCGGTCGATGACCTCGACGCCACGGGTCGAGCCGATCCGGCACGGCGTGCACTTTCCACACGACTCGACTGCACAGAACTCCATCGCAAAGCGCGCCTGTTCGGCCATGTCGACGCTGTCATCGAACACGACGATGCCGCCGTGGCCGAGCATCGCATCGATCGCCGCAAAGGCTTCGTAGTCGAGCGGCGTGTCGAATTGGGATTCGGGCAGGTAGGCGCCGAGCGGTCCACCGACCTGCACGGCCCGGATCGGCCGCCCGCTCGCCGAGCCGCCACCGAACTCATCGAGCAACTCGCGCAGGGTGACGCCGAACGCGAGCTCGATCAGACCGCCGCGCCGAATATTGCCGCCAAGCTGGATCGGCAAGGTGCCGCGCGATCGACCGACACCGAGATCGCGATACCACGCTGCACCGTTGGCGAGGATATCGGGTACCGAAGCGAGGGTGATGACATTGTTGATGACCGTCGGCTTGCCGAACAATCCCTTGATGGCCGGCAACGGCGGCTTGAAGCGCACCTGGCCGCGACGTCCTTCGAGACTCTCGAGCAGGGAAGTTTCCTCGCCGCAGATGTACGCACCGGCGCCGATGCGCAGTTCGATGTCGAAATCGCGCCCGCCTCCGCGAATGTCGCTGCCGAGCCAGCCTGCTTCGCGCGCCGTGTCGAGCGCTTCGGCAAACACGCGGCAAGCCAGCGGATATTCGCTGCGCAGATACACGTAGCCCTTCGTCGCACCGACGGCGCGTCCCGCGATCAGCATGCCTTCGATCAGCCGATACGGATCGCCTTCGATCAGCATGCGATCGGAGAACGTTCCCGAGTCGCCTTCATCGGCGTTGCAGACGATGTACTTCTGCTCCGCAACCTGGTCGAGCACGGTCTTCCACTTGATGCCGCAGGGAAACGCCGCACCGCCACGCCCGCGCAGACCCGATTCGATGACGGTCTGCACGATCGCCTCGGACGCCATCGAGCGTGCCTGCGCGAAACCTGCCCAGCCGCCGTTCGCAGCGTAGTCCGCCAGATCCAGCGGATCGGTGATGCCATTGCGCGAAAAACAATGGCGCAGCTGGCGTTTCAGCCAGGCCATGTTCTCGACCAGGCCAAGCGCGCGCGGGTGCCGGACATCGCCTGGGAATCCCGCATCGAAGAGCCCTTCGACATCGACGACGCCGATCGGGCCGTAGCCGATGCGGCCTTCGTCCGTCTCGATTTCAACCAGCGGTTCAAGCCAGCACAGGCCCCGCGAGCCGTTCCGCACGACCGTGACATCAACGCCTCGTCGCGCGGCTTCGCTCCTGATCCTGTCCGCAACGGCATCCGCGCCGCAGGCGACGGCGCTCGTGTCGCGCGGCACGAAGATGCGCCGGCTCACGCGACCTCCCCGCAGCCATCGAGCAATCGATCGACTGCTTCGAGCGAAAGCCGGCCGTGGACCTGCTCATCAAGCATTGCCGACGGCGCGCAGGCGCAATTGCCGAGGCAGTAGACCGGCTCGAGCGTGATACGTCCGTCCGCACTCGTTTCGTTGTATCCGATGCCGAGTCGCCGACGCACATGCGCCTCGATCGCCCGCGCTCCCATCGCCTGGCAGGCCTCGGCCCGACACAGCCTCAATACGTGCCGGCCCGGCGCCTCGCTGCGGAAGTGGTGATAGAAACTGACCACGCCATGCACCTCGGCGCGACTCAGGTTGAGCGCACTGGCAACCAACGGCAGTGAGGCCGGCGGCACGAAACCCAGCGCATCCTGGATTCCATGCAGGATCGGCAGCAACACATCCTGCCGCGATTCGAACGACGCGATCACGGCCTCGACACTTGCGCGCGCAACCGCATCGAGGCCGGACCCCGGCGATGAGGGGTCGGGACGGGCGACGTGCGGCTTCATGGACTTTCCATCGATGGCTCGACGTTTCCGAATCCGGAGTCGCGGCTCGAACTACTTCGGTGCAAGGGCGGCAGCCTCGGCGCGATTGATCGCGACGACCAGATCATAGGTCTTCCCGTCCGTCTCGGGCGGCTTCGCCGGAAACGACAAGCTGACGAACTGTCCTGAAAGCGTCGTGACCGAACGCTCGGCGCGCTGGACCCAATTGCCTTTCAGGCGTCCGAAGAAAGTCAGCTTGAGCTTGAGTGATTCCTTTCCACCCTGCTCGGCATCGAGTGGACTGACCGTCACGAGTATGCGAAAACCCTCGTCGGGCTTGAGCGGATTCTCGTCGCGGATCTCGGCCTCGGCGTCTGCTTCGGCGACGATCGCAGGCTTGCCGATCAGCGACCCGTCGCGCGAGATCGCCATGTCGATCCGGTACGCGGCGGGGGCAGCCAGGCTGATGCCGGATACGAACAACAGCAACAACGAAATCGAACTCAGGATTCTGGGGATGTTCATCAGCATGATTCTCTTGTCTGCAAGGGTTGAAGTCGGTGATTGGGATCGGTGATTGTTGCAGTCTGCCATGGCGCGGATCCTCGCACGGGCGGCAGGAATCAGGTTGCGGGATGCGCAGCCGACGTTCGATCGGACGCTGGCTCGGCCGGAAAGTATCCGGCGCATGCGTTTCCTAGCGCGGCCGCAGTCCGCCTGTGGGGGGTTGCCAGCGCCGCAGTGCCTCGCGGGTGCGCTCGCGACCGAGTTCGATCAACCTCTCGGCACGATGAAAATCGTAGAAGGTCCCCGCGTTGCGCGGAATCGTGATCAGCAGATCCGGCGGCTGCGCCGCGAGCTTGAGCCGCGTGATGGTCTCCTGGACGGTATCGAGCGAGCGCGACAGCAGGTCGAGGATGCCGGGTTCCGGCGCCACGCCGGTCGACCGGGCATTGCCGAACCAGGCCCCGAAGCGGCGACGCTTGCGCTTTCCCGACGTGCCCGCGTCGCGATCACTGGAGGGCGGCAACTCGCCGTGGCGATCGTGGGTGAGGGCCGTTTCTGCCGCGTGGACCGAATCGAGCGGCTCTTCCGGCCCGTTCACGTCGACAGCAATCGTCGCCTCGGTGAGATCGCGCAAGGTCGGCGAAATCGGCAGCGGGTTGAGCAGTCCGCCATCGACGAGCAGGCGCCCCTGATAACGATGCGGGCGGAAAATCGTCGGGATCGCGATCGAGGCGCGAATCGCATCGAACAGCGAACCCTGCGAGAACCAGACTTCACGATGCGCATCGAGATCGACTGCCACCGCGGTGTAGCTGATCGGAAGATCCTCGATATCGACGTCGCCGACGTGCGCGCGCAAGGCGTTGATGATGCGATCACCCTTGATGAATCCGCCGCCCCGGACGGTGATATCGAGCAAGCGAAAGACATCGAAGCGGGCCAGCGGCAGCACCCAGTCGCGATAGACGTCGAGCTTGCCTGCGGCATACACGCCACCGACCATCGCGCCCATCGAACTGCCGGCGATCGAGCGGATGTCAAACCCCTGGGCGATCAATTCCTCGATCACCCCGATGTGCGCGTAACCGCGCGCGCCACCGGAACCGAGCACGAGCGAAATCGGCATCGCCCGCCGCCCGGCTTGCTCGGCTGGCGCCAACCCGTTCATGACGCGGCGGCCCCCTGATAGCTGCCGATCGCCAGCTGCAGCAGGATGCGCATCTCCTCGCGCAGCGAAACGGGCGCGATGACTTCGGCATCGGGGCCGTACTTGAGCACATCCATCAGCAGCTCGCGCGAGTTGCTGTAGGGCACCTTCAATTCATAGCGGCCATCGGGCAGCCAATGGCCTTCCTGTTGCGAATGCCAGTGCTCGTCAGCGACCCAGCGCGATGCGTGTTCGGAAAAGCGCAACACGGCAGTGGCTTTCGGCGCGCCGGAAAATATCCCGTAGCTCGATGCCAGATGCGCGTCGAGCTCGACAAGCTCGCGATCCAGCGATTCCCTGTCGCTGGTCTTCGGATTGCGCATGCGATCGAGGGCAAAGCTGCGCAGCGCTTCGCGCCCATGGTCCCAGGCATCGAGATACCAGTTGTCGCGGTAGTGGGCGAGGCGTTGCGGCGAGACATCGCGCGTGGTCGGCGCGTTCGTCGTGCGCGCCCGGTACTCGAAGGTCAGTCGCTTGCGGTTGAGCAGCGCGCTCGACACGCAACGGAACACCGCCTGATCGAGCTTTCTCGCGCCGCTCGCAATGACCCGGATGCGCTCGACCGGAAGCGCACGCCCGCTTGCATGGTCGGAAAGCAGGGTCTCGATGCGTGCGCGGAACGGCGCGAGGGCTCCGGCGAGTACGCCGGGATCGGAACGATCGAGCAGCTCGTTGAGGGCGAGCAAGGCGGCGAGTTCCTCGCTCGACAACCACAGGCCGGGCAACTCGAAACGGTCCGCCTCGTCCTTCGCGTAGTGGATCGTGCCGTTCTCGGAATCGCTCTCGATCGGCGCACCGAGCGCATCGCGCAGGAAGGCTATGTCGCGGTACATCGTCGCGCGCGAGCACTGCAACTCTTCCTGGACATGCTTGAGGGTGACCGGATAACGCGCGGACTTGAGCATCCGATGCAGAAGCAGGGTGCGTTCGTAGCGATCCATGGGCGGGACATGCCGGCAGGCCAGACGGATGGCGAGTTTGGCATAGCCGCCGGGAGCCGGGAACGGGAGACGCGGAATGGGATCCGGAGAGAATCAGGAACGAACGCTGGCCCGACGCATCCTCGCCAGCAGGGCGTGCACCCGCAGATTGCAAACCCTGCAAAGACTTCCCTTGAAACAAGCATTTGCGCCGACGCGGCAGCGCAGATCAAGGCCGGCGCCCCCTCATCCGGGTTTAGCGTTTACCATCGGATGCTCCTGGGCACGCGCTGAAGATTGATGCCACACGCCGCACTCGACCTCAACACGCCGACCGCCGACGAGGTGAAGACGACCACGTGCTACATGTGCGCCTGCCGCTGCGGCATCCGCGTGCATCTCAAGGATGGCCGGGTGCGCTATATCGATGGCAACCCGAAGCATCCGGTCAATCGCGGCGTGATCTGCGCCAAGGGTTCGGCCGGGATCAAGCAGCACTACTCGCCGGCACGATTGTCGAAACCGCTGTTGCGGATCGGCGAACGCGGCGCAGGCGAATTCCGCGAGATCGAATGGGACGAGGCGCTCGCGCTTGCCGCGACCTGGCTCGGCGACATCCGCCGGCGCAATCCCGATGAACTTGCGTTCTTCACCGGCCGCGACCAGTCGCAGGCCCTGACCGGCTGGTGGGCGCAGCAGTTCGGCACGATCAACTATGCGGCGCACGGCGGCTTCTGCTCGGTCAACATGGCAGCCGCCGGCATGTATACGTTCGGCGGCAGTTTCTGGGAATTCGGCGAGCCCGATTGGGAGCTGACGAAATACCTGATGCTGTGGGGCGTCGCCGAAGATCACGATTCCAACCCGATCAAGCTCGGCCTCGGCAAATTGAAGGCGCGCGGCGCGAAGATTGTCGCGATCAATCCGGTGCGTACCGGCTATGGCGCGATTGCGGACGAGTGGGTACCAATCAATCCGGGCACCGATGGCCTGCTCGCAGGCGCCTTCATCCACGAACTGCTGCGTACCGACCGCATCGATCTCGACTACCTCGTGCGCTACACGAATGCGCACCATCTGGTCATCCGCGATCCGGGCGCCGCGGATGATGGCCTGATCGCGCGGGACGCCGAAGGTCACGCGCTGTGCGCGGCGCGCGCGCGGTCCGCGGATGCCGGCATTCGCCAGGACGAGGGCGTGGTGCTGGTGCGCGCGGCAGCCGCGGACATCTCGCCGCTCGTGATCGGTGAATTCACGCTTGGCGACGGTCGCATCGCAGTGCCGTCATTCCAGTTGCTGGCCGAACGATTCCTCGACGAAGGGTATTCGCCCGCATCGGTCAGCGCACGGTGCGGGGTCGAGGTCGACACGATCCAGCGGCTCGCCCGCGAACTCGCCGAAACCGCGTTCGACCAGTCGATATCGCTCGATCAGGCATGGACCGATACGCACGGTCGCGTGCACGAATCGATGATCGGGCGTCCGGTGGCGATGCACGCGATGCGCGGCATCTCGGCCCATTCGAATGGCTTCCACACCTGCCGCACCCTGCATCTGCTGCAGATGCTGCTCGGCGCCATCGACACGCCGGGCAGCTTTCGCTACCAGCCGCCCTACCCCAAGCCTGCGCCGCCGCCGAATCGACCCGGCAAGTCGCGCAAGGACAATGGCGCACTCGATGGCGGCCCGCTGGGCTATGTGCAATCCCCCGCGGACCTGCTGGTCGATGCCGAGGGCAGGCCTCGCCGTCTCGACAGAGCCTATTCCTGGGAGCATCCGCTGGCCGCGCACGGCCTCATGCAATCGGTGATTCGCAACGCCTGGGCCGGCGATCCGTACCGCATCGACACCTTGCTGATGTTCATGGCCAACATGGGCTGGAACTCGTCGATGAACACCAGCGAGACGCGCCGCATGCTCTGCGATCGTGACGAGGCGAGCGGCGGGTACCGCATCCCGCACATCATCTATTCCGATGCATATCTTTCGGAAACGGTCGCTTTCGCCGATCTTGTCCTGCCCGACACGACCTACCTCGAACGACACGATTGCATCAGCATGCTCGATCGTCCGATCTCCGATGCCGATTGCGCCGCCGATGCGATCCGCCAGCCGGTAGTCGAGCCGGACCGCGACGTGCGTCCGTTCCAGGATGTGCTGATCGACCTTGGCACGCGCATCGGGCTGCCGGGCCTGGTCAACGATGACGGCAGTGCGAAATTCCCGCGCGGCTTCGCCCAGTACATGGTCGAGCATGAACGCGCGCCCGGTGTCGGCCTGCTGGCTGGCTGGCGCGGCGCGGATGGCTCGAAAGCCGGTGTCGGCGAACCGAACCCGGATCAGATCAAGCGCTACGTCGAGCATGGCTGCGTCTGGGAGGCGCGGGTTCCGGACGCCGCGCGCTACTACAAGATGGCCAACCGCGAGTATCTCGATTGGGCGAAGTCGCTGGGCTTCCTTGGCTCAACCGATGCGATCATGCTGCAGCTCTATTGCGAGACCTTGCAGCGTTTCCGCCTCGCTGCGCAGGGCCATGGCCCGCACCAGCCGCCGACAAGCGAGCGCGAACGTGTCGAACGCTATTTCGATCCGCTGCCGTTCTGGTATGCGTCGGTTTCGTTGCCGGGACCCGTCGACGACGCACTCGACAAGACCGCGCAAGCACGTGCCGGCTCAGCGCGGGACGCCGACTATCCGCTGCACGCGATTACCCAGCGCCCGATGTTCATGTATCACAGCTGGGGTTCGCAGAACGCCTGGCTGCGCCAGATCACGACGCGCAACTACCTGTACCTGCACCCACAAACCGCGCAGGCGCATGCGGTCGGCGACGGCGACTGGATCTGGCTGGCCTCGCCACTCGGGCGAATCCGCGTGCAGGCGAAATGGCACGCCGCGACCGCACCGGGAACGCTGTGGACATGGAACGCGATCGGCAAGCGCAAGGGTGCGTGGAAGCTCAGCGCCGATGCACCCGAAAATCGCGACGGTTTCCTGCTCAACCATCTGATCGATGAATTGCTGCCACCCAAGCGCGATTCGCATCGTTACGCGAATGCGGACCCGGTCACCGGCCAGGCGGCGTGGTTCGACCTGCGCGTGCGCATCGAGCGCGATCCATCGCCGGGTGAAGCCGGCCATCGCATCGAGATGCGCAAGATGGGCACGGCCGAATGACCGTCGATCAATGGCTGACCCTGATCCTCGTGGTCGGCGCGATCGCGCTGTTTGCGAGCGAGAAGCTGCGCATCGATCTGGTGGCCCTGATCGTGCTCGTGCTGCTGGTTGTGCTCAAGCTCGTGTCGCCGGTCGAAGCACTCGCCGGATTCAGCAACGAAGCGACCATCACGGTCGCCGCCATGTTCGCACTGAGCCTCGGCATCGAGCGCTCGGGCGCACTCGAACCGTTGGGGCGCATGCTGTCGCGGATCAGGAAACCGTGGTTGCTGACCCTCGCCTTGATGCTGGCGATTGCCCCGATGGGTGCCTTCGTCAAGAACATCGCCCTGGTCGCGACCTTCCTGCCGCTGGCCCTGCGCGTCTGTGCAAATACCGGCACCTCGCCTGCGCGCGTGCTGCTGCCGATGGCCTACGCCGCGCAGATGGGCGGTGTCTGCACCCTGGTCGGCACTTCGTCGAACCTGCTCGCCGACAGCCTCGCCCAGCAGCACGGCATGGCCGGCTTCGGCGTCTTTGAGTTCACCCGGCTCGGCGCCCTGCTCGCGGTCGTCGGCATCACCTATCTGATGCTGGTCGGGCGCTGGTTGCTGCCGAAGGAAATCTCACCCGTCGTCGCGGCCGAGATCGCCACCGGCAAATATGTCACCGAGCTCAAGGTCACTGCGCAATCCCCGCTGGTCGGACAAACCATTGCCGACGCCGGGCTGGGCGAAAAATACGGCATCCACCCGCTCGAATTGCTGCGCGGAGATCGCCACCTGTGGTCGCCGCATTCGCAGCGGCTTGAGGTCGATGACGTGCTGCTGGTGCGCGGCGACTGGGACAAGATCGAGGATTTCCGCAAGCGCGCCGGTCTCGAGCTCGATCCGGAAAACCGTTACGGGCATGACAAGCTGACGGCACGCATCCTGGTCGAAATCATGGTCAAGCCCGCGACGACGATCGAGGGCAACTCGCTCGAGGAACTGGACTTCAAGCGCAGCCATGACGCGATCACGCTGGCCATCCACCAGCGCGGCCAGGTCCTTCGCGACAAGCTCAAGGACGTGCGCCTGGCGGCGGGCGACGTGCTTCTGTTGCTGGTCAGCGAGGATGGCGCAACCGCCTTGCGAGGCGACGAGCGTTTTGTCGTCCTCAGCGAGCGCGAGGACATGCGGCGCACGCCCAAGCGCGCCATCGCAGCGGTGCTGATCATGGTCTCGGTCGTCGCCGTCTCGGGCCTGCACTGGCTGCCGATCCCGGTCGCGGCGATCAGCGGTGCCGTGGCGATGGCGATCGCCGGCTGCTACGGGCGCAAGGATCTGTACGCGGGCATCGACTGGAAGATCATCGTCCTGCTCGCGGCAATCCTCCCGCTTGGCACGGCGATCGAGAACAGCGGCCTCTCGCACACCCTGGTACAGGCCGGCATGGGTCTGGTCGGCGAACACGGCCCGCTGGCCGCCCTGCTGATGGTCTACCTGCTGACTGCGCTGCTGACCGAGTTGATGGGACACAATCCTTCGGTCGTGCTGATGATCGGCATCGCGATCACGGTCGCACACACGGTCAATGCCGATCCACGACCGTTCGTGGTCGCGGTCGCGTTCGCCGCGGCGACCTCGTTCGCCACACCGGTCGGTTATCCGACCAACACGATGGTCTACTACGCCGGTGGCTATCGCTTCACGGATTTCATGAAAGTCGGAATACCATTGATCGCGATCTTCTGCGCGCTTTCGATGTACCTGATTCCCCTGTTCTGGCCACTGCAACCATGACCGGATTGCCACCACCCGCCGCGCGCAAGCTCGGCCTCGTCATCGACCTCGATACCTGTGTCGGCTGCCACGCCTGCGCGGTCGCGTGCAAGGAATGGAACGAAGGCGGCGCGTTCGGCCCGTTGCCCGACCAGGATCCCTACGGTGCCGAACCACACGGCGTCTGGTTCAACCGGGTGCATACGTATGAGGTGCAGGGATTCGGGCCGAGCTCAGCCGGCAGCGCCTGCAAGCTTGCGGCGTCGGCCCCGTCGCAAGGCGCGCCGACCCATCCCGAATCCCGGCCTTCAACAGGCGAACGGCCGGTCATCCCGGATCCCGCGAATGCCATGAGCGTCCACTTCCCGCGCTCCTGCCTGCACTGCGAAACGCCCGCCTGCGTGACAGTCTGTCCGACCGGGGCGAGCTACAAGCGGGCCGAGGATGGCATCGTCCTCGTCGACGAGGACAAGTGCATCGGATGCCAGCTCTGCGCCTGGGCCTGCCCGTACGGTGCGCGCGAGTTCAGCGCGAAGCGCGGCGTCATGCAGAAATGCACATTGTGCGTGGATCGCATCTACAACGAGACCCTCGACGAGGCCGATCGCCAGCCGGCATGCGTGATGGCCTGTCCGACGCGCGCCAGGCATTTCGGCGATCTCGGCGATCCGCAATCCAAGGTATCGGAACTGGTTGCCGAACGTGGCGGTTACGCATTGATGCCGGAACTCGGCTACAAGCCGGTCAACCGCTACCTGCCACCACGACCGCGGCGCGCAGGCGGCACCAAACCCGAAACCAGACCCGCCGCCGAACCGATCGATACCGCGCAGATGTCACCGCTGCTGCGCTGGGTCGATCGCGTGCTGTCGCGCTGAGATCGAACTGCCATGCGGCCCACATTCTCGATCATCTTCTTCACTGTCATGTCCGGCGCCGGCTATGGCCTTTGGATCCTGATGGCACTGGCCAGCCTGTTGATCTGGCCCGAGCGCCCTCCGGGCAACGGAATGGCCGAGGTCGCATGGCCAAACCTGCTGCCCTGCGGGCTCGCTGCCGGCTTCCTGCTGGTCAGTTGCGGACTGGTTTCATCGCTCGGCCACCTCGGCCAACCGCAGCGCGCCTGGCGGGCGCTTTCGCAATGGCGAACCTCGTGGCTGTCGCGGGAAGGCATCGCGGCAATCCTGACCTACCTGCCCGTCATCGGCATCGGATCGGCGATCTTCCACGATGGACGGATGCCCGTCGATGCGATGACGGGTGGCGATCCGCTCGCCGCGCTCTGGATGTCGAGCGAGATGCGCACCGTGGCAAGCATCCTGCTTCTTGCCGGTTCCGTCGCGACCATTCTTTGCACTGCGAATATCTACGCCTGCCTGAAACCGGTGCGGGCATGGCACAACCGCCATGTGGTGGCGGGATACCTGCTGATCGGAATCTACAGTGGAGCCCTCGTCGCCTGGGCGCTTGCCGCCCTGCCGCAGGGACAAATCGTCGACCTGCGTGTCCTGCCCGTCCTTGTGGCCGTGTTCGCGTTTGCCACCGCCTTGCTCAAGCATCGCTACTGGCGCTTCATCGACCACGATCCGGCATCAAGCACCGCTGACGCCACCGGCCTTGGCTCGCTCGGCAACGTGCGCTCGTTCGAGCAACCGCATACGCAGGAAAACTACCTGACCCACGAAATGGGCTTCCGTCTGGCGCGCAAGCATTCGCGCAAATTGCGCACGATCTGCCTGATCGCAGGCTTCGCGCTTCCCGCACTACTGGCCTTGCTCGGTCTGGCATGGCCAAGCTTGAGCGCGCCTGCGGCCTGGCTCGCGCTGATCGGCGGCATGAGCGGGATCTTCGTCGAACGCTGGCTGTTCTTCGCCGAAGCAAAACATACGGTGATGCTCTACTACGGAGCCCGCAACGCCGATTGATCCGGCCCATGGATCGATTGAAAACCGTTCGGGCCGGGCTCTTCGACAGACCTGTCCCGAGCCTCGTCGAAGGGCTCAGGGCGAACGGTATGTACGGGCCAGATCAATATGGCAACGCCCGCTCGTAAACTTCTGTGAACCTCGCGTTCAGCGCGCCGCATTCACTTGGCATTCAATCCTGATCGCTAGCATCGTCGCGCCCGCGCACCCGAATCCGGCGTGCGTAGCCGCAATTTCGAACCCCTCTCCTAAAGGAATTCCCCATGAAAAAAGCACTCCTCGCGAGCGCTGTCCTGCTCGCCATTCCGCTTGTCGCCCACGCCGATGACGGCGAGTGGTCGGGTAGCGGCGAAGTCGGCTTTGCCTTGACCACCGGCAACACGAAGTCACAGAACCTCAACGCCAAGCTCGCCTTCAAGAAGGAAGACACGCTGTGGAAACACAACTTCTTCCTGAACGCCCTGCGCAGCAAGGGTGAAGCGAACGGCGAGTACGATCTGACCGCGAACCGCTACGAAGTGGGCGCATCGTCGGGCTACAAGTTCGATGAACGCAGCTACCTGGTCGGAGCCGCCCGCTACGAAAACGACGATTTCTCGCCGTACACGTATCAGTGGATAGTCTCGCTGGGCTACGGATACACCTTCATCAAGAATGCCCAGACCGAGCTGTCGGCCGAAGTCGGCCCGGGCTACCGCCGGACCGACCTGCGCGCCTATGCAGTCACCGCCGGCGAGCCGCCAGTGACAACCATTGTCGATCCCGATGTCGACGGCAACGTGGTCGCCCGCGGCCTGGTTTCGTTCAAGCACAAATTCAATGAATCGACCTCGTTCGAGAATACGACACTCGTCGAGACCGGCTCGAACAACAGCTTCCTGCAGAACGATGCGGGCCTGGCGGTCAGCATGAGCGAGCGACTTGCCCTCAAGCTCGGCTATCAGGTACGACACAATTCCGATGTGACGCCGGGCAAGAAGAAGACCGATCAACTCGTCACGACGAATCTGGTATTCAATTTCTGAGCTGGGTCGAATCAGTTTCTGCGAATCGAAAACGGGCCTCTTCAGGCCCGTTTTTTCTTGCGCACACGGCGAGCCCGACTCAGTCGTCGCGCAGCCTGCCGAGAATTTCCGCTGCGCCGCGATCAAGCAGCAGTTGCGCGACCTGCTCGCCAAGCATGACGCCCTGGTCACGTCCGGCGATTTCCACTTCGGCGCGGACGAGCTGGCCGGTGCCGGCGTCACCGACCAGGCCGTACAAGGCAAGACCGGTTTCGGTTTCGACGCAGTAGCCAGCGATCGGCACGTTGCAACTGCCATGCAGGCGCCGGTTCATCGCACGCTCGCATTCGACGCAACGCCGCGTATCAGCGTCATCGAGCACCCCGACGAGGGCCGCCACGCGTTCGTCGCCGATTCGTTGCTCGATCGCGATCGCTCCCTGGGCAACCGCCGGCAGCCAGTCTGGCGCAGCCAGTCGCGAGCGGATGCGCGCGGCAAGCCCGAGCCGATCGAGACCGGCACAGGCGAGGATGATCGCGTCGTAGTCTCCACCATCGAGCTTGGCCAGACGCGTATTCACGTTGCCACGCAGGTCGCTGAGCTCAAGGTCGGGGCGCAAGGCGCGCAGTTGCGCCTGTCGCCGCAGCGACGACGTACCAACGCGCGCGCCTTGTGGCAGGCGGTCGACGTGTGCAACCGAATTGCTGATGAAGGCGTCGGCTGCATCGGCGCGTTCAAGCACCGCGCCGATCGCAAACCCGGATTCGAGCTCCATCGGCACGTCCTTGAGCGAATGCACGGCGATGTCGGCGCGATCCTCGAGCATCGCGACCTCGAGTTCCTTCAGGAACAGGCCCTTGCCTCCGATCATCGACAGCGGCCGATCGAGCACCTGGTCACCACGCGTGGTCATCGGCACGAGCTGGACCTCGATCCCCGCATGCGCCGCGCGCAGGCGCGATGCGACATGCTCCGCCTGCCACAGGGCCAGGGCGCTCTGCCGGGTCGCGATGCGCAAAAGTGTCACAGCGTGCGCACCAGTTTGCGCAACGCAGGCAGATTGCGTCGACTGACCTCGAGTTCAGTGCCGACGCGTTCGAGCTTGGCGAGGACACGGCCATCGACCGTGCGCGTCAGCCCGGCCAGCTTGTCGAGCGCAACGAGGCAGTTGCGATGGATGCGGACGAATCGATCGCCGAATTCGACTTCGAGTGCCTTGAGCGGTTCCTCGATCAGCACTTCGCCGCCCGCATGATGAACGATCACGTATTTGTCCTCGGCAAGCAGGAAATCGATCTCCACGATCGGCACCAGGACCAGATTGCCGCGAACGCGCGCGCACAGATGGCTGCGTTCGCGTTGTCCCGATTCCTCGCGATCGATCCCGTGCAGTGCTTCGCGACTGAAACGTCCGGCACGTTCGATGGCGGCACGCAGGCGCTCGGCGCGTATCGGCTTGAGCAGGTAATCCACCGCATTGGCATCGAAGGCGGCCAGGGCATGGTCGTCGTAGGCGGTGCAGAAAATGAGGGCGGGCGCGTGCTCGAAGGCACCGAGGTGGCGAGCGGCTTCGAGGCCATCCATGCGCGGCATGCGGATATCGAGCAGGACCAGGTCAGGACGCAAGCGCTCGACCGCCTCGATCGCCTCGCGTCCATCGCGCGCTTCACCGACCACCTCGATCGAGCCGATATCCGCAAGGAGGTCGACCAGGCGCTCGCGCGCCAGGGCCTCGTCATCGACGATCAGGGCCTTCACTTCCTCGTTCCATCCGGCAGTCGCACGGTCACCGTGAATTCTCCATGTTGCGGCTGCACGAGCAGCTCACCCCTCGCGCCGAAATGGTACTCGATGCGGGCGCGCACATTGGCCAGCGCGTGGGCATTGCGCGGATGCGCCACATCTTCGACCACGGGGTTGTGCACGACGATCTCGACCAGATCGCCACGCCGCGCGCCACGCACGCGCAGCGTGCCACCGTCCGGCATGCGCTGGATACCGTGATAGACCGCGTTCTCGACCAGCGGCTGCAGCAGCAGGGGTGGCAACGGCAACTCGCGCGGCAACGCATCCAGATCGAGATCCAGCTTGAGGCGATCGCCGAGGCGCAGGCTTTCAATGCGCAGGTATTGACCGATCAAGTCGAGCTCCTCGCCCAGCGTTGCCAGCGTCTCGCGCGCGCCGAGTGCCGCGCGGAACAGGTCGGAAAGATCCTCGACCGCGCGCTCGGCATCTCTTGGCCGCTTGCGGATCAGGCTTGCGATCGTGTTCATGCTGTTGAAAAGGAAATGCGGCCGGATGCGCGCCTGCAATGCATCGACCTGCGCCTTCGCCGCCGCATGCACGCGTTCCTGCCAGAGCTCCCGGATGTAGAGATAGCGCAACAGCGCGGCTGCTATCAATGCACAGATCGCCGCATTGCCCAGACAGAAGCGCCAGCCCGCGCCGACCGGCGCAGTCAGGCCGAAACCGAGCGCATGATCCATCGAATAGACCACTGCGCTGCCGAGCGCGGTCGTCACGACGGCGAGCAGCCAGGCAAGCACGAAGCCCGTGCGTACCGGCAGGCGCTGCAGGCTCTCGCGCGACGAGCACAGCACCACCGCGTTGAGCAAGGCGAGCCACTGCACGAACACGCTGGCGATGGCCAGCTCGCCGAGCCACGAGCGCGATGCGCGATCCGGCGCCATCGCGATCACGAGCGCAACGATCTCGGCGACAACCATCAAGGCAAACAAGGTCGGCATGCTGCAGAACTGCGGCAACCAGCGGTGCTTTTCTGTTTCGCTCATGCCGGCTCCGTTCGTCGCACTGACGCTGTAGCAACCGCCGATCGGTGTCGATCGGGAAAAGCAGGTCGGGCTCAATCCGAACCGGCGGCGATCCTGTCGCCGATCCAGCGACGCAGGTCGGCGATTTCCTCCGCACACACCTGATGCGCCATCGGATAGCCATGCCAGTCAATCGTGTAACCGAGTCCGCGCAGGAAATCGCGCGCGAGCATCCCGAGCATCTGCGGCACGACCGGATCAACGCTGCCGTGACCGATGAAGATCGGCACGTCGGCGTTGGCCGGGCTGCGCTCCGTGATCAGTTTCTGGTCAAGCGGCAGATATCCGGACAGAGCGGCGATTCCAGCGAGCCGCCGCGCATGACGCAGTCCGCCCGACAGCACCATCGCCGCGCCCTGGGAAAAGCCGATCAGCAAGATCCGTGATTCCGGAATGCCGCGCTCGACTTCGCGCGCGATCAAGGCCTCGAGCTCGACGATCGAGGCACGAATGCCGGTTTCGTCCTGGCGTTGCGCGATCTCCATGCCGGTGATGTCGTACCAGGCGCGCATCGGCATGCCGCCGTTGATCGTGATCGCGCGACGTGGCGCATGCGGGAACACGAAGCGGATCGGCGGCCAATCGCGCGCCACCAGTTCCGGGACAATCGGGCCGAAGTCATTGCCATCGGCACCGAGGCCATGCAGCCAGATCACCGCAAAACGCGGATTGGGGCCTGTCTCGGTTTGCACACACTCAAGCATGGATGTTCCTGATCACGGCGGTCGATGGGTGCCGACATTCTACGTGCACGGCACCGCGGAAAGGCGCGAGGCTTGGCGCTGGACGCTGCCGGCTGACTTCTGGCGCATGGCGTTGCCGGCAGCTGACGTTATGCTTGACGACTTCTGCTACGCCGGAGCCTGCCTCGATGCAACGAATTGCCTTCGCCACAGCGCTTGTGCTGACCGGCTTGTGCGCCTTGCCCGCCCATGCGATCACCCTCGACCAGGCGATGGCCGATCCGGACTGGATCGGGCCTGCGGTCGAAGCGCCGTACTGGAGCGCCGATGGCAAGACGATCTACTACGCGCTGAAGCGCAACGGTTCGGCCATCCGCGACCTGCACCGCATCGACCCGATCACGGGCAGCGACAGCATCATTGGCCCGGATGCGATGGCCGGGGCGGATGGCTCGGCCAGCGTCTTTGATCGCGACCACCGGCGCGCTGCCTTCATCCGCAACGGCGACGTGTTTGTCCGCGACATCGCCAGCGCACGCCTTACCCAGATCACGCGTACGCCGCAGGGCGAATCGTCGCCGCAATTTTCCGCCGATGATCGCGCCATCCAGTTTCGTGTCGACAACGACTGGTTCGTGCACGATCTGGCCAGTGGCGTCACCGGCCCGGCCGCGATCCTGAGCGCCGAAAAGGACCCGCAAGACTCGAAACCCGACGATCTCGGCGAGCTGCAACTGCGCCTGTTTTCGACCCTGCGCACCATCAAGGAGGGCCGCGACGCCAGCAAGAGCAACGACGAGGCATTCCGCAAGCAGGATCCGACCCGCTCGCCCCTGCCGTTCTATCTTGGTGATGACGTCAAGATCGAAGGCAGCGCGTTGGCACCGGATGGACGTCACCTGCTGGTCGTGACGACGCCCAAGGGCCATGACAATGGCAAGGTCGCCAAGCTCCAGCACTACGTCACCGAGTCGGGCTACGAGGAACAGGAAGACGAGCGCATCCGCGTCGGACGCAACCTGCCATCACCGAATTCGTTGTGGCTGCTTGACCTCGATGCGCATACCCTCGAAAAGCTCGCCTTGTCCGCACTGCCGGGCATCAAGGACGATCCGCTGCGCAAGATCCGCGAGGAAAATCGTGCCGATGCCGCAAGACAGGACAAGGGCGATTCGAAAGCAGGCGCCAACGCCAGCGAAAAAAAGGATGGCGATGCGCTCGAACGATCAGTCACCGTTCCGGACATCGTCTGGAACCGCGATGGCAGCCAGGTCGCCATCCAGCTGCGGGCGATCGACAACAAGGATCGCTGGATCACGACGGTCGATTTCGCGAAAAACACCTTGCTCAACCAGCACCGGCTGACCGATCCGGCCTGGATCAACTGGAACTTCAATGATTTCGGCTGGAGCAGGGACGGCCGCACGCTCTGGTACCTGAGCGAGGAAAGCGGCTACTCGCAGCTTTACACGAAGCAGCCAGGAGCCCGCGCAAAAGCGCTGACCTCGGGCAGGTTCGAGGTGTCGGATCCGGTCGTGTCGCCCGATGGCGCGTGGTTCTATCTGCGCGGCAACGTCGAGGCGCCTTATTCCTACGATGTCTATCGGATCGCCGCGACCGGCGGCGCGCTCGAGCAGGTCAGCCATGTCAAGGGCATGGACGGGTTCGCGCTCTCGCCCGACGGCTCGCAGCTGGCCCTGCTGCAGTCTTCGTCCTATGTGCCGGCCCAGCTCGGAGTACAACCTGCCGGCGGAGGCGAATCGCGCGTGCTGACCGACACGCGCACAGCCGGGTACAAGGCCATCGCATGGCCGAACATCGAGATTGTCGCGATCCCTTCGACGCATGCGAAGGAGCCGATCTACGCCAAGCTCTACAAGCCCGCCGACTTCGATGCCAGCCGACGCTATCCGGCCGTGCTCTTCGTGCATGGCGCGGGTTACCTGCAAAACACCGAACTGGGTTACCCGAACTATTTCCGCGAACAGATGTTCCACAACCTGCTGACGTCGAAAGGCTATGTCGTGATCGACATGGACTACCGCGCGTCGGAAGGCTACGGCCGCGACTGGCGCACAGCGATCTATCGACAGATGGGCCATCCTGAACTGGAAGACCTGATCGATTGCGTCAACTGGCTGGTCGCCACGCAATCCGTGGACAGCAAGCGCGTCGGACTCTATGGCGGCTCGTACGGCGGATTCATGGCGCTGATGGCGATGTTCCGCGCACCGGACATCTTCGCTGCCGGCGCCGCGCTGCGCCCGGTCACCGACTGGACGTCGTACAACCACGAATACACCTCGAACATCCTGAATACACCGCAGGACGATCCGATCGCCTATCGACGCTCGTCTCCGATCGAGTTTGCCGACGGCCTCAAGGGCGGCCTGCTGATCGCTCACGGCATGATCGACGACAACGTGCTGTTCCAGGACTCGGCGCGCCTCTACCAGCGGTTGATCGAACTGCGCAAGGACGACTTCGAACTGTCGGCCTATCCGCTCGAGCGCCATGGCTTCGTCCATGCCGATTCCTGGTATGACGAATACCGTCGCATCCTCAAGCTGTTCGAGACCCACCTCAAACCCTGATCGGATGCGCAGCTGCGCCGACTGTTGCGTGCTGCACGCACGGTCGGCATGGCTCGATTCGCCGATGGCACCGCGATCGCGGCTTGCCCATCGCCTGAAGAATTCACTGTTACGGGTTCACGCGCGCAAAAGACCCGGCGAACTCAAGGCGCGGGCACGGTAGCGCGTACGTCCAGCGCATGGCCGCCGAACAGCCATGCGGCCACCCGAACGCGCCACAAAAAAGCCGGAAATCCACAAAAGAATGGTCGAAACCACGCAGAACTGTGATTGCGTTCAGCTTTGATTGCTACGGTTCGCGCGAAAATGTTAACGGTGCGTTATTCCAGTTGCACAAGAAACTTGTTAGAGTTGACCCGAGGTTTACTGAATAACCTCTTGTAGGCAAAAGCAAATGTCGAATCCAATCCTCTGGACCATGCTGATCGTGCTCACCGTCTATGCGGCGGCGTGCGTCCGCTGGATTCCGGAGGGGCAGGTCTATTCGTTGCGCAGATTCGGCGGGCATACACGGTTTGTCGGAGCCGGCATGCGCTTCATGCTGCCGCTGATCGAACGCGTCTCGCACAAGATGAGCCTGACTGGCAGCCACGTTGAAGTGTCCGCTGCGCTTAGAACAGGCGAAGATTGCCTCGCCTCGGTGTATTTCCAGATACTCGATCCGCAACGCGCCGATACGGTCATCGAATCGGTCGACGCGATCCTGCGTGAGCGTGCAGCCGACCTGCTCGGCAGCGATTCGATGCCGGATGACCTGCACGAGCGCCGCCTCTGGCTCAAGCAGAACCTCAACACCGAAATGCGCGAGCGCGGCTTGCTGGTAACACGCATCGACCTGCGCGAAGCCGCCTGAGCTCGCTGGACGGTTTCCCGTTCCGGCTGGATTTTGCCGGGCTGCACCGCGATACTGGCGCCCCTTTCGATTCCGAGCGACTCATGTCCGACCGCGAACCGCTGAGGCAGCGGCTGCTCGCGGGGCTGAAGACGCTGAAGCTCGAACTCGATGCGTCGACCATCGAACAGCTTCTCGACTATGTCGACCTGCTGGTGCGCTGGAATGCTGCCTACAACCTGACCGCGGTCCGTGATGCCGGCGAGATGGTGACGCGCCATCTGCTCGATTCGCTGGCCGTGCTGCCATTTGTTGCCGGCCGCAGCCTGGTTGACCTCGGCACCGGTGCGGGCTTGCCCGGCATTCCACTGGCGCTGGCCAGACCCGATCTAGAAGTATGCCTGGTTGACTCGAACGGCAAGAAGACGCGCTTCCTGCGTGAAGCGGTGCGCCAGCTTCGGCTCAAGCGCACGCGTGTCGAGGAAAGCCGGGTCGAGGCGGTCCGCGGCGAATTCGATTGCGTCAGCGCGCGCGCATTCGCGACACTGGACGACATGCTGACCCTGGGAGGCCACCTGCTCGCCGCCGACGGCCGCTGGCTGGCGCTGAAGGGGCGATTCCCGCAGGATGAGCTCGACAAGCTGCCGGCCGGCTTCTCGATCGACGCCGTGCATCGGCTTGATGTGCCCGGCCTCGACGCCGAGCGGCATCTGGTCATCATCAAACGCAAGCTGGACGGACCAGCAGCCCGGAATCATCCATGACACGCATCATCGCCATCGCGAACCAGAAGGGCGGAGTCGGCAAGACGACCACCGCGGTCAATCTCGCTGCGGCACTCGCCGAGACGCGCCGCCGCGTGCTGCTGGTCGATCTCGACCCGCAGGGCAATGCGACGATGGCCGCCGGCATCGACAAGCGCGAAGCGAAGCCCAACGGCTGCGATGTGCTGCTCGAGGAAGCCGCGATCGAGGACGCCATCGTCAAGACCGAAGGCGCGTTCGATCTGATCCCGGGCAGCAGCGACCTGACCGCAGCGGAGATCAAGCTGATGGACGCGCTGGCTCGCGAACATCGGCTCAAGGAACAACTCGAAAAGCTCGGCGACCGCTACCACACGATCCTGATCGACTGCCCGCCGTCGCTGCACCTTCTTACCTTGAACGCATTGACCGCAGCGCACGGCGTGCTGATTCCGATGCAATGCGAATACTTCGCTCTCGAAGGACTCTCTAGCCTGGTCGACACGATCAAGGCCGTGCGCAAGCGACTCAATCCCGGACTCGAAATCGAGGGCCTGCTGCGCACCATGTATGACGTGCGCAACAACCTCAGCAACGATGTGTCGGCGCAACTGCACAAGCATTTCGGCGAGAAGTTGTTGCGCTCGATCATCCCGCGCAACATCCGCCTGGCCGAGGCACCCAGCCACGGCAAGCCGATCAACCTCTATGATCGCGAGTCTCGTGGAGCAATCGCCTATCTCGGCCTGGCCGGCGAGATGCTGCGCCGCGAACGCACGGCATCCACGCCCCAGTCCGCCAGTCAGGAACACTAAGCAATGGCAGCAAAGAAACGCGGGCTTGGGCTCGGTCGCGGGCTTGATGCCCTGCTCGGAGGCAATGGCGACGCCGAGGAATCGACCGGGACCGGGCCAGGTGATCAAGGCGCGTTGCGCTCGCTGGCGGTCGCGACGATATCGGCCGGCAAGTACCAGCCGCGCCGCCGCTTCGATGAGGACCTGCTGCACGAACTGGCCGAATCGATCAAATCGCAGGGCGTGATCGAACCGATCATCGTGCGCAGCGTCGCCGGCGGGCGTTTCGAACTGATCGCGGGCGAGCGTCGCTGGCGCGCAAGCCAGCTCGCCGGTCTGAGCGAGATTCCCGCGCTCGTGCGCGACATCGACGACCGCGCGGCGATCGCGATCGCGCTGATCGAAAACATCCAGCGCGAAGACCTTTCGCCGCTCGAAGAAGCGCAGTCACTGGCACGCCTGATCGCCGAGTTCAAGCTGACCCACCAGCAGGCCGCCGATGCCGTTGGCCGCTCGCGTGCCGCGGTTTCGAACCTGTTGCGCCTGCTCGATCTGCCGGACGAGATCCGCACCCTGCTTGAGGAAGGCAGGCTCGAAATGGGCCATGCGCGCGCCTTGCTGACCCTGCCGGCGCCGCGCGCGATCGCCATGGCGCGCAAGGCCGCTGACAACGAATGGACGGTCCGGGAACTCGAGAGCGCAGTGCGCAATGCCGCCGAATTGCCGAAGGGCAAACCCGCGAAACCCAAACGCGACGCCGACATCGAGGCACTCGAAACCAGCCTGGCCGAGAAGCTGGGGGCTCGCGTGGCGATCAATCATGGTCGCGCCGGACGCGGCAAGCTGGTCATCAGCTATCACAGCCTCGACGAACTCGACGGCATCCTCGGCAGGATACGCTGAGCCGTTCACTTGTTGTGCGAGGGGAGCCTGCATCGCCGCTGCTCCCGCGAGTTTGGGCCCGACCCGATGATCGGCGATAATCACGCGCTTCGCCGATCGTCGCATCGTGACATCGGCACCTTCGTCACAGGATCCGGGCCATGACCCAGCTTTCCGTCGTCGTGCCGGTATTCAACGAGCGCGACAATGTCGTTCCGCTGATCAACGAGATCACGGCCGCACTGCGCGGTCGCCTCGATTTCGAGATCGTCTACGTCGACGATGCGAGCAAGGACGATACGCTGGCGGTGCTGACCTCGGCCAAAGCCGGCAATCCCGAGTTGCGCGTGGTCCGCCACCTTTCCCAGAGCGGCCAGAGCACGGCCATCCGCAACGGCGTGAAGGCCGCGCGCGGACCCTGGATCGCAACCCTCGACGGCGACGGCCAAAACGATCCTGCAGACATCCCCAGGCTGCTCGCGATGCGCGACGGATCGCCGCCTGCGATCAAGTTGTTTGCGGGGTGGCGCGTCAATCGCAAGGATACCGGCAGCAAGCGTCTCGCCTCGCGCCTGGCCAATGCGATCCGCAGCCGCCTGTTGCGCGATGAAACTCCCGATACCGGCTGCGGCATCAAGCTGTTCGAGCGTGAAGCCTTCCTCGACCTGCCCTATTTCGATCACATGCACCGCTATCTGCCGGCATTGATGCAGCGCGCCGGCTGGCAGGTGAAGAGCGTGCCGGTCAACCATCGCGCACGCGGTACCGGCGTGTCGAAGTACAACAACCTCAATCGCGCCCTGGTCGGGATCGCCGACCTGCGCGGCGTCGGCTGGCTGATCCGTCGTTCGAAGCGCACCACGACCGAGGAGATCTGAGGCCTTTGGCTTGCCTCAGGAAGCCGAATACGCTATAAAGCGCGGCTCGCTTCGGCCCGTTTCACCGGATTTCCGGATGGACAGCCCCCGGTACACGACCCGTCTGTCGCATGGCCGAAGCAACTCCAGCATCGTGTGGCGCAATGTCGCCGCTGGGCCGCTTCCGTCCTGGCCAAGGGCGGTAACTGACAATGACGAGGTTCGCATGTCCAAGGTATGCCAGGTCACCGGCAAGAGTTTCCAGTCCGGTAACAACGTTTCACACGCCAACAACAAGACGCGCCGCCGCTGGCTGCCGAACCTTCATGAACGCCGCTTCTGGATCGCTGGCGAGAACCGCTGGATCAAGCTCAAGGTTTCGAGCCACGGCCTGCGCACGATCGACAAGAAGGGTATCGAAGTAGTCATTGCCGAGCTGCGTGCGCGCGGCGAGAAGATCTGAGGAGTATTGAATCATGGCATCCAAGCGCGACAAGATCCGCCTCGTGTCTTCAGCCGGCACCGGCCATTTCTACACGACCGACAAGAACAAGAAGACCACGCCAGACAAGATGGAGATCAAGAAATACGATCCCGTCGTGCGCAAGCACGTGGCCTACAAGGAAGCCAAGATCAAGTAATTGATCCGGCATTCCCGCAGGAAACCCGCCAACTGGCGGGTTTTTTGTTGGTCGCGGGCAAACCTCCCGCGGCGGCGCGCTTGCCCTTCTGGCGCATAGCCGGAACAATCCGCGCGGCATGAATGAATCTTCCCCCGCACTCGAGCTGGATCGCATCGGTCGCCATCTGTCCGGTCGCGCGATCGTCGAGGACCTGAGCCTTGCTCTCGAACGCGGCGAAGTGCTCGGCCTGCTCGGCGTCAACGGTGCCGGCAAATCGACCACGCTGCGCATGATGTCGGGCATGCTCGCGCCGAGTTCGGGCCAGGTGCGTCTCGGCGGGCTCGATCTGTATGCGAACCCCGGATACGCCAGGCGGAACGTCGGCTATCTGCCCGAAGAGCCACCGCTCTACGGCGAACTCACCATCGAGGAATACCTGCGTTTCTGCGCACGCCTGCACGGAGTCGATCGTTCGGCGATCGTCGCCGCGGTCGAGCGCGCGATCGAGCGCTGCGAGCTTGGCGAGATGCGCCGCCGCCTGACGAGCCTGCTGTCGAAGGGCTTCCGCCAGCGCGTCGGCCTGGCCCAGGCGCTCGTCCACGAACCGGCCCTGATCGTGCTCGACGAACCGGCGTCGGGTCTTGATCCGATCCAGGCCCTGCGTCTGCGCGATCTGATCCGCGCGCTGTCGAAAGATCATGCGGTCGTGCTGTCGACCCACGTGCTTTCCGATGTCCTTGCTTGCTGCGATCGCGTCGCGATCCTGCATCGCGGACGCCTGCGTCATTCCACAGTCTTGTCCGAACTCGATGCCGGCGGCGCGATGCTCGTCCACCTCGAACGCGATATCGACGACCAGGCGTGGATGCGCATCGTGCATGTCGCCCGCGCACAGGCGATCGGCACCAGGCGCTGGCGCATCGACTTGAAGCACTGCTCCGGCGCCGGCGATCTGGCCAAAGCCATCAATGACGCTGGCTACGGCCTTGTCGAACTGCGCAGCGACAACAACGCCCTCGAAGACATCTTCGTGCGTATCGCGGCGGAAACCGCAGTACCCGAGGCATGCGCATGAGTGCGATCCGGCTCGTCGCATGCAATGACATCAAGCGCCAGTTTGCGCAGCCTTTCGCATGGATCCTGCTGGCCCTGACCACGGCCTTGCTGGCCTGGCAATTCCTGATCGCGCTGGATGCCTATCTGCGCATCGCCCCGAAACTCGGCGCCGTACCCAATTCACAGGGCGCGACCGACCTGATTGCGATCCCGTTGCTGCGCAGCCTTTCGGGGCTGCTCATGCTGTTGGTGCCGCTGGCAACGATGCAGACCCTGGCTGGCGAGCGGCGCGCACACACTCTGCCCTTGCTGCTGGCGGCCGGCATCGGCAACCTGCGCATCGTGCTCGGCAAGTTCATCGGTGCTTTTGTTCTCGTGGCAGCGGTCGTCCTGATTGCCGTGTGCATGCCGCTGATGCTCGAGTTCGGCACGGCGCTCGACCTCGCCCGGCTGGCGGCGGCAACGTTCGGTCTGCTCCTGCTTGCCGCAAGCCTGACCGCCATCGGCATCGCCTGTTCCGCGTGGACCGCACACCCGGCCCTGGCCGCCGCAGCTGCGCTGATCATCGGCAGCCTGCTCGCGATGATCGACATGGGCGCGCGCTACCAGGGCATCGACAATGCGCTGATCAACTGGCTCTCGCTGTCGACCCACCTGGAGCCGTTCTTCTTCGGGCTCGTTGCGAGCATCGACATCGTCTATTTCCTGCTCGTCACGACGCTCGCCCTGCTGTTCGCGGCGCGCCGCCTCGACAGCCTGCGAACGCGGGGCTGAGCAATGAACGGGCGCCTGACCAATTTCCTCCACGTCGTCCTGCTGGTTGCGTCGGCATTGCTGATCGGCTTCCTCAGCACACGCTACGGATTCATCCATGATTTCAGCCGAAGCCAGCGTGCCAGCCTGAGCGAGCCGTCGAGGAAACTGCTCGACTCGATGCAGGGACCTGTCGAGATCGTTTCGTATGCGCGCCCGCAGGGAAACCTGCGCAAGACGATCGGCGATTTCTTCGCACGTTACCAACGGGCGAAGCCCGATCTGGGCCTTCAATTCATCGACCCGGATTCCGATCCCGATGCAATGCGCGCCGCCGGCGTGCAGATCGATGGCGAGATCGAACTGCGCTACGGGACGCGCAACGAGCGGCTGAAGGTATTGAGCGAGGCCGAGATCAGCAGCGCCCTGTTGCGGCTTTCGCGTCCGCACGAACGGCTGGTTGCCTACCTCGAAGGCGAAGGCGAACGCAAACCGGACGGCCCGGCGAATGCCGACCTCGGCCAGTTCGGTGCCGTGTTGAAGCAGCGCGGCATCCTCAGCCTCAACCTTGCCCTCGCCACGACACCGAGGATTCCCGATAACATCGGCCTGCTCGTGATCGCCAATCCGCGCGTGCCGCTGGCCGGCGCTGCAGCGATCGAGATCGTCGACTACGTCGAACGTGGCGGCAACCTGCTGTGGCTGCTGGAGGCGGATGAGGACAACGGTCTCGGCGCACTGGCCGACGCCCTGTCGATCCGCAGCTTGCCCGGTGTCATCGTCGATGGGGCGGGCCAGGCTTTTGGTATCCAGGATCCGAGTTTTGTCGCAGTGAACCGCTATCCGGAGCACGCGATCGACAAGGGTTTCGACTTGAGCACGCTGTTTCCGCAGCCGGTCGCACTGGCCCAGGTCGCACCTGCGCGCTGGGAATTCAAATCCATCCTGCAGAGCTCGGCGCAATCGTGGAACGAGACCGGGCACATCCCCAAGGGCGGCGAACCGGCGGGCGACGTGCGTTACGACGGCAACGATGGCGAGATCTCCGGACCGCTCGATTTCGGGTTCGCGATGACACGCCTGTCGCCACGTCCGGGAGCGCGCGAACAACGCGTGGTTGTCATTGGCGATGGTGATTTCCTCTCGAACAGCTATCTCGGCAATGGCGGCAACCGCGACTTCGGCGCGCGCATCTTCGATTGGCTGCTGGCCGACGACGCATTGATCGACATCCCGGAACAAGTCGCCGAAGACCGGACGATCGCGCTTTCGGATCCGGCCCTGGCCCTGGTCAGTTTCGGATTCCTGCTCGGCCTGCCGATCGTACTTGCCGCCAGCGGCTTGTGGATATGGCGCCAGCGGCGGCGGCGCTGATGCAGCGTGCGACCCGCACGAACCTGATCCTGCTCGGCGTCGTCGCGATGCTCGGCATCGCCGCTTATCTGCAGGTCAACCGCGAAGTGGCCCGGTTCGAACCGCCACTCGGTGCGCTCGATCCGGACGACATCGACCGGGTGACCGTCAGCTGCCTGCAATGCGTGCGGCGTCACTTCGAGCGCGAAGACGGGCACTGGTTCATGCGCGAGCCATACGCCCTGCCCGCCGATGACGCGCAGCTTGCCCGATTGCTTTCGATAGCGGCATCGCCGGTACGCAGCCGCCGCGACGCGGCCCGTTTCGATGCACGAAAGATCGGCCTCGATCCGGCGCTGATCCGCCTGGACCTTGGCGCAATGCATTTCGATATCGGCACGACCGACGCGTTCAACGGTGACCGCTACGTGCGCGTCGGCAACACGATCGCGATGGTGCCGGACCGATTCAGTCCGTTCCTCGTCGCGGCACCGGCGAGTGAACTTGATCGCCACCTGCTGCCACGCGGATCGATCCTGGCCAGCCTGCAGATCGACGGTATCGAACGTCGCGACCTGATCGAGGCATGGAACCTCGCTATGGCCAGCCGGATCACGGCCGCTGACGGTACCGCTCCGGCTTCCGTGCTCGCCAACGTCCAGTTGCATCTGGGCGATGGAACGCGGATCGACTATCGCCTGGTCCGCGACACGGATGCGATTGTCGCCCGACGTGCCGAGCCGGCCTTGAGCTATACACTGTCGGCGGAACAAGGGTCCCTGCTGCTCGGCACTGCCGGGTCCGACACGCACTGAGTACGCCGCATCATGCCCGAGTTGCCCGAAGTCGAAACCACGCGTCTTGGCATCGCGCCGCATCTGCTCGGTCGACAGGTCGCGAAGCTTGTCATCCGGCAACCCCGGCTGCGCTGGCCGATCCCGACATCACTGATCGCCTCGCTGCCCGGCCAACGCATTGCCTCGATCGAACGGCGCGCGAAGTATCTGCTCGTGCACACCGGGACCGGCAGCGCCGTGCTGCATCTCGGCATGTCGGGAAGCCTGCGTGTGCTCGATCGCGACACCGCACCGGGCAAACATGACCACTACGACTGGCTGCTCGATTCGGGGCGAATGCTGCGTTTCACCGATCCGCGCCGTTTCGGCAGCCTGCTCTGGCAGCCGATCGGCAGCACGCACGAACTGCTCGCACACCTCGGTCCGGAACCACTCGGCGACAGCTTCGATGGTGATCACCTGTGGCGGCTTTCGCGCGGGCGCTCGTCGGCAGTCAAGACCTTCATCATGGACCAGGGCATCGTCGTCGGGGTCGGCAATATCTATGCGGCGGAAGCGTTGTTTGCGGCCGGCATCGATCCACGTCGCAAGGCGGGATCGGTATCGCGGGAGCGCTACGCACGATTGGCTGGCGCGATCCGACGCATTCTCGATCACGCAATCACGCGTGGCGGCACGACGCTGCGCGATTTCATCTCACCGGATGGCGTACCCGGCTACTTCGAGCAGGAATTGTTCGTCTACGGACGCGTCGGCGAACCCTGTCGAAATTGCGGCTCGCCGATACGCTCGATCAGCCTCGGCCAACGCTCGACGTTCTACTGTCCGCGTTGTCAGCGCTGACAGGGCAAGGCCGGCATTCGGCATCCGGCCCGCAAATACCGATCACCCTGAGCCCTTCGACGAGACTGAGTCCGAACGGTTCTCAAACCATTCACGGGCCGGATCACTAAAGTGGCAACACCGGTTGCTGAAGCTCGATGCGACCGTCGCCTGCGACGATCTTCTTGAATTCGGCGCGGCTGACTGAAACGTAACGGTCGTTGCCGCCGATCTCGACCTGTGGACCGTCGGTCAATGCACGACCGTGCTCATCGACGCGCACGACCATGGTTGCCTTGCGTCCGGTATGGCAGATCGTCTTGATCTCATCGAGATTGTCGGCCCAGGCCAGCAGGTATTGGCTGCCTTCGAACAGCTCGCCGCGAAAATCCGTGCGCAGTCCGTAAGCGAGCACCGGGATATCGCGTTTGTCGACCACATCGGTGAGCTGCCAGACCTGCGCCCTGGTCAGGAACTGGGCTTCATCGACGAGCACGCAATCGAGCTTTCCCGCGACGGCGATATCGGCATCGACCAGGGCCAGCAGGTCGTCGTCACGGTCGAAGCGCAAACCCTCGGCCTTGAGTCCGATGCGCGATGCAACGACACCCTCGCCCGCCCGGTTGTCGAGCATCGGGGTCAGGATGCGCGTGCGCATGCCGCGCTCGTGATAGTTGTAGGCGCTCTGCAGCAACGTGGTCGTCTTGCCGGCATTCATGGCCGAGTAATAGAAATAGAGTTTGGACATTGATGGAGCCGGGATGGGGGATCCGAGATCGGGATTCGCGCAAGCAGATTCTTGCACACGTTGAGGGACTCTCCTCCAGCCAGCTGCGATCCGGGGACTCGTGGCGATTCGAGTACTTCACTCCGACATTCGCCGTGTTTCATTTCCCTACGCCCCGCGATGCGTCAAAATCGCCAGGCTGGCTGCGCGGCAACGAACTGTCGCGAGTGCAGGCGAATCCCCAATCCCCAATCCCTGCTTCAAACATGCTCAACCCACAACAACGCGCCGCCATCGACTACTGCGATGGCCCATTGCTCGTGCTGGCCGGCGCAGGCTCGGGCAAGACACGCGTGATCACCGAGAAGATCGCGCATCTGGTCAAGCGGAAGAATCTGTCGGCATCGAAGATCGCCGCAATCACGTTCACCAACAAGGCCGCGCGCGAGATGCGCGAGCGTGTCGGCAAGTTGCTGCACGGGCCGGCCGCCGAGGGCCTGACCGTATGCACCTTCCATGCGCTCGGACTGAAATTCCTGCAGATCGAACATGCGCGGGCGAACCTGCGCCGCGGTTTCTCGGTGCTCGATGCCGACGACAGCCAGGGCCTGATCAAGGAGCTCGCGCCGAAGGGCATCAAGAACGACGCGCTGTGGGCGCTGCAATCGTTGATCTCGCGGGCCAAGAACGAGGGCCTCACGCCGGAACAGGCCGCGGATACGTCGGCAGGTCCGCGCGAACGTGAGGCTGCGCAGATCTATGCGGCTTACCAGAAGCGGCTCGGCGCATTCAATGCCGTCGATTTCGACGATCTGATCCGCCTCCCGCTGCAGATCCTCGAAGGTGACGATGCAGTTCGCGCGGCCTGGCAGGAACGCATCCGCTATCTGCTGCTCGACGAATACCAGGATACAAACACTGCCCAGTACCGCCTGGTCAGGGCGCTCGCCGGCGAGCGCGGCATGTTCACTGCGGTGGGCGACGACGATCAGAGCATCTACGCCTGGCGCGGGGCGAATCCCGAGAACCTCGGCGAGCTGTCACGCGATTATCCGAAGCTCAAGGTCATCAAGCTCGAACAGAACTACCGTTGCGGACGCCGCATCCTGCGCGTCGCCAACGCGTTGATCGCGAACAACGCGCATCTGTTCGAAAAGAAGCTCTGGAGTGAAGCTGCGGAGGGGCCGCCGATTCGCGTGCTCGAATGTCGCGACGATGAACACGAAGCCGAACGCGTAGCCGCCGAGATCGTGCACCTGGCCGAGAAGCACAAGGCGCGCTGGAACGAATTCGCGGTCCTGTACCGCGGCAATCACCAGTCGCGCGCGCTCGAGAAAGCGCTGCGCATCGCTCGCGTGCCGTATCACCTGAGCGGCGGCACGGCGTTTCTTGAACGCGCCGAGGTCAAGGACCTGCTCGCCTACCTGCGCCTGATCAACAATCCGGACGACGACGCGGCGTTTCTGCGTATCGTCAACATTCCGCGCCGCGATATCGGCGCGACCTCACTTGAAAAGCTCGGGCAGGCGGCCGGCCTGCGCCACCTCTCGATGTTCCGCGCGGCACAGCACGACAGCGTGCTGGGCGAATTGTCGGCGCGACCGGCGTCGGCCCTGGCCGGTTTTGTCAACCTCGTGCGTGAGCTCAAGCGGACCGCCGACCGCACCGCCGCTGCGGATCTCGTCGATCAGCTGATCGAACGCATCGGCTACGCCGACCATATCGGCGCGCAAATCAAGGAGCCGGAACTTCGCGCGCGACGGATCGGGAATCTCAAGGAGCTCAGCGAATGGTTCCGCGCAATGCAGAAAGACGGCGCAGCCGGCGACCTTGCCGCACAACTCGCCTTGCTGACGCATGGCGATCGTGATGATGCAGGCAATGCGGTGCGCCTGATGACCCTGCATTCGGCGAAGGGACTCGAGTTCCGCTTCGTCTTCATCGTTGGCGTCGAGGAAGGTTCGTTTCCGCACGAGGCCAGCGTCGATGAAGGGCGCCTCGACGAGGAACGCCGCCTGATGTACGTCGGCATCACGCGCGCGAAGGAACAACTCGCATTGAGCTTCACGCGCCGCAAGCGCCGTTTCGGCGAAATCATTGCCAACGATCCCAGCCGGTTCCTCGCCGAGTTGCCGCCCACCGACCTGCACTGGTCGGGCCGCGATGCGGAACAGGACGAGGTACAACGCAAGGAAGTCGCCAGTTCGAGCATCGCCAAACTGGCCGCCTTGTTCGACGACTGAAGTCGCCGGATCAGACCAGGCCGCGCGCCTCGAGCTCGCGCTTCAGGTAGGCGTAGTAGATCGGCGCGGCGATGACGCCGGCAATCCCGAATGCCGCTTCCAACAGCAGCATCGCGATCAGCAGCTCCCATGCACGCGAGCGGATCTGCGTGCCGATGATGCGCGCGTTGAGGAAGTACTCGAGCTTGTGGATGAGGACCAGGAAGCTCAGTGCGGCGACCGCCACCCATAGCGAAACCGACAGGCCGATGATGAAGATCAGCGTGTTCGAGATCAGGTTGCCGACCACCGGCAGCAGGCCGCAGACAAAGGTCGCGATGACGAGGGTCTTGGCCAGCGGCAGGGAGACGCCAAACAGCGGCAGCACGATCAACAGGAAGATCGCCGTGAACAGGGTGTTCAACGCGGAAATCTTCACCTGGGCGAAGACGATGTCGTGAAACGCGGTCACGAGGTGGCGGCAGCGCTCGGTGAGCGCCGCCGTGAGCGCGCCGCCCGGCGGCCGCGCCAGCGCCGTCTGCAGGGCCAGCATCGCGCCGAGGATCATGCCGATCAGCAAGTGCACGATGACGCGCGCCGCGTTTTTCCCGGCGAGCTGCAACTGTGCCGCATGTTCGCGCAGCCAGCTCATCGTCGCTTCGCGGATCTGCTCGGAATTGTCTGGGAGATGATTGACGATCATCTCGGGAAGCTGGGCGCGTGCGCGTTCGATGACAGGCGCCATGCGTTCGAACAGCAAGCTCGGATTGCCGTGCTCCGAGCCGAGATAGGCAATCGTGCCGGCGATGGCGAAGGTAAGCAGGCCAACCACGGTCGACGCCAGCAAGGCGACGACGAGCCAGTGCGCGCGCGTTCCAGGCAGATGACGCTGCAGCGACGGTGCCAGGGCGTTGACCAGGGCATATACCAGCAGTCCGGCAAGCAGCACCGAAAGCAGGTGCAGGTGCAGGACGAGGAACAACAACGCGGCAGCCAGCAGGTAACTGGCCAACACGGGGCTTGCAGACGGAATCCTCGAGCTCGGCGGCATGGTCATCGTTGCAGGACGGTGGCGGCGCAGTCTGTCAGTCGGCGCCAGCCAATGCCAGCCCGACAAGTCATGCGCTTGTCGTAGACTTCCGGTTCAATCCCGGGTTCCTGTTCTTTCCGTAGCGCGGAGTCGTTGGCATGTCGAAAACCTTTCCCTTCCTCCTTGCAGCAGTGCTCGCGGTCAGCGCCTGCAGCGCACCCCGGACACGTCCGACGTCCTCCGCAGCATCGGCGGCAAACCCTGTCGCCACCGACGTCGCGCAGCCACTCGCCAACGACAACCTGAATGCGGTTGCCTGGACCCAGACCGCGATCGAGCGCGATCTGATCTATCGCCAGACCTACCATGCCGCCGAACTGCAATTGACGCGCGCGCTCGCCGATCCGCGCTGGGATGCGCTCGCCAGCGATGAACGCAAGAACGCGCTGGACGCGACGCTGAAGCCAGCCGTGATACTCGACATCGACGAGACCGTGCTCGACAACTCGCCCTACCAGGCACGTCTCGTTGCCAACGACGCCAGCTACAACGAATTCACCTGGGCCGAATGGTGTCGCGAGGAGAATGCCAAGGCCGTGCCCGGCGCGCTCGAATTCACGCGGCTGGCCGTGCAGAACGGCGTTACCGTGTTCTATCTGTCCAATCGTGCCCAGGATCTCGGCGACGCGACCGTCGCCAACCTGCGCAAGGCCGGGCTGCCGGTCGCCGAGGACGAGAATGTCTTTCTCGGACTTGGCACGGTGGTCCCGGGCTGCGAGCAGAATGGCAGCGAAAAAGGGTGCCGACGGGAGCTGATTGCGCGCAGGCACAGGGTCCTGCTTCAGGTCGGTGACCAGATCGGCGATTTCGTCGACGTGCTGGCGAACACGCCGAAAGGTCGAATCCAGGCGGTCGCTCCATACCTGGCCTGGATCGGTGAACGCTGGTTCGTATTGCCGAATCCGACCTACGGTTCCTGGGAACCGGCGCTGTTCAACAACGACTGGAGTCAGCCCGCCAACGAGCGTCGCCGGCAGAAACAGGCCGCCCTGCGCACTGATTGAAAGGGATATCGATCAAAAATCTAGTATAACCAACAAGTTAATTGATCATACTTAAGGTATTGCATTAGATATAACGGATAAGTAACATGCCCATCACGAATTCAGGCCAAGGCCCACCACCCTACACACCGCACAGAACGACGTACGATTCCCCCCTCCGGCTTTGCCGGATTCAGCCCGGAAGGCGCTCACGCTCTCCGGGCTTTCTTTTGCCCTGGCTTCCTGCCCTCGCAGGCTGACCTTGGCTGAGCGGGCTGCTAGAGTGCGCGCCTCCCCGTTCATTGGATCGTTCATGTCGAAGTTTTTCGTCGGGATCTCCCTGCTCGCTGCCCTTGTGGTGGGTGTTGCTGCCTGCAACCGCGATCCGTCGGCGGGCGGCTCAAGGGATGCATCGGAGCCGGTCAAGGCCATGAAGGCTTCGATTGCCCTCGCCCGCAGCGGCGACTTTGCCGGCCTGATCAAGAACATGCTGCCCCCCGCCGAGTTCGAACGCGTCAGGTCGGAATGGAACTCGCGCACGAATCTGGACAAGCCGACCGATGCCGAGCGGGCCCGCTTCGCCGACGCGATGTCGCGACTGACCGCACCGGATGCGGTCGAGACCCTGTTCAAGGACGTGGAGCCGGACATCCGCCAGTTCGACGCCCAGTATCAGCAGCAGATGCCGACCATCGTGGCAATGGGCAAGACCTATGTGCGCGGACTCGTGCAGCAGAGCCAGGGCTTGTCGCCCGGTGAGAAGCAGCAGGCCGGCCAGGTCATCGAGACGCTCTCGCAATGGATAGAAAAGACCCGCTTCACCGATCCGGCCAAGGTCCGCCAGGTCATCGGCATTCTTTCCGACACGGCGCGCAAGCTCGACCTGAAGACGCTCGACGAAGCACAGGCGCTGACTTTCGAGCAATCTTCCCCGAAACTGAAGATCGCCCTTGATGGCATCAAGCAGGTCCTCGAAGTCTACGATTTCTCGATCGATGCAACGCTCGATTCGATGACGGTCGAGCCGATCACGATCGATGCCGATACAGCGCGCCTGAAGATCAGCTACAGCCTGCTCGGCACGCCCCTGACCTCCGAAACCGAGATGGTCCGCATCGAGGACCGCTGGTACGGCAAGGACACGATCGAGAAAATCAAGGAACGCGCTGCGACGAGTGCAGCAGCCAAACCTCCCGTCCTGACACCGGAAAACGGCTGATTCGTTGACGACGACGTTCGCCATCGACATCGACCGACCTTCTTCCATGCAACAGAATCTTCCCCTCCATCGCGCACCGGATACCTCGGTCCGCAGCCCGGCGTGGCTGAATGTCCTTGGTGCGCTGTTGCGCCCATTGATCCGCATCCGGCGCGAACCGAAGGAGCCGCTCGAGCTGATTCCGGACGACGGCGTTCCGACGGTCTATGTCGTCGAACGCTACGGACTGTCCGATACTCTGATCCTCGACCAGGCCTGCCACGAAGCAGGCATGCCCTCACCCTATGAAGCAGCCAGCCAGCTTCCGATCAAGCGCACTCGCGCCATCATCGCGCTGACGCCAAGGCCGAGCTTTTTCCGCTCGCGTTCCCATCCTTCGCGCTCGGCGACCTTGAGCCGGCTCGCCGAGCTGATCAGTGAAGGCCATCCGGGCGATATCCGGCTGGTGCCGGTTTCGATCTTCGTCGGGCGTGCACCCGACCGCCAATCCGGGTGGTTCCGCGTGCTGTTCGCGGAAAACTGGGTCGTCGTCGGTCGCTTCCGGCGCCTGCTTGCGATCCTGCTCAACGGCCGCGACACGATCGTGCAGTTCTCCGCGCCGATATCGCTGAGCGAAACCCTCACCGAACAGGGCGATGTCGCGCTCGAGCGCAGCGTACGCAAGCTTTCGCGCGTGCTGCGCGTGCACTTCCGATTGACCCGCACCACAATCATCGGCGCCGATCTTTCGCACAAGCGCACTGTCGTCGATTCGGTGGTCGACGCGGACGCCGTGCGCCAGTCGATCGAAGCCGTCGCGGCAAAGGAAAACATCCGTATCGACCAGGTGCGGCGACGCGCACGCGGCTATGCCCTCGAGATCGCCGCCGACTATTCGCATACCGTCGTGCGCTCGATCTCGTTCATGCTGATCGCGCTCTGGAACAAGCTCTACGATGGCGTTGTCATGCATCACTTCGACAAGCTGCGTGCGGTTGCGCCGGGCCATGAAGTGATCTACGTGCCTTGCCATCGCAGTCACGTCGACTATCTCCTGCTCAGCTACACGCTCTACCAGAACGGCCTCGTGCCTCCGCACATCGCCGCGGGCGTCAACCTGAACCTGCCTGGCCTTGGCGCGATCCTGCGACGCGGCGGCGCTTTCTTCCTGCGCCGCAGCTTCAAGTCGAACGCGCTGTACTCGGCCGTCTTCACCGAGTATGTCAGCCAGTTGTTCGCGCGCGGCGTCGCCCTCGAATACTTCATCGAGGGCGGTCGTTCGCGAACTGGCCGGCTGCTGTCTCCGCGCAGCGGCATGCTCGCGATGACCCTGCGCAGCTTCCTGCGCGAATCGCGCAGGCCGGTGATGTTCCAGCCCGTGTACTTCGGCTACGAAAAGCTCATGGAAGGCAAGTCGTACATCGGCGAGCTGTCCGGCAAACCGAAGGAAAAGGAATCCCTGCTCGGCTTGCTGCGCGCGTTCCGCGTGCTGCGCCAGCGCTATGGAAAGGTCACGATCAATTTCGGCGAACCAATCGATCTCGGCGGATTGCTCGATGAAGTTGCGCCGACCTGGCGCGCCTCGACGGAAAACCCGGACGCAAAGCCCGAATGGCTTGCAGCGACTGTCGACACGCTGGCCGAACGCATCCAGGCCAACATCAATCGCGCCGTCGACGTGAACCCGATCAACCTGCTCGCGATGGCGTTGCTGGCAATGCCCAAGCACGCGATGTCCGAGGCGGACCTGCTCGCCCAGGTCGAGCTTTCGAAAGCACTCCTGCTCGCCTTGCCCTACGGCGATCGCGTCACGATCACCGAAAAGACACCGGCCGAGATCGTCGCCTACGGGGAGTCGATGCAGTGGATCAAGCGCGTCGCGCATCCGCTCGGCGACGTGCTCATGGCCGAAGGTGACAACGCGGTCCTGCTCTCGTATTTCCGCAACAACGTGCAGCACGTGTTCGTTTCCGCGGCATGGATCGCGTGCTGCTTCCTCAACAACCGACGCATGAGCCGGTCGACCATCCTGCGCCTCGGCCGCCTGATCTATCCGTTCATCCAGTCGGAGTTGTTCCTGCCATGGAGCGAGGAGGAGTTCACCGAGCGCTTGCGCGCCTCGATCGATTTCTTCATTGCCCAGGGCCTGCTCGAAACGGACAGCGAAGGTCGCGTCATCGAACGCGCGCCAGGCCAGAGCGACAGTGCGTTCCGCCTGCGCGCGATGTCGCACAGCCTGCTGCAGGCGGTCGAGCGCTACTACATCACGCTCGCGCTGCTCGTCAGCAACGGACGGCGCACCTTGTCGGCAGCCGAACTGGAAAGTCTGTGTTCGCTAACGGCTCAACGTCTCTCGTTGCTGCACGAGCTCAACGCGCCTGAATTTTTTGATCGCTCGCTGTTTCGCGGCTTCATCCAGAAGCTGCGCGAGCGCCGCGTGATCCGTGCGGACGAGAACAACAAACTCGATTTCGAGGGAGGCCTGGAGGACCTGGTCAAGGAAGCGAAGGTCATCCTGAGTCGCGACATCCGCCATGGCATCCTCAAGTTGACATCGAAGCTGCCGGCTCCGCTCGCGGAAGACGAGGTCGAGAAGGACAACGAGGCCGCCTGACCAGCCGGAAGCAGCCGATCAGGCATCAAGATCGGGAATCAGCTGACTCTCGAGCAAGGCGATCGAATCCTTCAGGTACAGTTTGCGTTTCTTCAGACGCTTGAGTTCGAGTTCATCGTTGCCGGGCTCGATCCCGAGACGCGCAATCATGACGTCGAGATCGCGATGCTCGATCTTGAGCGCGGTCAAACGACGTACCGTGTTGGCTGGATCGTCCGGGTTCATGCAAATCCTTGCGACTCCGCGCAGTCTAACGCCGCCATGACTCGTCGCCTATCCGATCGTCGACCGGGAATCTTGTCGACACCACGCAGGTCCGATCCCGTCGCCACATGACTGAAGCCGAAAAACTGACCAGCCGGCTTCGCCACCAGTTCGGCCAGGCGATTGCCGACTACGCGATGATCGAGGATGGCGATCGCATCATGGTGTGCCTGTCGGGCGGCAAGGACTCATGGACCCTGCTCGACCTGTTGCGTGAGCTGCAGCCGCGCGCGCCGATCCGATTCGAGCTGCTCGCGGTACACCTGGACCAGAAGCAACCCGGCTACGACGCTCGAATCCTGCCGGAGTACCTGAAGCAGCGGAACATTCCGTTTCATGTCATTGAACAGGACACCTACAGCGTCGTGCAGCGTCTGGTGCCGGCGGGACGCACGATGTGCAGCCTGTGTTCGCGTTTGCGTCGTGGTGCGCTCTACGATTTCGCGGTGAACCACGGATTCACGCGTATCGCGCTCGGACACCACCGCGACGATATCGTCGAAACGCTTTTCCTCAACCTGTTTCATCAAGCGCGGCTGAAGGCGATGCCGCCGAAGTTGCGTTCCGACGACGGCAGGAACATCGTCATTCGCCCGCTGGCCTACTGCAGCGAAAGCGACATCGCAGCCTATGCCGCGATGCGCGCCTTCCCGATCATCCCCTGTGACCTTTGCGGCTCGCAGGAGACCCTGCAACGCAAGAGCATCAAGGCGATGCTGGCCGAGTGGGAACGGACGTCGCCGGGGCGCATCGAGAACATCCTGCGGTCGCTGACGCGCGTCGACGCGTCGCATCTGGCGGACTCCGCGCTTTACGACTTCAAGTCGCTGCGTGCCGATGCCGGCGAACGGTATCCTGATGCACAGGGTCCGGCGACAAATAGGCGATCCTGAAACCGCTCCAATCTCACCGCTTGATTCGTCCACGATCAAAGATCGCGTCTCTCCTTCAACCACGGAATTCCATACCTTTCATGTTCTTTCGCAACCTGACCCTGTTCCGCTTCCCCGAAGGCAGCCAGAAATCCCTCGCCAAGCTCGAAGGCAAACTCGACGAGCATCGGCTGCGCCCCTGCGGCCCGATCGAGATGGCCACACGCGGCTTTGTCTCGCCGTTTGGCCGTGAATCCGACGAACTCCTGCATCGGATCGGCAAATACACCCTCGTGACGATAGGGAGCGAAGACAAATTGCTGCCTTCTTCGGTCATTGCGGAGGCATTGGCAGCGAAAATCGGCGAAATCACCGAGAAGGAAGCTCGTCGCATCGGTGCACGCGAGCGCAAGCGACTCAAGGAGGAGGTCATGACCGACCTTCTGCCACGCGCCTTTGTCCGGCCGTCGCGGATGTTCGCCTATCTGGCCGAGGACAGTGGCTGGCTGGTTATCGATACGGCAAGCCGCAAGGCCGCCGAAGAGGCGGTCAGCCAGATCCGCGAAGCGCTCGGCCGCTTTCCGGCGACGCCCATGGCGCCCTCGGACTCCCCGCGCGCCCTGATGACGGACTGGCTGGTTAGTGGCAAGCTGCCAGCAGGCTTGAGCTGGGGTGACGAATGCGAGCTGAGGGATCCGTCCGAAGCGGGTGCCGTGGTCCGCTGCAGGCGCCAGGACCTTGAATCCGACGAGGTGCGCGAGCATCTCAAGTCGGGCAAACAGGTCTTCCAGCTCGGCCTCGAACTCGATGAACGCATGGCGTTCGTGCTTGGGGAAGACCTGACTGTCCGGAAGTTCCACTTCCTCGATGTCGTGCTTGACGAGATCGGCGAAGAGGCTTCGGAATCGGCGCGCACCGAACTCGATGCGCGCTTTGCCCTGATGACGCTCGAGACACGGCGCCTGCTTGAGAAGCTCGATGAGTGGTTCGGCCTGCCGCGACCCGACGAACGCGACTAGGAACGATCCGCCTGCCGACGAGGTTGATTGATGAATCTCGAAACAGACAACCGATACCTTGAACTGCCTACGCCGACCGGCGAGACAATCAAGGTATTGCGCAAGAGTCACCCGAGAGCGCGCCGCCTGCGCCTCACGGTGACTTCGGGCGGCGCGCGCGTCACCTACCCGGAAGGTACTCATCCGGCCCAGGTCTTCGCCTTCCTGCGCAAGCACGGTGAATGGCTGGAACGCAAACTCGACGAATTGAACCTCGGCGCGAAACCACCTCCGCTCGAACCCGGCACGACCACCGTTATCCCGTTGCGTGGTGAAACGGTTCGGCTGGTCTGGCGCGAAGGTCCCTATCCGCGCATCGAGCAGGTCGACGATCGACTCGTGCTGACGCTGCCGCAACCGCATCGCCGCGCTCTCAATGCGGCTCGCGGCTTGCTGCATTCCTATCTCGAAGCCCAGTTGCGCAAGGACATTTCGCGCTGGTTGGCGCGCTATTGTCCGCAACTTGGCATGGCTCCCACCGCGGTCCGCGTGCGTGGCCTCAAGAGCCTGTGGGGCAGCCTCGATTCACGCGATCGGGTCACCCTCGATCTCGCGCTTGCGATGGCGCCGCCGGCCGCACTGAAATACGTGCTCGTCCACGAGCTCTGTCATCTGCGCATCCGCAGTCATTCGCCGAAATTCTGGGCGTTGGTGGCTTCGTTCCTGCCGGATTGGAAGGATCAGCGTGACTGGTTGCGCTTCAATGGCCAGGCCTTGAAGGCGGAATTGTCCCGCCTTGTGCAGGCTCCCGGCGCTTGAATCATCGCGGCCAGGCGCGTTCCTCGCCCGACTACGGCCGGCGCCCCAGAAACGAGCGCATCGCCGCGGCGACAGCCGGCGCATCCTCCAGGTGCAGGTGATGCGTGCCGGATAGCCGGACCACTTCGATGCCCTTTACCCGCGCGATGCGTGCCTGCATGACTGTACGCGGCAGGTAAGGCGCTTCGGGTTCGGCGAGCACGAGCAGGGTTGCCGCGGCGATGCCGGACAGGATCGAACCGATCTGTTCTTCGGTCAGTCGTGACGGACTCGGCAAGGTCAGTTGGGGATCACTCGACCAACTGAGGCGAGCCGGTGCGCCGCCGCCGTCGTGAGCGGAAGCCGTGTCCGTCCGGGCATCATCGATCGCTGTGCTCCGCTCGATCCGCGGATCGTGCGGATCCTCGACCGCAAGCACCCCGCGCTCGACGATGCAACGCGCGGCTTCGCGCGAAAGCATGCCGGCGCGCTGTCGGGCCTCGATCGCCTCATCAAGATCTGCAAACAGGCGAAGGCCGGCACCCGTAAAGGACGCTCGCGCGAGAAGCGAACGGCGCATCTGCTCCAGCGTCTTGTCGACGGCGATCGAGAGTGGCCCGAGTCCTTCGATCAGGAGCAGGCGACCCACCTTGTCCGGGAAAGCCGCAGCGTAAACGCTTGCCAGCGTCGCACCGAGCGAATGACCGAGCAGGTCGATACTCGACCATCCAAAAAAGTCCTGGACCTCTCGCAACTCGTCGAGGAAGTCCACGTACGGATACCAGTTTCCGGATGCTCGATGGTCCGATCGACCGTGCCCGGCCAGGTCCAGGGCGATGATGTGACGTCCTTCGAGCAGGGGCGCCAGTCGATCGAACGATCCGGCATTGTCCAGCCACCCGTGCAAGGCGAGCATCGGCGGATCATCCGGATCACCCCATGCCTTCGCGGCGAGCGTCAGGCGTCCGAGCGGAATCCGGATCTCCCGGGAGGCGGGGATTGTCACCGATCGCCCGGCGTCCTGCCGGCGGCGAATTCGGGCCAGCCTGCGCAGTGGCGGAGGATCAGCGCACGCATCGTGGCGAGCTGATCGTCATTGGCATTGAGGCATTCGATGAAGCGGAAGCGCTCGCCGCCGGCGGCAAGGAACTGCTCGCGTCCGGCAATCGCGATTTCTTCCAGCGTTTCGAGGCAGTCGACCGCAAATCCCGGGCACATCACATCGATTGAACGCACGCCCCGCCCGGGCAGGGTTGCGAGCAACTGGTCGGTGTAAGGCTGCAACCAGGGCTCACGTCCCACCCGCGACTGGTAGGCGAGCAACAGCGACTCGTCGGACATTTGCAGCCGCTCGCGCAGGCTAGCCGCGGTGGCCTCGCAATGCCACCGGTACGGATCGCCGTTGCGCACATAGCGCTCCGGGATGCCATGGAACGACAGCAACAGGCGATCGGCGCGACCGTGCGCCTGCCAATGGCGCTCGACGCTTCGTGCCAGCGCCTCGATATGCAAGGTCTCCGCATGATAGTCGCTGACGAAGCGCAATTCGGGTGGCCGTCGCCAGCGACGCAGGGTTTCACCCACCGCATCGAGCACCGATGCGGTGGTCGTCGCCGAAAACTGCGGGAACAGCGGCACGACCAGCAGGCGCCGCATTCCCCCGCGCGCGAGCTCGGCCAGGGTCTCGCTGATCGAGGGCGATCCATAACGCATGGCATGGCGAATTTCGACCGATCCATGTGCATCGGCCTCGAACGCCTGCTGCAGGCGCCCGGCCAGGTCGCGCGTGCCGACTTGCAGCGGAGAGCCCTCTGGCGTCCAGATCTTGCGGTAGGCGCGCGCCGAACGCGCCGGCCGCAGGCGCAGGATGATTCCGTGGAGCACCAGCCACCAGAGCCAGCGCGGCTGCTCGACTATCCGTGGATCTGCAAGGAATTCAGCAAGATAGCGTCGCACTGCGGGCGTGTCGGCGGAATCCGGCGTACCCAGATTGACTAGTACGATGGCGAGCTTCTTCGGTGCCGGCGGGTCGGGAAAAGCGAGAAATCGCGGCATGCCAAGGTTGGGTCCCGAAAAATATGGGAGATCGCCGGAAACAGTTCCAAGGTCTTGTCGGTGCAGCAGAAACTGCTAGACTCGATCCCGCTTCGCAGGGACGGCGAGGCTGACGATTACCAATAACATAACAAAAGAAATACGCTCATGCGCATGCGAGCCTGCCTTATCGCTGCTGTGCTATCCATTGCTTCGGCGCCGCTCGCGCATGCGGAGCCGTTTGCGTACGGCGCTGCCTACGACGAACTCTACCGCGTGGATCTCGGTACTCGCGTGGCGACCTTCATTGGTCGCACGGGCAACTATGCGGGCTCGCCGCTTGCTTTGTTGACCGGCCTCACCTACGGCCCCGGCAATGAACTCTACGCGGTTGCGGGCACCCAGAAATCCCTGGTCCGGATCAGTTCCAGCGACGCTTCAACCACCTATATCGGCAATTTCGGTCTGGCCGGACAAGGTCAGGGCCAACTCGACTCGCTCGACCTGTCGATGACCTACGGTTGCGACGGATCGTTCTGGATGACCTCGGCGATCAATTTCAACCTCTGGCGGGTCAATTCGCAGACTGCGGCGATCACGCGGATCGGCTCGACGGGCCGGAGGATTACCGGTCTCGCGATGCGCAACGGCGTACTTTACGGTACCGGCATCGGACAGGATCAAGGCCTCTACCGGATCGACACGACGACAGCAGCGGCCACGCTGATCGGGAGTTTTCCCGGCGAGATCCCGTGGATCGATCCGAGTTTTGCATCCGACGGCGCGCTCTGGGCGACGCTGAGCTACAACCCGCCTTTCGACCGCGAATGGAGCGATCTGGCGCGTTTCGATGTCGCGACCGGCGCAATGACCAACCTGGGGCCGATCACCGGACCCGCCAGCCTGCGCTACATCAGCATGAAGGGCCTCGCCGTCGCGCCCACGTCGTGCATCCCGGAAATCCCGGGCGGTGGAGCTGAGCCGGCGCAATTGCCTGCTCAGTCGAACTGGGCTTTGCTGATCCTCAGCCTGCTGCTGGCATTGGCCAGCGCCTCGCAAATTCGTTTGCGTAGACATTGACCGGTCCCGCCTGCTTCATCGCAGGCTCAGCTTGACCTGATAGCGTGACCCGGTTTCTTCCCCTGGAGTCGACCATGCCTGTCCTGTCGCGGCTGTTCAGCCTATCGCTTGCCGTTTTCGCGCTGAATGCGCATGCCGCCGAAACCGAACTCAAGCGCGCCGAAAATGCCGTGCGCGTCCTCAACGAAATAATGCAGGCACCTGACAAGGCGATCCCGCGCGATCTGCTGCAGAGTGCGCATGCAATCATCGTCGTGCCCGACGTGCTCAAGGCCGGCTTCGTGATCGGCGGACGCCGCGGCGAGGGTCTCATGGCCGTGAAGACGCGCGATGGCACGTGGTCGAATCCAAGCTTCGTCAATCTCACCGGCGGCAGCGTCGGCTTCCAGGCCGGGGTTTCCTCAACCGATGTCGTCCTCGTATTCCGCACCGAGCGCGGCGTCGACTCGATCGTGCACGGCAAGTTCACTCTGGGCGCGGATGCCTCGGCCGCGGCCGGGCCGGTCGGTCGGACTGCGCAGGCATCGACTGACGCTCAGCTCAAGGCGGAGATACTCTCCTACTCGCGCGCGCGCGGCCTGTTTGCGGGCGTCGCGCTCGACGGTTCGGTGCTGTCGATCGACAACGACAGCAATCAACGGATCTACGGGGATGGCGTGACCGCACGCCGCGTCTTCGAAGGCGGCGTCAACACCGTTCCGGCCGAGGTCGTCGACTTCCGCGACCGCCTTGAGGAGTACACTGCGCAATGATCGGGTAGCAGTCCCGGTCACGGCGGCATCGGAGGGCAGCGCGCGGCATTCGCGCAGAGGCCCGATGCGAGCGCGCTTCCACAGGGTTGAATTTCGCCTTGACCCGGGCAACTACGGAGTCTTCACGATGGGTGGTTTCAGTATCTGGCACTGGCTTGTGGTTCTGGTGATTGTCGCGCTGATCTTCGGCACCAAGAAATTGCGCAATATCGGCGAGGACATGGGCTCGGCCATCAAGAGCTTCCGCAAAGGCATGCAGGACGGCGACGAGTCGGCGAAACCGTCGGAGTTGAAGGCGGATCCACCGGCGTCCTCCCACACTGTCAACGAAAGCGACAAGGATCGCGTCGAACGCTAGGATCGAACATGTTCGACCTCAGTTTTGGCGAATTGGCGATGATCGCCGTGGTCGCCCTGCTCGTTCTGGGCCCTGAACGCCTTCCGGGTGCCGCACGCACTGCAGGAGCACTACTGCGCCGCCTGCGCAACAGCTGGCAAGGCGTGCGCTCCGAAATCGAACGCGAGCTGGCGGCAGAGGACATCAAGCGCAGCATCAGGGATACGACGCGCGGTGTCGACCTGCGCGAGGAAATCCGCTCCACCGCCGAACAGGTCCGCAGTGCGGCGAGCGGCGAACCGGGGAAAGCGCCGTCCGATGAGCACCACTGAGCAAGGCGGCGGCAACGAGCAATCGTTCCTGTCGCATCTGATCGAACTGCGCTCGCGATTGCTCAAGGCGGTCGCCGCGGTCCTCGTCGTTCTGGTCGCCCTGATACCGCTTGCCAACCGCCTTTACGCGTGGCTGGCAAAACCGCTGCTCGAGCATTTGCCTGCCGGTGGCGCGATGATCGCGACTGATGTCGCTTCGCCGTTTTTCGCCCCGCTCAAGCTGGCTTTCTTCGTCGCGCTTTTCCTCGCGATGCCATTCATCCTGTTCCAGATCTGGTCGTTCGTTTCGCCAGGCCTGTACAAACATGAGCGACGCCTCGCGCTGCCGCTGCTCGCATCCTCGGTGCTGTTGTTCTACATCGGTTGCGCGTTCGCGTATTTCCTCGTGCTGCCCGCGATATTCACCTTCATGACTAGCGTGGCGCCCGCCGGGGTCGCGGTCATGCCGGATATCAGCCGCTTCCTCGATTTCGCGCTGGTCCTGTTCCTGTCGTTCGGCTTTTGCTTCGAGGTACCGGTCGCCCTCGTCATCCTCGTCGCGATTGGCGTGACAAGTCCGGAGCAACTGGTCAAGGGTCGACCGTACGCGATCGTCGGTGCGTTCGTGATCGCAGCTGTCCTGACTCCGCCCGACGTGATCTCGCAACTCCTGCTTGCCGTGCCGATGTGCCTGCTCTATGAAGTGGGGATCGTCGCCGCGCGCTTCGTGACGCGGCGTGACCCGCACGAGAAAGGCTCACCGGCCGGCTGAGCGTGAACGCTCATGCGACAGGCGCATCGACCTGCAACAGGTTCGATCCATAGGCCTGCTTCCACGCTTGATAGAGGCCACAGCCGGTCACCGGCGTGACGATCGTCCCGACGAGCAGTCCACCGAGGATGCCGAGCACCGACAGGATCAGGCTCATGACGACAAAAGCAACCATCAGCACCACGACGAAGATCAGATAGGCGCCGAGGTTCGCCAGGCAGTCGCTGAAACTCTGTTTCATCGCCGCAATCGGCTCGGCGCCCTCGAACATGACTCGCGAAATCGCAAAGAACTGGAGTGCGTACACCGCCAGCCCGATGGCAATCGCCAGCGGAACGAGAATCAGGGCGCTGCCGCCGAGGGCGCCGAGCAGGGCCGTCGGGGAATCACTGCCAATCGATGAAAGGCCGCCACCGAGCAAGGCTCCGCCGACAAACACGATCAGCAGCACGAACAGCAGAATAGCGCCCGCGATGGTCGGCAGGCACAACATGATCATCGGGCCGGCCTTGCCTGACTCGGAGAACGCGCGGAACAACTGGCCGATCTCGGGCGTGCGACCCTGATCCTGTTCACGGGCGGCATACACGATGCCGCCGTACAGGGCCGGACCGATGACCAGGATCGCGAGACTGCCAAGGACCGGGACGATCTGGATAGCGGCGACGATCAAACCCATGACCAGGAACACGACCGGATTGCCGAGGACCAGCTGGATGGCGCCGGTTATCCAGTTCATGCCGCTACCCGCTTCCAGTTTCTGTGCACTCATCATCGATTCCTCAGTTGGGCCGGGCGCTGCCCGGTTCAGGTTGGTCGTTCATTGTTCACAAAAGCTTGCCGCGATTTATCAATGACTGATTCATTCGGCACGTCATTCGCGTTACACTTGCAGACGTGGCGAAATTGGATTTCGCCACACAAGCGTATTAATCACTATCCCTGAAGGGGGGAACATGGCCACAAAGAAGAAAGAAGTCCAGCACGACGATGCCCGCGATGCCAGCCTGCGCGTTTCCAAGCGCATGCGCGACAGCCTCAAGGCGACCGCCGCCGTGATGGGCCGTCCGCTCTATGACGTGACGAACGAAGCGATCAACAGCTACCTCTCGACGGTAAAGCTCGGCGACCCGCTCCAGGCGATCCGCCGCGGCGCCCGAGGCCGCAAGTAAAGCGCGTTTCGCGATCGGGCCAGTCCTAGCCGACAAGCTGGACTGGTCCATCCCGTCCCCGTTCAAGCGCTTCCCGAATTTCCGCTGAGGCGGCTTCCCGGCCCTCCGATTGCGGCTACGCCTTCGCGCAGCGATTGCTGCCGACCTTGCGCTGTGTCTATTCGATCGGAGGCAGCACATGCATGACCTCCTTGAGTGTCGTGACGCCGCGCGCGACCTGATTTGCCGCGGATACGCGCAACGGGCGCATGCCCTCGGCCAGGGCGACTTCGCCGACCTTGGCCAGATTCATGTCAGGCTGGATCAAGGCACGCAGTGCCGGCGAGATGCGCAGCATTTCATAGATGCCGGTTCGCCCGAGGAATCCGGTCTTCCTGCATTCCAGGCATCCCTTCGGGCCAAAGCTGTGCTCCGGCAGGGGCAATGGCCACGGATGGGTCATCGCTTCCCAACTGCGCTGATCGACCGAGGTTTCGACCTTGCAATGCTGACACAGGGTACGCACGAGCCGTTGCGCGACGATTCCGGTCAAGGTCGACTGGATCAGGTAGTTCGGAACACCAAGGTCGAGCAGGCGGGTCAACGCACTCGGCGCATCGTTCGTATGCAGGGTCGAGAGCACGAGGTGGCCAGTCAGCGAGGCCTGCACGGCCATTTGTGCCGTCTCGAGGTCGCGGATTTCGCCGACCATGATGATGTCCGGGTCCTGTCGCATCAGGGTGCGCACGCCGGCGGCGAAATCCAGATCGATCGCGTTGTGCACCTGCATCTGGTTGAACTCCGGACTGACCATCTCGATCGGGTCTTCAACCGTGCAGACGTTGAGGTCCGGCGTCGCCAGCACCTTGAGCGTCGAGTAGAGCGTGGTCGTCTTGCCCGAACCGGTCGGCCCGGTGACGAGAACGATCCCGTGCGGGCGCTCGACCATCTCGCGCCAGGTCGCCTCTTCCTCGGAAGTGAAACCCAGCTGGCGGAACTCCTTGACCACGATGTCGGGATCGAAGATGCGCATGACGATCTTTTCGCCGAACGCGGTCGGCATGCTCGACAAGCGAAGTTCCACCTCACGTCCGCCCGGCGAGCGCGTCTTGATGCGACCATCCTGCGGCCTGCGTTTCTCGGCGACGTCCATGCGACCGAGGATCTTGATGCGCGAAGTCACCGCGGTCATCACCGGCGTCGGCAACTCGAAGACCTTGTGCATCACGCCGTCGATGCGGAAACGGATCAGGCTGGTATCGCGACGCGGCTCGAGATGGATATCCGATGCGCGCTGCTCGAACGCGTATTGCAACAGCCAGTCGACGATGTGCACGACATGGCGGTCATCGACACCGAGCTCGCCGGTCTTGCCGAGCTCGACGAGTTGTTCGAAGTTGAGCAGGGCCGATCCGTCCCCCGCTTCGGCCTTGGCATCCTTGGCACGCTGGATCGAGCGCTGCACGCCCCACCATTCGGTCAGGAAGCGGCTGACATCGAGCGGGCTGGCAACCATGCGCTGGATATCGCGGCGCAGGATGTGGCTCAGGTCGGCCATCCAGCGCGTATCGAACGGCTCCGAGGTCGCGAAGACGACCTGCAATTCGGTCACCGCGACCGGCAGGATGCGATAGCGCAGCGCATAGGCGTGACTGACGACCTGGGTAACCGCGGCCACATCGATCTTCATCGGATCGATCTTCAGGTACGGCAATTTCGCCCGGCCTGCCAGCCAATGGGTCAGCACCTCAAGGCTCAGCGGCTTGGTTGAACCCCGCGCATCGGCCAGCTTGAGGTTGGCGATCAGGACCAGCGGGTGCAACTCGAGCTTGCCCCGGGTGGTGCGCGCATCGGCGCGCACGCGGCGCATGTCCTCTTCGGAAATCACCTGATCGGCCATCAGGGCAGCGAGGGTCTCGTCGAGATCGATACGGTGGTGCATGCCGAATCGCGTGGCCGCAGAAGGCGCGGCAACCGACGCAGTTTCGATCGGACCGGGTCGCAGCGGTTTTGTTGCCATGCCGTACCAATCCTCGGAGATCCCGGAGTGACCGTTATACTAGCGCGCTTTTCCAAGGCTGCTGTGACCCAGACCATGTCAGGACTTAGTTTCCAGGACGTCATCCAGACCCTGAACCGCTACTGGGCGGAACAGGGTTGCGTATTGATCCAGCCGCTCGATACCGAAGTCGGCGCGGGCACCTTTCATCCGGCGACCTTCCTGCGCGCGCTCGGCCCTGAGCCGTGGTCGGCTGCCTACGTGCAGCCTTCGCGCCGACCGACCGATGGTCGTTATGGCGACAATCCGAATCGCCTGCAGCATTACTACCAGTACCAGGTCGTGCTCAAGCCGAACCCGGATGACATCCTCGATCTCTACATCGGCTCGCTCAAGGCGCTCGGCATCGATCCTCTCGTGCACGACCTGCGCTTCGTCGAGGACAACTGGGAATCGCCGACCCTCGGCGCCTGGGGCCTCGGCTGGGAAGTCTGGCTCAACGGCATGGAAGTGACCCAGTTCACCTACTTCCAGCAGGCCGGCGGCCTCGAATGCCGTCCGGTGACCGGCGAGATCACCTACGGCCTCGAGCGCCTCACCATGTACCTGCAGAACGTCGACAACGTCTACGACCTGGTCTGGACCGACGGCCCGCGTGGCGTGGTCAGCTATGGCGACGTGTTCCACCAGAACGAAGTCGAGCAGAGCACCTACAACTTCGAGCACGCAAACGTACCGAAGCTGTTCGAATGGTTCGATACCTGCGAAGCCGAGGCGAAGAAGCTCGTGGAAGCCGGCCTGCCGCTGCCCGCTTATGAACAGGTGACCAAGGCCAGTCATACCTTCAACCTGCTCGATGCGCGCCGCGCGATCAGCGTGACCGAACGCCAGCGTTACATCCTGCGCGTGCGCACGCTGGCTCGCGCAGTCGCCGAGACCTACTACGCGCAGCGCGAGAAACTCGGGTTTCCGGGGCTGCGCAAGCGCAAGGAAGCCGCATGAGCGCGAACACGAAGCCTGCCTCGTTGTTGATCGAGATCGGCACCGAGGAACTACCGCCGAGAGCGCTCGATGCGCTGGCCGACGCATTTGCCAAAGG
>JAKQJM010000081.1 GCA_029561145.1 Pseudomonadota bacterium
ATCGGCGGGACGGCGGGTCAGGTCGGTGCGAGCGGATCTGGCGTGCGCCTTTTTCGGATCGGCGCGCGTTTCGGCAACGGGCGGCTCTGCGACGCGCGCCCACGGTGGCGGCGCTTCGGCGCCGGCCTCCGATTTCCTCGCGGGAACTCCAGCATGTTTCGTCTCGGCAATCGGCACTTTGGCAGACGGCGGCGGGACGACAGGAGTTGCCGTCGGCTCGATCCAGGGGATGGCTTTTCTTGCCGCGGGTACCCGTGGGGCGGGCCGAATCGCCGATTCAGGCGGAGCGTCCGCCTTGCTTGCGGTGCGTCGTACCGGTGCTTTCACGGGCGACGGCGCCGATGGCGCTGCCTTCGGCGAAACCGGAGCGGTCTTGCGCACGGCAGGCTTGCGTACCGGCGCGGGATCCGTTTCTGCCGGCTTGGCGCGCCGCGCGGGTGTTTCCCTGGAGGGCGGTTGCTCGCTCATGGCATCAGTCTGACTCAGTTGCGCGCGCGCCGGGCCAGCCCCGGCTTCCACATCAGCGCAAACACGATGCCGAGCAGGAAGCCGGCGATATGCGTCCACCAGGCAACGGCACCGAACGCGGGTCCGACATAGGTGAACAGGATCTGCAGCACGGCCCAGAAACCGATCAGCAAGGATGCCGGAACGCGCACGAATTCCAGAAAGATGCCGAGCGGCAATACCAGGCCTAGGCGCGCACGCGGGTACAGGGCCAGGTAGGCGCCGACCACGCTCGAGACCGCGCCGCTCGATCCGATGATCGGGGAATTGGTTGCCGCCAGGGTCAACGCACCGACCAGGTTGGCCAATGCGCCGACCACGATGAAGAGTGTCAGGAAGCGACCCGCGCCGAGCGAACGCTCCGCCGGCACGCCGAAGATGATCAGGAACAGCAGGTTGGTGGTCAGGTGGATCCAGTCGGCATGGATGAAGAGCGCCGTGACCAGGCGCGCGAAACGCAGTTCGGACAACTGGGTCAGCCACGGCGCCTGCGTATCGAGCAGGGTAGCGGGCACGGTTCCCCATACCGTCAGCAGGCGCGCCCTTCCACTGGCGGGTTCGGCCACGATCCACAGGAACATGACCACGCATGCGGCGACCAGCAGCAGCGTCGCCCACGGTGGCCGGGGCCGGCGTCGACTCTCAAGCTGGACAAACATGCGTCATCCCGGCGCGCTCAACGGCCGCCGCGCGGATAGAGGAAGCGCTGCTTGTCGATCTGGAAAACAACGCCATCCTTGCGGATCTCGATCAGCTTCAAGCTGCCCACGTCATCGCCTTCCGCGTGGCGCTCGCCGTTGACGATGATGAAGCGCTGCGCAGGATCCTCGGCGTAGACATGCATGGTCAGCTTGATCTCGGGCAGATCGCGCCGGGTCGCCAGCGGCAGCTCCCAGATCAGGGCAAGCGCATCGCCTGGCTTCGCCTCGACAGGCGCTGGCGCGTTCGCACCGGGCGTCGGCGTCGCGGTGCCTGCATCGGCACGTTCCGCCGCAGCCCTCGCGTCGGCGCGATTGAGCAGTTCGCCGATCGCGATGGCATCGGTATTTCCGGGCCTGGCTGGCGCAGCGGCTGGTCCCACGGCCGGCACCGCCTCGGCTTCCTTGACGACCAGCGGCTGACCTGGCGCATCGGACCGCGGCTGGGCAGCGACGAGCTCGCCGGATGCGAACTTGTCGTCGCGCGGCGGATTCGCGTTGGTCTTGTCGCGCGTCGATGGCGCGGTCGGAGCGGGCAGGATCGTTCCGTTCGTCGCAGCCGTTGGTGCGGCCACCGGGGCGGAAGGTGTGCGCGTGGCTTCGGCGGGCGCGGTCTTGCGCGCCGCCTCGGCGCCTGGCTCGGCGGGCGCAGGCGCGCTATTCGCGGTTTTGGGCGGCTCGACCGGGGGCGCGTCGACATCACGCTTCAGCCACCACAACACCGCGAGGCCCACAACGATCAGCACGACCAGATAGGGCATCCAGCTGCGTCGCTCGCGCACAGCCATGATCGGCGAGCCGATCGACGGCGTCTCGCCGAGGCGACGCTGGCGTTCGGATTTCTTCAGGGCTTCCAGGATCAACGACATGATGGGGCGGGTCTACTCGATGTTTCGGGTCAGGTGCGGACCGGTCTGGTCCAGAGCGGAGAGCGCAAACAGGGTTTCCGGACCGATGATGCCATCGGCTTGTATGCCATAGGCGAGCTGCAGCTTGCGCACGCGCTCTTCCAGGTCGGTGTCGAAATAGGCGGGGCCGCTTTCGCCATCCGCGCCGTGGTCGAGGCGGCTCAGGCTCTGCTTGACCCAGGCGACCGCCGGCCCGGCATCGCCGCGGCGCAATGAACCGGCAATCGTCGCGGGCACGCGCCAGATCGCGATGAAATCGCCGGACCAGAACGGCGCGAGTTCCTCGCGCGGCAATTCGATGCTGGTTCCGGCGACGTCGATACGCACGTTGCGGCGACCGGCTCCCTGCAGCAGAGCATGGACAGGCTGATCCGGTTTGCCGAGCGAGAGGATCAACGGCCGATCGAAACGCAGCACCTGTTCGAGACTTGCGCGTCCACGCAGACAGTACAGACCGGCCGCGATCGACAGCGGGCAGCGCGTCGCCGCACGCACCGAAGCTTCGGCCGAGCCGACCTGCCAGCGCGACATCAGTTGGGTCAACGCATAGAGCTCGGTCTCCGGCGCTTCCGCGATGCGCGCCTCAAGCTGTTTCACGCCCGCGACCTGCGCGGCCGGTGCGACGCTGGCCTGAACCGCAGGCGTTGCGGGCGGCGCCGCGCGCCGCGACTGATTGAGCACGACCGTCGTGCCGATCGCGATCACCACCAGCGCGGCAAGCACCCAGCGCGCGTAACGCCGGACCCAGTAACGGGCATGGCCGGGCAGGGTTTCGTCGGCCGAGCGATCGACCAGACGTTCGCCAATGCTCGTCTGTTCGCGCGCATAGCCCGCCATCAGCGCGCGATCGGCGATCACGTTGATGAGGCGCGGGATACCTCCCGAACGCTGGAACAAGGCGCGCAGGCCGAGGCGCGAGAACGGGATGCGCTGGCTGCCGGCGATCGCCATGCGATGCTTGACGTAGGCCTCGGCCTCACCCGCGTCGAGCGGGGTCAGGTGATAGCGCGCCGTGATGCGCTGGGCCAACTGGCGCAGCTCGGGGCGATTGAGCATGTCGCGCAATTCGGGCTGGCCAAGCAGGATGATCTGCAGCAGCTTCTGGGTAGGCGTTTCGAGATTGGTCAGCAGCCGGATCTGCTCGAGTGCATCGAGCGAGAGGTTCTGCGCCTCGTCGACGATCAGGACCACGCGCAGGCCTTGTGCATAGGCATCGAGCAGATACGCGTTGAGCGCATCGGTCAATCCCTTGAGGCTGCCCTGCTTGCCGCTGATGTCGAGCTTGAGTTCTTCGCAGACCGTTTCGATCATCTCGACCGGCGACAGCCGCGGATTGAGCAGCAGCGCGACCTGGGTGTTTTCCGGCAGTTGTTCGAGCAGCAAACGGCTCAGCGTGGTCTTGCCAGTGCCGACCTCGCCCGTCAGCTGGACGAAACCGCCGCTGCCGCCCTTGCCGACCCCGTATAGCAGGTGCGCGAGCGCATCCCGGTGACGTTCGGACAGGAATACATAGCGCGGGTCCGGCGTTATCGAAAACGGGGCCTCGCGCAGGCCGTAATACTCGAGATACATCCGTCTACTCTACCCGACCATGCGATGTCGGCGCCTGCTTCGTCGCGATGTCGCGCACGTATCGCGTGTCGAATCCTCCCGCGCGCCTGCAGAAAAGGCCTGGACCCCGATCAGCGCCGCCAGTTCGGCGACCACCTGTTGATCCGGTCCGCAAATAGCTTGAAAGCCGTTCGGGCCGAGCCTGTCGAAGCCCGGCTGTGGCGACCCTTCGACAGGCTCAGGGCGAACGGTATTTGCCTGGCCGGATCAATCGTCATGGCGGCGCCACGGCGCGCACCGATGCGTGTTTCAGGCGCCGGATCCATTCTTCGTTCAGGCGTCGCGCACCGGCCGGCATGTGCTTGATATGGCTCAGGGATTCCTCGACCAGCCGGGCCGCCGCCGCATGTTCGCCCCATCCGTCGAGGATCTCGACGTAGCGCGCTCTCGGTTCGATGCCGGCGAAATAACCGATCAGGGTCTCGAACTCCTCGCGTGCGCGTGCGCGATCGCCGCTGGCGGCCACCGCGCGGGCATAGATCAGATGGCCCTCGGCTGACTTGAAATCCGGGCGGCGTGCGATCAGCGATTCGAGCAGCTCGCGCGCCGCCGGTGCCTCGTCGTTTTCGAGCAGGGCCCGCGCCAACCTGACCTGGATATCCGCATCATCGGCGTGCACGCCGCGCAAGGCTTCCCGATAGGCGGCAATCGCATCGCCGTTGCGGCCACTTGCCTGCAGGGCATCCGCGACGCGGACGCGGTTGGCCATGGTCGCCGAATGCTCGAACGCGTCCTGCGCCTCACGCAGTTCGCGGCCCGGGTTGAGCGTGTTGCGCAGACCGCGCACGACCTTGCGGCCGCCGCGCGAACGGCTCATCTCGGGCAGCCAGACCGTCAATCCGTAGACGAAACTGCCGAGCAAGGGAAACATGAACAATACCAGCAACCACCATCGTTCCTGGCCCGTGCGCCATACATGCACGGCGAACAGGATGGCGACGATGACATGCAGGCCCAGACCCAGTATCGGCAAGTCAAATCCCTCGTTCGATCAATCCGCACAGTTTCGTTGGCAGTCCGTGGCCTGTCCAGCGCGCCGGCCAATCAGGCGTTCCAGCCGAACAGGCGCAGCGCCTGTGCCTCGTCATGCGGATGGATCAGCCGCTCGAAGCGCAGACCGATTTTTTCGAGCAATCGGGCCGAGGCCGGATTCTCCAGCGCGGTGATCGCGACGATGCGCTCAAGGCCGAAGTGTTCGCGGGCCAGGCGCATGACGGCGCTGCACGCCTCGAAAGCGTAACCCTGGCCACGCCAGGCCGGCAGGAAGGCATAGCCGATGTCAGCATCGTCGAGGCTCTCGCGCCGGGCCAGCCCGCAGATGCCGATGCAGGTGTCGGTTCCGACCGGAAGGACGGCCCAGAAACCGAAGCCGTGCTGCGCGTAGCTGGCCATCGATCCGTTGACGATGTAGCGACGCGCGTCCTCCAGCGTGCGCACGCCGCGATCGCCGATATTGCCGAGGAAATCCGCGTCGTTGAGCAATTCGAGCATGAACGCCGCGTCATCGATGTCGAGTTCGCGCAGGACCAGGCGCGCGGTCTGCAGCGGTAGCGAAGCCTCGGTCACGGGACGGGATTGCATGGCGCCGATGGTCGGGTCGTCGTCGCGATCCGTCAAGAATCGGCGCGCAAGCCGGTCGCCCGGTTCAGGCCAACGCGCTATGCCGCAACGCCATAACTGCGCAGCAGCGCATCGGGGCTCGGCTCGCGGCCGCGGAACTCGATGAACGATTCAAGCGCCGGCCGCGAGCCGCCGACGGCGAGGATCGCGTCGCGCCAGGCCTTGCCGACCTCGGGCTTGAACACGCCTTCCTGCTCGAAGCGTTCGAACGCATCGGCCGAGAGCACCTCGGCCCACAGGTAGCTGTAATAGCCCGCACCGTAACCGCCGGCGAAGATGTGCGTGAACGCATGCGGAAAGCGATGCCAATGCGGTGGAACCAGCACGGCCACTTCGTGGCGCACTTCATCGAGCAGCTCCATCGTGCGTGCGCCGCGCAGAGGATCGAACTCGTGGTGCAGACGGAAATCGAACAGGCCAAATTCGAGCTGGCGCACGAGGAACATGCCGGACTGGAAATTGCGCGCCGCCTGCATGCGCTCGAACAATTCATCGGGCAGCCGCTCGCCGGTTTGCCAGTGGCGCGCAATCAGGTCCAGCCCTTCGCGCTTCCAGGCGAAGTTCTCCATGAACTGGCTCGGCAGTTCGACCGCATCCCATTCGACGCCGCTGATCCCCGAGACGCCCGCGTAGTCGACCTCGGTCAGCATGTGATGCAGGCCGTGGCCGAACTCGTGAAACAGCGTGATCACGTCGTCGTGGGTCAGCAGGGAGGGCATCGACGCGGTCGGCGGCGCGAAGTTGCAGGTCAGGAAGGCGATCGGCAGTTGCAGCGAGGCCTTGGTGCGCAAGCGCGACGTGCAGACATCCATCCACGCGCCACCGCGCTTGCCGGTTCGCGCGTACAGGTCGACATAGGCGCCTGCGAAGACCTTGCCATTCGCATCGAGCAGATCGTAGTAGCGCGCATCGGCATGCCACACATCGACGTCCTCGCGCAGGCGCACATGGACGCCGAGCACGCGTTCGATCACCGCGAACAACCCGTCCATGACCGCCGGCAAGGGAAAATACGGCTTCAGTTCCTCTTCGCTCAACGCATACTTGCGTTCGCGCAGTTTTTCGGATGCATAACCGGCATCCCAGGGCTGCAGATCCCTGATCTGCAATTGCGATTCCGCGAACGTGCGCAATTCGGCCAGGTCGCGCTCCGCCATCGGTCGCGCCTTGGCGATGAAATCGCGCAGGAAGGCGATCACCTGGTCGGCCGACGTGGCCATCTTGGTCGCCAGCGATTCCTCCGCGGTATTCGCGAAGCCGAGCAATTGCGCGGATTCGTGGCGCAGGGCCATGATTTTCTCGATGCGTGCCGTGTTGTCGAATTTCCCGTCGTCGGCGTTCTCGGAGGCACGCGTGCCATAGGCACGGTAAACGCGGGCACGCAGGGCGCGATCGTCGGCGTAGGTCAGCACCGCCTGCACGCTCGGTTGCTTGAGCGTGACCAGCCAGCCATCGAGACCCTTTTCTTCGGCATAGGCGCGCAATACCGCACGGCCCGAATCAGGAATGCCGGCGAGACCGTCCTCATCGAGGATGTGTTCGCTCCACGCATCGGTCGCGTCGAGCACGGCCTCCTCGAACTCGGTTGACAGCTTCGCCAGTTCGCTCGATATCTCGCGGTAGCGTGACCGAGCGGGCTCTTCGAGGGCAACGCCGGCCAGCACGAAATCACGCAGCTCGTGTTCGACCAGGGTGCGCGCGGCGCGCGGCAACGCGTCGAACTCCGCCGATTCGCGAACGGCTTTCACCGCTGCATAGAGGTCGCGGTTCTGACCGAGCGCGGTCGTGAATTCGACGATCTTTTCCTGCGCGGCCGAGTAGGCCTCACGCAAGGCTTCGGAATCCTTGACGCCATGCAGGTGGCTGACCGGCGCCCAGGCGCGCGAAAGCCGATCATCCAGCAGTTCGCCGACGCCGATGACCGCGTCGAACGTGCGCGGCCCGGTCGACGCGACCAGTACATCGATGCCGGCCTGGTAGTCGGCGAGGATCGCATCTATCGCAGGCTCGACGTGCTCCGGCAGGATTGCGGAGAAGCGCGGCAGGCCGGTGGTCGCGAGGAGTGGATTGGTCATGCGGGATTCCGTGGCTGAGGGGTAGCGACAAATCGGCGGGATCGTGAACTTGGAGCGCGGATGGCGCAAAATCAAGCGCCAGACCCGAGCCGAACGGATTGCATGGACAGCGAGGACGCCAAACAGACCTGCGAAATCCTGCGCGCGCTACCGCTGTTCCGGCACCTCGACGATGAGGCATTGGCCGAACTGGGCGACGAACTGCAATGGTTCGCCCTTCCCGGCGGCGCGTCGCTGTTCGAGCAGGGCGATCCGAGCGATGCATTCTACGTGCTGAAAAGCGGCAGCGTCGGCGCGTTCCGCGATGACGAGAAGGGTGTGCCGCGCCTCGTCGGCGTGGTTGCGGCGGGCGAAACCGTCGGCGAGGTCGGCATGATCGTCGACTTGCCGCGCAATGCCTCGGTGCGCGCCCTGCGCGACTCCGAACTGCTGCGGCTGTCGCGCGCCGACTTCGAGAAACTCGTCAACCACCATCCGAAATCGATGCTGGCGATGGCCCGACTCGCAGTGCGCAGGCTGTCGGCGCGCAACGAGGAAGGCGCGGTGTCCGCGCCACGCACCTTCGCCGTGCTCCGTCACAACGCCGGCGTCAACGTGCATGGCTTCGCCGAGGAACTGGTCAAGATGCTCAGCGTCTTCGGCGATAGCGCGCTGATCGACAAGCAGCGCGGCAACGGCCATCTCAGCAGCTGGTTCAACGAGCTCGAAGCGCAAACGCGCTACGTCGTCTATGTCGCCGATGCCGACGATGACTGGCAATCGCAATGCGTGCGCCAATCCGATTGCCTGCTCCTGCTCGCCGATGCCAGCGAGACTCCCGGCGAGTGGCCGCCGAGCGCCTGCGCCGATGCCTCGAGCGCACTTTCGCGACCGCGCCACCTGATCCTCATGCATCCGGGCAAGCTCATCCGCGGCGCGGCCCAGCGCTGGCTCGCCAGGACGCCGATGATCCCGCACCACCATGTGCGCGATGCGCACGATGTGCGCCGGATCGCGCGTTTGCTGACCGGGCGCTGCCTGAGCCTCGTGCTGTCCGGTGGTGGCGCGCGCGGATTCACCCAGATCGGCATCGTGCGGGCCGTGCGCGAAGCCGGCCTCGAGATCGATTGCGTCGGCGGCACCAGCATCGGCGCGATCATCGGCGCCGGGGTCGCGCTCGAATGGTCCGACCAGGAGATGTTCGACAACTACCGGCACAGCTTCGTCACGAGCCGGCCACTTGGCGATTACACCCTGCCCCTGGTCGCGCTGACCCGCGGTCGTCGCGTCTCGCACCTGCTGCGCGAGCAGTTCGATTCGCGCGACATCACCGACCTGCCGTTGCCGTATTTCTGCTGTTCGTCGAATCTCAGCACCGGCCAGCTCGACACGCACCGCGACGGCCCGCTGTGGCTCTGGTTGCGCGCGTCCTGCGCGATCCCCGGCGTGCTGCCTCCGGTCTGCCATCGCGGCGAGGTCTACGTCGACGGGGCCGTGATGAACAACCTGCCGACCGACGTGATGCGCGCGTATCAGCCCGGCGCGATCGCTGCAGTCGACATCGGTGCGGACGATGCGCTGCGGACCTCGCTGGAGGAATACGCCACGCCGCCGTGGTGGAAACTCGTGCTCGATTTCCGCCGCGGCAATCGACCCGGCATCTTCGACATCCTGATCCGTTCGGGCATGGTCAATGCCGAGTTGGCCAGCGCCGAACGCCGCCATCTCGCCAGCTTGCTGCTCGAACCGCCGGTGCGCGACATCGGCCTGCTCGACTGGAAAGCCTACGAGCGCGCGGTCGAGACCGGCTACCAGTATGCCGTGCGCGTGATCGGCGGACAGCGCGATCGCCTGTACGAGCAGGTACCGCTGCGCGTCTGATCCGGGCACTTGTAGCAGCAACCGATCCTGGCCGGATCGGCGGGCGCCACTCGATCAGCCGTGCGCCATCAGCAAGGTGAAATCGACGCGCTTGATCAAGCGCGCTTCAGCGAGACGTTTGCCCTGCATGTAGTCGACACCGGCCTCGCGCAGCGCCTGCAAGGTTGCGTCGTCGTCGACCTCGCCGGCAATCACACGCATCTGCAGGCTGCGCGCCAGCCGCGTGATCGAGCCGACGCGGTCGAGATCGCGCTGCTCGCTGGCGATGTTCTGCACGACGCTGCGATCGACGCGGACAAGATCGCCCGGTCGGTGCTGGGCATGCAGGAAGGGCAGCAGGCCGGCTTCCGCATCGGAGCCATTGAGAATGAACCGGCAGCCCATTGCACGCAGGCGCGCGATGAAGTGCAGGGCTGCCGGCAGGTTGGCCAGCTCGGGGCTGTCGCTGATCTCGAACAGCAGGCGCTCGGCCGGCACGCCGTTGGCAACGATCGCCTTCTCGATCGTCTCGAGCGAATCGGGGTCAGCCACGGTGGCCGGCGACAATCGTGCGATCAGGCCGACCGGTGCCTGTCGGGCGCCGGTCTTGGCCAGATGCAGGAGCAGCCCGTTGACCACCCAGAGATCGATGCGCTGGACCATGCCGACCCGTTCGGCGAGCGGGATGAACGCGCGCGGCAGGATCAACTGGCCATCCTTGCCGACCATGCGCAGTTGCACGGCGAACAGCGGATCCTCTTCAAGCGCATCGAATTGCCAACCGACCTGCTCATCGATCGGCTCGCCCGGTTTGGGCAGGTTCGAGGTTGCAACGACCGGTTGCACGAGGATGACGAAGCGCGCCTGTTCGAGAGCCAGGCGCAGACGCTCGCTCGGCGCACTGATCACGGCCGGCGCTTCGGCAAGCGCGGCGGGCAACGCGGCCTGCGCGTCGGCATCCCTGGACGGACCGACCCGGGTCGCCGCGCGCGCGCTTTCGAGCGCCTCGTCGGCCGTCACGGTGCGCGTCGTCAGAAGCTCGGCGCCCACGCGCGCGCGGATGCGGTGCTGGACATTGCCGACGCTGTACTCGCGCTCGGCCAGCAACTGGCGGAAACTTGCAGCGAGCGTTTCGATGTTGTCGACCTGCACCTGGCCGAGCAGCAGCAGGAAACTGTCGCCTTCGCCACGGGCGAGGACGTCGCCCTCGCGCAACCGATGGGCCAGCGCGTGCGCCACCGTGCGCAGCAGCTCATCGCCGCGCGGCGGCGTGTGGTCGTCGTCGCGATCGAGCTCGATGTGGATCAGCGCGGAGTAGCCGCCGCGATCGCGCAGGCGCGTGAGTTCGCTGATCAGGCGCTGGCGCAGGTGCCGCGTGTTCGGCAGGCCGGTCAGCGGATCGTGGCTGAGTTCCCAGCGCAGGCGCTCCGCGGTGCGCCGTTCGGCGATGTCGCGGAAAACCACGACCGCGCCCTGCACATGACGATGCGCCGCCAGCGGCAGGACGGTGTATTCGACCGGCACGCCGCTGCCGTCGCGGCGGCGGAACATGGTCTCGACATGATGGACCGGGACGCCATCGCTGTAGGCACGGCTCAGCGGCGAACTGCGCGGAGATTCCTGCGGATGCACGGCGGCCTGGGCGAGCAGGCCGATCAGGTCGTTGTCATCGCCGTACCCGAGCAGGCGCAGGCCGGTCGGATTGACGAAGCTGATGCGGCCTTCGCCATCGACACCGAAAACGCCATCGCCGACCGATCCGAGGATGCCATCGAGCTGTTCGCGCCCGATCTCGGCGGATTTGCGCATTTCAATCGTTCGCGCGAGCGTGCGCACGCGCGTGAGGAACAGTTCCCTCGCCTCGTTCTTGAACATGCATTCGCTGGCGCCGGCCTGAAGGCAGCGGCGGATGATGTCTTCACGGTAGCTGCCGGTGATGACGGCAACGATCGGCGCATTCTCGCGTTCGCACAGGCGACGGCAGAGTTCGTCACCGCTGCCATCGGGCAGGAAGTAATCGACGATGACCAGGTCATAGGCGTTCGCCTCGGCGAGCTGGTCGGCTTCCTCGATCGACGCGGCAATGTCGACCGCGAAGCCGTTGCGTCCGAGCAGGTCGCTGTACGCCTGGCAGACGCTCCTTGAATCGTCGACGAAAAGGATGCGCACGCGATCGACGTTGTCGATCGACGCGGCCTCGTTGTCCATTTCGTCGGGAGCGAGCTCTGCAACGCTGGTCGGAATGCGCCCGAATTGTGACCAGAGCAGGAAATGACCGCGCATCGTGGCCGCGTTCCACGCGCGTATCTCGGCAGTTTCCTCGTGCGCCATCAGCAGCGTGGCGGGTGCGTCCGGCGCGTCGCGCGTGTAGTCGAGCAGGGCGCGGAATTCGCGCGTCGCGCGCGCGGGTGCACCGATGATCGCGAGCGAATAGGGCGATTCCTTCGAGGCGGGATTGCCGATCCTGCGCAGATGCTCGCAAGCCTCGAGATACCCGCCGACTTCCGCGCGCACCGGCAGCCCCGCCGCGGCGAGCGTCCGCCGCAGCAGGTGGCTCAGGGTGGTCGAACGTTCGACTAGCAGGATTCCGCTCAAGGGCAGCCTCGAAATGATCGGCAAAACGACACGCTGCGAGAGCGCACCGGGATCCCGGCGCGAGCCCGCCCGCGACAATCCTCGCCGTTGCCATCCCCGGTCGGCGCCGCGCCATCAGACCAGCACGCGTTTCGCTTTGCAAGGTACGCCCCGGCCTGGACGGGCGCAAAAGATGAACGCCGCGTCGATCGGACGCGGTAGCTCGGGGAAAAACAACTTCGGCACGGCGGCCGCATTCATTACACTGTGAACATGCCGATCGTGAGTACCCCATGAGCTACCCGCACACCCGACTGCGGCGCATGCGCCGTGATGCGTTTTCACGCGCCTTGATGCGCGAAACCCGCCTCGAAAGTACCGATCTGATCATGGTCGCCTTCGTCATCGATGGTGAGAACCGCAGCGAAGCGGTCGCCTCGATGCCCGGTGTCGAACGCCTGACAATCGACCGCCTGCTCGTTCTTGCGGATGAATGCGTGGCCCTGGGCATTCCGGCGCTTGCCCTGTTCCCGTCGGTCGCGGCTTCGCTCAAGAGCGAGGATGCGCGTGAGGCGTGGAATCCGCAGGGCCTGTTCCAGCGCGCGGCACGCGCCTTGAAGGCACGCCATCCGCAACTCGGCCTGATCGGCGATGTCGCCCTCGATCCATATACGACACACGGCCAGGACGGTCTCATCGACGACTCGGGCTACGTGCTCAACGACGTGACGATCGAAGCCCTGATCCGCATGGCCCTGGCCCAGGCCGACGCCGGCTTCGACATCGTCGCTCCGTCGGACATGATGGACGGCCGCATCGGCGCGATCCGCGCGGCGCTCGAGGCCGCCGGCCACGTGAATACGCGCATCCTCGCCTATTCGGCGAAATACGCATCGGCGTTCTACGGTCCATTCCGCGACGCGGTGGGTTCCTCGGGCAACCTTGGCAAGGGCGACAAGCACACCTACCAGATGGATGTCGGCAACAGCGATGAGGCCTTGCGCGAAGTCGAACTCGACATCAGCGAGGGTGCCGACATGGTCATGGTCAAGCCCGGCCTGCCGTATCTCGATATCGTGCACAGGGTGAAGGACCATTTCGGCGTGCCGACCTTTGTCTACCAGGTCAGTGGCGAATACGCGATGCTGAAGGCAGCCGCGCAGAACGGCTGGCTCGACGAGCGCGCCGTCGTGCTGGAGTCACTCACCGCAATGAAACGCGCCGGTGCCGATGCGATCCTGAGTTACTACGCAATTGATGCCGCGCGCTGGTTGCGCGCAGACTGACCTGACCCCACGGCCGTACCGGCAAGTCGCGGACCGGTCGGCAACCCTCGGAGCAAGCGCATGCAAATGATCGAAGAGGAAACCGCCACGCTGACCGCAGCGCAAGGAGGCCCGGGCATGTACGCGGTGTTCGGGCATCCGGTCGCGCATTCGCTGTCGCCACGCATCCACGCGACGTTCGCCCGGCAACTTTCGATTCCTCTCGACTATCGACCGATCGAAGCCACCGCCGAGGAATTCGTCGGCGCGCTCGCCGACTTCGCCGATCGCGGCGGCCGCGGCGCGAATGTCACGCTGCCGCTCAAGCAAAACGCGGCGCGGCTCTGCCTTTCGATCAGCGAGCGCGCGCGTCGCGCCGACAGCGTCAACACCCTGGTGCGTCGCGGCGAGGGCTGGCACGGCGACAGCACCGATGGCACCGGCCTGATCCGCGACATCAGCGGGCGGCATCATCTTTACGTGCGCGGTCGTCGCACCCTGCTGCTCGGCGCCGGTGGCGCCGCGCGCGCGGTCGCCTTCGCCCTGCTCGACGCGGGCATTTCCGATCTGACCATCGCCAACCGTACGCCCGAACATGCCGACACCCTGGCCGATGCGATCGGCCAGCCCGAGCGCGTGCACACGCGTTACTGGAACGATCTCGGCAACTGGGGCGGCTTCGATCTCGTGATCAATGCGACATCGGCCGGGCACAGCAATGCTCCGCTGAACCTGCCTTCCTCCCTGCTCGCCGCACGCGCGATCTGCTACGACCTTTCCTACAGCACGGCCTCGTTCGGATTTCTCGCCTGGGCGCGCAGTATCGGAGCCGAACACGCCCTTGACGGACTCGGCATGCTCGTCGAGCAGGCCGCCGAAGCGTTCGAGATCTGGCACGGCCAGCGCCCCGAGACCGACGCGATCTATGCCGAACTGCGCGCCTATCTGCCCGGCAATGCCGAGGACTGACGCCTCGATCGATTGCCGCAGCGGCTGCGGCGCCTGCTGCATCGCGCCCTCGATTTCCTCGCCGATTCCGGGCATGCCGAACGGCAAGCAGTGGCCGCCGCCCAACGTGCAGCAGATGACTATGCGCGCCGTATGGCGCCAATCATTTCCGAGCACGACCCAGCAGGGACGCTTCCACTTGCACGACTCGCCGAGCGACTAGAGAGATTGGGCTACGAGACACCCCGAGGAAGTCGGCGCCTGTCCAATCTACACTGGCTAGAATTCGACCTCTAGAGTCGTCGAGATCTGTGTCCAACCGGCAGGCTGACACGATCGATAATGAGATGTAGAAGTTAAAGGCTCGCCGCGAAATAAAACCGTTGGCTGCTCCGAAGCCAAGTCATACTGAATTCCCTCAAGGTAACGACATGAAATGTCGCGTTGGGTGCGGCGCTTGCTGCATTGCTCCATCAATATCCACGCCTATGCCGGGCATGCCCAATGGCAAACCGGCAGGGGTGAGGTGCGTCAATCTTGATGCTAATGCGCGTTGCTCACTTTTCGGCGATCCAGCCAGGCCCGAGGTATGTCGCTCGCTTCAGCCGGAAATGAGCATGTGTGGTTCTAGTCGTACTCACGCTCTGCGATGGCTGGCAGAACTTGAGGAGTTGACTGCTCCATCACCATAAGGCGCAAGCTCAGCCGTCCCACCCGGATTGATCCCTTGATGCCAGCGTGTGGTGCTTCACTTGACCACGGTTGAACGACCGATCCGTCTCTGCACGCGTGGGTCCCCACCCTAACGAGAATGATCAACCAGACCGATAGGCAAGCCAATCATGCATAGGAGTTAATTGACTTGACTCGATAGGTGCTTCCGGCTGCGGATTGCGCCAAGACTGATTGGGCGGCGCCCAGCCAGGCTGTAGACTTGCAGAGCCATCATTCGAACAACCGTCCTGGCGCAATAGCCATCCGAGAACTAGGTTCTTATGCGAGCCAGGGAAAGCACCAACACCGGCGTGTTGGTGCGGCGCAGCCCGCTGCGGCTTTCAACGAATAGCAAGGAAACTTTGTGTCCCGCCTGACTGACCTGATTGCGCAAGCCAAAACCAAAGACCCACAGATGGGCGCAGATCTGGAACGCGAATTCCAAGTGCTCTCCGCGCGGCTGCCGTTCGGATTGAACTTCGAGCGGCACCGGCCGGAAGCAGTGGAACTACCGCAACGGTCGGTGCGCAGGGGCGACAAGGTGCGCATCCTGCCGGAACGCGGTTCGACAGAAAAAGGCGACCCAGCGCTCTGGATGGTCAAGTCCATTGCGAAGGTCGGCAAGGCGAAGCATGCCGAGCTGGTGCCCGTCGGCGCGCCCGAGCCGCGCGCGCCGACAACTGCCAGGCTTGATGATCTGGTGGTGGTCGCGGAATTCCGCGACACAATCTATCCGGGGCTGAAGAGCACGGGTCATGTGTCGCGCGGCGGCGACAAGCCCTGCCATACCGTCATCAACGGCGAGAACTACCACGTTTTGAAGGCGCTGACCTGGACGCACCGCGGCAAGATCGACGCCATCTACATCGATCCGCCGTACAACACCGGCGCCAAGGACTGGAAGTACAACAACGACTACGTCGAAGGCGACGACCTTTACCGGCACAGCAAGTGGCTGGCGATGATGGAGCGCCGCCTGAAGGTCGCCAAGGAGTTGTTGAATCCCGTGAATTCGGTGTTGATCGTCACCATCGATGAGAAGGAATATTTGCGGCTTGGGCTATTGCTGGAGCAGTTGTTTCCGGAAGCGTCCATCCAGATGGTCAGCAGCGTTATTAATCCGAAAGGTTCGTCGCGAGCAGGTAGATTTAGCCGCGTGGACGAATATCTGTTTTTCCTGTGTTTCGGATCAGCCGAAGTGACTCCCTGGCGAACGGACATGCTTCGCGATGATGCAGATGCTAACCGTGAGGTTCGTTGGGCTGGACTTATGCGAAATGGAGAAGGTAGTCGTCGTGATCGGATTCCGAGCATGTTCTTCCCCATTTTCCTTGATGCCAAATCGGGCTTGTTTCATTCGGCAGGTGAACCGCCAGACTTGAAAGTAAAACGAGAGACCATCAGGCCTCCGTCAGGAACGGTCGCCTTATGGCCAGTGGATCGAAATGGTCAAGAGCTGATGTGGCGGCTCAGTCCCGACTCGCTGCGCGAATACATCGGGATGGGGCATGTCAAGTTTGGCCGGCGTGATCCGGACACCGCCCTTAGACCTGCCTACTACTTGCAGCGCGGGATCAGACGGATGTTGGAGACCGGCGAGGTTGTTGTCGTTGGCAAGGATCCCGAGGGCGCGTTGGAGCTGAAGTTCGCAGATTCAACAGGAACTCGGAGCCCTGTCACGATTTGGAGCATGGTGTCTCACAGCGCGAGTGAATACGGCGCTGGAATTCTGAAAGCATTGTTGCCAGCGCGCCGATTTCCATATCCAAAATCTCCGTTTGCCATCGAGGATTCACTTAGATTCTTTCTCGGGAAAAATCCGGAAGCCGTCGTTCTCGATTTCTTCTCAGGTTCCGGCACCACCGCCCATGCTGTGATGCGCCTCAACAAGCAGGACGGCGGTCTCCGCCAGTGCATCAGCGTCACCAACAACGAAGTTGGTGCAGACGAGCAGAAGGCGTTGCGTGAGCAAGGGTTACGCGCCGGTGATACCGAGTGGGAAGCTCTGGGTATCTGTGACTACATCACCAAGCCGCGCGTGCAGGCTGCGATCACCGGCAAAACATCAGACGGTGAACCCATCAAGGGTGAATACAAGTTCACCGACGAGTTTCCGATGGCCGATGGCTTCACGGAGAATGCAGAGTTCTTCACCCTGACATACGAATCGCCATTGGCGGTGACCTATCAGACCGCGTTTGCGCACATCGCGCCGTTGCTTTGGCTGCGCGCGGGCAGTCGCGGTCGCCGCATCGACAAACTGCCGGCAAAGGGCTGGGCCGTGGTTGATACCTATGGCCTGTTGGTCGACTTGGATTGCGCCTCGGAATTCCTCAAGGCCGTGCGAAAGACGGCTGATCCGCGCATCGCTTACATCGTTACCGACGATGAGCGCCGCTTCCAGACGCTGGCGCGGCGCCTGCCCGATGGTGTGGAAACGGTGCGGTTGTACGAGTCGTACCTGACCAACTTCGGCTTCGCCAATGGAGATGAGGCATGAAGTTCACGCTCAAGGACTATCAGGACGAAGCCGTCCGCGACGTGTTGGCAAATCTTCGCGATGCGCACGAGGACTGGCATGGAAGGCGCAACCGCAAAACCGCCTTCTCGCTGACTGCCGCCACCGGTGCCGGCAAGACGGTGATGGCGGCCGCAGTCTTCGAGGCGCTGTTCCACGGCGACGACGGTTTCGAGTTTGACCGCGATCCTGGCGCCGTGGTGATCTGGTTCAGTGATGATCCTTCGCTCAATGAGCAGACCCGCTTTCGTCTGATGGAAGCATCGGACCGCTTGCGACACACCGACCTGAAGGTGGTGGAGCATCCATTCAGCCGGCCGAAGTTTGAAGCCGGAAAGATCTATTTCCTTAACACGCAGAAGCTGGGCAAAAAAAGCCTGCTGGTGCGCGGCTTCGATGGTGAAAACGATCTACTGGCCCGTCCCGATGCGCAGGCCTTCACCATATGGGACACCATCCGCAGCACCATCGAAGACCCGGCCTTGACTCTCTATCTGGTGCTGGACGAAGCGCATCGGGGTATGGGCCGCGAGAACGGTGAACGATCCACCATCGTGCAGCGCCTCATCAACGGCGCGCAAGGTGTGCCTGGCATTCCCGTGGTGTGGGGCATTTCCGCCACGGTGGAGCGCTTCAACACCGCGATGCAAGGCGCGCAAAGCCGTAGCCTCCTGCCGGCCGTGACCGTGGACGCCAGCCGAGTGCAGGAGTCCGGTCTGCTGAAAGACATCATCGCGCTGGATATTCCCGATGAGGCCGGGCGGTTCGACACTGTGCTGGTGCGTCGTGCAACTGACAAGTTGCGCGAGTCCAGTGAGGAATGGAGTGCCTACGCCACACAGCAGGGGGGTGGCGAAGCCGTGACGCCGCTGATGGTGTTGCAGGTGCCGAACAAGCCGAGTCCGAAACTGGTCGGTGAGTGGCTGGACACGATCCTTCAGCAGTGGCCTGACTTGCCGGAAACCTGCATCGCTCATGTACTTGGCGAGCACAAGACACAAAGCTTTGGCCCCTACCAGGTGCCGCATGTCGCGCCTGAACGTGTGCAAGACGACACTCACATCCGCGTCTTGATCGCCAAGGATGCGATTAGCACCGGCTGGGACTGTCCGCGTGCCGAGGTGATGGTGTCGTTCCGCCCAGCCAGCGATCCCACGCATATTGCGCAATTGCTGGGCCGCATGGTGCGCACGCCATTGGCGCGGCGCATCCCCGGCAATGATCGTCTAAATTCGGTGGACTGTTTGTTGCCGTACTTCGACAGGGAAACGGTCGAGAAGGTGGTCACCTCGTTGCGGGAAGGCGGCGGCGACATTCCGCAAACGGGTCGGGTCCTCGTCAATCCGGCGGAAATGAAGCCGAACGTGGATGTGGCGGAGTCGGTTTGGGCGAAGTTCACCTCGCTGCCCTCACAGACGCGCCCGCAGCGGGGCGCGAAACCTCCGGTACGTCTGACCGGCCTGGCGCACGAGTTGGCTTCCGATGGACTGCTGCCGGGTGCAGGCAGCAAAGCTCACGCCGCGATGCACGCGGTGCTGGATGCCATTGTTGCGGATCCCGCAAAACTGTTCGCGGACAAACGCGCATCAGTGCTGACCGTCGAGGGCCGCACCATCATCGCCGACCTGCGCAAGAATGAGATCCGCGATGATCCATTTGAGACCGCGGCGGACGAGGCTGTTGTCGGCGATGCCTTTAGGCGCAGCGCACGCATGATCAGTCCGGATATCGCGCGAACCTACACTATCGAACGCGCCAAACGCAGAGATGAAGATGATTTCGACGATGCGTTGATTGAGGCACGCGAAGACGTAGCTGCCCTGCATCTGATAGAGAACCTGCAAATCGTGTTCGATGCCGAGGCGGAAAAGCTGGCCGATGCGTGGATGGATGAATATAAAGACCAGATCAAGCAACTACCCCACGACCGGCAGGATGCCTATCGACAGATCATCGCGCTGAGCACCAAGCCGCAGGACGTGGATCTTGCACGGCCGGTCTCGCGATTTGAGCCGACGGCGGTTCGAGAGACCGACGGTACTGAATCCCGTATTCCGACGTACCCGAAGCATCTGCTTTGCGACGCCAAGGGTTTATACCCGGCCGAATTGATGGGCTGGGAGCGAAAGGTTCTCGAAACGGAATCCGCACGCGAAGGCTTCCAGTTCTGGTATCGCAATCCCGATCGCGCCAGCCAGGATTCCCTCGGTATCGCCTATCGGGATGGTGACGACACGAGGATCATGCGGCCAGATTTTGTGTTTTACGCTGAGCAGGATGGCAAGGTTGTCGTGGATATCGTCGACCCGCATGGCCTGCATTTGGCCGACGCGTTGCCCAAGCTCCTTGGCTTGGCAGAGTACGCGGAAAGACATAACGGACTATATCGCCGGATCGAATCAGTCGCGGAAGTTGGCGGCACGCTGCGCAGACTGGATATGACCCGGAAGGATGTCCGGTCAGCAATAGTCGCGGCGAAGAACGCCAACGATCTCTATGCGAGTGCAATGGCTGGCAACTATTCGTGACGAAACTGCTGAGGAATCTGCGGTAATTCGAATCGGTCGACGCTGCTACTACAAAGTACGCGGCATCGGCATAGTGTTTGGCTAGTTGATCGTCTATGCAGAATTGCTTACGCACGCGTCCAAGAACAGGAGCTCGATCCCATCAGATGAACACTGGCTACCGAAAGGACGACGAGCTTCGACGACGAATAAATGCATTCCTGCAGCACGCCTTCGATCTTCCCGAGAGCGACTACTACGCCAGGCTAGATTTGAAGGCGATGCTCGGCCTAAAGTCCGCACTCTCGGACATCAATAACGCTGTGACAATGCGGCTAACGCTAGGATTCTTGGACTGGGCTTGCGAGACATTTGCCATGGACGCCGTCTCCATATCGAAGATTCGCGAAACTGTCTTGCGCTCCAAGCCAAGCAGCAACGGCTACGACATCCACTGCACCTCACCCGTTCCTTTTGTTGCAGAAGTGAAATGCAACGTCCCGATCAATGGGGGCACTAAGTACGGAGCAGCGCAGAAGGGAGGGATATTGAAGGACATCGACTCTTTACTCCAAGGGAAGTCGAAGGCATCCGGCATAGATCAAGCCGCGCTCAAATTCATGGTGTTCCTCGACGTTCCGGAAGTCAGAGCAGCGAATGAACACTTGGTTGCTTCCAACTCAAAAATGTCCAAGGCATTTCAATTTCTCGGGCCCGGAGAGGTGCCAAACAACCCAGTAGTTGTCTATGGTGTTTACTCAGTACTAGGAAGCTAGTAATACGGTCATGTAGTGCTGACCTGCCCCAACCTCAGTACTGACAGGCGTTCATCAAGTTTCATGAGTTACGTGCATTGGTGCGTGATGCTGATACAAAGCCCGAGCTGGTCAGCGTGGAGGAACGTGAGTCGGTGGATGATCTCGCAAAGAGAGATATTCGGCACGAAAGGGGCGCGTTTTTCTCCATTGCGCGTACGTAAGTGCTGTATCCGACACGGCGTTTGCCCCAGAGATCACCAGTTTCCCTTCAAGGTCTTTTGCTCGCAGAAGGGCTCGCGCGAGGATGGCATCAGCGACACGTTGCGCCGCCATCTGTGCCCCAGCGCAACCTGCGTCGTAGATCAATAGGAAGGTGATCGAAGGCGGCTGCTCCGGCTCATAAACGAATACGCGGACGTCCAATATTTCATGGACCGCGCCTTTCAACGCCTTTAGAAGCGCCTCTTCAACCCCCGAACTGCGGAGTGCGATAACGATTTCGTCGGGGAGTTCGAGGCGATCGAACTTTTGCGCGAGCCAGCGAGCGAGCACCATCGGCACAGCGCTGGGATGGGCCTCCTCCTGCCACGGCCGATGCCGGTCCAAAATTTCGACATCGACGAAACGTAATGTTTCAACGTCGAATTGGATAAAGTCACCGGATACAGACTCTAGTTGAAGGTAGCGGACCGATTTCCCGCCAACCATGCTGCCGTTAGGCTCGGCCTTGTAGCCTCTGACAATCGCTAAGAGTTGGCCTTGCATCTCCTGCAGATCACAGGAATGCGAGCAGACGAGCCATCGAGAAGTGCCGTCCGATTCAGAATCGATCTCCAGTGCTGCCGCCATTGGGAGCACGTCGCCTTGGCGCCAGAGTCGAGGCAAAGTTCAAACTCCTCGAGAGAATATCGCTTCCATATCCGCAGCTTCGGCGGCATCACTACGCCAAAGAGCGGTAAGGTGTTCGGCGATGGCCATGGGATCTCGCCCTTCGCGCAATCCTTGCGCGAATGAAACCCCCAACGAGGGCAGTACTTGATACTGCCACAAGGCTGGCAGGCTCGACCCTGGTGTATTGGCCTGGAGAAGATGAGCAGCGCTGCGCAGAGTTTGCAAGCGCGATGCATTCTGCTCACGCAATTCACTACCGTTTGACCAGTGGTAGAGCGTTTGGCGGCTGACCCCGAGCAGTGCTGCCAAACCTGATCGCGTAACGCCAAGCTGGGACTCCAGCTCCTGAAGCCATTTGGCTACTTGCGTAGCGTTTGGCTGACTCACGTTCCCTTTAGTCTCTGCTACGGGCAGCATCGACAGCCGCATTGGTACTGGTTCCCTCGCTCGGTCATAGGGCTGCAGAGACGAACCGTTGGAATGGGCGAAAGTGAAAGCGACCAAGAATGCGCTGCTCACATACTTGGTGATTCCTGTCCGTGCCGTCGGCCAATTACCCTCGTACCGGATCCTGGGTGAAGTGCTCATACCAAACCCCATTCTGACAGCGCCAGCGGCGTCACCGCTGCGCGGAAAAGTTTGCTAATTCTATCCTTATGAGTACCGAGCTCCACCATAATTGTCTCAATATCGAACGGCCTAGAGACGTCTGACGGCAGCGATCGTGTCGCAGCGTCGATATCAAGAATGCCATGCATCAAACCAGGGTGGCCTGTTACGTGCGTCGGCAGGGCATGGCCTTTCAATGTCGCGAACAAATCGGACTGGATGCCAAACCCATCTGGGAGACAGTCGAACTTCGCGATCACTTCAGCGTCACCATCGACGAAACGGAAATCCATAGTTGACATCCCGGGGGTCCACGCCTTTGCACAGTCGATACTTTGAAAGCCCAATAGGCTCGAATGCACATAGTCGCTCATCACATGACTACTATCCGCCGGGCGAATTAGATCGAGCATGCGCACGCCGACGCGGAGCACTGTTTGCAGTTCCACATGTCTATGGAATAGTTCTAGCCCCATTCGAAACTGCTCAAACAAAACTTTCCGGGCCGCATACTTAGTAGTGTGGTGGGCGAAGATTCCTTGATCGTTAAATGTAAACGCCGAAGTGCGATCCTGCGAAAACAACGTGAAGGTCTTTTGTGCGGGCGGCGATGGAGTCGGCGAAGCAATTGCATCGTCGCCGATGGGTTCTATTGAGATTGTTGATGTGACAAAGGGGCCTGCGTACCCCCGCTTACGTAGATCATCTTGGATGGCAGGCATGTAAGCCGCCAAGGCGGCCATAGGTTCGTGCTTTATGGCGGCAATGGTGAAAAATACAGGCGGGCGTTTGTCTGGCATGGAGTCCCCTCGGCTTTACAGTTAACTTTACACTACATCTTTGATGAAGAACCACAGGAAGAGTTCCCCGGGCGTTCCCTCCGGTCGCACTACCCCTTACGAGATCTACCAAGGGCAATGGGAGGGAGCTCTGTTCAGGTTTACTTTAATCAGCCCAACCGTTAAGCCGGCTGGCGTGCGCTGCATCCAGCTCACGCACAGCAATGCCTGTGCGATTTTCGGCCGGGCCGAGCGCCCTGCGGTATGCCGCTTGTTGCGGCCCGAACCGGTCATGTGCGGAACGAACGCGGGCGAGGCGATGGCCTTTCTCGAAAGGCTGGAACGCCAGACCGCGCCATCCTGAGCCTCGGCCGTTGCTCGCGGTGAAGTCGAGCTAGAGTGCGCCGGGCGGCAGGATGAAAACGTAGATCGCGATGATGCCCCAGCCGATACTGAACACACTGAGCGCGGCAAGGATGACTGCGTAGATGCGCGCAACGCGCGTCCAGCCCGAGTCTGCGCCGTGCATGCCGGCGAACACGCTCAGGCCGATCCCGAGCACCGCGGCAGCCAGCCACCAGCGCTGGGCAACGAGAAATTGCCGGGTCAGTTCGGGCAGGGTCCCTGCGCTGCGGTCACCATGCAGGACCGTGAACACGAGCCAGCACAATCCACTGAACAGCACCGCTGCAAGCGGCGAGACGACTTCAATTCGCCGCGCAGGCCGGGCGACGCGCGCGTGCAGCAGAGTCACCCGTCGTTGCCGGTCAGATAGTGGTTCTTCAATTTGACGTAGTGCCTGGCCGAGTAATAGAGCTTTTCGATTTCCGTGTCGCTGAGCGTGCGCACGAAGCGCGCCGGGTTGCCGAGCCAGAGCTCGCCTTCGCCGACCACCTTGCCCGGGCTGACCATCGCGCCTGCTCCGACCATGCTGTGCTTCTTGACCAGGGCCCCATCGAGGACCGTCGCATTCATGCCGATCAGGCAGGCATCCTGGATCGAGCAGGCATGGATCACCGCACCATGACCGATCGTGACGTCAGCGCCGATCAGCAGCGGGAAACCGCCCATCGTGTACTGGCCGTCATGCGTCACGTGCAGCACCGCACCGTCCTGGATGTTGCTGCGCGCGCCGATGCGGATGCGATGCACGTCGCCGCGGACCACGGCACAAGGCCAGATCGAAGCATCTTCCTCGAGCTCGACGTCGCCGACCACGACCGCGTCGGGGTCGACGTAGGCGTTCAGTCCTAGCGTCGGTGATTTGCCGTTGTAGCTGCGAATGCTCATGCGATCAATCCGTCGGGGATGCAGGAAACTAGCATGTCCTCACCGACTCCTGCGTGACCGCCGTCCACGCCAGGCATCCAGGCGGGGATCGCTCGGACTTGCGGAAAAGCCGACCGGCGCAGCGCCGATCGAGTTGCCCTAAACTGATCGAATGAACAATCCCGAAACCGACGACCTGAGTGCGCTGCTTGATCGCCAACGCGCGGCGTGGCGCGAGAACGAACCGACTCCGGCCCAGCGCCTGCGTGATCTCGGCACGCTGCGCGAAGTGCTGAAACGTCGCTTCGACGAACTCGCCGACGCGATGAGCGCGGATTTCGGCCGACGCTCGAAGCATGAAAGCCTGCTCACCGATGGCATGACCGTGCTGCACGAGATCGACCACCAGCGCAGGCACCTGGCGCGCTGGTCGCGCTCGCGCCATCGCCTTGCCGACTGGCTGTTCTGGCCCGCGCGCACCGAAGTCCAGTACCGCGCGCTCGGCGTGGTCGGCATCATTTCGCCGTGGAATTATCCGGTCAACCTGGCCCTGATCCCGCTGGTCTCGGCGATCGCCGCCGGCAACCACGTGATGCTGAAGCCCTCCGAGCACACGCCGCGCACCTCGGCGTTGCTGCGTGAATTGCTCGCCGAGGTTTTCCCGGCGGAGCGCGTAAGCACGGTGCTCGGCGGTCCGGAGCTCGC
>JAKQJM010000087.1 GCA_029561145.1 Pseudomonadota bacterium
TGATGTTCTTTCGCATGGGTGATTTCTACGAACTGTTCTATGACGATGCGCGCAAGGCGGCGCGGCTGCTCGATATCACGCTGACCCAGCGCGGCTCCTCCGCTGGCGCGCCGATTCCGATGGCGGGCGTGCCGTATCACGCCGCTGAAGGCTATCTGGCCCGCCTGGTCAAACTCGGCGAGTCGGTAGCGATCTGCGAGCAGATCGGCGATCCGGCCCTGGCCAAGGGCCTTGTCGAGCGCAGGGTCGTGCGCATCGTCACGCCCGGAACCGTGACCGACGAAGCCTTGCTCGAGGAGCGACGCGACAACCTGTTGCTGGCGATAGCGGCCGGCAAGAGTGGCTTTGGCCTGGCCTGGATCGACCTGACCACCGGGCGATTCCTGATCAGCGAAATCGGCACTGCGGAAGCGCTCGCCGCCGAGCTGGCGCGCCTGCAACCGGTCGAATCGCTGATTGCGGAAGACGGCGCCTGGCCGAAATTCGTCACTGCCCTGCCCGGCCTGCGCAAGCGCGCGCCGTGGCATTTCGATGCACGAACCGGCGAGCGCGAGCTGTGCCGGTTTTTCGGCACACGCGATCTTTCCGGATATGGCGCCGAGGGTTGCCCACTTGCGATCGGAGCGGCGGGCGCCCTGCTGGGTTATGTCGAGGAGACGCAGAAATCCGCCTTGCCTCACCTGAGCGGGATCGCGGTGGAAAACACCAGCGAAACGATCACCCTTGATGCCGCGACGCGGCGCAACCTCGAACTCGACACGCATGCATCCGGAGGTCGCGAGTACAGCCTGCTCGGCGTCCTCGATGCGACCGTGACACCGATGGGTGCGCGCAACCTGCATCGCTGGGTCAACCGGCCCTTGCGCGATCGTGGCGTGCTCGAACGCCGCTTCCAGGCAATCGAAAGCCTGATCGAAAGCGGGTGCAACGCGGGTTTGCGCGATGAGTTGCGCGGCATCGGCGACCTCGAACGCATCCTCGCCCGGGTCGCGTTGCGCTCCGCACGGCCGCGCGATCTTTCCACCTTGCGCGATGGCCTCGCCCGCACACCCGCATTGCGCGGACGACTTGGTGCGGCCGACAGCCCGCTGATCGCCGACCTGCTTGATCGTCTCGGCGAACATGCCGGGACGGCTGCACACCTGATGGCCGCGACAGTCGATCAACCGCCGGCACTGCAACGCGATGGCGGCGTGATCCGCGCCGGCTTCGATGCCGAACTCGACGAGCTGCGCGCGCTGTCGACGCATGCCGACCAGTTCCTGCTCGATTTCGAGGAGCGCGAGAAGGCGAGCAGCGGCATTGCAACGCTCAAGGTCGGCTACAACCGCGTGCATGGCTACTACATCGAAATCAGCAAGGGTCAGTCCGACAAGGCGCCGGCGCACTACACGCGCCGGCAGACCATCAAGGGTGCCGAGCGCTACATCACCGAAGAGCTGAAGGCGTTCGAAGACAAGGTGTTGTCCGCACGCGAACGATCGCTGATGCGCGAGCGCGTCCTGTATGAAGCCCTGCTCGATTTCCTCGTCGAGCGTCTCGCCGACCTGAAATCGGCGGCCAATGCCGTTGCCGAGCTCGACACGCTGTCGAGCTTGGCCGATCGTGCGCATGCACTGGACTGGAATCGCCCGCAGCTCAGCGAATCGATCGGCATCCACGTCCGGCGCGGACGTCACCCGGTGGTCGAACAAGTCCGCGATGAACCTTTCGAGCCGAACGACCTCGACTTCAATGATTCGCGCCGCATGCTGATCGTCACGGGCCCGAACATGGGCGGCAAGTCGACCTACATGCGCCAGAACGCCTTGATCGTGCTGCTCGCGCATATCGGCAGCTTCGTGCCTGCAGCGAGCGCGACGATCGGCCCGATCGACCGCATCTTCACGCGCATCGGCGCGGGCGACGATCTCTCGCGTGGCCAGTCGACCTTCATGGTGGAAATGAGCGAGACCGCCAACATCCTGCACAATGCCACCGAGCAGAGTCTCGTGCTCATGGACGAAATCGGGCGCGGCACGAGCACCTATGACGGCCTTTCGTTGGCGCAGGCCTGCGCCACCTGGCTGGCGACGAAGAACCGCGCGTTCACGCTGTTCGCCACGCACTATTTCGAGTTGACGCGCCTGGCCAACGAGCATGCGGACATTGCCAATGTGCATCTTGATGCCGTCGAGTACGGCGAGCAGCTCGTGTTCATGCACGCTGTCAAGGAAGGCCCCGCCAACCGGAGTTTCGGCCTGCAGGTCGCCGCATTGGCCGGTCTTCCAAAAGCCGTGATCGCCGATGCGAAATCGACCCTCGCGGGGCTTGAGGCCGGGACCCGCGAGCCAGTGCCAGTGGAAAGTTCCGCGCAGGCATCAACGCCGCAGCTTGGACTGTTTTCGCCACCGGCACCTTCGCCGATCGTCGAGGCAATGCGCGCGCTCGATCCGGATTCGATGAGTCCGCGCGATGCGCTGGAAGCACTGTACCGACTGAGGAAAATGCTCTGAGCGAGTCTCGCCCGGGACTGCATCGGGTTTCAGCAAATCGATTGATAGAGCGATGACCTTGAGTACAAGACCCACAGCGCGGAGCGGTACCTACCTGCCCTACATCGATGGGCTGCGCGCGATCGCAGTCCTCGGCGTGATGGTCTATCACCTGCGCGAAAGCTGGCTGCCTGGCGGCTTCAGCGGCGTCGATGTGTTCTTCGTGATTTCTGGCTTCGTGGTCAGCGGGTCGGTAAGCCAGTGGCGTGGCGGAAACTTTCTTGGATTCCTGAGCTCGTTCTACGCCCGGCGCCTGCAGCGGATCGCACCCGCCCTGGTCGTCTGCCTGCTCACCACCAGTGCCTTGTCGATGCTGGTGATTCCGAGCGCATGGCTCAGTGAATCGAACGACCTGACCGGACTGTTCGCTTTCTTCGGGCTCAGCAACGTCTACCTTGCGCTGCACAGCGAAAGTTATTTTTCGCCAAGCGCGGCATTCAATCCCTACACGCACACCTGGTCGCTTGGTGTCGAGGAACAGTTCTACCTGCTCTTCCCTCTGCTTTTTTTCGCGTGGACACGCGGAGGACGCTGGAGAACCGTATCCTCCGGCTTGATCGTGATCGCGATGACGGCGTCCCTGTTCGATGCATGGCATCGTTCCTCGACCGATGCCGCAGCCGGCTTCTATCTGGTGACAGCGCGCTTCTGGGAACTCGGCGCCGGCGTTCTCCTGTACCAGGGCATGCAGCGCAATGCAGGCGAATCGCCTGCGAGGAAGTGGCCTCGATTGTACGACTTCGCGGCATGGCCCTGTCTCGGCCTGCTCGGATGGGGCCTCTTCAAATCCGATATCAACGGGTTCCCGTTCCCTGGAGCGATCATTCCGGTCATCGCGACACTTGGCTTGCTTGGTTGTCTCTACGCATCAGGCACCACCGCGCCGCTTTCCCGACTGCTCGGCAGCCGACTGCCCGTGCATGTCGGCCAACGCTCGTACTCGCTGTACCTGTGGCACTGGCCGGTCTACGTCGTCATGCGATGGACCTGTGGGCTGGATTCGCTTGCACTGCAAATCGTCGCGGTCAGCGTGACCTTCGCGCTTGCCGAAGCGTCGTATCGATTCGTCGAATGCCCGTTTCGCTACTCGCAGCGGCTTGGACGGATGCCCCGTGGGGCGCTTGTCGCGATGGCCCTCGCCACGGTCGTATCGGCCTGGGCGGTGTCGACAGCGATCACGCTGGCCAGGTCGAATCTCTCGCTCAGCACGGTCACGCGCAATGCGGATAACTGGTACTCGCGCATGGTACCGAACCTGGCAGACGTCCCTGATTGCTTCCTGACGACGCGAAACGAAAGCTCCGGCAACTTTCAAGTCTGGATCTATGGTCGCGGCGGCTGCAGCAAGCGACCGACCAACACATCGAAGCTGTTCGTGATCGGCGATTCGCATGCGATCGGCTATGTGACCCTGTTGACCGAGTACGTGCTGCGTACCGGCACGGAAGTCACGATTTACCCCAACCTTGGTTGCACCTTCGCCAGCCTCCAGCCAGCGAGGGAAGCCGGCGCATGCGTGAGTCAGAACGAGGCTGAGGTTGCCGACATCACGTCACGCGCTAAGCCAGGCGACATTCTTTTTCTCGCTGCCCTGCGCCTTGACCGCTTGAGCAACCAGGACGCGATACTCGACCCGTCCGCTCGCTGGAGGTCGATGCAGACCGAGCTGGCCGAGCAAGGCAGGGTGGCCGCGTCGGCGGAACTCGAGCGCATGCTCGCTCCACTGGTCGAAAAACGGATACGTATCGTCTTCGAGGCACCCAAGCCTCTGTTCCGTTCACCCGCCTTCCGTTGCTCGGACTCCTTCAATGTCGGCAATCCGGTCTGCCGGTCGGGATTGTCCGAGTCGCGTGCAGCGATCGAGGAATACCGGCAACCGGTCCTCGACAGCCTTGTGCGACTTGCCCGGCTATTGGGCGCCAGCGTGTGGGATCCCCTGCCGGTTTTGTGCGGCGCGACCCGCTGCGATGCGTTGCGCGAGGGCCGTCCGTTGTTCTTTGATGGCGATCATCTGAGCGCAGACGGCAATCGTGCGTTGTACCCATCCTTCGTTGCTTTCATCGAAAGCCACGGCGTAGAAAAAACTAGCGCCCGCCTTCCTTGAATCCGCGCAGCAGCTTGCGCGAGTGCTTGTCCGGACGATGCGGCGGATGGTCGAGGCCGGCTCCGGTCAGACGTCGCATTTCGCGCTCGTGCTCGCGCGCAGCAAGGCTTGCCGCTGATTCCTCGTACAGGGTTTGCGCAACGACGGCCGGACCACGTGTCGCGCTGGTCGCTTTGACAAGCACGGAAAAGCGCTCGATGCCGCGCGAGATGCGCAGTCGATCACCCGCGCGAATCGCGCGTGCCGGCTTGGCGGCGGCCTCATTGACTTCGATCTTTCCGCCCTCGACAGCCTGCCTGGCCAGGCTGCGGGTCTTGAAGAAGCGCGCTGCCCAGAGCCATACATCGAGACGCACTTCGCCATCATCGGCCATCGGCAATGCGCCATGAACGAGACGCGGACTCAGAGCTTGATCCGGCCGCGCAGGATGTCCCAGTACATGGCCCAGTCGCCGATGAAGCTGAAAAGCGGCTGCTTGAACGATGCCGGACGATTCTTCTCGAACACGAAATGTCCGATCCATGCGAATCCGTAGCCGGCCAGCGGCGCGAGCAACAGCCAGCGCGCATCCCGCTGCAGGATCGCGGCGACAACGACGCCGATGACCAGCGAACTGCCGATGAAATGCAGGCGACGGCAGGTGCGGTTGGCATGCTCTGAGAGATAGAACGGATAGAACTCCCGGAAAGTCGCGTAGCGGGTCGCAGGGACACTTTCGGTTGCAGGATGGCTCATGGTTGTTCTCCATAGTCCGGTCAGCTTGTCGGCCAGCATACGACGCGATGCACCCTGGCGAAACCGGAACACTCAGTGTTCGGGCAGTGGAATGAACTCGATCTCGCCCGGAACCTTGTCGAAACGGCCTTCTCTCCAGTCTTCGCTGGCCTGATCAATGCGCTCGCGCGTCGCCGCGACGAAGTTCCACTTGATGAATCGGGGGCCATCGAGCGGATCGCCGCCGAACAGGATCAACCTCGCCTGCCCGCTCGCGCGAACCCGCACCGGCACACCCCCTTTCAGCACCAGCATTCCGTGCATCGGCAATACGTGGCCATCGACCTCGACCTCGCCGCCAACGACCTGGATCGCGCGCTCGAGGTGTTCGTCGGGGATGAGGAAACTTGCGCCTGAACGAAGGTTGAGGTCGACGCAGAACAGTCGCGAGTAGACAGGTACAGGCGACGAGTGACCGAACGCCTCGCCGGCGACGAGCCGGCAATGCGCATCGCCCGCCTCATCCGTCCATTCGGGAAGGTCCTCGACCGGATGATGGGTGAACGCGGGCTCGATCTCGGCGTCGTCCTTCGGCAAGCCCACCCAAAACTGCACGCCATGCACGCGATGTCCTTCCGAACGCTCCGGTTCCGGCGTGCGCTCGGAGTGGACGACGCCACGCCCCGCCGTCATCCAGTTGACGGCACCGGGGCGGATATCCTGGACCGCACCGAGACTGTCGCGATGGGTGAAGACGCCGTCGAACAGGTAGGTCATGGTCGACAGGCCGATGTGCGGATGCGGGCGCACATCGACGCCATGACCCGGCGCCAATTCCACCGGACCGATGTGATCGAAAAAGACGAACGGGCCGACCGTGCGTCGTTGCATCGACGGCAGCATGCGACGAACGACGAATCCGTCGCCGAGGTCATGCAGCTTCGCGTCGATCAACACATGGGGCGAGTCGGTCATGCGGTCTCTCCTGGTATCGCTGGAATGGCGAGCTTAGCGCGAGCACGACCCCGGGTTGTTCACCAGGCGCGGCCATACTGTTGCGGCACGTTGATGACCGCTCCGAGCTCCCGTGCCGCGCGGCGCGGCCAGTACGGATCACGCAACAGTTCGCGCGCCAGCAAGACCAGGTCCGCCTCGCCGCGTTCGATCACCGCTTCGGCCTGGGTCGGCTCGGTGATCAATCCGACCGCGCCGGTCGCGATGCCTGCCTCACGCCGGATCTGCGCGGCGAACGGCACCTGGTAGCCTGGACCGAGCGCGATTTTCTGATCGGGCGAGAGTCCTCCGCTGCTGACATCGATGAGATCGGCGCCGTCGCCTTTCAGCAGGCCCGAAAGCGCGATGCTCTGTTCGAGATCCCAACCGCCATCGACCCAGTCCGTCGCTGAAATGCGCACGAGCAAAGGCAGGTTTTCCGGAATGACCGAGCGCACCGCTGCGACAACGGCGCGCGCAAGTCGAATGCGATTCCCGAAACTCCCACCCCATGCATCCGTGCGGTGATTGCTGAGCGGAGAAAGGAACTGGTGCAGCAGATAACCATGCGCCGCGTGAACCTCGATCACGCGAAAACCACAGTCGACCGCGCGTCGAGCCGCCATGCGAAACGCATCGATGACGACCGCGATTCCTTCATCATCGAGCGCATCGGGCGTCGGGTAGTCGGGCGAGTACGCCAGCGCGGAAGGCGCAACCGGCGTCCAGCCGCCATCAGCGGGATCGACACGCCCATGGCCGACCCATGGAATTTCGGTGCTTGCCTTGCGTCCGGCATGCGCAAGCTGGATGCCCGGCACGGCACCCTGCGTGGCGACGAAGTCGACGATCGATGACCACGCGATCGCTTGCGCATCGTTCCAGATCCCGGTGTCGGCCGGAGAGATTCGTCCGATCGCTTCCACTGCAGTCGCTTCGGCAATGACCAGACCGGCACCGCCAACGGCGCGACTGCCCAGATGAACCAGATGCCAGGTTTGCGGGACGCCTTCGACAGCCGAGTATTCGCACATCGGCGACACCGCAATCCGATTGCGCAGGCGCACACCGCGCAATTCCAGGGGATCAAAAAGTTTCACGCGAACTCCGGTTTGAGGATGGGAGAATCGAAGCGAAAAACGCAGCGCTCAGGATTTCGATGTCTCGATGGCCTGCAGCCATCGAACCATGGCCGCGACGACAGGAGCAGGCTCCTTCATCCAGGAAAAATGGTTGGCGGTGCCTGAAGGAAAATCCGCAGCGGAAAGAACGACGCGCTCGATTGTCGCCTTGCGCATTTTGTCCAGCAAACCGTCGAACGAGGCCTCCGGACCGAGACGATCCCCGGTCAGGCGGACGCCGAGCAGCGGCGACGTAAAGGTGGCCAAGGCGGATTCGGAATCCAGGCCATGCGCGTGGTTGGCGTATTGTCCATGCCTGACCGTGCGCGCCCAGTCACGCATCAGGCGGCGCGCTTCGTTGCCGGCGAAGCCGAGGCGCTTGCCCGGGTAATAGCCCCACAGCGCCATGGCGGCCGGAATCAGGAACGGCACCGTACGCAACAGGTATCCCGACGTACCGCCAAAAGTGCGCCAATAAGGGATTCCGCTGGCAACGAAGGCAAGTCCCTCGACCGTACCGGGATTCAAGGCAGCGAACAGACAAGCAAGCTGTCCGCCCAGGCTGTGCCCCGCGATCACCCAGCGCACGCCTGGGCATGCGGCCTGTGCGGCCGCGATGCTGGCAGGCATGTCGAGTTCGAGCAGCTCGCGGTATCCCCAGTCGCAGGATCGCGAGGCCCGTATCGCACTCGAACCGGTGCCTCGCCATTCGTGCCTGGCACTCGCGATCCCGGCTTCGGCCAGCTCCATCGCGAATTTCTGGTAGTGGTGGGCAGAAACGCCCAGGGCGGGCAGCCAGAACACGCCGTACCTCGCGGAGGCCGGAACGATGAGGCCCAACTCCGCCGCAGCCCCGTCTGCGGAACAGACGCGAATCGATTTCGGCACGAATGGATCGTCGACGGCGGTTTCCGGCGAACGTGACATTGGACTCAGGGCCCCGCCGTGCCACGCCAGGCGCAACCACTGAATGCCTGGTCCTTGAAAGTGACCTTGGCCGACCAACCGAATATCGTGCCCGTCATGCGTTCGTCGCAAGGCTCCGGGTCGAGGCGGATCGCGATCGCCTTACTGCCTTCGCCGGCATCGAACAGCAATGAGCCCGCCGATGAAATCGGCGCGCGATAGCCGGATATCGCGGTTGGGGAACCGGGGCCAGGACTGAAGCTGACCGAAGCAGGCGTCACTTCGAGCGACCACAACACCTCGTTGCCACGTGCCTGGGCAACAAATCCGTCCAGCTTCGATTCGCAGCTCCACGCGTCGGGCGTGATCAGGTCGAACGCGCCGATTGAAACGGAATCCCGCCCGATCAGGTCACCCTGCGCAACCACAAACAACGGTCCCGCGCGTGCTTCAGCCGATCTGGCCAGTGCAGTCGATGTGATCTCGTCGATCGATCGCACGTGTCGGCGCGAGGTCTCCCCGCAAGCCGTGAACAATCCGCCATCGCGCGCTTCGAAATAGCCGCGAACAAGGACGGCCGCTAGGCGTCCTGCACCAGGCTCATCGACAACGGCTGGCGAGGCTCCCGCGGGAGCAGGCGACAATCCGGGCGCAGGCGATGGCGAGCAGGCCGTCAAACCCAAGGCACACAGCCAGACCGCCATCGAGCGCCGCAGCGCCTGCGATGGATCCGTCTGGCTCAGCCTCAGCATGCCGTCAGGGAAACAGGCAGGTTGCGATCAGCGACGACCGCCGCGAGCCGGGCGATCGCTGGCCAGACCGACGCGCAAGGTGCCGCCGTCCTGGAAGCTGCCATCCAGACCGGCGATCGCTGCACGTGCTTCATGGCCTTCCATCGCAAGCTCGGCGAATCCCTTGCACTCGTTCTTGAACGGATCCATCGCCATCTTGAGCTTGTGCACGCGACCGAACTTTCCGAACAGGTCGTTGAGCGACGTTTCGGTCATGCTGCGCGGCAAACCACGCACGTTCAGTGTAATCATCTTGTTACCTCGCAGGTGACGGATCGGATACGTGGATGCTGTATCCGGAAAAACAACAGGGCCGCAACGCGAACGCCGCGACCCGTCCATTGGCGTGCAATCGAAACGGATCAGACAATCGCGGCAGCTGCGGCCAACAGGCATCCCGGCTCTGAGCCAGAACCGGGTTCACCTGGAGATCGGGAAAGCGGGGCCATGCCTGCGGGCCATCGGCCCTTCGCGGCATCAGTCAAACGACACAACAGCCCGTGGACATGCAGCGGGAGCGAGTTTAACCGATGTGTCGGAGTGTTGCGAACGCGTTGCCGAGCCTGCAAAGGCTCTGCAATCAGGCTTTCGTATCCACGGTGAAGCTCTCGCCGCAACCGCACTCGCCGGTCGCGTTCGGATTGCGGAATACAAATGCCGCATTAAGTCCCTGACGCTGAAAATCGATCTCGGTTCCCTCGACGAACGGCAAGGCCTTGGCATCGACCAGGACGCGGATGCCATCGTGATCGAACACGCTGTCGTTCTCCGCAACTGCCTGGGCCAGATCGACCGTGTAGGCATAGCCGGAACAGCCTGTGCGCTTGATGCCGAAGCGCACGCCGATCGCCGCGGGATCCTTGGCGAGGAAACGGTGCATGCGCTCGAGGGCCGCAGGAGTCAGTTGGATCGGCATGGATTCAGGCATTTCGTCAGTCGGCTTGCGCACGGAAGTCTAACATCGCGCGGACCCCATGCAGATCTTGGCCAACGCCTGGAATTCAAGGGTGCGCAACCTCCCGTGCAGGACAGGCCTGCGACAATGCGCGAGCGTCCAGACAGCGCGGCTATCCGTTATCATGCTTGGTTTCCAGCGATCCGCGCGACGGGTCGATACCCTTGGGTTTTGCAGAGCGAGCAATGCATGTCCGTCGTCAGTGTCAAACAAGCCTTGAGCGGCACCCTGCCCTCCGGCAGCCCCGTCAGCGTGCGCGGTTGGGTGCGCACCCGTCGTGACTCCAAGGCCGGCCTGTCGTTCATCAATCTGAGCGACGGCTCATGCTTCGATCCGATCCAGATCGTCGCCACCGATTCGCTGGCGAACTATTCCGATGAAGTGCAGCGTCTTTCTGCCGGCTGCTCCCTGATCGCGACCGGCCAACTGGTCGCGTCGCAAGGCAAGGGCCAGGGCCTCGAACTGCAGGCCGACACGATCGAAGTGGTCGGCTGGGTCGAAGACCCGGAAACCTATCCGATCCAGCCCAAGGCGCATTCGCTCGAATTCCTGCGCGAAGTCGCCCACCTGCGTCCGCGCACCAACCTGTTCGGCGCGATCACGCGCGTGCGTCATACGATCGCATCCGCGATCCATCGCTATTTCGACCAGAACGGCTACTGCTGGGTCAACACGCCGATCATCACGACCTCGGATGCCGAAGGCGCCGGCCAGATGTTCCGTGTGTCGACACTCGACCTGATGAACCTGCCGCGCACGGACAAGGGCAGCATCGACACGCGCAAGGATTTCTTCGGCAAGGATGCATTCCTGACCGTGTCAGGCCAGCTCAACGTCGAGGGTTACTGCCTGGCATTGAGCAAGGTCTACACCTTCGGCCCGACCTTTCGCGCCGAGAATTCGAATACCGCACGACATCTGGCCGAGTTCTGGATGATCGAGCCCGAGATCGCCTTTGCCGATCTCGACGAGAATGCCCGCGTCACCGAGGACCTGCTCAAGTTCGTCTTCAAGACCGTGCTTGATGAGCGCGCCGACGACATGGCCTTCTTCGCCGAGCGCGTCGAGAAGACCGCGATCACGCGCCTTGAAGGATTCATCGCCGCACCGTTCGAGCGTATCGATTACACCGATGCGGTTGCGATACTCAAGAAGTCCGGCAAGAAGTTCGAATTCCCGGTCGAATGGGGCATCGACCTGCAGACCGAACACGAGCGCTACCTCGTCGAGGAGCACGTCGGTCGACCGGTCGTCGTCGTCAACTATCCCGAAAAGATCAAGGCGTTCTACATGCGCCTCAATGACGATGGCCGCACGGTCGCCGCGATGGACGTGCTCGCGCCAGGTATCGGCGAGATCATCGGCGGCGCGCAGCGCGAGGAGCGCCTCGATATCCTCGACCGGCGCATGCTGCAGTTCGGGCTCGATCCCGCCCATTACAACTGGTATCGCGATTTCCGTCGCTACGGAACGGTGCCGCATGCCGGCTTCGGCCTCGGTTTCGAGCGGCTCGTGGTGTATGTCTGCGGCCTTGCCAACATCCGCGATGCGATCCCGTACCCGCGCGTGCCCGGTCACGCGGAGTTCTGATGCACCTCGCCCGCGAATTCATGCTGTTGCTCGGCCTCGGCTTCATCGTCGCCGGCCTGACCACCTACCTGATGACCTGGATACTCGTGATCGTGCATCTGCGCGACCATCATCCGCTCGAACGCGAGCGCATCGCCGGATTCATGTTCAGGCCGCGCGCATTCGGCTGGTTCCTGATGCGGCGTTATCGCGCGCTGAACGATCGATCATTGAACGGACTTGCCCGGCTCGGCAGCATCGGCGCCTGGTCCATCGTGATCGGCATCATCGCCGCGGTTTCCTCGAAGGCACTGGGAGGAATCGGCGCATGAGCGAAGTACACGACGAAGGCGAGGACATCGCGATGAACGACGGCGAATGGTGGGTCGCGATCGTCGGCGACACCCTGGTCTGGGCACGCTTGAACGTGCTCGAATCGGGAATCGCCGAGATCTTCGATTCCAGCGGCGAACGACCGCGCTACGACGACGAACAGCACGCGCGCATGGCCCTGCTTGACGCCGAATTCCGCGCCTTCGATGGCCTCGACGAGGAGGACGCGGCGATCATGGGCTTCGACCTCGAGTCGGTCGAAGCGCCACGCGCCACTGACGAGGAAGAGCTGCTTTCGCTCATGGTGCAGAAACTCGCCCGCATCCAGTAGTGAATTCCTTCTTCCCTCGGGAGAAGGTGGCGCAATTCGCCGGATGACGGCCTGAACAGGGTCGAGCCCAAGCGCTCGATCGGCCATTCACTCGTCCCTGTCCAGGCGGGAGGATTTTGACGACACGCGTAGCCAGGAATGGCTATAGTCGTTCAACTCATCGGGTCCGCGCATATCCCTTCTGCCCGAACACGCGGGAGCGGGTCCCGCCGAACGATCGGGAAAGCTATCGTCCACAGTCCGAATGCGGACCCCTGCAGCTTCATGCCTTTTCGTTCCTTCTCCCGCTCGCGGGAGAAGGTCCCGAAGGGGGATGAGGGAAAGCTCTTGACTCTCTCGCCATCCACAGAAACGAGACACGACCCATGAATCTCCAGCTCCTCGGCAAGCACGCCCTCGTCTGCGGCGCCTCACAGGGCATCGGCCGCGCCACCGCCCACGAACTCGCGGCACTGGGTGCCGACGTCACGGTGCTTGCGCGATCTGCGGAAGCCCTTGAAAAAGTCGTTGCCGACCTGCCGCGCATCACCAGCGCGCAAAAGCATGGCTACGTCGCCGTCGACATGAGCGACCACGCCGCGTTGCGTACGGAGATCGAAGCGATCGCCAACGCGGACGCTGTCAACATCTTCATCAACAATACCGGCGGCCCGCCGGGCGGCCCGGCCAACTCGGCTTCGTCCGATGATTTCCTCACCGCGTTCAAGCAGCATCTGATCGCCGCGCAAACGATCCTGCAGGCGATTCTTCCGGGCATGCAAGGCAGCGGCTACGGTCGCATCGTCAACGTGATCTCGACTTCGGTGAAGGAACCGATCCGCAACCTCGGCGTCTCGAACACGATCCGCGGCGCCGTCGCAAGCTGGTCGAAAACGCTTGCAGGCGAACTCGGTCAGTACGGGATCACGGTCAACAACGTGCTGCCCGGCTACACAAGGACGCAACGCCTCGACCAGATCCTCGCCGATCGTTCGAAAGCCACCGGCAACAGCGAACAGGCCATCGCCGACGGCATGCTCGCCAGCGTCCCGCTGCGCCGCTTCGCCGAAGCCAACGAAATCGCCAGCGTCATCGCCTTTCTCGCCTCACCCGCAGCCAGCTATGTCAACGGCATCAATGTGCCGGTCGATGGCGGGCGCACGTTGTCGCTTTAGATCGCGGCCGAATAACGGCACACCTCTTCCATTGGCATGTGCGTGGCCATGCGAGCCGGCATGTGAGGCATGCACGCTGCGATGATCAGAAACAGAATGAGTACAAAAACAATCATTACGCGTTTCATGGCACTCACATCCCCGAGATACGCCAAACGCCGTCGGCGTCCTGAGCCATGTGCACATGAAAACCGTTGCGGGTCTGATCTGCGTTGTCACGCATCACGAGAATTTCTGCGTAAT
>JAKQJM010000104.1 GCA_029561145.1 Pseudomonadota bacterium
CGTGTTCGCTTCCTGGAAGGCAAGCTGGCCGACATCGAGACGGATGGCTCCGCCGCGCGTCCGGTCGAAGACCAGAACGATGAGGCGACGCGCCTGCGCTGGCGCAATCGCTACCTCGAAGGACGCGTGAAATATCTCGAGGAAGAGCTTGTCCGCACCGGCGGGCTCACGCCGGCCCGGGTGAATCATGCAGCCCCGCAACTCGATGCTGCTCCTATCCGGCCCAAAGGGCCGGAGGGCGACAAGCCGGATCTGGTCGACGAGCCGCGTGATGGCCGCGCCGACGATCTCAAACTGATTTCCGGCATCGGGCCCAAGCTTGAGCAAAAACTGAACAGCCTTGGCATCTGGCACTATGCTCAGATCGCTGAATGGACGCAGGCGAATGTCGACTGGGTCAACGCCGCCATCTCGTTCCGTGGTCGTATTGAGCGTGAGAAATGGGTGTCGCAGGCTAGGCAACTCCTGCAGGACGCAGGAGCGAACCTTGAGCCTGCGCCCGAGGATCGCGTTTCCTAGGGTTGCGACTTGTACGCCAGCGCCTGAGCCTGTGCTTCCCAATCGTCACGCCCGTCGAAATTGACGATACGCACGTCAGCGAAGCCCCGCGGATCATCCAGGCAGCGCAGGTTCACGCTATAGCCGTCCGGGTTGGATCGCGGCACGTAGAACGACTTCACGCCGCAAATCGCACAGAACAGGTGCTTCGCCGCGCCTGTGTTGAATTTGTAGGTCGTTATCTTGTCTGCCCCCTGAAGCAGGCGAAAGCGCGATGCCGGCACGATGATGTGCAGGAACCCTGTGCGCGCGCAGATTGTGCAATTGCAGTCTTCGACCTCGATTGCGTCTGGCGTCTGCACGTCGAAGCGCACGGCGCCGCAATGACATCCACCTCCACGCCACTTCATCTGCTCGGTCATCTGCATGCGTCCTAGCGGCAGGACCGCACAATGCCGGAAAGCTTGTCGCGATCGAGATTGATCGAGATGAGATTGAACCC
>JAKQJM010000079.1 GCA_029561145.1 Pseudomonadota bacterium
CCCAGCGCGAATCGAGCAGCGAGCTCGGTGGTCCCTTGTCGCAGCGGTTGCCGTCCGCAACGACCTGATTCGAAAACACGTCGGACGATGTCCTCGGTGGCATTGCGGCAGGTGCAGCAGCCGGCTCGTGCCCGGCGATACGGTCGTAGCAGGCGAGGCGCGCTTCGCCGGATGCAATGTCCGCGCAAGTCCGCACATCGCCTGGCTGCCCGGCGGCATGAGCGTGCCTCGTCAGCGGAGCGAAGACGACAAGCAACGCGAAAAGAAATGCAATACGCGACATACGGCAGATATCGATCGGGTGGAATCCCGGCATCGTAGCGGAATACATGCTCCCCAACGGCGTTTTTGCGAACGTCGGGCCGCCGATGCGCACGGCGTTCAGGTTCGGCTGCGTCGCGATCCGCGCAATCGGTCGATCGGGAAACTCGCGATGTCCTGGTTGCCGGAACGTCGCGGCTGTCCCGCATCGGGCGCCCAGGCCTGCGCATAGACAACTTCGTAGGTCGCCGGCAGGCGTCCTTCGTGGCGAAACGATTCATAGGCGGCAACCACTCGCTGCAGGTGACCCTTGCCGGTCAATCCGCGCGATCGATCACTGTCGGCATTGGTCGCGCCGATCGCGCGCAGTTCCCGCATCAGGCCGAGCACGTCGACATAGGTCAGCGTGAAGTTGTCGCGCGCCAGCACCGGATCGCGGAACCCCGCCGCGAGCAATGCGTCGCCGATCTGGTGCATGTCGAGAAAACGACTGACATGCGGTTTCGCATCGACGTCGGCGAACGCGCTGCGCAACTCATGCAACGTCTGCGGACCGAACGTGCTGAACAGCAGAAACCCTTGCGGACGCATGACCCGACGGAAGCCGTCGAATGCGGCTTCGAGATTGCCGCACCACTGCAGGCACAGGCTCGAGTGCAGCAGGTCGATGCTCGCATCGGCAAACGGCAGCGCCTCCACATCGGCGCAGACGCGCGCGAACGGACGCAGCCAGCCACGATGCTTCTTCGCCGCGCGCAGCATCGGCAAGGCCAGATCGAGCGCGATCGTCTGCGCCTGTGGATAGCGCTTGCGCAGGGCGGCCGTGCCGCGCCCGGTGCCACTGCCGATATCGACTACGCGTCGGGGTTCGAGCGGAGCATCGTCGAGGCGTTCCTGCAGGCGCTTCTGCACCTCATCCTGCAGCACCGCATGGGTGTCATAACTTGCCGCGACGCGACCGAAAGCGCGGCTCACATGCGAGGTATCGAAAATGCCGCTCATGCCGCAACCGCCGTTTCGGCGAATGCGACGATCGCCTCGGCAACCGTGTCGGCGTGGCTCAGGAACGGCGCATGACCTGCCGCGATCTCGACGAAGCGGCCGCGCGGCGATCGCTCGGCCGCCCATTGCATCGCCGCGGTTGGAACGAGCCGATCGCGTCGCCCTGCGATCCACAGGCTCGGCATCGAAAGCCGCTGCAACTCGTCGCGGTAGTCGGCGTGATCGAGGATTGCGAGACCGTCGAGCAAAGCCTGCTCGGACGGATCACCACGTTCGAACACATGCGCCTTCAGCTCGCGCAGCTCCTCCATCGCATTGGCCGAACCGAGCGTTTCGAGTGCAAGGAAGCGCTCGATCGCCGGCCGGAACTCGGCGATCAATCCGGCGGCGAATTCACGGAAGATCATCCCCGGCACTGCGTGTGACCAGTCATCGCCGCGCACGAAGCGCGGACTCGCGGCGATCTCGACGAGGCCGCGGACCTGCGCGGGATGATCGAGCGCAGCCTGCAACGCGATCAATCCGCCGAGCGACCAACCGATCCAGACCGCCGCGGGAGTCGCCTCGGCGATCGCTCGCGCCACGCGCTTCGATTCAAGCGAACCGGCGGCGTAGTCGTGACTGTCGCCATGTCCCGGCAGATCGACCACGTGCAAGCGGAAGCGCTGCGCGAGTCGTTCGCTGAGCGGCGCAAAGATGCCGCCGTGCATGGCCCAGCCGTGGATCAGCACGAGATCCGGTCCTTCGCCAAGGGCCCTGATCGGGATTTTCACGGCGTGTCGCCCGTGCCGCTTTCGAGTCGAGGAGAAGACTCGCGGATCCGCGCGATGCGCGGGGCAAGATCGCTCCAGATTCGCCTGGCCATCGAGGAAAAAAACCAGCCCGGCGCGCGCAGCCAGAGCGGACGCGCCAGACGTCGCAGGATCTGTTCGCCGAGCCAGTCCTGATCGAATGCCTGCCATACGCCGGCCGGAACCAGCAGGTTGGCGCGCAGGATCGGATGCACTTCGTCGCGCAGGATCGACTGCAGTTCGTCCATGCTGTAGTCGGTATCCGCGAGCTCGCGGGCGACGCTGTCGGCAACGTCATCCGTGTCGATATCGAGGTAAAGCAGAGAAAGCTCGGCCCATACCCTGCGCCGTGAGGCCAGGTCCGGCAACTGGGGAATCACGACGACATCGCTCCCGCCCCCGCTGCCGACAGCGCGTCGAGCAAGGCCTCGATATCGGATTCCGCGTGCGCGGCGGACAGGGTCACGCGCAATCGCGAGGAATGTTCGGGCACCGTCGGTGGACGGATTGCCGGGACATGGAAGCCGGCCGCTTCGAGGCGGGCCGAGACCTGCAGCGTGACGGCGCTGTCGCCGATCAGGACGGGCTGGATCGGCGTGCGCGATGACGCGAGCGGAATGTTGCGTCGAGCCGCGCCTTCACGGAACTGCCTGATCAGCAGCTGGAGCTTTTCGCGCCGCCAGGATTCATCGCGCGCGATGCGCACGGCGACACGCGTTGCCGCGGCCAGCGCCGGTGGCATCGCGGTCGTGTAGATCTGCGTGCGCGCAAACTGGACCAGGCCATCGATCAACGCTGCCGAACCGGCGACAAACGCACCGGCGACACCGAGCGCCTTGCCGAGTGTCGCCATGAGCACCGGAACCTCGGACGCATCGAGTCCGGCCTCGCTCACGCTGCCGGCGCCGTCGCTGCCGAGCACACCAAGACCGTGTGCATCATCGATCATCAACGTGACCTGTTGCTCGCGGCAGAGCGCGGCAAGTTCCGTCAACGGCGCGATATCTCCATCCATGCTGAAGACGCCATCGCTGGCGAGCAGGGCGGCGGCATCCGGATCGCTGAGCAGTTGCCGACGCGCGCTGTCGACATCGGCATGCAGGTAACGCTTGAGCCGCGCGCCGGACAGCCGCGCG
>JAKQJM010000143.1 GCA_029561145.1 Pseudomonadota bacterium
CGCCCATCGCGACTGGCAGTCAGGCGATCAGCCGGATGGGCTTCAAACCCCTCCGGGCATTCAGGGTCAACTCGTTTTTGCGCACAGGATCGGCCCTGTCCCGTTTGCGCATGCAGTCGCCTTTCGTCTCGCGGATATCACGGGCATGCTCGCCAAACCACTCCTCGCTTTTCCTGGTGTTGCGAATCCGAATCCATGCGGTGCCCTGCATCCGCTCGCGAAAACGTCCGGCCTGAGGCTGCAAATCCCGCTCGGAAGTTCCACGGATACGCGCCGCGTCGCGTGCCGGACGAATCGGATCGGCATATCGATCTCCGCTTGTGAGACTCGACCGGAGCAAGGTGCCGCTCGCAGCTTCGCTGCGTTTTTCCTCCGTTGGACCCCAACTTGGGCGTGTCCCGTCGTCAGCGGGCCACGCCCTTTTTTTCTACTTCGCTCCCGGCGCCGGTCGGGAAAAATCGGCGCCCGGTTTCCATTGCGGAAAACGACTTTCGTCGGCAAGCGTGCGACCGACCGTGTAGAGCAGTTCGAGATCCGCGATGACGCCGCGGTAGTCCCAGTCCGGATCGTAGTTGTCGCTGGGTTTGTGATACCGATTGGCGGTGTAGTCATCGGCTGCCTTGCGTCCCGCTGCAAGGCCTCCCTCGACGAGATCCTGCCCCGACGAGGCATACAGCGCGGGAATGCCGGCGCGCGCGAAGTTCGCGTGGTCGGAGCGGAAGAAGAATCCCTTCTCGGGTTCGTCGTCGGCAACGACGATTCGACCCTGTGTCTTGGCCGCCTCGGTCAGATCGTCATCGAGCGTGGACTGACCATAGCCGATCGCGGTGACATTCCGGCTCGGTCCGTGCATCGGCAGGGCGTCGAGGTTGATATTGGCAGCGATCCGCTCAAGCGCCCATGGCGAATGCTCGACCAGGTACTGCGAACCGAGCAGGCCGGATTCCTCGAGGGTCACCGCAGCGAACACGACCGAGCGTTGCGGTGGAGTGGCCTGGTGCGCGAACGCCTCGGCGATTTCGATGATGCCGGCGACGCCGGTCGCATTGTCGATCGCGCCGTTGTAGACCGGGTCGCCGTCGAGACGGGCATCGGTACCGAGATGGTCCCAGTGTGCCGTGTAGACGATCGCCTCGTCCGCACGCTGTGCGCCGGGCACAACGCCGATCACGTTTTCCGAGCTGGTCGTTTCGACTTTGCTGCGGTATCCGACCGACAGCGTCGCGTCGACCACGCTGGCCTTGAATCCGCGCAGATCGGCGCTCTTCTTGAGTGCGGCGAAATCGGCGCCGGCATCGGCGAAGAGCTTCGTCGCAGCCTGTTCACTGAGCCAGCCCGCTGTAACGAGTCGCGGTGCCCGGTCCTGGTTGGCCGGTAGCGAAAAGCGCGGGCCGCTCCAGCCATTCTCGACGACGCTCCACGGATAGCCCGCGCCCGCCGTCTCGTGAACGATGAACAACGCCGCGGCACCGTGTCGTGCAGCTTCCTCGAACTTGTAGGTCCAGCGACCGTAATAGGTCAGCGCCGGTCCCTTGAACAGGTCGGCGTCGTGGTTGCCCCAGCCCGGATCGTTGACCAGCACGATCAAGGTCTTGCCCTTGACGTCGATGCCGGCATAGTCGTCCCAGCCCGGCGCGGTCACGCCGTAACCGGCGAACACGATGCCCGAATCCTTGAGATCAACCTCGACGCTGCCATTGAGCGTGCCGATCACGGCATCGGTGCCGAGGTTGAAGCGGGACGTCACGCTGGCTCCCTTGACCGTGATGTGCACGCTGGCGGGATCGAGCAGGGTCGTGCTCACCATCGGCACGGTCTGGAACCAGTTGCCGTTGTTGCCGGGCTTGAGGCCGACGCGTTCGAACTGGTCCTTGATGTAGGCCGTGGTCACGCGCTCGCCGAGCGTGCCTGGCTTGCGCCCCTCGAACTGGTCGGACGAAAGTTTCCTGAGGTGGGCGGCGAAATCCTCGGCCGTGATCGCGGGCGTGCTGTGACCTTCGCTGGTCGGCTGCACCGGCGCGGGCTTGATCGAAGGATTGGGGTCCGGTCCGCCTGCGGAGGTCGGGGCGGCTGGCTCCCCGCCTCCGCAGGAAGCGAGAGCCAGCACGAACGAAAACAAAAGCGCGTGACGAACCATGCACACTCTCCGCACCACAGCCAAAGCCCATTCTAGTCGGCGGCTTGTTATCAGTTCGTGGTCACCGGTCACGATCGGCGTCCAATAAAAGACCCCGCCCGATCGCGGGCGGAGTCTTGAGACCCGCTCGTTCAGCGGGCAACGCTGGAGTTGACGATCACTTCGACGCGTTGGTCCTGCCGACGTCCCGAATCGGTCGCCTTGCCGGGCCGTTTCGATCAGGGATTGGCGCCCGAGAACTTGATGGGTGTTGCGCCGCTAATCTCGCCAACGGTCGCAGTGTCGCTCACATGCAGTTCGACATCGCGCTCGAACACGAGCTTGCCCCGCACGACCGCACGAGGGCCGATGACGATGCGTGGTGGCCTGTTCGATGACGAGGAAAAGAACCAGCCCGTCGATTTCTCGACGAGAATGCCGCCGTCGACGCGCGAATCGGCGCCGACCTCGATATCGCCGCTGACCGTCTTGATGCCACCGCCGATGTGCGCGGCCTGCAGTCGGATCGAACCGTTGACGTTCGATGCGTTGCCGCTGACGTCGCTGCCTTCGGCGAGAGTGAGCGCGCCGTTGACCGTATCGATGTCCTTGGCAATGCGCGCGCGCTTGCCGATCACGACCCGACCATTGACGGTGTCGGCAGACTGGATACTCGCGTTGTCGCCGATCTCGATCGAGCCATTGACTGTCGAGACCTCATCGGCCTGGCCGTTGTCGCCAAGCTCGATCGAACCATTGACGGTGTCGAGGTCGCCCACGCTGCGTCCTTCGTCGATGCGGATGGAACCATTGACCTTGCTGACGTCGTCGCCAGCGAAAACCGGGCTGGCGATGCCGAACGCAACGCTGCAGACGAGCAGGCAAATCGGGATGGCGCGTGACATTTCGTAACTCCTTCGGGGTTGATCGATCGCTTCGATGCGCTCTGTGCGGCCAGCGTTTAGTCCGGCAACGTGTGATATCCCGATACGGGCAGGATACGAGGCGTTGCATCCGTTACCATTTCGGGGTGCCGAAACGATCGGCAAGCAGCGTCCAGCCGAGTCCAGCCATGTCCAGACCGAAGCCCGTCCTCCTTTTGATCCTCGATGGCTGGGGACACCGCGAGCAAACCGCGCACAACGCGATCGCGCTGGCGAACTGCCCGAACTGGCGACGCCTGCTCGCCGAATGTCCGCACAGCCTGGTCGATACGCACGGCCTGAGTGTCGGCCTGCCGGACGGGCAGATGGGCAATTCCGAAGTGGGCCACATGAATATTGGTTCCGGCCGCATCGTCTACCAGGACCTGACCCGCATCGACGCGGCGATTGCCGATGGCACGCTGGCGCGGAATCCCGCGCTGCTGTCCGCCTGCGAGGCAGTCAAGGCGAAGGGTCGCTGCCTGCACCTGTTCGGCCTGCTTTCGCCCGGCGGCGTGCACAGCCATGAGCAGCACCTGTTCGCGATGATCGAGATCGCCGCAAGGGCGGGCGTTCCGCAGGTCGCCGTGCACGCCTTTCTCGACGGACGCGACACGCCGCCGCGCAGCGCGCGCGAATCCCTGCGCAAGCTCGAGGCCAGGTGTTCCGAATACCCGGTGGCGCGCATTGCCAGCATCAGCGGCCGCTACTACGCGATGGATCGCGACCAGCGCTGGGAACGCGTCAAGCTCGCCTGGGATGCAATCGTCGATGCCCGCTCGCCATTCCATGCCGCGTCGGCACTTGCCGCACTCGACGCCGCGTATGCGCGCGACGAGAACGACGAATTCGTGAAGCCGAGCGTGATCGGCAGCGCGGCGCCGATCGTCGATGGCGACGCCGTGATCTTCATGAACTTCCGCGCCGATCGCGCACGCCAGCTGACCCAGGCATTCGTCGATCCGGGTTTCGACGCTTTCGCGGGCGAGCGCAGGCCGACGCTGTCCGCCTTCGTCAGCCTGACCGAGTATGCCGCCGACCTGGCCGTCAGTGCGGTCGCGTTCCCGGCGCAGTCGATGGAAAACACCCTCGGCGAAGTGCTTGCAGCCATGGGACTGCGCCAGTTGCGCATCGCCGAGACCGAGAAATACGCGCACGTGACGTTCTTTTTTTCCGGCGGGCGCGAGGCCGCGCTCGAGGGCGAAACGCGCATCCTCGTGCCGAGTCCGAAAGTCGCGACCTACGATCTGCAGCCGGAAATGAGCCTGCCTGAACTGACCGATCGGCTGGTCGAGGCGATCCGCGGCGGGACGTTCGATTTCATCGTCTGCAACATCGCCAATGCCGACATGGTCGGCCACAGCGGCATCGAAAGTGCGGCGATCAAGGCCGCCGAGGCGATCGATGTCGCGCTGGGCAGGATCGATACGGCGATCCGCGAGCAGGGCGGCGAGATGCTGGTGACGGCAGATCACGGCAATCTCGAGCAGATGGTCGACGACAACGGCGTTCCGCATACCCAGCATACGGTCGGCCCGGTGCCTCTGGTCTATGTCGGGCGAAAGGCGCGATTGCACAGCGGCGCCTTGCGCGATCTTGCGCCGAGCGTGCTTGCCTTGATGGGAATTGCGCAGCCGGCGCAGATGACCGGCCGCAGTCTCGTCGAGTTCGCGCGTTGATCGACGTGCTTCGAATCCTGTTGTGCGGATTGATCCTGTTCGCGCTGCCGGTGCATGCCCAGGACGATGACGCCGAACGCGCCGGGAACGAGAAACAGGCGCAGCAGAAGCTCGAACAGGTGCGTTCCGAGATTCGCGCGCTGAGCGACGCGTTGCGTGCGACCAGTGGCGAGCGCAGCGAAGCGAGCGAGGCCCTGCGTGCCCAGGAAACCGCGATCTCGACCGCGCTCGGCGATCTCGAAGTGCTGGATCAGGCATTGACCCGGCAGCAGGCCGAACTCGATTCGCTCGAACAGCGACGTGCGGCGCTGGCGCGGACGCTGCAGGCGCAACGCGAGGCGCTTGGCGTGCTGTTGCGTTCCGCCTATGCGCTTGGCCGCAGCGAGGAACTCAAGCTGCTCCTGCAACAGGATGATGTCGGCGCGATCGCGCGCGTGCTTGCGTATCACCGCTATTTCCAGCGCGCGCGCGTCGATCGCATCGATGGCCTGCTCACCGATCTGCGCGAGCTGGCCGATCTGCAGACGACGATCGAGGACAAGAAGGGAGAACTCGAGGCATCGCGCAAGCAACGCGAGGCCGACATCGCGCAGTTGCAGGTCCGTCGCGACGAACGTGAAGCCCTGCTTGCCTCGATCGACACGCGCCTCGGCGAGCAGAAGGCGCGTCTGGCCCTGATGGCGCGGGATGAGAAGGGCCTGGTCGAGCTGCTCGCCAGGTTGCGCGACGTGTTCGCCGATATTCCCAAGCAACTCGACGGGTCGGAGCCGTTCGCGCGCCTGCGCGGGCGACTGCCTCCGCCGCTGGCCGGAAAGATCCGCACCGCGTTCGGCGGCGTCGACGAAAGCGGCCGACCGATCAGCGGCATCCTGATCAACGCGGCGAGTGGCAGTCCGGTCAAGGCCATCGCGCGCGGGCGCGTCGCCTATGCCGACTGGCTCAAGGGCTATGGCATGTTGCTGATCCTCGATCACGGCGACGGCTACATGAGCCTCTACGGTTACAACGACTCGCTGCGCAAGGAAGTCGGCGACTGGGTTTCGCCCGGCGAGACGATAGCCACCAGCGGCGCCAGCGGCGGACAGAAATCACCCGCCCTGTACTTCGAACTGCGCCTGCAGGGCAAGCCGATCAATCCGAAGTCCTGGCTGCGCTGATTCCGGGCGCGGTGACGACACGCGCTATCATCGGCGCATCCCTGTCGAGGTCCGCCTGATGTCCGCTCGCCTGTTTCCCGCTTCCCTCGCCCTGCTCGCCGGTTTCGCGCTTGCCGGCGATGTACGTGCCGCCGATCCCCCTGCCGAACCCGGCACGATCGAGCCGATCGATGCCGATGCGCACGATGAAGATCCGGCCGAGGCCCCGGCTGCGGCCGCCACCACGTCGGGCGGGATCAGTCTGGACGATGTGCGCACGTTCACGGCCGTGTTGAGCCTGGTCAAGCAGGCCTACGTCGACCCGGTGGACGACCATGCGCTGATGCAGGCGGCGATCAAGGGGCTGTTGGTCGGACTCGATCCGCACAGCGAATATCTGGAGGCCAGCGAGCTGACCCAGCTGAACGAGGATACCTCGGGCAGTTACGAGGGTCTCGGCATCGAAGTCAGCGCGGTCGACGGCGCCCTGCGCGTGATCGCGCCGATCGACGACACGCCGGCTGCACGCGCGGGCATCAAGCCCGGCGACACGATCCTGCGCATCGACAACGTGCCGGTCCAGGCCGACAACCTCGCCGATGCCGTCGACATGCTGCGCGGTGCGCCGGGCAGCGAAGTCAGTCTGTCGATCCTGCGCGCCGGAGCCAGCGTGCCGCAGGAATTCAAGCTCAAGCGCGAAACGATCCGCGTCGCGAGCGTGCGTGGGCGCCTGCTCGAACCCGGCTTTGCCTATCTGCGCGTCAGCCAGTTCCAGGCCGAAACCGGCGCCGACCTGCGCAAGCGCGTTGCGCGTCTGCAGAAGGACAACGGCAAGCCGCTGCTCGGTGCCGTGCTCGATCTGCGCAGCAATCCGGGCGGGTTGCTCAATTCGGCAGTCGAGGTCAGCGACCTGCTGCTCGATTCCGGCACGATCGTGACCACGCGCGGGCGCATCCGCGAGTCGGAGATGGCTTTCCGCGCGACTCCCGGCGATGCACTCGACGGCGCACCGCTGGTTGTCCTGATCGACAATGGCAGTGCGTCGGCGGCCGAGATCGTCGCCGGTGCGCTGAAGGACAACCATCGCGGCCTGTTGATGGGGCGGCGCAGTTTCGGCAAGGGGTCGGTGCAAACCGTGCTGACCCTGGACGATGCGCATGCGATCAAGCTGACCACGGCGCGCTACTACACGCCGAGCGGGATCTCGATCCAGGCGGCCGGCATCCAGCCCGATATCGAGTTGGCCGACCTGGCACTCAGCGAGAACGAAGACGATGCGAGCCGGATCAGCGAGCGTGACCTGCGCAATCACCTCAAGGGCGAAGCCGAAACCAGCGGCGGCACGCCGACCCTGGCCACGGTGCGTAGCGGTGCACCGCGCGACTATGCGCTGAGCGAGGCACTCAACGCATTGAAGGCGATGGCCTTGCAGCGCCGCCTGACCAGCCCGACGCAAGAGAAGAAGGGCTGATCCGGTCCGGCATCGGGTCGGCCGCGGTGGGCGGCCGAAGCCCCGGGGCCCGACGTTAAGGGAACGTGATGGCGCCGGACAACGCACCCATCCGGGTGCCCACGCGCTAAACTTGCGGTTTCGTCAGGCTTCCCGCGCAGGGGCCGGGCGCAAGCGATCCGCAACCCGAGGCGGATCCACCCGTTATTCGAACAGAGGAAGGCGGCATGAAGAGTCACAGTCTCGCAGCGGTCCTGTGCTGTCTCGGCGGTTCGCTGATGGCAGCCGGCGCATCGGCGCAACAGCTCTACAGCAACGGACCGTTCATCACCCACCCTGGAGCCCATGTGCCGAGCGGCGATGTGAGCGTGGCCCAGGACGTGACCTATCCCGGCTATACGGCACTCGGCTTCAACGCGGGCCCGGACTTTCGTCTCGCGGACGACTTCCTCGTTCCGGTCGGGCATATCTGGACCGTGACCAGCGCCGTCCTCTACGCCTACCAGACCGGTTCGGCCGACGCGGATTTCACCGATGCACGCGTGATCATCTGGAAAGGTGCGCCCGACACGCTCAACGCCATCAAACTGTTTGACGGGGAGGTGAGCAACAACCTCGTTTCCACGACGCCGGGCGCGTACCGGACCGCCCAGTCGTTTGGCGCGACGATGTTCACCGACACCGCCCGCCGCATCAAGAGCATCGAAGTCGCGATTCCGCCCCTGCAATTGAGCGGTGGTGCGATCGGCGAAGGTTCGCAGTTCTGGATCGACTGGAAGCTGAAGGGTCCGACGCCGGGCAATGCGGTGTTCACGCCTCCGGTCAGCATCCTCGGCCAGGCCTACACGGCGGACAATGGATTTGCCCGGATGAAATGCCCGGCAGGCATCACGGATCCGGAGGACGAGTGCTTCAACGTCGCCGGATCCTGGATCTTGTTCGAGAACGGCACGGCGCCGTACCTCGTCGACCTGCCGTTCCTCATCAATGGCAGCGATCTCATCGATACGATCTTGAGGACAGGATTCGAGTCATTGCCGACCACGCCCTGAGCCCGGTGTCTCGATGACCGGATTCGCGAACGGCAGGCTGGATGATCCAGCCTGCCGTTTTTCGTTGCGCGTCGCTCAGCTTGTCTTGGCCAGCTTGCTGTGGCGGATGCCGTAGGCGAAATAGACCACGAGTCCGATCAGCATCCAGATCACGAAGCGCTCCCAGGTTGCCCACGGCAGCAGGGCGAGCAACCAGATCGAGAAGCCGATGCCGATGATCGGGACGAACGGGACGAGCGGGGTGCGGAAGCCGCGCGGAAGATCCGGCTGCTTGTAGCGCAGCACGAGAACCGCGCTGCAGATCACGACGAACGCGCTGAGTGCGCCGATGTTGACCAGCTTGGCCAGTTCATCGAGCGACAGCAGGCCGGCTGCAACAGCGGTCAACGCACCGAGGATCAGGGTCGGGCGGTACGGCGTGCCGTTCTTCGGATGCACCTTGGCGAACCAGGTCGGCAGCAGGCCATCGCGAGCGAGCGAGTACCAGATCCGCGCTGCCGCGAGCATGAAGGCGAAGATCACGCTGATGATGCTGGTCACCGCGGTCACCGAGATCGCCACGCTGACCCAGCCCATGCCGAGATTGCCGAATGCGTTCGCCACCGGTGCGGCGTTGTTGAGCGTCGTGTAGTGCGCGACGCCGGTCAGCACCATCGAGATCGTCAGGTACAGCGCCATCGAGATGCCGAGTGAAAGCAGGATCGCGCGCGGCAGATCGCGTTGCGGATTGCGCGATTCCTCGGCAGCCGTGGTCAGGGTGTCGTAGCCGAATACGGCAAAGAACACGACCGCGGCGGCGGCGGTCACGCCGTGCCAGCCGTACTGGCGCGTGCCGTCTGCCTTGACGATTTCTTCGGGGATGAAGGGCACCCAGTTTGTCGGATCAACATAGAAGGCGCCTACGATGATGACGAGGGCGACACCGATGATCTTGGCCGCGACCACGATCGTGTTGAGGCGCGCGCCGACTTCGGTACGCAGGGTCAGCAGGGCCGCGACACCCATCGCGACCAGCGCCGCAATCAGGTTGAACACATGGCCCTCACCGGTGCCGATCGCGCCCTGTGCCCAGATCGGCAGGCCGAGCCCGAAGTGTTCGAGGATGTTCTGCATGTAACCCGACCAGCCGCTGGCCACCGCCGCGACGATCAGCGCGTATTCGAGCAGCAGGTCCCAGCCGATCAGCCAGGCGACGAATTCCCCGAGCACGGCATAGCCATAGGTGTAGGCGCTGCCGGTGACCGGAATCAGGCCGGCGAATTCGGCATAGCACAACGCCGCTGCCGCGCTCGCGATGCCCGCGATGATGAAGGCGATCGCGACGGCAGGCCCCGCGTTCAAGGCAGCCTGCTGGCCGGCCAGCACGAAGATGCCGACGCCGATGATGCCGCCGAGTCCGATGCTGGTCAGTTGCCAGACCCCGAGCACGCGGCGCAACTCCTTGCGCTGGCCAAGCTCGGCCTGCAACTGCTGCACCGTCTTGTGGCGCGTCAGAGTGGAAAATAGGCTCATGCGTTCCTCCCGGTGAAAGTGCGGGGATCATAACGGGAATGGGCTGCGAGGCCGAATGGGCCGCGAGTGGACGCCACCGTGCTGGCGTTGGGCCGGCGTGCGACGGGCCGGAGGAAGCGGCTATGGCCGCTCATCACCGCTTCGGGACGATGCGTGTTCCCGCGCGATCGCCGATGAGCATCTGGCCCGAAGGCCCGCCGGCGGGACGCGCACGCTCGAAGTCGACGCCCTGCCTGCTGGTGCTGCAGCCGGCATCGACGTGAGCGGCGGAATTGTCAGCCGATGCCCGGTGCGAGCGTGAATGCGCAGCCGGTCTTCGACCTGACGTCGTCGAGGGTGACGCCCGGGTGCAGTTCGGTCAGGATCAGGCCACCGCCTTCGGCGACATCGAACACGCAGAGGTTGGTGATGATCATGTCGACGCAGGCCTTGCCGGTCAGCGGCAAGTCGCATTGCTTGAGGATTTTCGGCGAGCCGTCCTTTGCCGTGTGCTCCATCAGCACGACCACGCGCTTGACCCCCGAGACCAGATCCATCGCGCCGCCGGGGCCCTTGACCATCTTGCCCGGCACCATCCAGTTGGCCAGATCGCCGTTCTCCGATACTTCGAGACCGCCGAGGATCGACAGGTCGATGTGGCCGCCGCGAATCATCGCGAACGAGTCGGCGCTCGAAAAGAAGCTGCTGCCGGGGATCGTCGAGATCGTCTGCTTGCCGGCGTTGATCAGATCGGCATCGACGGTCGCTTCGGTCGGGAACGGACCGATGCCGAGCAGGCCGTTCTCCGATTGCAGGGTGACATCGACGCCTTCCGGAATGTAGTTCGCCACGAGGGTCGGAATACCGATGCCGAGGTTCACGCAGAAACCGTCGCGCAATTCCTTCGCGGCACGCCTGGCCATGAGTTCGCGCACCGGGTTCTCCTTGCCGGATGACGCGCCGCCGGACAGCGTGCGGAACTCGATGCGCTTCTCATACTTCGCGCCTTCGATGATGCGGTCGATGTAGATGCCGGGCGTGTGGATCTGGTCGGGGTCGAGCTCGCCGGTCTCGACCAGTTCCTCGACTTCGGCGATCGTGACCTTGCCGCAGGTTGCGATCATGGGATTGAAGTTGCGCGCGGTCTTGCGATAGATGAGGTTGCCGAACTTGTCGCCTTTCCATGCCTTGACGATCGCCACTTCGGCCTTGATGGCGGGTTCGAGCACGTAGTCGATGCCGTCGAACGCTTTTGTCTCCTTGCCTTCGGCGAGCCGGGTGCCGAAAGCGGTGCGCGTGTAGAAGCCCGGAATGCCGGCACCGCCCGCGCGCAGGCGTTCGGCGAGCGTGCCCTGCGGGACGAGTTCGAGTTCGAGTTCGCCGGCGAGGACCTGGCGCTCGAACTCCTTGTTCTCGCCGACGTACGAGGCGACCACCTTCTTCACCTGGCGTGTCTTCAGCAACGGGCCCATGCCGAAATCATCGACGCCTGCATTGTTGCCGACGATGGTCAGGCCCTTGGTGCCGGCGTCGAGCAGGCCCTGGATCAGTTTCTCGGGGATTCCGCAAAGACCGAAGCCGCCAGCCGCGATCGTCATGTTGTCGGACAGCAGTCCTTCCAGCGCAGCTGCAGCGTTTGCGTAGACTTTCTTCACGATCGGATCCTTGGGCAAGGTTGGCATCGGCGCCGCCGCAGGGTCTGCGGGCGGAGGCTGACTACCGGCGAGGGAACAGGCAGCGTAGTACGAGGTCGTGATCGGTTCAATGCGGCCTTTCGGACAATGGCGCCGGAGCGGGCCTTGCGCTGACGATCGGGGATCACTCGCGTTGGTCGAATCGGCCAGGGCCGCGTGGCTGGCTCAGCGATTGCGCAGGCGTTCGGGATCCGGCAGCACGACCGGTATCGTCCGCGCGTCGCAGGTCGTGATCGAACACAGGGTCTGGCGCATTGCCGGGCTGGCCTGCACGATCAGATGGAAAAGCACGTTCTGTTCCAGTGATCCATGCACGGCGTCCGCGCCGGGTCCGCGCGCGTAGACGGCAACATCCTCGCCGCCGTGTGTCTCGCTCTTCATCGGGATGCCCGCTTCCTGCAGGTAGTCGGGATCTTCCGTGTCGACCGCATCGAGGTTCGGTCGGGCTGACGCTGCCGGATCGTAGCGCGTCGGTTCGTGCAGGAAATGCTTGGATCCGGCCGGTTGCTCATTCGACACGCCGGTGTTGCCGGGACCATTCGCATAGCCGAGCGTGGTGTAGCTGCGACCGGCGGCGTCCTTGCTCAGCGTATCGGCGGGCAGGCCCAACTTGTTGCGGCTGCGGACCTTGCCGAGGATCGGATTGCCGCGTACCGGATGGCCGGCCATGACCAGGGTGTGGCTGTGATCGGCCGTGACCAGGATCAGGGTGTCGGATGCTTCAGTCGCCGTGACGGCCGCGCGCACCGCATCGGACAGGACGATGGTTTCATCGAGCGCGCGAAAGGCGTTGTTGTAGTGATGGGCATGGTCGATGCGCCCGCTTTCGACGACGAGGAAAAATCCTTTCCGGTTGCGCTTGAGCAGGTCGAGCGCCTTCGTTGTCATTTCGGCGAGAGTCGGTTCGCCGGCTCCGTCTTCGCCACGATCGTGCGCAAAATGCATGTGATCGGGTTCGAACAGGCCGAGCACGCGGCCGGCCCGATTCGCATCGAGTGCGTCGAATTGCGCCTTGTTCCAGACGAAATGCGAGTCCGCGACGCGCTGCCATTGCGCGATCAGGTCGCGACCGTCAAGACGCGTTCCGCGCGTTTGCGGGTATTCGGGATCACTCGTCGTCGCGGCCAGAAAGCGGTTGCGACCGCCGCCGAACAGTACATCGATGCCGTGGCCGGTCGGGGAGTCGACAAGCTGACGCGCGATGTCGATGCAGCCCAGATCGCGCGCCTGCTGCGGCATGTCGGCGTCGCCTTCCCAGTTGCGTTCGACCGAATGCGCATAGGTTGCCGCGGGTGTCGCGTGGGTGATGCGCGTCGTCGTGACGACCCCGGTGGCCAGTCCGGCGGCACTGGCCAGTTCGAGCGCGGTCATCGCCGCATTGCCTTTCGCCGATGCGCAATCGCCGCGCAGTGCGCGCTGGGTCACGCTGACCGTGCTGTAGCGCGTCTTGATGCCGGTCATGATCGCGCTCATCGTTCCGGCCGAATCGGGTGTCTGCGCATCGACCTCGTAGGTGCGGCTCAACGCGGTGTACGGAAACTCTTCGAACGAGAGCCGATGTTCCTCGCCGCTGGCGCCCTGGCGCTGGCCTTCGAGGATCCGCGCGGCCGCAATTGTCGTCAGGCTCATGCCATCGCCGAGAAACAGGATCACGTTTTTCGCCGTGCCGGCGTGCTCGCCGCGCAGCGCTGCCGCCGTCCGTGCGCCGGAACTGAACCATCCTTCCGGGGTTTCGCCTGCAGGGTGCTGGATCGCGACATCCACCGCCGCGGGCGCCGGTTCGGTCCTGGGCAGGTTCGCGCCACTGCAGGCAGCAAGTGCAGGGATCGTCAACAACAATGCCAAACGGGTGCCAAGCATGGGAAAGGTCTTCGGCGACATGAAGGCTGGATTATCGCGAATGTGTGTGGCATTGGAATGAATGCGCCGCACATTCGCGCAAACCCGGATTGTCGATGCAAGTCGAGCCGGAAGTTGCGCTATTAAGGAAAATGTCGCGAAGAGTACGTTACTGCAATGCAACCGATGTGACGGCGCGTGCCGCTCGCGCACTCGATTCTCCGGCCCGAGCGAACGGTCCTCCGGCCGGATCAGACCTGCTTGCTCCAGCGCAACTCGGCCACCCCGGCAGGCGGGGAAAAACAGTCGGCGCGCGCCACCGCCCAGAACTGCTGGAACACCGCATGCGCCGGTATGCCGTCGAGCAGTTCACCGGGTTTGACGAAGGAATACAAAGTCCCGAGCGAACGGATCTCCTTGCCCGACACGCGCCGGATGATGTGCTCGGGGCCGAGTTCGCACGGATGGTTCAGGCCGGCGGCGGCGATCATTTCCTTGAGGGCGCGCAAGGTGTGCTCGTGGAAGTGTTTCACGCGCAGGGCCTTGTCCGGCACATGCAGCGCACGCCAGCGGCCCGGATCCTGGGTGGCGACTCCGGTCGGGCAACGGTCGGTGTGGCAGGTTTGCGACTGGATGCAACCCAGCGCGAACATGAAGCCGCGCGCGGCGTTGCACCAGTCGGCACCGAGCGCGATCGTGCGCGCGATGTCAAACGCGCTGATGATCTTGCCGGCGGCACCGATACGGATCTCGTTGCGGAGACCGAGGCCGACCAGGGTGTTGTGCACGAGCAATAGGCCTTCGCGCATCGGCACGCCGACATGGTCGATGAACTCCATCGGCGCGGCCCCGGTGCCGCCTTCGCCACCATCGACGACGATGAAATCGGGACGGATGCCGGTGGTCAGCATCGCCTTGGCAACGCCGAACCATTCCCACGGGTGTCCGATCGCGAGCTTGAAGCCGGTCGGCTTGCCGCCCGACAGCGTGCGCAGGCGTTCAACGAAGCGAAGCAGGCCCTCGGGCGTATCGAATGCGGAGTGACGCGACGGCGAGATGCAGTCCTCGCCCTCGGGAACGCCGCGCGTCGCGGCGATCTCGGCGGAAACCTTGACTCCCGGAAGGATGCCGCCGTGGCCCGGTTTGGCGCCTTGCGAGAGCTTGATCTCGATCATGCGCACCTGATCGAGCGCGGCGCGTTCCTTGAACTTCTCCTCGCTGAAAACGCCAGCGCGCTCGCAGGCACCGAAATATCCTGTGCCGAGTTCCCAGACGATGTCGCCACCGTGTTCGCGGTGGTAGCTCGACAAGGATCCTTCGCCGGTGTCGTGATAGAAGTTGCCGAGCCGCGCGCCCTTGTTGAGCGCAAGGATCGCATTCGGCGAGAGTGAACCGAAGCTCATCGCCGAGATGTTGAAGACGCTGGCGGAATACGGTTTCGTGCACTGCGGCCCGCCGACCGGCACGCGGAAATCATGGTTCTCGATCGTGCTCGGCAGCATCGAATGGTTGATCCACTCGTACTTGTCCCCGTAGAACGCCTGCTCGCTGCCGAATGGCCGCGTTTCCTGCTCCTGCTTGGCACGCTGGTACACGATCGAGCGCTGATCGTGCGAGAACGGCACTTCATCGTTGTCGCCCTCGACGACATACTGGCGCAGCATCGGACGCACGGCTTCCATCAGGTAGCGTCCGTGACCGCTGACCGGGAAGTTGCGGCGCAAGGTGTGGCGGGTCTGGATCAGGTCCCAGGTGCCGAGCAGGCTCAATGCCGCTGCAGGAACGCAGATCCAGGGCCAGATGCCGCCTCGCGTCCACAGCAGCGCGCCTGCCACGAAGGCGATCACGCAACCGGCAAACATCCAGTAACGGCTGGGCAGCAGCGCATTCAATGTCATTCTCCACGTGCGGTGTTGCAGGCGAGGATAGCGGATAGGCGCGGCATGGCGCCTTGCACCGTGATCACCGCCGAGCTGGCGCCGTTTCCGGAACGACGCCGAAGATCACGCGCTCCTGGTACGGCTCGCCGTGGATCACCACGCGATGGCCACGTGACTCGATCGCGGCGCGCGCCTTGGGCCAGTATTTCACCTTGCTGACATAGATCGTCTCGGCGGCGTCGTCGGCGACCAGTTCGGTATCGAGATCGGTGTCGTACTCCGGGTCGAACTCGTTGCCGATCAGCGGTTCGATCGACAGCTTGTCGACCGCTGCGCCGAGATGCAGGTGGACGCCGTAGCGCGCCATGTCCTCGACGAAGGCGACCTCGGCGACCTTGTGCGGTACGCGGCTGCGGATCGCCTCGGCCCAGTCATTCGCATTCTTGTGGGTCGGCCAATGCGCGGAAGCAAGCCGCAGCCCGAGCAGCACCATGACCCAGACGCCGAGCAGGGCCGGTCGTGGCAACTCGCGCGCTTCGATGCGCATCTGTCGCGCAGCGAGCAGGGCCAGCGGCGTGAACAGCGGCAGCACGTACAACGGCAAACGCGAGCGCGACAGGCAGAACACGAGCAGCGGCAGCAGCACCCAGAGGAAAAGGATCAAACCGGTCGCATCCCCGGCGCGCGTTTCGACGTGGCGCCAGTTCTTCAGGCTTGCGCGCAGGCTGCGCAGCCAGCGCCACAACAACCCGGTCCACGGCAGGCTGCCGATGACGAGGGTCGGCCCATAGATCTGCAGCCAGCCATACCATTCCCCGTGGCGACCGAAATCGTCACTGGTAATCCGCTGGACCAGCTCGCGACCGAGGAAATAGTCGAGCAGACCCGGCGTGTCGTGGATCACGACCGCAAACCATGGCGAGGCCACCGCAACGAAGACGAGCAGGCCGCTCCAGTGGAACGCCGAGCTCGCGCGACCTCGAGGCAAGCACAGCGAGCAAGCCGCCACGGCGAGCAGGGGCAGCAGGGCTGGCGGTCCCTTCGCCAGGAAGCCGAGTGCGAATCCCAGCCACATCAGCAGGATCCAGCGTCGCGAACGGTGTGCATCGACGTGGCGCGATTCGATCCACGCCGCCATCGCACCGCTCAGCGCGGCGGCAAGCAGGAAATCCGTCGTGACCATCTGCGCCGCACCGAACGGCAGCAGCATCGTCGCGTAGATCAGTGCGGCGCGGTTCTCGTCGCCAGGAACCAGCCGGCGCGCGATGAACCAGACCATCCACGCGCTGAACACGAACGCGAGCCCATACGGGATGCGTGCCGCCCAGGCGTTGTAGCCGAAGGTCGCGACGCTCGCGGCAATGGCCCAGTACGCCAGCGGCGGCTTGGTCCAGTGGCCGACGTGCTCGTTGCGCATCGGATGGACCCAGTCGCCGCTTTCGAGCATGTTCAGGGCGACATTCGTGTAGCGGCCCTCGTCCGGATCCCAGAGCGCGCGCGTGCCGAGGAAGGCAAACGCGAGCACGAGGATGACGAGGACGGTTTGCACAAGCGAAGGCTTGAAGCTCGAGTGCATGCGCGTATACCGAAACGAAAGAAAGTGACGCCGAGATTCCCGCAGGGATGTGGATTTCCCGGTCTCGTGCGCGCGACAAACCTGGCGCACTTCGGGCCAGGCCCGACGGCTCTTGTGCGCAGGGACCCTCCGGGCAATCCGGGTCGGGAACCGCCCTCCCCAGTGTCGCATCAAGTCGACGATCACCGAAAGCGTTGCCCCATACGCATACGCGGCAAGGCAGGCCCGGTAGTGACCCGCGCATGCGTGATCGCGCGCCGCCATGCGCCTGGGTTGCGTGGCGGCTTGCGGCCTTGCCTGATTCCGCCGGAAACATGCGGGCGGTTTCGCTCGAACACGACGCCAGTCGATCGAGCCACGCTGATACGCGCACGCGGGTTCGCATTCGGGTGGCCTCAGGTCGCGCCAAGCCGATAACCAACGCCATGAACCGTGTGCAGGAGCGCGGTATCGAACGGACGGTCGATCAACGAGCGCAGTGCACAAACGTGTGTGTGCAGGGCGGCGAAGCTGCCGCCTTCCTCGCCCCACAATTTCCTCATCAGTGCCTCGCGACGGACTACGCTGGGGGACTCGCGCATCAGGACGCTGAGGATATGACCGTGGGTCACGGTCAGGGCGATCGAACGACCGGCCCGTTCGGCGAGCATCGACCGGAGTGAGTAACTCAGGTCTTCGACGCGCAACGTCGCACCCGGCGCGGGCTGGCGTCGTCGATGCAGGGCACGGATGCGTACTTCGAGTTCGCGCATCGCGAACGGTTTGACCAGGTAATCATCGGTGCCATGCGCGAATCCGCTCAGGCTGTCTTCCAGCGTATCGCGTGCAGTCAACATGAGCACCGGCATGCTGCGCCCGGCTGCGCGCAGGCGGCGGCACAGGGTCAGTCCATCCAGGCGAGGCAGGCCGAGATCGAGAACGATGACGTCGAACTCTCCCTCGATCGCACGCATGAGACCCTGTGAGCCATCAGCCGCATGATCGACGACACAGCCGCGACGCTCGAGGAAATCCCAGATGTTCGTCGCGATGTCCTGCTCGTCTTCGACGAGCAGGACTTTCAGTCGATCGGCACCGGCGCACGACGCGATCATCGATGTGCGCGACGTGGTGACGAGAGCTGGGTGATCGGACATGCAACGGCCGCCTGTCGGGAGCAATTCCCTGGCGGCAGTCTGTCCGGCCGCACGTCAAAATTTCGTCTTGTATCCGACCATCGCGCCCCCGCCCGGAAGAAAGCCGGCAAAGAACGGGGATTCGCGACCGTGCGCGTAAACGCCCAGGCCCACGCCGATCCCGGCGCCGACCAGCACATCGCTCTGCCAGTGGCCGTGCGTCTTTACGCGCGCGATTGCGTCGTAGGCAGGCAGCGCGGCGAGCAGCCATACCGCCGGATGGTCATCGTGATATTCGGCGATGAACGGCGTGACGATCGCGCTGATTTCGCTGACTTCGCCGCTGGGGAAGCTCTGGTTGCCGTGACCCGCGAAGAATGCATTCGGATTGTCTGAACGGCTCGGGCGCTCGCGTGAAAAAACGTACTTCGCTGCCGTGGTCGCCGCTGCGGTGAACAGCATTGCATCGAGCGACTGGTCGAAAGTGCGTCCGAGGCGCGTGTCGTTGGCGGTGAACACGGCGCCGCCCAGCGTCGTCACGGCCATGCCGAAGGCGAGGTCCTTCTGGTAGGAACGTTTCCAGATACCGGAGTCGTCAAAAGTGACGCGGTGATCGATGCCGAAGGGGCCGCCGGCCTGCGCCGCGGTGGAGTAGCCGAGGAGCAGGCCGAGCACGCTCGGCGCGAGGACTGCGATACGCATGGGGGGATCAAGGTCGGGAGGACCGGGTCTTTATGATCCGGGCCACGTTCAGCGCGTCTGCCGCAGTCCTCAGGGAATTGTTATCCGCCGGATCCGATCCGGGTTAACGTGCGCGAGAACGCGGCTCGCACGACCAGGGGGAACCATGCCGGACAAATCCGCAAAGGCGCATCGACGCCTTTACCTCTGGGTGCTCGCCGCGATCCTGATCGGCGGACTGATCGGGCATTACTTCCCCGATACCGGCGTGCGCCTCAAGCCACTGGGGGACGGTTTCATAGCGCTGATGAAGATGCTGATCGGGCCGATCATCTTCCTTACCGTGGTCATCGGCATCGCCGGCGTATCGGACGTGAGGAAGGTCGGCCGCGTCGGCGTCAAGGCCATCCTCTATTTCGAGGTCGTCTCGACATTCGCGCTCGTCATCGGCCTGATCGTGGTCAATGCGATCAAGCCCGGCGCCGGATTCGATATCGACCCGGCGACCCTCGATGCCAACGCAGTCGCCAGTTATGCGAAGCAGGCGCAGGAACGCAGCGGCGTGCAGTTCATCCTCGACATCATCCCGAAAACCTTTCTCGATGCATTCAGCGGCAATGGCGACCTGCTCCAGGTGCTCCTGCTCGGATTGCTGTTCGGCTTCGCCCTGATCGGACTCGGCGCGCGCGGCAAACCCGTGCTCGTGTTGCTGCAGGATCTCTCGCAGGTGTTCTTCCGCATGATGAACATGATCATGCGCCTCGCCCCGATCGGGGCAGGTGGCGCAATGGCCTTCACGATCGGCAAGTACGGCATCGACAGTCTCGGCCCGCTCACGCGGCTGATGGGCAGTTTCTATCTGACCTGCGTGCTGTTCATCGTGGTCGTGCTCGGCACGATCGCGCGACTCTGCGATTTCAGCATCTTCAAGTTCGTGCGCTACATCCGCGATGAGCTGTTCCTCGTGCTCGGCACGTCGTCTTCCGAATCGGCCCTCGTGCCGATGATGGAAAAACTCGAACGCCTCGGCTGTTCGAAATCCGTGGTCGGCCTGGTCATCCCGAGCGGCTACTCGTTCAACCTCGATGGCACCAACATCTACCTGACCATGGCCGCGATCTTCGTCGCCCAGGCGCTCAACGTCGATCTGAGCCTGAGCCAGGAACTGACCCTGCTCGCGGT
>JAKQJM010000026.1 GCA_029561145.1 Pseudomonadota bacterium
TGATCTGTCATTGCCGAAAGCTGCCTCGGTCGTCTCCGCCGCGCCGCTGCAGCGCACGCCTGGCCAGACCAGTTATTTCGAGCTGATGCGCGAGCGAGCGCGCACCCTGAATGCCGACTCGGCCAATGCGATCCTGCGCTATTACACGGATGAACTTAAGCGCAACCCGGAGCGCAACTCGCTCGCTAACCGTTATGGTCACGCGCTCGCACTGGTACGTGCGCGGCAGCCGGCCAACGCCGTCGAGGAGTTCAATGCCCTGGTCAGCGAGTATCCGGGCAGTCCCGTATTCGGCCTGGGCCTTGCCGATGCCGAAGACCAGGCCGGCAGGAAGGATTCCGCCTTCAGGCACTACGAGCAGTTGAGCACCAACTATCCAGGCAACCGCGCGATCGCGCTGGCGTTCACCGAAGCGCTGCTTTCACGGGACGATGCGAACTCGGCACGTCGCGCCCAGGACCTCCTGCGTCCGCTGCTCGCCCGCTATAGCGAAGATCCCGATCTGCAACGCAGCTTCGCGCGCGCCAACGAGCTCGGTGGAGACAAGGTGCGCGCAGCCGAAGCCTACGCGGAATGGGCTTTCCTCAATGGTCGCACCGAGGACGCCCTCAATCAGCTCAAGACACTGTCGGGCAAACAGGACCTGACCTACTACCAACGTGCGCGGGTCGATGCGCGGATCACCGCAATGACCCCGATCGTGCTTGATCTGCGCAAACGCGAACGACGCGAGGACGATACCGCCGACAAGGGCGGCCTCTCCACTTCACTGCGTTGCCCTAACCAGAACTGCCCGGACATGTCATCGCGACGTAACATTCCTCGGTTGCAATAAAGCTGTCACAAGGAGTCCATCGCGGCCTCCAAACCCCAGGGACCTCGTGCAAAAGCGTGTTCTGATCGTAGAAGACGAACCGTCCATCCGCGACATGGTGGCTTTCGCCTTGCGCAAGGCCGGGATGGAAGCGATCCACGCGGCCGACGCGCGCAGTGCGCAAACCGCGATCGGTGACCAGATTCCGGACCTGATCCTGCTCGACTGGATGCTCCCGGGCATGACCGGAATCGAACTCGCACGCCGCTTGCGTCGCGAAGATCTGACCCGCGATGTGCCGATCATCATGTTGACCGCGCGCGGCGAGGAAACCGATCGCGTCAACGGACTCGAAGCCGGTGTTGACGACTATGTGGTCAAGCCGTTTTCAGCCCGTGAGCTCGTCGCGCGGATCCGCGCCGTCATGCGCCGCACGCATGGAGAAGATACCGAAGGGGTAATCGAGATTGCCGGCCTGCGCATGGACAGTTCTGCCCATCGGGTCTTCGCCGGAGACCAGATCGTACCGATCGGGCCGACCGAATACCGTCTCCTGCATTTCTTCATGACCCACCCCGAACGCGTCTATTCGCGCAGCCAACTGCTCGATCACGTCTGGGGCGGAGGAGTCTACGTCGAGGAACGCACGGTCGATGTGCACATCCGCCGCCTGCGCATGACCCTGGCACCGCATGCGATGGATGACTTCGTCCAGACCGTGCGCGGTGCGGGATATCGATTCTCGTCAAACGTGTGAAGAAGCAGACCACTCGCCGCCGCGCCCAGTTGTTCGGACTGCTTCGCGCATTTCGCGATGCCGCGGGTGCCTTGCCGGATGCCCTCGTCGCCATAGGCGATGAACAGCGCATCCGCTGGTTCAACACGGCGGCAGGCAGCATGCTCGGGCTTGACTACCCGCGCGACCTCGACGCACGCCTCGACGAAGCCGTATCGATTCCTGGCCTTGGCGCGTGGATGGCAACAGGCGGCATCGACACGCTGACCGACGTGACCGCGCCGGGCGATCCGGAGCAGCACTTGAGCCTGCGCCTGATTCCCTACGCGGACGGGCACGCGCTGCTGCTCGTGCGCGATGTCAGCCAGATCCTGCGCCTCGAAAAGATGCGCCGTGACTTTGTGGCCAATGTCTCGCATGAATTGCGTACGCCACTGACCGTCGTCCACGGCTACCTCGACCTGATCGAGCCGGAGCAGATCCCCGAGTTCGAGTCGATCATTCGCGAGCTGCGCAGCCAGTCGCGACGCATGACCCAGATCGTCGAAGATCTGCTGACCCTGTCGCGGCTTGATGCCGAAGACGAATTGCCAAAATCCAGGGTTGCGATCCGCCCGCTGGTCACCACCCTGCATCGGGACGCCGAGGGCCTCAGCCGCGGGCGCCACACGATCTCGTCGAGTATCGAAGGCATCCACGACCTGCAAGGATCGTCACGCGACCTCTACAGTGCTTTTTCGAATCTGGTCAGCAATGCCGTACGCTATACGCCGGTTGGCGGTCGCATCCACATTGTCTGGTCGAGCAGCGAACTCGGCGCAAGGCTCAGCGTGACCGATACCGGACACGGGATTTCACCCCAACACCTGCCACGCCTGACCGAGCGCTTCTATCGCGTGTCGACGAGCCGTTCGCGCGAGACCGGTGGCACCGGCCTCGGCCTTTCGATTGTCAAACACGTGCTGCAGTTGCACGATGCACATCTTGAAATCAAGAGCGAAGTCGGCGTCGGCAGCACATTCTCGTGCGTATTCGGAGCCGAGCATCTATTGTCGCCGGAGTTTCCGGCGGAGGAATCCTGAAATGAGTGTGCCGCTGGTTGATCCCCTTGCCTCCGGAACGAGCACGGGACCTGGCGCCGAAGTGCCGGAAATGTCCGGCACCGACGAAACAAGCGGACCGGATTTCAGTGATCCGGCGCTGTATCTCAATCGGGAACTCGCCCAGATCGAATTCAATTTCCGTGTCATGGCGCAGGCCGAGGACAAACGCAATCCGCTGCTCGAACGCGTTCGCTACATGTGCATTTCATGCACGAATCTGGACGAGTTCTTCGAAGTGCGCGTTGCCGTGCTCAAGCATCACCACGCCTTTGGCGATAGCCAGCCACGCGCGGACGCAATGTCGATCAGTGATGTTCTCAGCAAGATCCGCGAACGCACGCTCGCCCTCGTCGAACGCCAGTACGCCTGCTGGAACAACGCGTTGTTGCCGGAACTCGCGCGCGAAGGCATTCGATTCCTGACCCGTAGCGCCTGGACCGTCAAGCAGAAGCGCTGGCTGCAAGGCTATTTCCGCAACGAGACGCTGCCGGTGTTGTCCCCTCTGGGACTCGATCCTGCGCACCCGTTTCCGCGCATTCTCAACAAGAGCCTGACCTTGGCCGTCGTGCTCGCCGGGAAGGATGCATTCGGACGTGAAGGACACATGGCCCTGCTGCGCGCGCCGCGTTCGTTGCCGCGCATCATCCGATTGCCTGACGAAATTGCCGACGGCGGCACGGCATTCGTCTTCCTCTCCGATCTGCTCCACGAGTTCATGGATGAGCTGTTCCCCGGCATGCAGGTCAAGGGTTCGTACCAGTTCCGTGTCACGCGCAACAGCGAACTCGTCGTCGACGAAGAAGAAGTCGAGAACCTGGCACTGGCACTGCGCGATGAATTGCGCGGACGCGGCTACGCCAAGGCGGTACGTCTGGAGGTGGGCTCGAACTGTCCGCGTGCGATCACGAGCCTGCTCGAACAGAACTTCGAACTCTCCGATCAGGATGTCTACCTTTGCGACGGGCCGGTCAATGTCAGTCGCAGCGTCGCGATCTACGACCAGGTCGATCGTCCCGACCTCAAGTTCCCGGCCTTCGTGCAACGAACCAATGCAACAGTCGTCCAGGGCGACAGCCTGTTCACGGCCATCCGCGAACGCGACATCCTGCTGCACCATCCATTCGAATCATTCAGCACGGTCAGCGAACTCGTGCGCCAGGCCAGCGTCGATCCCGATGTACTGGCCATCAAGCAGACCCTGTATCGCGCCGGCAACGATTCGCAGTTGGTCGATCATCTGGTCGAGGCTGCGCGCGCCGGCAAGGATGTCACCGTCGTCGTCGAACTTCGCGCACGCTTCGACGAGGAAGCCAATCTGCGCCTTGCCAACCGGCTGCAGGAAGCCGGAGTCCAGGTTGTATACGGCGTGGTCGGCTACAAGACCCATGCGAAGATGATGCTGATCGTGCGTCGGGAGTCGGGTGGGCTGCGTCGCTACGTCCACCTGTCGACCGGCAACTATCACCAGATCACTTCGCGGATCTACACGGACTTCGGCCTGATGACGGCCGACCGGGAAATCGGCGAGGACGCCCATCTCCTCTTTCTGCAGTTGTCCGGGCTTGGACCGATCATCAAGCTCAAGCACCTGCTGCATTCGCCGTTCACGTTGCACGGCGCCCTGATGGACAAGATCAAGCGTGAAACCGCGCATGCCAGGGCGGGCAAGCCAGCCCGGATCATTGCCAAGATCAATGCATTGAACGAACCGGCCGTGATCAAGACGCTGTATGCGGCATCGTGCGCCGGCGTAAGCATCGACCTGATCGTGCGTGGCGCCTGCACCTTGCGACCCGGCATTCCCGGCGTTTCGGAGAACATTCGCGTACGTTCGATCGTGGGGCGGTTTCTCGAACACAGTCGCGTATATTGGTTCCAGAACGAGGATGCGCCGGAAATCTACTGCTCGAGCGCCGACTGGCTGGATCGCAACCTGTTGCGTCGTGTCGAGACCTGTTTTCCGATACGTGATCCGAGACTGGCAACCCGCGTGTTCAAGGAATCGCTGCAGAACTATCTGGCCGACAACACACAGGCATGGCTGCTCGAATCGGATGGGAGCTATACGCGCGTGACACCCGGCGATGAAAAGCCCTACTCCGCGCAACTGGCCCTGCTGAAAAAACTCTGCTCGTGAAGAAATCCGGCTTCCCAGACGAGATCCAGGACGGCGACCTGATTGCCGCTGCCGATATCGGCTCGAACAGCTTTCATCTCGTCGTTGCGCGTTACACGCATGGTGAACTGCGCGTCATCGACCGCCTGCGCGAAAGCATCCGCCTCGCCGCCGGCCTGCGCAAGGATGGAACCCTGGCACGCGACAAGCGCGAGGCGGCATTCGCATGCCTGTCGCGATTCGGACAGCGTCTCGCCGGATTCGAGGCCAGCCGCGTTCGTGCCGTTGCGACCAACACGGTTCGCCAGCTGAGTACTCCACAAGCCTTTCTCCTGCCCGCAGAAACCGCGTTGGGCCACCCGATCGAAGTCGTCTCGGGACGCGAGGAAGCGCGCCTGATCTATCTGGGCGTAGCGCACGGCCTGCCGCTGACCGACGAGAAGCGCCTGGTCGTGGATATCGGCGGGGGAAGCACGGAATTCATCATCGGGCGTGGGTACGAGGCGCTCGAACGCGAGAGCCTGCAGGTCGGCTGCATCGCGAGCACGCTGCGCTTCTTCGAGGATGGAAAGATCACGTCGCGCCGCTGGAAACAGGCACAATCCGAGATCGCTGTCGAACTGCAGCAGTTCGGGGCGCACTACCGTGAACGCGGCTGGAGCGAGGCCATCGGCTCGTCCGGAACGATGAAGGCGATCGGCGGCATCGTGCAGGCCAGCGGCTGGAGCGATCAAGGCATCACCGCCGAATCGCTGGCGACGCTTCGCGAAGCGCTGTTGCGTGCGGGGAGTACCGAGCAGTTGAGCCTGCCAGGACTGTCCAGTGACCGCGTCGGCGTCATTGCGGGTGGCGTGGCCATTCTCGATGCGATCTTCACCACGTTTGATCTCGCCCGGATGAATGTCTGCGAGACGGCCATGCGCGAAGGTCTGCTGTACGACATGCTGGGACGCGCGCTGCACACCGATTCGCGCGGCACCAGCATCGGTGCGCTGGCCGAGCGTTATGGCATTGATCCGGCCCAGGCGAACCGGGTCAGTGACACCGCCGGGCAGTTGTTCGAACAGGCTGCCTCGGGCTGGTCGCTGGACGCACAGGCCCAGGAGATGCTTCATTGGTGCGCACAGGTGCACGAGATCGGTCTGGCGATCGCGCACAGCCAGCATCACGTGCACGGCGCGTACATCATGGCCAATTCCGACCTCGCCGGATTCAGCCGCCAGGAGCAGGCACAGTTCGCTTGCATCCTGCGCTCCCATCGTCGCCGGCCAGATGCCGACACACTGCGCAATCTGCCACCACGCATGCAGCCGGTGACCCAACGACTTACCGCCCTGCTCCGTCTGGCAACCCTGTTGCATCGAGCCCGCAGCGACGAGCAACTTCCACCGATTCGCCTGTCCACCAACGAATCACAGATGATCCTGGAACTACCGGCAGGCTGGCTCGAGAACCATCCGCTGACGCGCATCGATCTTGAGCAGGAGCGTGACCACCTCAAGCAACTGGGTATCAAGCTTGTGGTCGGCAAGGCGGTCAATCGAAGCGCAGCCGCCTGAAAAGCCGATGACCGGAGCCTTCTCCCGCGATTGATCCAGCCCGTATATGCCGCTCGCCCTGAGCCCTTCGAAGAAGAAACTTCTGCCGAAGGGCGTCATCAATCGTTCATTTCCAACCGGTTCTCCCAGCCGCGACGAGAGCTTATGATGAGCGGACTTTCCCGTCCCGAGGATCCGTTCTCATGCCGCATCTTTTCCGAAACAAGATCGTCCTGGCTGTCCTGCCATTTGCGCTCACCGTGCTGCTGCCGCTCACTGGATTCGCCCAGACCAAGCCCGCTGCGAGAGAGCCTGCCGGCAAACCCGAAGCGGCGGCACCCGCTGTCGCGGCGGTCAACCCCAAAGCCCTGATCAAGACCAGCCTCGGTGATATCACGGTCGAGCTGAATGCGGAAAAGGCGCCGAAAAGCGTCGAGAATTTCCTGCAATACGCGAAGGAAGGCTTCTACAACGGCACGATCTTCCATCGCGTCATCAACAACTTCATGATCCAGGGCGGCGGATTCACTCCTGATCTGCACCAGAAGCCGACCAAGCCGTCGATTCAGAACGAAGCGAAGAATGGCCTGTCGAATCTGCGCGGCACGATCGCGATGGCGCGCACACCGGATCCGAACTCGGCGACCGCGCAGTTCTTCATCAACCTGGTCGACAACCGCAACCTCGATTTCGTCAGTGACGAACGTGCCGAAACCTGGGGCTATGCCGTGTTCGGCAAGGTCGTCGAGGGCATGGACGTCGTCGATGCGATCAAGGTTGTGCCGACCGGCCCCAAAGGTCCGTTCCGCAGCGACGTGCCAACCACCGATGTCGTTATCGAAAAGGTCGAAATCCTGCCCTGATCTGTGATCTGCAATCTCTGCTTTTCCTTCTCCAGTCGCACGGGGGAAGCCGACGCAGAGAGAGGAGCGGTATTCGCCCCGAGTCGGTTATTCCTTCTCCCGCTACGCGGGAGAAGGTCCCGCAAGGAATGGGGTATTCACCCCAAGTCGACTGTTCCTTCTCCCGCCACGCGGGAGAAGGTCCCGCAGGGGGATGAGGGGCTTTCCACCCTGACACCTTTCTCCAAGCGGCGATGCCAATGTTCATGCGAGACGCCGCCAATGCTCCTGCAGATCCGCACATGAGACGACCACGCGACACTGCTGCCGGTCCGCTTCGATGACGACACTCTTCATTTCGGACCTGCATCTCGACCTCGTCCGACCCGACATCATCGAGATTCTCGAGCGCTTCATTGCCAACGAAGCGATCTACGCCGACGCACTGTATATCCTCGGAGACCTGTTCGAAGCCTGGATCGGAGATGATTCGGAGGACGAAACAGGACAACGCTTCATCGCAGCAATGAAGCCGATGCGCGAAGCACGGCGACCCTGCTTCTACATGCACGGCAACCGCGATTTCCTGCTCGGCGAGCGCTTTGCGAAAGCAGCCGGGATGACCCTGCTGCCCGATCCGTCAGTCGTTGACCTCTACGGGGTTCCTACCCTGCTCATGCACGGCGACAGCCTGTGCGTAGATGACACTGCATACCAGGCGTTCCGCACGCAGTCGCGCTCACCCGGCTGGCAGCGTCCATTCCTGGCTCGCACCCGCGCCGAACGGCAGGCTTTCGCGGAACAGGCTCGAAAGGAGAGCCAGCGACATACCGCAGCCGAGCAGAATGCGGCGATCATGGACGTCAACGCCGATGCCGTGGTCAATGCGCTGAACAGGGCGGGAGTGCGTCGTCTCATCCATGGGCATACCCACCGGCCCGCCATTCATGCCCTCGATATCGACGGAAAGCCGGCTCATCGCATCGTGCTCAGCGACTGGTTCCAATCCGGTGAAGTGCTTCGTGTCAGTCAGGACGACACCGAATCTAGGCTCTTCCTAGAGAAATTGCATTGAGCAGGTCAATGTACTGCGCTGGTCAGGATCATCGCCAGGGTCTCCGGTCAATGCACCAACCCACGGGTCGCATTTCCACGCAGTATTACGGACGGCAATCGCGTCCGTCCGTTTCCCGCTGCATCACTTCGCAACGACCTTCTGCGGGCTGGTGAATTTCTGCTTCTTTCCTTTATTGAATACGATGTTGATGTAGTACCAATAAGTCTTGCCAGCTGCAGCAGTATTGTCACGCCACTGATAGCTCGATCCCACTTCCGGATCGCCTTCAAGCCGCTCGATTATCTTGTCGCTGATACGATGGAAATTTCCATTCTCGGAATCTGAACGGTAGATTTCGTAACCATAGATATCGTACTCGTTGGCAACCTGCCATTTGAGCAATGGTCCGGCACCTTCCGGCGTCTTCATCTGCGTCGGTTGTGCCTTGGCTTTCGGATGAGCAACCGAGGTCTGCAGCACCGAGGAAATCGATTCGGGTTGGACCTCACGCGCCTTCATGTCCTCGGCCAGGTCGCGAATCTGCGTATCCTTGCCGATCCCGATCGCTCCAAAACGTATGAACAACGTCCGGTCGTAGTCCGGCAATTCCACCTCAAGTGTCCCGCCCGTCACTCCGCGCATATTCATCGGCGGATATCTGACTTTGAGGTTCTTGCACGAGGATGACGGTACCGCGCAATCCGTAACCTCGGTTATAACCGACGCACGGCTCTTGGCGACAATTTTCCCGACATTCAGCGGCTTGCCGGTCACATCGGTAAGGACATCAGTAAGTTCCGCGGACTGCCCCTCCCGCAAGAGACCGAAATCAAGGGGATCGGATGCGGGTACCACAAACCCGCGGGATTGACCTCGCAGATGAAATGCGACTTTCGGCTGCAGGGCATTGTCTGTCGTGACAAGGAGCTTCTCATCAAAGCTGGACCATGGCGCATCGCTCCGGCTGGTCAGCCTGAGCGCCATCCCATCTGCGGTTACCTGCGCATCAACATAGGCGCTAGGCTTGTCCACACCAACGAGTCTTACTTGAACTCCGGGTCTCGTCTCCACGTCGATGACTTTCTCGGCCCTGGTATTCGGCTCGAAGATTCCGAAATCAATGTCCGCGACGGATGGGAGCACCAACCAATCCGCGTACCCTCGAATGACGAAGCCGTCGATGGGTTCTTTCTTGCCTTTTGCATACACGTCGAAATAGCGGGCAATACGACCGGTCTCGGAATCGAGCGTCGCCTCCACGGAGACGTTGAATTTTCCACCGACGTTCACGGTGACCGCCTTGAACTTGACGGCAACACCATCAGGCTCACGCGGCAAGACACGATCGACCTGGATCGGATCAGAGCTACGATTTATGCCAACAACATCCACATGAATCCTTGCGTACGGGTTGGTCTGGCCGAACTCGACGCCCGTGAATTCAAATGTGCCGGAAGGGGGGGCGGGCAATATCGATTCGGCACCGACCACCGTGCTGGCGAACGAAAGCAAGCCCAGAATAAAAGCGTATTTGATATTTCGCATATGAAAAAGCCCACGTGACCAGCACGTGGGCTCGATTTCCTCAAATCAGACGCAGTGCTTATTCGACAGAGAAATTCTGAAGAGATACCGGGAGACGCGGGACGGCAATCGTGACCGGTCCGCACTGTCCAGCCGTAAACGACGTAACAGCGAGGAAATACTGACCTGCTGGACGGCCTTGAACAGAAATCGTTTCCGACCCACCAGCTCCGTTGCTGTCTGCTTCGACAGGGCAAGGCGCCGAATCAGCGCAGGCACCTTGCAACAGCGCTGCATACATGTCGTACGTAGCAGCAGACGTCGAAATCACGAAATTCTGCTCAGCGGCTGTTGCTCCACCAATCGCGCCTGGACCGAGGGTGACCGACCAGATCGCATCGGTAGCCGCGCTGGTTGTCGCCGAGCTGCACATTGCGCCGAGCTGATTGGTCACACTGCAGGTATCGAAATTCGTGATTGGTGTCGTCAGGCTGTTTGCACCGGTAAGTGCTATTGCGCCAGCACTCGCGGTACAAGTCTGAGCAGAAACAGATCCGGCAGCGAAACAACCCGCCGCAATGATCGAACACGCCAATAGATTCTTCATTGTGTCACTCCAAAAAGTTAAAGCCTGACAAGTAATTGATTATTAGTGGCCGATGAACGTCTGGCGACGCGAGTCGAACTGATCGAAGTAGACAAAACTCGTATTGGTAAAGTTCTGGCGATAGAAGGTGTTCGCATTCACGAGACCCAACGTAGCCTGATCGACGCCAGTCCAACCCGCATTTGCCAAGCCGGAAAGAGTGCCGGTCGGGGTGCCATCTACGGTCGAAGCCGAGACGTTACTGACCCAATAACGCAGCGAACCCGGCGATCCGACCGTAAGATCGATCTCGACGCGATTTGCACCAGCTTGGTTGGGAAGCGGCACATCGATTTGCTGGTACTGACTTCCCTGATTGGTGTCGCCGGCAGACAAGCGAAGAATTGAAGCAGAACCATTACCCGTCAACGTCGCAAAAACCATGCGGCTAGTACCGCCAGCAGGCGCGGTAGCACCCAGCACCGAGAAGCCAATCACGTTCCGGTTTGCCTGAGTCAGAGAAAGGCCCGATACGTCGACAACGAACTGCGCGCGATAGCGGGTTTCATTCGCCGGAGTCTGGTCGAGGACGAATGCCTTCGCACCCGTAGAACCATTTTGATTCAGCGCAGTTTGAAGGCGGCAGGTCGTGGTGTCATACCCGCCCGTAACGCTGGATGCAGTACCTTGCAGCGTGGAAACCAGGCTCCACGGCGGCGAAAGGCTGGCCGGGCACTGTGCCATGGCGGCGCCAGCAGCGGCGAAACCCACGAGACCAACGACCGCCATCGACAATGTTTTCATCTTTGCATTCATGAGTGTTTCTCCAGGATTGTCCGGGCAGGGTGGGTCCCCTTCCCCATTACGCATTGCAAAATGGTCTTGCCAATGCCTGAACCGGTCGGAGCATAAGGAGTAAGCCCTTTCCTCGTCAACAGGTTCCACGCGCAAGCTTGACCGACTTGTCAGAACATGTGGTGAGCATGGGAGCCTGTTCTGCCGGGTGTTCGACCGTTCAGCCCCAAGGCCTGCCACGTCCACGCTGCAATAGACGCAGTCGAGGTGACAATCCGGACACTCGGGGCTATTGATACGACATACGGCCCGCAAATCGTTTGAACACCGTTCCGGCTGAACCTTCGACGAGGCTCAGGACAGGCCTGTCAAAGCCCAGCTGTGGCGAGCCTTCGACGGGCTCAGGACGAACGGCATTTACGGGCCGGGAGATTCTCCCATCAGCGGAAGAACGGGCAGCCCTGTCGTCATCCCGCTTGAAGGGCCAGTTGAAAAGCATCGCGGTTGATGCCGACTCCGATGCGGGGCGTTCTCGACCGCCGTTCCCGACCGGGTCCTTCCGAGCCATCCCTGGATCCGCGCCGCCTGCATCCATGCGGTCGTCATCGCGGTTCGGAACCGCCCCTCGCCGGCGGGCGGGCGGATCTCATTGACACACATGCGAGTGGATGACGAGAATCGCGGTCCCCCTGTCACCTGCCCGCCCTGATTGAACCCGCTCGTTTCCGAAGATTGTCTGGCCGTCATCCCTGCCCGTGACGAAGTCGCCACGGTCGGCGATGTCGTCGCCGGTGTACGTGCGTCGCTGGGCTGCCGGGTCCTGGTCGTCGATGACGCGAGCACCGATGGAACCTCGGCAGCGGCCCGCGCGGCAGGCGCGGAGGTCCTCATGCTGCCGGTCGGACTGGGCGCCTGGGGTGCCAGCCAGGCGGGGATCCGGTACGCCGCCCGCAATGGCTTTCGCGTGGTCATCAGTCTTGATGCAGATGGACAGCACAAGCCTGAATCGCTTCCCCTCCTGTTCGAACGTTACCAGGGCAGCGGCGCGAACGTGGTCATCGGCACGTGCATCGAACGCCTCAGCATGCCCAAGCGGATCGCGTGGCAATATCTGCGTGTGCTCACCGGATTGCGCCTGCGCGACTTCACTTCGGGCCTGCGCCTCTATGATGAAGCCGCGATCCTTGCGCTGGCGGCTCCCGAGGCGAGCCTGCTGGACTACCAGGACGTTGGAGTATTGATGCTGCTTTCCGCCAAAGGACTCAAGATCGTCGAGACGCCCGTCCCGATGCGTGCGCGCATCGAGGGGCACTCGCGCGTGTTCGCCTCGTGGGCCGTGGTCGTCCGCTACATGTTCAACACCACCATCCTGTGCATCTCACGCCTCGATCTCGGCAATCGAGTCGTCAATGCGTTGCCGCGCGGAGCGGATCGCTGATGCTCGACGCCCAGATCACGGCAGCGATCCTCGGCGTCGCCCTCGCGGGCGCGATATTCTTTCTGGTCCGTCGCGACCACCTGCATGGCCCCTTCGCGGCCTGGTGGCTGATGGTGGCGGCAGCAACCCTTATCCTCGGGACATTTCCCTCGCTGGTCATCTGGCTCGGCAAACTCACCGGGATCAACTATGCGCCGGTGTTGCCGATCATCATCGGACTGTCATTGGTACTGCTGCGCCTGCTCAAGCTCGATATCGATCGATCACGCCAGGAGCGCCAGATGCGTCGACTGACGCAGAAACTGGCGATCCTCGAACAGGAACTGGATCGATTGCGCGCGGACATCCCGTCGAAGCGAGGGTCCGGACTGCCTTCGGGTCCGGACGGTGATCGCGGCACGCCGTGATCGCTCATGCGCATCCTGCACATCGGCAAGTACTACGCACCCCAGCGCGGCGGCATCGAGAGGCATCTGCAGGATCTTGCCGAGTGGTTTGCCCGTAACGGGCATTCGGTAGGCGCTCTCGTGCACCAGTCTCACGGTGTATGGCGCACTACCCGCGAAACCATCAATGGCGTGGCCGTTCGCCGCGCAGGTTGCCTGGCCACGATGCTGTATGCCCCGATCAGCCCGAGCCTGCCCTGGCTGCTGCACAAGGCGCTGGGCGAGTTGCGGCCTGAACTGCTGCATTTGCACCTGCCGAATCCGTCGTGCTTCGCCGCCCTGTTGAGCCCACGGGCGCGTGCCTTGCCCTGGGTGGTGCATTGGCATGCCGATGTTTCGCCGGACATGCCGGATTGGCGCGTGCGTGCCGCGTACCGCCTCTATCGACCGTTCGAGCAAGCTGTGCTCGCAAGAGCCGCAGCGATCGTCGTCACCTCTCGCGCCTATCTCGATGCGAGCGAGGCATTGATCCGCTGGAAGAAGAAAGCCGTAGTGGTCGGTCTCGGCATCGACGAACAATCGCAAACCGGATGCGATCCTCCCGCATGGCCGAATCCCGCGTCATTGCGCCTGCTCGCTGTCGGACGTCTCAGTCATTACAAGGGGCACGCGGTCTTGTTCGAGGCACTTGCCCGACTCGACGATGCGAGTCTCCTCGTCATCGGCGAAGGCGAGGAAAAATCCCGTCTGCAGGAGCAGGCGGAACGACTTGGCATCGGCGATCGCGTTTCGTTTGCCGGCGAGGTCGATGACGCCGGCCTGCTCGCCGCCTATGCCTCCGCAGACGCGCTCGTGTTGCCTTCGCTGGACCGCAGCGAGGCATTCGGCATCGTGCTGATCGAGGCGATGCGCGCGGGACTGCCGGTGATCGCGAGCGACATCCCCGGATCAGGCGTCGGCCATGTCGTCGTTGATGGCGTGACCGGGTTGCTCGTCACGCCAGGGGCGGCCGACGAACTCGTCGCAGCAATCAATCAGATCGATGACCCGGCGAATCGAGCCCGCTTGGGGTCAGCGGGCAGGCAACGCTGGCAGGACCAGTTCACCCTTCAGCAGTCGGCGCAATCGATCGAGCGGATCTATCGGGACCTGACAGCCTGACATCGGCAAGCAACAAGGCAAGCAGGCTGAATACGACGGGCACGAGGTGGAGGATCAGCCGGTTCGAGCTGGTGAAGTTCTCGGCCCACGCCGAAGCGTCGGTGAAGAAGAACAGAACGAACAGGAAGCTGGCACATGCCAGCAGGAGCAGCCCGACCAGTCCCGCAGCACGTTCCGCCACAAGCACGCGCCTGCGCAGCACAACGACAAGGGGCAGAACGTACCAGAGCAAATGCCAGTTCGGCAGCGTGAACAGGACCGACAACATTTCGCTCCCGACCGGGCGCCAGTAAAGATCGAGGGTGCCAAGCAAAGGAATGTCCACTTTGGCCCAGGCCATGTGCACCCAGCCCAGGCCGATCACCGGCAACGGGAACCCGCCGAGGGCAATGCCGATGCAGGCAAGCCCGCCGACGACGGCGACAAGCATCCAGCGCCAGCGTCTCGGCAACAGGTTCAGGACGAGAATGACGGAGAAGGCCAGCAACCATACCGCCCCCTCGAGCTTGATCAGCGGCATGCAGCCCGCGAACACGAGTGCCAGCAACAGCTGGCCTGCTTCCCTGCGTTGCAGCCAGCGCAGCCAGCTCAGGACGGCCATGCCAAATACGGCGGCAAGCCACAGATCCGCGTAGCCGGCCAATGCGGCATGCGCGTCAAGCAGCGGAAGTGAAAGCAGGCCATAGGTCAGCAACATCGCGAGCCCTGGCCGGATGCCAAGCACGCGCCAATGACCGTAGCTGGCCAGACCCAGGGCACCGAGGACGCCGGTCCAGGCAGCATTGATCAGCGGTTCGTTCCAGCCTCCTGCAGCACTGGCGAACCAGATCTGGACCCAGGCCAGCAACTCCGGGTAATTCCAGACGCCTGCCGTGCGGATTTCGGTAGCGCTCGGAGCCAGCCACTGCTGCATGGATTCGTAAGGAACATGGTGACCGAGCAGGAACCAGGATTTCGGTTTGACCGCCCAGGCCGACCACGCATCCCACGGAAACGTCGGACGCAACAGGGCTTCGTCGAACAGGACATCGAGACGCAGGAATATGGCCAGCAGCAATATCCACCAGATCAATCGCCGGCCCATGTGCATCGGCGCCGGCAGGAGCGCCGGGAACACGCGTCCCCGGAACACGACTGCAGCAAGCCAGGCCAGCATCGCAATGGCCGCCAGCCATGGTGCCGCCCGCGAGAACGCATTGGCCGTATCGGAGGAAGCAACAAGGCAGGAAATCCCTGCGGCAAGGAACAAGCCAAGCAGGAACCCGCTTCCCGCTGCCCCAGCGAGTCCGCCGCGATCCCTGACGCCGCCACCGACAGCAAGACAAATGCCGGTGCCGGCGAACCACGGCAACAACCAGGCAAGGAAATAGCCGAGACTCATGGCCTGCTCCGCGTGCGCAGGACAATCAGCCGATCACGCCGATAAACGACATCACCGTGAAATGCGAGCGATCCGATTTCGAGGTTTCCCGTGTTCCTGTCGAACTTCCATCCCGGCGTGTCATACACGACGACCAGGGTGTCGTCTGGCAACGGCGCATCGGCATTCGTCGCGGTTGCCTGTACGAGCACCGCCACGTTGAGCGGCAGCAGGTGATAGACAAGACGTAGCGCGGAATAGCTTGAATTCGAATGCACGAGTATCCGCGAATTCCCGGGCAGATCGCGCAAGGCCGATTTGAGTTCGCGTGCCGTCGCGACGATGTCGGGATCGGCCGAGTGAAGCTCCTGCTCCGGCCATTCATATCCGGCGTACAGGCTTTCGGTTGCCGAGTGACGCCAGTGCAAGCCCGCATACCATTGCAGGTCGAGCACGATCCAGCCCAGCACGAACGCACAGAACGCCAACCGCAGCAACGCCGCGCCGCGTGCCCTGAGGAAAACGATCGCCCAAACCAGCACCAAGCCGATGGCCAGGGCGAGGCAGAGAACCAGCGATTGCGCGCGGGGCGTATTGGTATCGCGTCCGAGCGCATGCACCGAACGCTGGCTCCACGGCCATTGACCCAGCCAGTCGGTGCGCAATGCGGCGAGATCACCGTGCCACGAACGTGACGACAGGCTTGCGTCGACCAGCGTGAACGGCTGGAACCCCTGCATCGGCGGAACGATCTGCGGGGTCGGATATTCGGCGAACGCAATTTCCGTAATGCGTCCGTTCCATTCCGGCACCGAACCCAGGTCGAACCATGCGTCCTCGCCACCTGGCCAGGGCAGCGACACGACGCTGACGTCCTCGCTGCCCATGCGTCGAAACACGAGCGACAGTTCGAGCGTGTGCGGGAACTGCTCGAACCGGTATCGAAGGATCGGGTTCTCCGCTGCGTCGACGCCATTCAACGCTACCGACTGCAGCGCGGTCCTTTCGTCGCCAACCGCGCCGATGCGCAACCTGCCCTCGTCCTGCGCAGCGCCGCCCATGACGACACGGAATTCCGAGCCCATCCAGTTGCGATGCTGGTCCGAAAAGAACGGCGCCTGCCAACTGATTCCTGCTGCCCAGCAAAGCAATGCGCCAATACTGATCAGACAAGCCAGGCTGAACAGGAATCTCCTCATGCGGCGAGCGTCCCGAGGTGGGCCAGTTCGCTGACGGTGAATCCGGCCAGGGCGCGCGCATCGTTGTTGAATGGTCCGCGCAGACTTCCGCGCATGTGGGTGTCGATCAGGCCGGTGAACGTGGCCTGCGGCTCGAGTCCGCTCTCGGCACAACACCAGGAAAACCAGCGCGATCCTGCTGCGACATGAGCCACTTCTTCCTGCAGGATGATTTCAAGGATGTCGGCCGTGGCGTGATCGCCGACCTTGCGCAATCGCTGGATCATGCCAGGCGTCACATCAAGACCGCGCGCTTCGAGTACGCGTGGCACCAGGGCCATGCGCTGCAGGCAGGATCCCGCAGTGATGACGGCCATCTCCCACAGTCCGTTGTGCGCGTCGAAATCGCCGTAGCCATGCCCGAGCTCGCCGAGTCGACGGTTGAGCATGGCGAAATGACGGGCTTCGTCGTCGGCGACACCGACCCAATCCGCATAGTAGGCATCCGGCATGCCCCGAAACCGGTAGACAGCGTCCCAGGCCAGGTTGACCGCATTGAATTCGATATGCGCGATCGCATGGATCAGGGCCGCCCTGCCTTCAGCCGTACCGAGACCTCTCTGTGGAAGTCGGCGCGGCTCGATCAGTTGGGGCCTGCAAGGTCGACCCGGTTCATCGATCGGTTCAGCAGTCGAGTGCGCTTCAATCGGCAACCGGCCTTCACGAAAGGTCCTCGCATGGAAATGCGTCAATTCGAGCTTCCGGGCGGGATCGTCGGCACCTAGACATTGGCGCGCGGCTGTAAACAGATCGCCTGGCTGCATGAGATGGACCGATCCTCGAAAAGCCGCCGATACGGTTCGGCGGCCCCGGATTCTGCCGGATTCCGCATGTGCATGACAGCAGAGCCATCACGCAATTGGCGTTCAACCGGCCTGTCGCCGCTTGTCCTTGGCCTCATCGGATCGCGAAAACTCAAGCTGGTCGAGATAAGTCGGCTCGACGCCGGTCACGTATTCTCCGGAGAAGCATGAAGTATCGAACTCATGCAGTTTTTCGTTGCCTTCGGCAATCGATGCGATCAGATCGGACAAATCCTGATAAACCAGCCAGTCGGCGCCAAGCGCTGTTTCGATCTCTTCCTCGGTGCGTCCGTGGGCAACGAGCTCGGCAGCGGTCGGCATGTCGATGCCGTAGATGTTCGGATAGCGGACCGGCGGGGCCGCAGACGCGAAGTACACCTTGTGCGCACCGGCCTCGCGCGCCATCTGGATGATCTGCTTCGATGTCGTCCCTCGCACGATCGAGTCATCGACCAGCAGCACGTTCTTCTTGCGGAATTCCAGTCCGATCGCGTTGAGCTTGCGGCGCACGGATTTCACGCGCTCGCTCTGCCCGGGCATGATGAAGGTCCGCCCGACGTAGCGATTCTTGACGAAACCCTCGCGCATCGGCACGCCCAGCACCTGGGCCAGCGACGAGGCGGCCGTTCGCGACGTGTCGGGTATCGGTATCACTGCATCGATGCCGTGTCCGGGCTTGAGTCGCTGGATCTTGGTGGCAAGTCGCTCGCCCATGCGCAGGCGCGCCTTGTACACGGATACATCCTCGATCATCGAATCCGGCCGGGCCAGATAGACATACTCGAAGATGCATGGCGTGTGCCTGGCGGGCTCGGCGCATTGACGCGTATGCAGCACGCCGTCCGGCGAGATCAGGACGCCCTCGCCAGGCGCGACATCACGGAGCAGGCGAAAGCCGAGGATATCGAAGGCGACGGATTCCGAAGCAACGGCATACTCCTTGCCATCCGGTGTTTCGCGCTCGCCGAGAACGAGAGGACGGATGCCGTGCGGATCGCGGAATGCGAGCAATCCGTAGCCGAGCACAAGCGTCACTACCGCGTAACCACCGACACAGCGGCCATGAACTCCAGCCACGGCCTTGAAGATATTGTCGTGCGACAACGCCATGCGTTCCTGGATCTGCAACTCGTGGGCGAGAACGTTGAGCAGGAATTCGGAGTCGGAATCGGTATTGATATGGCGTCGGTCGTCCTCGAACATCTCGCGGCGCAAGGTGTCGGTATTGACCAGATTGCCGTTGTGCGCGAGCGCAATGCCATACGGCGAATTCACGTAGAGGGGCTGTGCCTCGTTGCTGCCTTCCGAGCCTGCCGTCGGGTATCGGCAATGGCCGATACCGATGTTGCCGCGCAGGCCAAGCATGTTCTCGCGCTGGAATACATCCTGGACCAGACCATTGCCCTTGTGCAGGCGCAGGCGCGATCCATCGACGGTTGCGATGCCTGCGGCATCCTGGCCGCGATGCTGCAATACGGTCAGGGCGTCGTAGAGCGCGGACGCGACTTCGGACTTGCCGACGACTCCAATGATTCCGCACATGATTCAGTTCACCGCGTAGAAGAAGGTTTTGGATCTTGCGCAACCGGCGCAGCCGGATTCAGAACGCCATCTGCAGCCGATGGCAGCGCGACGATCGCCGGCTCAAGGTAACGCGCCACATTTTCCGGCAGATACGAGGTAACCAGATGCGCGCCACGGTCGAAGGTCGGCAGGAGTCGTGACGACTGCCACCAGTCATCACGGACCACCGGCGTGAATCGCATCAGGATTACCAGCAACACAACCAACGCAGCACCGCGCACGACGCCGAACACCATGCCAAGCAGACGATCGGTACCCGATAGGCCACTGCCATTGACCAGCTTGCGCAGCAGATAGCTCACGATTGCACCGGCAATCAGCACGCCGATGAAACAGAGGGCGTAGCCCAGCAATACACGGACGGACGGCACCGAGATGCTGGCGGAAAACCGGTCTGCAAGGGCTGGACCAAACAGCCAGGCGACCCAGAAAGCCAGAACCCAGCAAACCAGGGCCATGACCTCACCGACAAAACCTCGCCACAATCCGACAAGTATGGACAGGGCAAGCGTCGCAATGATCGCGTAGTCGAACCAGTTCATGGTTCCGCCATCACGGCTGGCTGACGACCAGACCGTCCAGTTTCATCTTCTCCTTGATGCGATCGCGCAGCTTTTCAGCATTGCCGCGATCGACTTCGGGGCCGACGCGCACGCGCCAAAGAGTCTGGTTTTCCGCGCTGAACTTGTCGACAAACCCCGCAAAACCGCCCGTCTGCAGGCGAGCACGCAACTTGTTTGCATCTTCTGCAGTGGTGAATGCACCGAGTTGCACCGCCCAACCGCCGACGCGCGTGGCAGGAACAGGGCTCGCAGGCACATCCGCCTTGGCATCCTCGGCCAGCCCGATGACGCTGCCGGGCACATCGCTGCGGATCTGCTTGATGCGAATGCGCGCTGCCTCGGCTTCGGCGCGATCAGCAAATGGACCGACTCGCACGCGCTGTGCCGACTTTCCCTTGAACTCGGCCGTCTCCGCGAATGCTGGAAATCCGCTGCGCTTGAGTGTCGCCACCAGTTCGTCCGCATTCTTCGACTCGGCATACACGCCGAGATGTACGAGGAAACTGCCCTTGGCCGCCTTTCCGGCATCCAGTTGTTCCGGGGTCGCGGGCCTGGGCGCCTCTTTCGGAACTTCGCTTGAAGCGGGAGGAGCTGCCTCGGCAGCGACCGGCGGCTTGATCGTTTCAGGCAGTGCATCGACGCGCGGCGCAACCTTGGTATCGACTGTCGCCACGGGTTCGGGCGTGACGACGACCGGGGCCGCTTGCTTGCCAGGATCCTGACTGGTCGCGTCCACGGGCATCACCCGGGTCTCGAATTCCCGATCGGGAAGCGGTGGAATTTCCATGTCGACCGTTGCCGACTCGCGCTTCGGTCCGCTGCCACTGAACAGCATCGGCACAAAGATGATCGCCAGTGCAATAAGCACCACGGCTCCAAGAAGGCGTTGTTTCAAGGCGGGTTCCATGGGAATCGGCGCACGGAGAAGACCCGGCGATTATACCAACCGATTGCACACAACGCGGCTTCTCATCCTTCGCCGGAATTCAAGCCTGCCACATGGCCGCGAGCGGCCCGAATCCTGCGCAATGGCTGCTGACCACCGAATCAACTTTCCTGCGTGGCGAAAGCAGGAAGCCTCATGGCGACCGAGAGCGCCGTCGACGCGACAAGAAATGAACCGAACGCAAGCACCCGATCGCCCGGTTGCGCCGTCGCCAATGCCGCATCGAGCGCCGATTCGACCGAGTCGTGGATGCCGGCGACAGCCGGGTCTCCTGCTGCACTGACACGCCGCATCAATTCTTCACGATCCAGCCCGCGTGGACTCACGTCGGCCAGGGAGGCCAATCGCCACGCCGAGACCAAACCAAGCAATGGCGCAACGATCCGCTGGACGTCCTTGTCGGCCAATGCCCCGAACACTGCAATGGTTCGACCACTCGGCGGGTTTGCGCCCAGCCATTCAGCCAGCACGGCGGCGGCCTGGGGATTGTGCGCGACATCGACGACCAGCTCGGGCGGACCCGAAAAGCGCTGCAGGCGTGCGCGCACACGGGCATCGACCACGCCATGCGCGATCGATGCCGGCGTCCAGCCGATGCGATCACGCAGCGCATGCAGGGCCGCGATCGCAGCGGCGGCATTGGCGAACTGGCACGAAGCCGCCAGGGTTGGCAAAGGCAGGACCAGTCGCTCGGACCCTGATTGCCATGTCCAGTCCGTCTCGCGACGTGCGTACCGATAATCCATCCCGGCCGCGACCATGCGCGCCCCGATTCGTCGTGCTTCCGAGGACAGGCTCGCCGGAGGCTGCGCCTCGCCGATGATCGCGGGGCGATCTGCGCGGAAAATGCCGGCTTTCTCGCGCGCGATCGATTCACGATCATTGCCGAGCCAATCCTGGTGATCGAGGTCGACCGTGGTCACGATCATCGCATCCGCATCGATCAGGTTGACCGCATCGAGGCGTCCGCCGAGACCGACTTCCAGAAGGGCGACATCGAGGTCCTGTTCGGAAAACAGCAGGATCGCCGCAAGCGTGCCGAACTCGAAATAGGTGAGCGCGATCTCGCGACGCACCGATTCGATGCGCGCAAACGCGGCAATCAGGGGCGCATCGTCGGCATCGACCCCCGCAATGCGCACGCGTTCGTTGTAGCGCAGCAGATGCGGCGAAGTGAACGCACCCACGCGCAATCCGGCGTCAGCAAGCATCGCCTCGAGAAATGCGACCGTCGATCCCTTGCCGTTCGTGCCTCCCACGGTGATGACGGTGCGCCCAGGCCGCGGCGATCCCAGGCGCATCCAGACCTCGCGCACGCGCTCAAGACCGAGCTCGATCTCGCGCGGGTGGACGCGCAACTGCCATGCAAGCCAATCATCGAGCGTCAGCAACGGGGTCTGATTCGGCGACATGGCCTGATCTTCGAGGGACTCAGCGCATCAGGATGCGGCGCGGCTTGAACGGCAAGCGTCCGCGCCAGTACTGGATGATCAGGTAACCGGCAGCCATGCCGCCCAGATGGGCGAAATGCGCCACGCCCTCCTGACTTCCGGTGACACCCAGAAAGAGCTCGATCAAGCCATAGCCGGTGACGAAGACCCAGGCCGGCATCGGAATCGGCGGAAACAGCAGCATGATGCGCTGGTGCGGAAACATCATGCCGAACGCCAGCAAGAGGCCGAATACACCGCCCGAGGCGCCGAGCGTCGGATAGTAATCGCCGGTGATCAGATGGATGACCATCAACTGCGCGATCGCCGCACCGACCACGCAGGCCAGGTAGTAGAACGCGAACGGTCGCGAGCCGAACAGGTTCTCGATGGCCCCGCCGAACATCCACAGCGCGAGCATGTTGAACAGCAGGTGATCCCATCCGCCGTGCAGGAATCCATAGGTGACGAGTTGCCAGATCTCGAAGCCGATCGATCCGCCTTGCTGCAGGTCGATCGAGCCGAGCGGCCACAGCGCGAAATAGATCAGCATCGGATCCGGAAACACCTGCTGCAGCAGGAAGATGGCCACGTTGGCGATCAGCAATGTGCGCGTGACGGGAGGAAAATCGATCGGCATCCGGAATCCTGGCAGGCACGCGTGGGTGGCGGTGGACGGCAAGTTGAACCCCGCAGATCGAGTCCAATGCGCGGGGTTTCAACCGTTGTCGACAACTCAATCCGCTTCCGGGGGCGCCCAAAGTCCGGCATCGAGATCGCGCTGCCAGCCAAATCTGCGCAAGTCGACGCGATTGCCCGCGACAAGCACTCCTTCGGCCTTGAGTCGACGCTTCTGTTCGAGGAAATCCCTGCTGCGCGGTACAAATGCCAGCCGTCCATCCGCACGCAACACGCGGTGCCATGGCAGCTTCGCCTCGTCACCCGCTTCACGCAGCACGCGCCCGACCAGGCGTGCGCGCCGGGGCAGGCCTGCACGCGCGGCGATCTCGCCGTAACTTGCAACGTGTCCGCGCGGGATGGCAAGTATGGCCTTGCGAATTGTCTGGTGCTCGGGCTTCAGGGCGGTTTGTGCTGACTTCATGATTGGCTCAAGCTAGCATGAGCGACAGCTGATCCAAGGAGAATATCGTGCAGAGTTTTGAACAGATCCGCTCGCATGCCGGCAACCTGCACGCCTTGCGCACAAATGATCCCTACCTGATCAGTTTTGACCTGACCTTGGCACATGGCCGCCATCAAGGCATCTACCTCGCCGAAATGGAGGGTGATGACGGGCTCAAGTATCTGCGCGTCTCCACTCCGATAGGTCCTGCCACCGGTGTCGATGCAACACGTTGCATGCGCTTCAACTGGGAGCAGCGTACCGGCTATCTGGCGATCAGCGACCTCGATGGATCGCCCTATCTTCACCTGATTGAAAACCGCCCCTATCAGCTGCTCCAGGCCAATGAGCTGGACCGCCTGATCAAGGAACTTGGCCAGCTCGGAGATCGCCTCGAACAGGCATTGTCGACCGGCGGCGACGCGTTCTGACGGGATTTTCGGGAGCGCCTTTGCGCCGCAATCCTTCTTCCAATCCGGACAAGCTTTTGCCCGTGAACGGGCTCCTGCCACACAGCGCTTACTGTCGTGGAGCTTCAGCCGCGATCAGGCCAGATTCAGCGCCTGCAAGGCGCGCACCATCAGCCACGCCAGCAGGGCAGTGACCGGGATCGTCAGCAGCCAGGCCCAGACCATGCGCTCGACGACCGTCCACTTGATCGCCGAAAAGCGTTTCGCGGCGCCGACGCCCATGATCGCCGACGAAATATTGTGGGTCGTCGAGACCGGAATACCGAAATGCGAAGCCGCCAGGATCACGCTGGCGGAGGCCGTTTCCGCCGCAAACCCGTTGACCGGGTGCAGCTTGACCAGCTTGTGGCCAAGCGTGCGGATGATGCGCCAGCCGCCCGCCGCCGTGCCGGCCGCCATCGTGATCGCGCAGACAATCTTGATCCAGGTCGCGATCGTGAACTGCCGATCGGGATCTTCGTGGATCTGCAGGAACGACAGCCAGCCTGGAAGATCGTCGAGGGCGCCGCTGGAGGTTGCTCCGACCAGGGCGAGCGCAATGATGCCCATTGTCTTCTGGGCGTCGTTCATGCCGTGCGACAGGCCCATCGCGCTGGCGGAAAAGATCTGGGCCTTGCTGAAGAAACCGTTGAGCACGCGCGGGCGCGACAGCTTCTGCAGACGGCCGGAACGTGACGAGAGCAAGCTCACGAAGGCGAAGATGGCTCCCATGATGAGGAATCCGAGCACGAATCCGAGCAACGGCGAACTGAACATCGGCAGCACCACTTTCGGCAGCAATCCCTTGCCCTGCCAGAAATGGTCGCCACCCTGCCACCAGATGATCGCGTCCCAGTTGTCGTGCGCGGCTGCCAGCGCAGCGCCGCAAAGGCCTCCGACCAGGGCATGCGAGGAACTCGAAGGCAGTCCCCACCACCAGGTGATCAGGTCCCAGACCACCGCGCCGAGCAGCGCGCATATCAATACCTGAGGTGTTATCGCGACGACGCCCGAATCGACCAGTCCGGATGCGATCGTCTTGGCAACGGCGGTACCCCATAGTGCGCCGACAAGATTGGTGCATGCGGCAAGCAGTACGGCCTGTGCCGGGCTCAATACCTTCGTCGCGACAACCGTGGCGATCGAATTTGCGGTGTCGTGGAAACCGTTGATGTACTCGAAAACGAGCGCAACAGCGATGACCAGCAGGACCAGGCTCAAGGTCACGTCGGATTCCTCGGCAGTCTGGTCAGGAGTTCTTCAATGCAACCTGATACACCACATTGCCGGCATCGCGACACCGATCAATGGCTTTTTCGAGCAGTTCGAAAAGATCCTTGCGCACCATCAGCATCGCCGCATCGGCCTGTTTCGAGAAGAGGTCGCCATAGAGCACGAGCAGCAGGCGATCGGCTTCCGATTCGATCGACTGCATGCGCTCGTTCAGGCCATGCATGACATCGAGTTTCATGCCTCCCCTGAGCTGCCCGACCATCTCCACGATGACTTCACAGGCACGCTCGAGCATCGCGGCCTGCGAGCTGTAGTCGATATCCGCAAGTCGATCGGAGAACAAGGCGTGGCGCTCGGCGAACTTCTCGACCGTCTTCGGGATCTTGTACAAGGCGCCGGCCAGCGCCTCGATGTCTTCGCGCTCAAGCGCGGTGACGAACGTGTTGACCAGTTCCTGGTTGATTTGCGCGAAAAGATCCTTCTCTCGCTTGCGCGCAACGCGGAACTTGTCGAGCGCCGGAATTTCGAGCTCGTCGGCAAGCATCGCTCCGAGGGCTCTCGCACTGAGCAAGGCGGCTTCGGCGCTGGCTTCAAGCAAGCCGTAGAACTTGTCACCCTTGCCGAAAATGGTTTGCAACGAGAACATGGACGCCGCTCCGATACGATTGAGCAATGCCGCGAGTGCTCGGATTGCGACGTCGGTCGCGAGCTGGCGGACAGCGAATATTACCGTATTGTTGCGGCACGGAATCCTTGTAGAGCGCAAATGCTCCGAAGTCGGCCCTAGTCGCCGCGAGCGAGACGCGCCATTCGCTGGGCATCGGCAAGTATGCCGCGCAGCACGCGGAGCTCACGCTGATCAAGCGAAGCCCTCAGGAACAGACGGCGAAGGCGCTGCATGATGGTCCGCTCGGATCGACCTTTGTGAAAATCGATGTCACGCAGCGTGCTTGCCAGATGCTCGAAGAACCCCTCGAGTTCGACGCTGGATGCCGGGATATCGCGATTGGATGGGCGCGCTGGCGCATCCGACAGCACGGCCATGCGCATCTCGTAGGCGATCACCTGTACCGCCTGGGAAAGGTTGAGCGAGGAATAGGACGGATCGCTGGGAATGTGCACGGCGGCATGGCACAGCTTGATCTCGTCATTGCTCAGGCCAGAGCGTTCGTTACCGAAGACGAACGCCACTTCGCAACCTGCCGTGATCGCATCGAGGGCGCGAGCGGCCGCGACGCGCGGCGACCATTCCTCCAATGCCACGCCGCGAAGCCTGGCCGTCGCACCGATCACAAGGCTGCAATCGGCGATGGCTTCGGGCAGATCGTTGGTGCAGATCGCCGCCTCGAGCACATCATCGGCGCCAGCGGCCAGCACATGCGCGTCGATATGCGGAAACTGCTCCGGCGACACCAGCGACAGCCGCCGCAGGCCCATGGTCCGTATCGCCCGGGCCGCGCTGCCGATGTTTCCCGGGTGCGAGGTATGGGAGAGCACGAAACGCAGCTTGCGCAGCACTTCGTCGGCGAGTACCGCCTGATTCATTGATATTTCCCTCCGATTTGGCGGCCTGTCGGCGGATTTGGTAATCTTCCGCGCCGCGCGCGACCTGATCGTGATCGCATTGCTCTTTTTCAGTCCACTTCCGATGGAACCAACATGCCTAGACCCGCGGTAAACGTGGCGGTGCGCGCTGCGCGCGCCGCAGGCCAGATCATCCTTCGCTACATGAATCGCCTTGAAGGCCTGGCGGTTGTCGAAAAGCAACGCATGGATTTCGCCTCGGAAGTCGACCGCGCCGCCGAGGCCGAGATCATACGCGAGCTGAAACGGGCTTTTCCCGCTCATGCGATTCTTGCCGAGGAATCAGGCGCCCAAGGCAAGGGCAAGCATGTCTGGGTCATCGATCCACTGGATGGCACGCACAACTACCTGCGCGGCTTCCCTCATTTCTGCGTATCGATCGGCATGCTGGAAAACGGTGAGCCGATGCATGCCGTCGTCTACGACCCGCTGCGTGACGAGTTGTTTACGGCGAGCCGAGGCGATGGAGCCTATCTCAATGATCGGCGCATCCGCGTGAGTCCCCGGACGGAACTCGGTGGCGCCTTGCTCGCGACCGGATTCCCGTATCGCCAGCGTGCCCACCTCGATCCCCAGCTGGACATGACGCGCGCGCTGCTCGCTGACGCCGAAGACATCCGGCGCACCGGGTCCGCGGCGCTTGACCTGGCATACGTCGCCAACGGGCGCCTCGATGGTTACTTCGAGATCGGATTGAAACCCTGGGACATGGCAGCAGGTTGCCTGCTCGTGCGCGAGGCTGGCGGCCGCTATTGCGACTTCGTCGGGCGCGACGGCATCCCCGACACCGGAAACCTCGTCGCCGGCGGCCTGAAAGTCGTCGAAGGCATGGTCAAGGCGATTGCGCCGCAGCTGACGCCTGCGCTCTCGCGCTGAACTTGTTCCTGGCGCCACTGAGCAACGCATAAAAAAAGCCCGGCTTGCGCCGGGCTTTTCTTGTCACTGGAAGAAGTGACGTCTGACTGCTTACTGGTTACCGACCGAAAGCTCGGTGCGACGATTGCGTGCGCGGCCTTCCTTGGTGTCGTTCGTGTCGATCGGCTTGCTCTCACCGAAGCCGACAACGCCAGTGATCTGGCTGGCGCTGACGCCATGCGAGGTCAGGTAGTTGTAGACGATCTGGGCGCGACGCTCGGAAAGCTTCTGGTTGTACTCGTCGCTACCGATCGAGTCGGTATGGCCGTCGAGCTCAACGCGGACGTTCGGGTTGCGCGTCAGGACGTCAACCGCCTGATCGAGGATCGCAATCGAATCCGCCGTCGGTTCCTGCAGGGTCGGCGAGATATCCGACTCGCTCGAACGCGGACGATCGAACTTGAAGTTGACACCACGCAGATCGATGACCACCGACGTATCAGCCGGCGTTTCCGGAGCCGCTTCCGGCGGCGACGGCGGCGGCGGCGCCGCTGCAGCTTCCGGCTCGACCGGCGCGCTGCCACCAAAACCGATCGTCAGACCGATCGAGGCGATGCCGTCGACGTAGTGGTTGTGGTCTTCAGCACCCGGGAACTGCCCACGCAGGCTGTTGTTGTCGTGGTCATAACGGGCAGCAAGCTCGCCACGCAGGGCGATGCGGTCGTTGAAGTTGTACTGGACGCCACCACCGACCGTAGCCATCGGATCCCAACCATCATTCTGCACGGTGCCCGAATAGGCTGCGTGATGAAGGAAGCCGAGACCACCCAACACGTACGGACGCCAGACCGAACCCTGTTCGCCGAAGAACCAGCGACCGGTCACGCCGACGCTGGCGCTTTCCCACTCACGACCAGAGCGGAACGAGCTGTTCTTGAAATCCGCGTCATTGATGGCGTATTCCGCATCGACGGAAAAATTCGGGTTGACCCACCAGCCGATGCCGAGGCCCGTATACAAAGAAGAATCCGTGTCACGGTTGCTGTCGGAAAAGACGACACCGACGCGTGGAGCGATGTACCAGCTTCCATCCTGCGCGTGGGCAACGGAAACGCCTCCACCGATCATGGCGACAGCGATCAGCGCACTCAATGCCTTGTGTTTCATCATTGCAGATTCCTCATTTTTGTTAGATCCAGACTCGACCGACATGGTGCCACCCAAGAAGCCGGCACCCGGTTGACCGACATGATACGACGATTCACGGATTGGCGAACAGGATATTAACAATCAATTCGCCACCCTGTCTGAACGTGAAATTTCAATGCATTTTCTTTAAATTCAACAAGTTAGGCTGATTGAATCATGAATGCCGCGTTAAGCGCGGTCGCGTCACATCGCAAACAAATTCAAAAGATGATGGATCGGCATCGCTTCGAAGGTCGATGGATCCTTGCTCGCGGCGAGGATCCGGGCAACGTTGGGCGCAGGCAATTGCGCAGTCACGGCCGCCTCGAACTTCCTGAGCAACACCGGAATGCCCTCGTCGCGACGCCTGCGATGGCCGATCGGATAGTCGATCGAGACCTTCGACGTGGCGCTGCCATCCTTGAAGAAAACCTGCAGTGAATTGCCGATATAACGCTTGTCGGGATCGAAATAGTCCCTGGTGAACCCGGGGTTCTCCTTCACATTCATTTTTGCGCGCAGTGCATCGATGCGGGCATCTGCGGCGACGTCGTCATTGTAGTCGTCCGCAACGAGGCGACCGAAGATCAGCGGCACGGCGACCATGTACTGGATGCAGTGGTCGCGATCGGCGTAATTGGCCAGGGGTCCGGTCTTGTCGATGATGCGCACGCCGGCTTCCTGGGTCTCGATCTCGATGCGCTCGATATCCTCGAGCCGCGCGGAAACCTCGGCATGCAGTTGCATCGCGCATTCGACCGCGGTCTGGGCGTGGAACTCGGCCGGAAAGCTGATCTTGAACAGGACGTTCTCCATCACATAGCTGCCGAACGGGCGCTCGAACTCGAATTCCCGGCCCTTGAACGCGATGTCATAGAAGCCCCAGGTTTTTGCCGAGAGCGCCGACGGATAACCGACGACGTTCTTGTCGACAGCGTTGAGGGCATGCGTCACGGCGCGCCGACAGGCATCGCCGGCCGCCCAGCTCTTGCGTGGTCCCGTGTTCGGTGCGTGTCGGTAGGTCCGCAGGACGCCGTTGTCGATCCAGCTATGCGAGATGGCATTGATGATCTGTTCGCGGCTGCCACCGAGCATGGCGGTAGCGACCGCCGTCGATGCAAGGCGAACCAGGATGACGTGGTCAAGTCCGACCCGGTTGAAGCTGTTCTTGAGCGCATAGCAGCCCTGGATCTCGTGGGCCTTGATTGCCCAGGTCAGGACGTCGCGAACGGTCAGCGGAGTGCCGCCTTCCCGCTCCGCCTTGCGCGAGAGGTAATCGGCAACCGCCAGGATCGCACCGAGATTGTCGGAAGGATGGCCCCATTCCGCAGCCAGCCAGGTATCGTTGAAGTCGAGCCAGCGGATCTGCGTGCCAATGGCGAATGCTGCCTGCACCGGATCGAGTTCGTGACTCGTTCCGGGGACACGCACGCCGCCAGGAAGCACGGCGCCTGGCACGATCGGCCCAAGATGCTTGACGCAATCGGGGAACTTCATTGCAAGCATCGAGGTAGCCAGCGAGTCGAGCAACATGTAGCGCGCCGTGTCGTAGGCTTCCTGCGAGTCGATGACGTAGTCGGCCACATAGTTGGCGATGTCGACCATCGGCTGGTCGGGATCCGGCCGTACGGCCGAGCGGATGTCATGTCCGGACATGAAGGATTTCCAGTGGAAAGAAGAGGGATCGCCGAACCATCGGGACGGGTTCGCGAAACACCCTATTGTGCCAGATGCCCCGGATTCCTACCTCCCGAATGACACCGGCTCGCGCCGTTTCGAGGCGCGGACCGGAACCTGACCTGGCATCACGCAGAATCGATGCCCACAGCACGACTTGCCGACTCGGTGACTTGCAGGCATCTTGAACGATCGTTTGAATCGGGGGAGGCCGATGGAATATCCGCACCTGTTTGCTGCACTCGACCTGGGTTTCACATCCCTGCCCAATCGCGTATTGATGGGCTCGATGCATACCGGGCTGGAAGATCGCTCGAGCAATTTCGACAAGCTCGCCGCGTATTTTTCGGAACGCGCCAAAGGCGGCGTGGGGCTGATGGTCACGGGGGGTATTGCCCCGAACATCGAAGGCTGGCTGAAACCGTTCGACGGACGCCTGTCGATGCCCTGGCACGTCGCACGACATCGCAGGATCACGGCTGCGACGCACGCCGAAGGCGGGCGCATCTGCATGCAGATCCTGCACGGTGGGCGCTATTCCTATCATCCGCTTTCGGTGGGCGCATCGACGATCAAGTCGCCGATCACGCCATTCAAGCCGCGCGCGCTGTCGAGTCGTGGAGTCGAGCGCACGATCAACGACTTCGTCGGCTGCGCGAAACTGGCCCAGGACGCCGCTTATGACGGCATCGAAATCATGGGTTCCGAGGGCTACCTGATCAATCAGTTCGTTGCAGCGCGCACCAACACGCGCAATGACGAATGGGGTGGCAGCGCCGAAAAGCGCATGCGCTTCCCGATCGAGATCGTGCGGCGGACGCGAGAGGCAGTTGGCAGGAACTTCATCATCATCTATCGCCTGTCAATGCTCGACCTCGTCGACAACGCACAAAGCTGGAATGAAGTCGTGCAACTTGCCAGAGGAGTCGAGGCCGCTGGCGCATCGATCATCAACACCGGCATCGGCTGGCACGAAGCCCGCGTGCCGACAATCGTGACCTCGGTTCCACGCGCCGCATTTGTTGCCGTGACGCGCAAGCTCAAGGGCGAAGTCGGCCTGCCGCTGATCACGACCAATCGCATCAACATGCCTGCCGTCGCCGAGCAGATCCTCGCCCGTGGCGACGCCGACATGGTATCGATGGCTCGCCCCCTGCTGGCTGATGCGGAATGGGTGAACAAGGCACGCAACGGCAGAACCGACCGCATCAATACCTGCATTGCCTGCAACCAGGCTTGCCTCGATCACGTTTTCCAGAACAGGCAAGCGACCTGTCTGGTCAATCCAAGGGCCTGCCAGGAAACCGAGCTGGTCATCCGGCCGGCGCCCGAACGCAAACGCTACGCGGTCATTGGTGCCGGCCCGGCCGGCCTCGCCGCGGCGACGACCCTCGGCGAACGCGGTCATGCCGTCACCCTGTTCGAACACGCCGGCGCGATCGGCGGTCAGTTCAACATGGCCAAACGCATCCCGGGCAAGGAGGAATTCCAGGAGACCCTGCGTTACTTCGGCCATCGCCTCGCCGACACCGGCGTCGAGCTGCGTCTCGGCGTTCGCGCCGATGCGGCCGTGCTGAAGAGCGGCGGCTACGATGCAGTCGTTGTCGCGACCGGCGTCACCCCACGTTCGCCGCGTTTTCCGGGCAGCGACCATCCGCGCGTGCTGAGCTATATCGATGTGCTGCGCGACCAGAAGCCAGTCGGCTTGCGGGTCGCGATCATCGGTGCAGGCGGCATCGGTTTCGACGTTGCCGAATACCTCGTCGAGAACGCGCCGTCGCCGACGACCGATATCGGGCGCTGGACACGGGAATGGGGCGTCGACCTGACCATCGAACACCGCGGCGGGCTTGTAGCGCCGGCCCCCGAGCCTCCGGCGCGCCGCGTCATCCTGTTGCAGCGAACTGAAGGCCGACTCGGAGCGCGCCTTAACAAGACGTCCGGCTGGGTTCACCGTGCCACGCTCAAGGCGAAAAAGGTCGAGATGATCGGCGGGGTCAGTTATGACCGCTTCGATGATTCCGGCTTGCACGTCAGCATCGCCGGCATCCCGCGCACGCTCGAGGTGGACAACGTGATCGTCTGTGCCGGACAGGTACCCAACCGCAGTCTGGCGGACGAGCTGATCGCTGCCGGCATCGTGACCCATGTCATTGGAGGCGCCGATGTGGCCGCCGAACTCGATGCCAAGCGGGCGATTGCCCAGGGAACGCGGCTCGCCTCGACGCTTTGACGCCCAGCGCCGCATTCAACGCGGCCCGCGGCTCCGAGCCGGACGTTGCCGAGTCTGCACCACGCCCTGACGAACCGTCGACTGGTTCGCACTCCGCTGTGCGAGCATGTCTCTTTTCAGCACGGAATTGCGTACTAGGATCGATCGATCAAACGGGAGCAAAGCCATGTCCAGCATGTCGCGAGTATCAAGACCCACTTCAAGCCTGATCGCGATCTGCACGATCATGCTCAGCGCCGTCAGCGCGGAGGCGGCGGTCGGAACCTGGAGCACGGCCGGACCTTACGGCGGATCCGACAATGTGCTCCTCGTTTACGAGGCGGGGCCGAGCACCCTGTTCGCCGCCGGGCGCGGTGGTCTGTTCCGCAGCCTCAGCAGCGGCAACGCCTGGCAAAGGATCGAGGTTGGCTTGCCGGAATCGTATTCCACGCAGAACCTCGTCGCCGCAACCAGTACGCCGGTCCTCTATCTGTCCACGTACCACCAGTTGTTCCGGTCAGGAAACGGAGGAGATCTCTGGGTGCCCATTGGATCGCCGACCCCTGCGGGCAATTCCATCAGTGATATCTCGCTGCGGCGCGCGACCAGCAACAGCATCGCGATCGCCGCCACGAATGGCGCCTACGTTTCCACCAACGGCGGCAGCACCTGGACCGGGCCGGGCGCATCGGGAACCAGCGCCTACTTCAGCAAGATCCTGTTCGCTGCCGACGGATCCCTCTATCTCGGTGTCGACTACGCGGATCCAGCCAATTTCGGTGGAGCAATCCTGCTGAAGAGCACGGATGGAGGAGCGAGCTGGCTACCCCTGCCGAACCAGCCTCCAGGCCTGTTCGGTGTAAGCGTTCTGGTGGCTTCACCCGCCGATCCACAGCGACTTTATCTCAGCGACGGCGGGATTGTCGTGACCAGTGGCAACGGGGGCGCAACCTGGAGTTCGCTGAGCCTGCCGACGGCTGGCGCCGGATGCGGAGTAGTCCAGACCATTTCACCGCACCCGACCAATGCACTCTCCGTCTTTGTCGGATGCCGCAACAACGGGGTGAGCTTCGCCGCAGATGCAAGCGCGCCCGTGTGGACTACCTGGACCACCGCCAACGGCCTCAGCTCGAACGGCACCGATCCGGTTCAAGCCAGCGCCATCGCAGTACATCCAGGGTTTCCGGCAACTGGCACGCTGTGGACCGGCACGTTCGACGGTGGTCTGTTCAGGTCAACCAACGGTGGTACGACCTGGAGCACCATCAATAGCGGTTTCGAGTCGGTCAACATCCGCGCGCTCGCCCCGCATCCAGTCGATGTCAATCCGTCGGGCGCCGTTGTGTTGGCTGGATACGGCGACTCCTTCACGACGACGACACCGATCTACAAGTCATCCAATGGTGGCACGAACTGGCTGACGTCCATGACCGGCCTCAATGCCGAACAGATCCGCTCGATCACGATCGATCCCACCACCGTCGACAACGACCAGTTCACGAGCGAGAACTTCACCGTGTATGCGGCGGGAAGGTCCGAGCGCATCCCGACGCTGGCGAGCAAGGACGGCGGCATCTACAAGAGCACGGATGCCGGCAACACGTGGACGACGATCGATAACGGGATTGCGCTGGTGAACGGCGTGCGCGACATGGGAACAGTCCGCAGCATCGCGGCCGATCCGCGTTCATGCGCCGCGCCACCGGCCAGTGGTCCGTGTCCGATCGGAAGTGGTCCTCTGCAGACCCTGTTCGCGGCGGGTGCGGGACGCCCGAATTTCAGCGCGCCGGGCCTGCCGAACCTCTCGTCGCGGATCTACAAGAGCACGAACGCCGGCGCACTGTGGACCGCATCCGAGAGCGGATTGCCCCTGCCACAGGATCTCGGTCCGGCTGGCGCGGGCAATTTTGCGTTGATGGGCGGCATCGTCCCTCTCGTGTTCGATCCTTCCAATACGCAGACGATCTACATCGGCAGCTTTCTTTCCTGGAATAGCACAGCGGTCGGGGCAACCGAGCCCACCCTGGCCAACGGGGTTTTCAAATCGACCAATGGCGGCGCGAGCTGGACGCATGCGAGCAACGGGCTGCCTCACGTGCTCTCGCCGGCCAGCTCCCAATACGACGTGCTCGCGCTTGCGATCAACCCTGCCAATCCGCAGGTCCTGTACGCGGGTGTCATCAACTTCTACTCGTCGACTGTTGCGGGGCGTGTCTTCAAGACCATCGACGGCGGCGCCAACTGGTTTGAGTCGAGTACCGGAATTGCCGGCCAGGATGTGCGCGCGCTGTATCTGGATCCGATGGATCCCACCGGCGAAACGCTTTACGCGGGGACCGGCGGCGACGGTGCCAATCCAGGCGGTGTCTACGTAACGACGAATGGCGGAGCGAACTGGAATTCGCTGAGCATCGGCCTGCCCGCCGATGCAGTCACCGCGCTGGCCATGCCGGCACGCAGCGTCGGCTCTGCTCCCAGGATCCTTGTCGGTACGAATGCGGGCGTCTGGGACTACACAGGCGCACCGGATCCGGATTCCGACGGATCTCCGTCGCCCGTCGAGAACAGCGTCCTTGCGGGTGACGGGAACGCGGATGGAACTCCCGACGCGAGCCAGGCCACGGTGGCCTCGCTGTCGGGACCGGGCAGCGCGATTGCCGCAACCACGCAAAGTCCACAAGGTTCGATTGTCCAGGTAACCGTCGCGATCGTCCCGGAAAACGGCGGCTGCACCCAGCTCAATGACAGCACGACGCTGCTGGCCGACCTGTACCCACCCGACCCGATTGGCGCGTTGGGCAGCCACGCACCGTGGGGACTGGTCAGCTTCTCGTTGCCTGGCTGCAGCCATGCCAGGGTGCGCGTGACCTTCCACGGCGCCAACTTCACTGCGGCTTCGAAATGGAGAAACTACGGTCCACGCATTCCGGGAGACGCGACGTCGTTCGGCTGGTATTCGTTCACCGGCGCCCAGCGCATCAATGCCCAGACCTGGGAACTGTCGATCGATGCGAGTCGACAGGGCAACTACCGCAATGACGGCGACAACATCCTCTTCGTCGGCGGACCCGGCGAGCTTCCGGACCTGATCTTCGACAACGGCATCGAATGACGAAGACCCGACGCCCCTGCACGACATGCAGGGGCGTCGGGGATTAGCCCGCTCGATCGAATCAAGGCAAGCGCCGGCGCAACACTGCTGTTTCGGGAACATGCAGAAATCCGCGAGGGTGTACGGACCCGCCGCGACCTCGAATCATCCGCAGCGCGGACTTGAAATCGAGGCACACTGGAGCCACGCTCCGAGACCCACTTCTCTGAGGACCCTCCCGATGAAGCTCTACTACCTGCCGGGCGCGTGTTCACTGGCCGACCATATCGTTCTCGAATGGATCGGCAAGCCGTACGAGGCCGCTGCCGTGCCACGCGAACAGCTCAAGAAAGAATTCCTCAAGATCAACCCGAACGGTGCGGTACCCGCGCTCGATGTCGATGGCTGGATCCTTACCCAGAACGTCGCGATCCTCAACTACCTGGCAGACTCGAATCCGCAAAGCGGGCTTGGTGGCGATGGTTCGCCGCGCAGTCGCGCGGAAATCAATCGCTGGCTCACCTTCGCCAATGCCGACGTGCATCCGAGTTTTGGCCCGTTGTTCGGGTCGACGGCTTATCTTGAAGACACGACGGTGATCGACAGGACCAGGGACGCTGCAAAAATGAAACTGCGCGGCCTGTTTGAAAAGGCGGACGACCGGCTCAAGGGACGCGATTGGCTGGCGGATTCACGCTCGATCGCCGATCCGTATCTCTATGTCACCCTGCGCTGGGCGCGGAAATTCGGCGTCGATCTGGCAGGCCTGCAGGAACTTGCCCGGTTCTTCGATCGAATCGAGGCTGATCCGGCCGTGCAAAAAGTGCTCAGGGACGAAGGCATCGCCTGATACAGCAAATGACCGATGAAATGCGAAAAGGCCGCGTATTGCGCGGCCTTTTCATTTCTGCAATCACGATCAGCGCTTGTCGATCGGGACGAATTCGAGATCCTCCGGACCGGTGTAGTTCGCGCTCGGGCGGATGATCTTGCCGTCGATGCGCTGCTCGATCACATGTGCGCTCCAGCCAGCGGTGCGCGAGATCACGAACAGCGGCGTGAACATCGCCGTCGGCACGCCCATCATGTGATAGCTCACCGCGCTGAACCAGTCGAGGTTCGGGAACATCTTCTTGATCTCCCACATCGTCGATTCGAGCCGCTCGGCGATATCGAACATCTTCGTGTTGCCCTGCTCGGCGGAAAGCTCGCGGGCGACTTCCTTGATGACCTTGTTGCGTGGATCGCTGACCGTGTACACGGGATGGCCGAAGCCGATCACGACTTCCTTGCGCTCGACCCGCGCGCGGATGTCGGCCTCGGCCTCGTCTGGCGTGTCGTAGCGCTTCTGGATCTCGAACGCCACTTCGTTCGCACCGCCATGCTTCGGGCCGCGCAGGGCGCCGATACCACCCGCGATGCTCGAATACATGTCGCTGCCGGTGCCCGCGATCACGCGCGAGGCGAAGGTCGACGCGTTGAATTCATGCTCGGCGTAAAGGATCAGCGAAGTGTGCATGGCCCGCGTCCACGACTCGCGCGGGGCCTTGCCGTGCAGCAGGTGCAGGAAATGCCCGCCGATCGAATCGTCGTCGGTTTCGACATCGATGCGCTTGCCGTTTACCGCAAAGTGATACCAGTAAAGCAGGACCGAGCCGAGCGATGCCATCAGCCGGTCGGCGATATCGCGCGCGCCGGGATGGTTGTGGTCGTCCTTCTCGGGCAGCACGCAACCCAGCACGGAAACGCCAGTGCGCATGACGTCCATCGGATGCGCCGAGGCAGGAATGTGCTCGAGCACGGTCTTCAACGATGCCGGGATCCCGCGCAACGACTTCAGCTTGATCTTGTACGCCGCCAGTTCGGCCGTGGTCGGCAACTTGCCGTGCACGAGCAGATGGGCGATTTCCTCGAACTCGCAGGTGGTGGCGACATCGAGGATGTCGTAGCCGCGGTAGTGCAGGTCGTTGCCGCTGCGGCCAACCGTGCAAAGCGCGGTGTTGCCGGCGGCTACGCCGGAAAGTGCGACCGATTTCTTCGGCTTGAAGGGGACTACAGGTTCGCTCATTGCTGCTCCGTACTTGTCGATGTCGGCGGCGCTGGGTTCGCGCAGCCGGGTAGTGGGAAGCGGCGCGCTTCAGGCGCTGACGCGTTCGTCGTTGAATGCGCGGCACGTCGCGACCGTCGCGACGGCGGGTATCGTGTTCAGTCGGTAGCTCGCCTCAGTCCTCGGTCCTGCTGCTGGCGAAAAGCGTATCGAGCTTGTCCTCGTAGGCATGGTAGTCGAGGTAGTCGTACAGTTCGGCGCGCGTCTGCATCGTCGGCACCGCGGCTTTCTGCGTACCATCGCGGCGCACCGTCTCGTAGAAATTCAGGGCGGCCTTGTTCATCGCGCGATACGCACCACAGCAATACAGCACGATGTCGACGCCGGCCGAGCCCAGTTCGTCGGTGGTGAACAACGGGGTCTGGCCGAACTCCGTGATATTGGCGAGGATCGGTACCTTCACGGCGTCCTTGAACTGGCGGTACTGCTCGAGCGTGTAGATCGCTTCGGGGAAGATCATGTCGGCGCCCGCCTCGACGCAGGCGACAGCGCGCTCGATGGCCGCTTCGACGCCTTCCACCGCGATGGCATCGGTGCGCGCCATGATCACGAACTCCGGATCGTGGCGCGCATCGACGGCCGCCTTGATCCGATCGACCATCTCGTCCTTCGGCACGATCGCCTTGCCGGGTCGATGGCCGCAACGCTTGGCGGCGACCTGATCCTCGATGTGCAAGGCGCCTGCCCCGGCCTTGATCAGCGAACGGACCGTGCGCGCGATATTGAAGGCGCCACCCCATCCGGTATCGACATCGACCAGCAACGGCAGGTCGCAGACATCGGTGATGCGCCGGATATCGGTGAGCACGTCTTCCATCGAGCTGATGCCGAGATCGGGCATGCCGAGCGAATTCGCCGCGACACCACCGCCGGACAGGTAGATCGCCCTGAATCCCGAGCGTTTCGCCATGCGCGCCGCATAGGCAGTGATGGTTCCGACCACCTGAAGCGGGTTTTCCTCGGCAACGGCGGTGCGAAAACGCGCACCCGCGGAATTAGGCTGGCTCATCGGCTCTCCCGTCAAAGCGTCCATTTTACCGCACAGCGGAGAGCGCCGCAGGCGGGACGAATCATCTTGCCATGTACTGTCGCGCTTCCTGCATCGCAGGCAGATCGTTGTCTGCGCGGTGCCAGATCTTGAGCAGCTTCGCGTAGGTCGAAGCGGCAGCCGCGTGGTCCTTCAGCGCGTCCTCGGCCCGAGCCAGACCCAGCAAGGACAACGCCCTGTTCGGCGCCGCCTTGAGCGACTTCCTGAACTCCTCGGCGGCATCGTCAGGCTTGCCACTGGCGAGCAGGATTTCGCCCAGCAGTTCACGCGGCGGCTTGATCGTGACCGGCGGGCCGAAATCAAAAGCAAGCATGTCCATCCTTGTCGCCGCCCGGCCAACGCGTTGAATGGCCGCGTCGACGTCGCCACGCCTGAATGCGATCGCGCCGTCGAGGTCGTCGCGCAGAATCGTCAGGTAATCGAGCAATTGCATTGCTTCGCCATCCGGGCTGGTCGCGTCGACGATGCGCGACAGCGCCTGCAGCGATTCGGTCGCTTGAGCGAAGTCATCGCGCTGGGCTGCCGCATAGCCCGACGCAAAGACCGCAACGGCATTCGAATAGTCGCCATCGTGATGATCGGCGGCGAGTTGGACGGCGGCCCCGTTCCAGTCCCCGGATTCGATCACGGTGGTCGCCCGCATCGTTGGCAGGGAATCGTGGAAACGATCCGCCAGCGTGGCGGCCTCCTTGCCGCCGGTGGCCTTCAGGCCGGCGTCTCCGGTCCGCTTGCAGCTCAACAGCAATGCATTGGCCTCACGTCGACGGCCTTGCTGGAAGTATCCGTAGAGCAGCCATTCGTTGTAGTGAAAGCAATGCACTTCCGGTTTGCCGCGTTCGCGGGCATGCGCGTAGACGACGCGCACCGCCTCCTCGTTCGCCTGGATCAGGTCATCCCAGAGGCCCAGGGCGATGAAAATATGCGAGGTCATGTGCTGGGCATGACCGGCATCCGGAGCGATCTTCGACAGCGCGCGAGCCGCTTCGATGGCACCCGCCGCGTGCTCCGGGTCGTCCATCCCATGAATCCAGTAATGCGCGGCGCCGGGATTCTGCGGGTTCCTCCGGAACATGCGCTCGGCGATTGCAGCGGCCTGCAGATAGTCCGGCACGTTGCGCACGCCTTCGCTGCGCCCTTCGAGCGCCAACGCATGGAACAACTGCGCCTGGTCATCGTCCGGATATTTTGTCGCCATGGCTTGCATGGCCTTGTCGTAGCGCGCGTCCCGCTCGACCTTGTTGCCCGAACCGGAGTACAGGATCTCGACGGCGGAAAGGTAGTCCTTCTCACGCGCGGTCTTCGCCTTTTTTGCGCGCTCGGCCGGCGCTTCGCCAAGTTTCCGCAGCGCCTTGCGACCGGCTTCCTCATCAAGCTGGTTCCAGAGCGGATGATTGTGCGTCATCGCCTCGCCCCACACCGCCATGACGAAATCCGGTTCGAGCGACTGGGCCTTGATGAACGCTGCAGCGGCGTCCTCGTATTCGAACAGATGCAGGAGCAAGGCTGCACGCTCGAATTGGGCCTGCGCTTCGTGCGAATTCGCCGATGTTGGGAAAACCAGCGCGCCAAGGCCGGCGCTGGGAGAGGGACCCTGCACTTCGTGGGCAGACAAGGAGCCGATTGTCATGGCCATGGCAATGCCGATCGGAAGAACCTGGCGCAGGAATGCGTGCAACGAGATCATGGCCATTGCCTCTCAGGTGAACGATGGTCGATGCCGGGCCGGCTCACGATCCAGCCTGCCGGTCAGTGGTCTTGCTCCAATTCGGTGGCGACCCTGCTCCGCGCGAATCTCAACACGAGGTAACCCAGAATGCCAGCGACCAGGGATCCGCCGAGGATGCCCAGCTTCACTTCACCTTGCAGCACCGGGTGTTCGGCAAAGGCAAGCAGGCCGATGAACAGGCTCATCGTGAAGCCGATCCCGCAGAGCAGCGCCACTCCACCCATCTGCATCCAGGATGCAGCGTGCGGCAGTTGCGCGAGGCGGCAACCGATGGCGATCCCGGAGAAGCCGAACACACCGATGATCTTTCCACAAAGCAGGCCAAGCGCCACGCCCAGGGTGAGCGGCTCGACGAGATCGGCGACGCTCAATCCGGCAAACGAAAGCCCCGCATTGGCAAAGCCGAACAGCGGAATGATCAGCATCGGCACGACGCGGTGCAGCGAATTCTCAAGCGCCATCAGCGGTGGATCCCGGGATTCACTGACGATGCGCAATGGAATCGTCAGCGCCAGGGCGACGCCGGCAAGTGTGGCGTGCACTCCCGAGCGCAGCACGAAGAACCAGAGGATCGCGCCCAGCAACAGGTACGGCCAAAGCCGTGCGACTCCGCTCCTGTTGAGCATGATCAGCGCAACGAGGACCGCGCCGGCGAGCGCAAGATTCAGCACGGAAAGTTCGCTGGTGTAGAACAACGCGATGATCACGACCGCACCGAGGTCATCGATGATCGCGAGCGCGGTCAGGAAAACCCTGATTGATACGGGAACCCGCTTGCCGAGCAACGACAGTACGCCCAGCGCGAAGGCGATATCGGTCGCCGTCGGGATCGCCCAGCCGCGCAGCGCGGCGGAATCGTCCCGATTGAATGCGACATAGATCAGGGCCGGCACGATCATTCCGCCGAGCGCGCCGATGCCGGGCAGCAGGCGCCGCGGCCAGCTCGACAAATGCCCGACGAGTATTTCGCGCTTGATCTCGAGCCCAACGAGCAGGAAGAAGGCGACCATGAAGCCGTCATTGATCCAGTGCAGCACGCTCATCGGGCCGAGGTTCGCCTGCAGCGACTCGAAGTAGATCCCGGACAGCGGCGAGTTGGCAACGACCAGCGCCAATGCCGCCGCGGCCATCAACACGAAGCCCCCCGATGCTTCGCCGCGCATGAACTCGCTGATCACGATCACCGGCCTGCGCAGGATCGGCGTCTGCCGCATCAGTCGTTACCCGCCGGTGCGCGTCAGGTACAGCAGTTCACCTGCGAACGCAGCAACTGCGCCGCGCGGTGCCCGGAAATCCCGTGATCCCGGCGATCCCGGCACCACGGGTTCATCGCGTTGGCTTTTATTTCGCAAAAAGCTGCTCGACAGCGGCGCGCTCCTCGCGCAGTTCCTTGTCGGTCGCATCGATGCGGGATTGCGAGAATGCGTTGATCTGGAGACCCTTGACGATCTCGTACTTGCCATTGGAGACCGTCACCGGGTAGCCGAAGATCACGCCCGGTTCAACACCGTAGGAACCATCCGACGGGATGCCCATCGAGACCCAGTCGCCCGCGGCGGTGCCGAGTGTCCAGTCGCGCATGTGGTCGATCGCGGCTGAAGCGGCCGAGGCGGCCGAGGATGCCCCGCGCGCCTTGATGATCGCGGCGCCGCGCTGCTGCACGAGCGGAATGAACGTGTCTGCATACCAGGCCTGGTCGACCAGCGACAGCGCCGGCTTGCCCTTGACGGTGGTCTGGTGGATATCGGGATACTGGGTCGAACTGTGGTTGCCCCAGATCGTGACCTTGGCGATATCCGTATTCAGTGCTCCGGTCTTTTCGGCGAGCTGACTGATCGCGCGATTGTGGTCGAGACGGACCATCGCGGTGAATCGCCCCGGATCGAGATCCGGTGCGTTCTGCTGCGCGATCAGGGCATTCGTATTGGCCGGATTGCCAACCACCAGTACCCGCACATCACGCTTGGCGTGGTCATTGATCGCCCGGCCCTGCGGAGCGAATATCGCGCCGTTCGCCTCGAGCAGGTCCTTGCGCTCCATGCCTGGCCCGCGCGGACGCGCACCGACCAGCAAGGCATAGTCGACATCCTTGAAAGCGACATTGACGTCGTCGGTCGCAACCACGCCATGCAGGGTCGGGAACGCGCAGTCGTTGAGCTCCATGACGACGCCGTTGAGCGCGGGCAGCGCCGGCGTGATTTCGAGCAGATGAAGGATTACCGGCTGATCCGGGCCGAGCATGTCGCCGGCGGCAATACGAAACAGCAGGGCGTAACCGATCTGGCCGGCGGCGCCGGTGACGGCAACACGAACGGGAGCTTTCATTGCATCAACCTCGCAGGAGTCTGTGGATTGTCATGGAGAGGACGAGTCGGAAACCAGGTTCGCGGCGACCAGCAGGTCCCGCGAACGCTCGGGTGAATAGCCGTGCAGGACGCTGTCGCCGATCAGCAGGATTGGCACGCCACGCCCATTGACGAGGTCGTAGGCGCGTCGGCCCTCGCGCTTCGATTCGACGTCGATATCGACGTAGTCGACGCCCCATCCAGCGAGGTCGTTGCGCAGCTTCCGGCAATAGCCGCAACTCGAGGTGGACAGCAGCACGACCGGCGCATCACCGACCACCTCGCGGACTTCGCTGATGTCGGCGCTGGGCGAACAGGCAGCGAACAGGAGCAGCGAAAATGCCAGTCCGAAGGAACGCAGCATGTGCAGTCGCCGCATCATGCAAGCTCGGCAAAGAATTCCTGGAAGCGCTGCAAACCCGGCGCAAGCTGGTCAGCCGGACAGGTATAGGAGATGCGCAGTGCCAGCGGATCACCGAATGCACTGCCCGGGACACAGGCCACACCCTTCGCATCAAGCAGGAAGGCGCAGAAATCCACATCGTTGTTGATCACGCGCCCGTTGTGGGATTTGCCGAACGCGCCGGAAATGTTCGGGAACGCGTAAAACGCCCCCTGCGGCCGCGGACAGACCACTCCCGGAATGGCGGTCAGCGCCGCGTAGACCTGGTCGCGGCGCGCAGCAAACTCCGCGTTCTTTGCGATCGGGATATCCTGCGGCCCGCGCAACGCAGCGACCGCAGCCGCGTTGACGACCTCGGGAACATTGGTGATGTGGTTCGAATTGAGGGTAACCACTGCATTCGCGACAACCTCGGGAGCAGCGATGAAGCCGACGCGCCAGCCAGGCATGCCGTAGGTCTTCGAAATCGAATCGACCTGGATGACGCGATCGCGCAATTCGGGACGCGCCTGCACGAAGTTGTGATAGCCGACGCCATCGAAAACCATGCGGTTGTAGATGTCGTCGCAGATGATCCAGACGTCCGGATGCCTGACCAGCACGTCGGCGAGCGCGCTGATCTCTTCCCGGGTATAGACCATGCCGGTCGGATTGGAAGGATTGTTGAACAGGAACAGCTTGGCCCCGGGCAGCGCTGCATCGAGCTGGGCGGGCGTCAACTTGTAGTTCTGCGCGGACGAACACGGCAGCAGGCGCGGTTTGACGTCGAGTATCTCGGCCATGTCGAGATAGGTCGTCCAGTAGGGCACCGCGAACACGATCACGTCGCCCGGATCGAGCAATGCTTCGCCGAGGTTGTAGAGCATGTGCTTGGCGCCAATCGCGGTGGCAATGTTGCTGCGCTGGTACCCGGTGAGGCCCGCCTGCTCAAGATGCTCGATATAGGCATCGAGCAGCGCTTCCGGCCCACGGTTGGAACCGTACTGGCCGCTGTCCTTTTCCAGCGCATCGCGAACGGCCTGGTAGACGTGTGGCCCCGGAAGAAAATTCGGGACCCCGATCGAGAAGCTGATGATGTCGCGCCCGGCGGCCTTGAGCTGCTTGGCCTTTTCGGCAATCAGCATGATCGCACTGGGCTTGGCGCGACTCATGCGCGTCGCAAGATGCGGCATGGAAACCTCTTGATGGGTGAATGGGGAGGTTGCGGGAAAAAGCACGTGATTTTAGCACAGCGATGCTCGGTTGCCGGGGCATCCGCGAACCCGCCAGCTCCCGTTCCGGCACGAAATGTCGGACGCATGTGCAAAATCTTGCAAGGACTCGGCAGACGACTGCATTCGCGGCTAAAGTGTGAGCCGCCAATCCCTTATCGAGGCACAGCCCATGGACATATTCGGTAGTAACCACGGCATCATCATGACCATCATCATCGGCCTGCTGGTCGGCTTTGTCGCCAAGATGCTCAAGCCTGGCAAGGACCCTGCCGGATTCATCATCACGATATTGATCGGCATCGCCGGCTCGTTCATCGCAACCTTCGTCGGCAAGTTCCTGGGCTGGTATCAGCCCGGCGAGACGGCCGGATTCATCGGCTCGGTGCTCGGTGCGATCATCCTGTTGGTCCTGTACGGGCTGGCGACGCGCAAGCGCTGAGGTCAGCGCTCGATATCCCCTGGAACGCTGTTCCAGGGGATCACCGCTATCGACCGGGAATCGAATCGCTTTGGCGGCGCGGCATTCGCTGCAAGGTGGCGGCTGGCCAGGCAGACGACGTCGCTGACCGGCGAAACGGGATCCCGACCACTCCGCTGAACGCTGAACCTGCGCGCTCCGATCCAGGATCGAACGCTCGCGGCATCTCGATCACGCAGGAGCGTATCAGGCCGCGTCGAGTACCGCGTTCCACTTGTCGAGCTGCGGTTTCGCTTTTTCGAACAATGCGGTCGTGTCGCCCTCGATCGTGATGGATTCGATCGTGTCGCCGCCACGGATCGCATCGACGACCTTCTGATCGGCCGGGCCATCGACCATGCCGAACACGGTGTGCTTGCCGTCGAGCCAGGGCGTGGCGACGTGGGTGATGAAGAACTGGCTGCCATTGGTGCCGGGACCCGCATTGGCCATCGACAGCACGCCGCCGGCGTTGTGCTTCAGCGTCGGCACGAACTCGTCCTCGAATCGATAACCGGGACCGCCGGTGCCGCTGCCGTTCGGACAGCCGCCCTGGATCATGAAATCGGGAATCACGCGATGGAAGTTCAAGCCGTTGTAATAGCCGCGCATGGCGAGATTGACGAAGTTCGCCACCGTGATCGGGGTCTTGTCGGCAAACAGATTGACCCGGATCGGCCCCTTCGATGTCGTGAACAGGGCGATCAGGTGGGAGGGTGAATTCATGTCGGAGCTCCGGATTGCGAACGGACAAGCGTATACGATTTCCGTGCCGGTTGCGGACCGGCAGGAGCCGAGCGCCTGGCCCCCCCTGCAGGGATGGCAAACGCCCTGTCCGCCTTCATCGATACGCGCCTGCCAGCCGCTTCAATGAATTGCGGTTCGTCGCTGACGCGGATTCGCAGGCCGTCGATATCCCTGGCCGTAGCCAGGATTACGCCCAGCCCCCACCGGCGCCGATCACGACTGTCGTCCACCAACGAATGGTGCGCCGCATCAATCTTGCCTGCGATCCGCGCCGGACCGAGCGCCAGACACAAATTCCGGGCATAATAGGCGGCTGCCAAGCACCCTATGGCACCCCATTCCTTCCCAGCGACGGCCCATCACGAGGTCGCCCGGTAATCCGCATGTCTATCGAAAAACTCCGCAATATTGCGATCGTCGCGCACGTCGACCATGGCAAGACGACCCTGGTTGATTGCCTCCTGAAGCAATCCGGCACCTTCAGCGAGCGCACCGTGCTTGCCGAACGCGTGATGGATTCGAACGATCAGGAAAAGGAGCGTGGCATCACGATCCTGTCCAAGAACACCGCGATCACCTGGCGCGACAACCGCATCAATATCGTCGACACGCCCGGACACGCCGATTTCGGCGGCGAAGTCGAGCGCGTGCTGTCGATGGTGGATACCGTGCTGATCCTTGTCGATGCGATGGATGGCCCGATGCCGCAGACGCGGTTCGTCACCCAGAAAGCCTTCGAGATGGGCTTCAAGCCGATCGTCGTGATCAACAAGGTCGACCGCCCCGGCGCGCGTCCCGACTGGGTGCTCAATGCGACGTTCGACCTGTTCGATCGTCTCGGAGCGACCGATGAGCAGCTCGACTTCCCGGTTGTCTACGCCTCGGCGCTGCACGGCTATGCCGGGCTTGAAGCCGACGTGCGCGAAGGCGACATGACACCGCTGTACGAAGCGATCATGAAGCACGTGTCGCCGCCGCAGGTCGATCCGGACGGTCCGTTCCAGATGCGCATCAGCCAGCTCGACTACAGCAACTATGTCGGCCTGATCGGCATTGGCCGCATCCAGCGCGGCAAGGTGCGCACGAACATGCAGGTCGCCGTCGTCGACAAGGATGGCAAGAAGCGCAACGCAAAGGTCCTGCAGGTGCTCGGTTTCATGGGACTGGAGCGGCGCGAAGTGGCCGAGGCCGAAGCGGGCGACATCATCGCGATCAACGGCATCGAGGGCCTCGGTATTTCCGACACGATCTGCGCGCCGGAAGCGCCCGAACAGTTGCCCGTGCTGCACGTCGATGAGCCGACGATCAGCATGACCTTCCAGGTCAACAACTCACCTTTTGCCGGGGTCAAGGACCACAGCGGCGGCAAGTTCCTGACCAGCCGGCAGATCCGCGAGCGACTGCTTCGCGAAACACTGCACAACGTCGCCATGAAGGTCGAGGAAACCGAGGATCCGGACAAGTTCAAGGTGTCCGGCCGCGGCGAACTGCATCTGTCCGTGCTGATCGAAACGATGCGCCGCGAGGGTTACGAGCTCGCCGTGTCGCGCCCCGAAGTCATCATCAAGGAAATCGACGGGGTCCTGCAGGAACCGTATGAACAACTTGTCGTCGACATGGAAGAGCAGTTCCAGGGTGGCGTCATGGAACGCCTCGGCATGCGCCGCGGCAAGCTCGTCAACATGGAACTCGATGGGCGCGGCCGCGCCCGCCTCGAGTACATGATTCCGGCACGCGGCCTGATCGGCTTCCAGACCGAGTTCCGCACGGTCACCGCCGGCACCGGCCTGCTGTTCCACGTTTTCGATCACTACGGCCCACGTTCCGAAGGCGCGATCGCCAAACGCCAGAACGGCGTCATGATCTCGAATGGACAGGGCCCGTCGCCCGCGTATTCGCTGATCAGCCTGCAGGAGCGCGGACGCCTGCTCATCAGCGAAGGCGACGAGATCTACGAAGGCCAGCTTGTCGGCATCCACGCCAAGGACAATGACCTCACGGTCAACGCCCTGCGCGCCAAGCAGATGACCAATATCCGCGCTGCCGGCAAGGATGAAACCGTGCAGCTGACTCCGCCGATCAGGATGTCGCTCGAACAGGCGCTCGAGTTCATCGAGGACGACGAACTTGTCGAAGTCACGCCGAAGCACATCCGCCTGCGCAAGAAGCATCTGACCGAGAACGATCGCAAGCGCGCCTCACGCGCCGCCTGATCGGTCCGTGCCGACCCCGCTCCTGCTCGCCTGGAGCGGCGGAAAGGATTCCCTGATGGCACTGGATCGGTCGCCTGCCGATCCGGAATGGGCGGCAAGAGGCTTGCTGGCTACGCTGGATCGAACGGGCGACCGCGTGGCCATGCACGACGTGCGCGGCGATCTCCTGCGCGAGCAGGTCGATGCGCTTGGCTTCCCGCTGATCGAGATGGCCATCGAGAGTTCCGCGTCGAACGTCGCCTACGAGTCCGCTCTGGGATCGGCACTCGACGAGGCACGCACACGAATACCGGGACTGGACCACATCGCGTTCGTCGATCTTTTCCTCGCCGAACTGCGCGCATGGCGCGAAGCATCGCTGGATCGAATCGGCTGGAACACCGTCTTTCCGCTCTGGCACACACCGACCCGCGAACTGGCCGACGCGTTCATCGCGCCCGGTCATCGGGCACTGGTAACCACCGTCGACCTCGAACAATTGGATGGCGGGCACTGCGGGCGCGAATTCGATGCCAGTTTCCTGGCCGACCTGCCCGCTTCGATCGATCCGTGCGGTGAGAGCGGCGAATTCCACACGTTTTGCCACAACAGCCCCTTGTTCGACAGGCCGCTGGTGCTCGAACGCCGGGAAATGACGACACGAACGGGGCGATTCCACTACATCGATCTTCACTGCGCTGACCAGGCGCCGGAACTGCCCGGACGATCACTGCATCCGTGCAGGAACACGCAACGTATATCGGATCATTGCAATTATCCCACGCGTGCGACCATGTCGAAGCACATCGCGAGCACTTCTCGCTGCACGCTCCACCGGGCGCTGTCCATTTGTTCATTGCTCGCTGGCCTGGCCATTTCGGGCCGTTGTGTCGCTCATGCGCCCATCGAGCACTACGAAGGCACCGCCTTCGATCCAGCGGGACGTGCGCTCTACACCGAATCGCACTGGAACCGTGGCAGCGCCGACGACAATACGCGCGTGATCCTTTTCAAGTGTCCCGATGGCAAGGCATTCGCGCGCAAGCACGTGGAAGATGCGGGCGAGGCGCAGGCGCCGCTGTTCGAGCTCGATGACCACCGCAGCGGCTATCGTGAAGGCGTGCGCAAGGCGGCGAACGGAAAGCGCGAAGTGTTCGTCCGCCGGAGCCGGGATCAGCCCGAGCAGACCGCCCTGATCGCATCGAAGCCTGGGCTTGTCATCGACGCGGGGTTTGATCGCTTCATCGTCAGGCATTGGGATGAACTCGTCGCGGGCGGCAAGCAGAGAGTGGAATTCCTCCTCCCGAGCAGGATGCGGACCTATTCGTTCGTTCTGAATCCGCTCGGTGCCGACTCGATCGACGGCCTCCCCGTACAGCGCTTCCGGCTCGAACTCGACGCATGGTTCGGTTTCGTCGTCCCTTCGATCGATGTGGCCTACGCCAGTGACACGAAGTTCATCCGCGAGTACGCGGGCGTCTCGAACATCCGCGACAACCGCGGCAGGAACCTCAGGGTGCGCATCGACTTTCCGCCCGCTTCCCGATCGAGCAATGCGAGTGCGCAGGATCTTGCCGCCGCCGAGACGATCCGTCTCGGCGGCGACTGCATGCTTTGATCCAGCTCGGTCGATGATGTCTACTCCGTTTCCTAACAAGCCGATGGAAGCCCGCCATGACCGCCGCCTATCTCTGGATCAACGCCGTGCTCTATGCCCTGTTGGCCATCTGGTGCACATTGATGCCGGCAAGGACCTCGCAGTCGATCGGCTTCCTCGAGTTGTCGAGTTCAGGCCAGTCCGAGTACGCCGTGATCTACGGGGGCATGCAGTTTGGCTTCGCCTTCCTGTTCGCCTGGTCCGCCATGAGCGGGAACCATCGATTCGGCCTGGTCTTCTCGCTGGCCATCTACGTGCCGATCCTGCTGTTCAGGATTGTCAGCGTGGTGCGCTACTGGCCGGTTTCCACGACCACCCTCGCCACGGGCACACTCGAAATCGTGCTGACGGCATGCGCCATCCTGCTCTGGCTCGGTTCCCGCACGATCGACTGATCAGGAATGGTGAAAGACCGCGGAATCTTGTACGGTCTGAAACAACTGGCGAATCGAATCCGGGGTTGTCCGTGGCTGAGGCTGAATCACGTCCAGAAAGCAGCGACAGGCTGAACGACGTGCTGCTCGCCGTGGCTGGCGGTGACAGCGCAGCCTTCGAGAATCTCTACCGTACAACTTCCGCGAAACTCTTCGGCATCTGCCTGCGCGTCCTTCCGCAGCGGGCCGAAGCCGAGGAGGTGCTGCAGGAAGTCTTCCTCGGCATCTGGCGCAAGGCCGGGCAGTTCGATGCGACTCGTGCGAGTGCCATGACCTGGCTGTCGATGATGACTCGGAACAAGGCGATCGATCGCTTGCGCGCCAACGCCAGTGCGCGTGCGCAGACGCCGATCGAGCTCGACGAGATCGAGGACGCTTCGACCGCCAGCGAGGTCGCCGAGATCGCGCAGGACAGGGAGCGCATCAACGCCTGCCTCGATGAACTTGATGCGCCGCGACGCCAACTCGTCCGCGTCGCTTTTTTTGAAGGGGCCAGCTATGAAGAACTCGCGGAACGCAGCGGCAACCCCCTCGGCACCGTGAAGAGCTGGATTCGTCGCAGCCTGATCAAGCTGAAAGCCTGCCTCGAGCGATGAACACGATCGATACGCGAAACGATCCTCCTCCGGGCGACATGGCCGCGGAATACGTGCTCGGCGTACTCGATGCACGAGAGCGACGCGCGGCCGAATCACGCATTGCCAGCGACAACGGCTTTGCGCGTGAAGTCGCTTTCTGGGAGTCTCGCTTCATGCCGTTGATGACCGAGATCTCGGCGGTGCCGGTCCCTGACTACGTCTGGACGCGGATCCGTTCCGCACTCGATCTCGCGCCGACAAGGCGGGGCCAGCAACAGCAATCCGGAATATGGGGAAGCCTCGCGTTCTGGCGCTGGATTGCCACGGCGGCATCTGCTGCGGCAGTGGCTTGCGCAATCCTCCTGTTCAACCCACCGACCACGGTGGAGCCGGTCGCTTCACTACCGATGGTCTCGACGCTTGCCGACGACAGCGGCGTTCCCGGGTTCGTCGCGATCGTCGATCGCTCCCGGGCCAGCATGACGATCACACCCCTGACCAGCGCACCTGTCGATGGCCGTGCCCACGAGCTCTGGCTGATCCCGGAAGGCCGGGCACCCGTCTCGCTCGGATTGCTCGACGCATCGCGCGCGCAGATCGTCAGGATTCCGGATCCGCTGCTTGTCGACGTCCGCAGCGGCGCGTTGTTCGCAGTCACGCTCGAATCACCCGAAGGCGCGCCGCATGCGGCACCCGCCGGGCCAATCGTCGCCAAGGGCGGAGTCGCCTCGCTGTAGCAGCGATCAGGATCGCGACCTGGATGTCGACACCACATGCCCGATCCACCTGAGCAAAGTTCCAATGCGATGAACGTGCTCGCCCGTTGGTGGGCATTGCATCGGCCGACTCCGAAGGGAGTCCTTCAGATCGACATGCATCCGACGATCCTCGGGACACGTATATCAGGACAGAATTACGGATCCGGACTTCCTGCCTGATGTCGATCGAGCCCAGCAAGCCATCCATGCCTGACTCGCAGAGCCGGATCGCGCGTACCTTGCGTCGCTGGTTCGACACCTCCGACGACGCGCCGCTCAATGACGATGCCGATCGCATCGACTGGCTGCGCACGATTCCGTTCATCGCCATGCACGTGGCATGTTTCGCCGTGATCTGGGTCGGGTTTTCGTGGATCGCCCTGGTCGTCGCCAGCCTCCTCTATGCCGTGCGCATGTTCGCCCTGACCGGCTTCTACCATCGCTACTTCGCGCATCGCGCATTCCGCACTTCACGCCCTGTGCAATTCTTCTTCGCCGCGATTGGCGCGATGTGCGTGCAGCGCGGTCCGCTCTGGTGGGCGGCGCATCATCGTCATCATCATCGGCACACCGATACGCCTGAAGACATGCATTCGCCTCGCCAGCACGGATTCCTGCGCGCACACATGGGCTGGTTCCTGACACCGCGCGGCTTTCGCACGAACTGGGATGCGATCCCTGACCTGAGGGGATTGCCGGAATTGCGCCTGCTCGATCGATTCGATCTGCTGATGCCGATCCTGCTGGCGACCGGCCTTTACTTTCTTGGCGACTGGCTTGGCATTTCCCATCCGGAACTCGGCACGAGCGGCGCGCAGATCCTGGTCTGGGGGTTTTTTGTTTCGACGGTCGTGCTGTTCCACGCCACAGTCACGATCAATTCGCTGGCCCATCAGTTCGGCACGCGCAGGTTCGAGACGCGCGACGACAGCCGCAACAACTGGATGCTGGCCCTGATCACATTCGGCGAAGGCTGGCACAACAACCATCACCATTTCCCCGGCTCCGCACGGCAGGGATTCCGCTGGTGGGAGATCGACCTGACCTGGTACGGCCTCAAACTGCTGGCCGCAGTCGGTCTGGTCCGTGAACTCAAGCCCGTCCCGGTGGCATTGCTCCTGCGGCGCCCAGCGAGAACTGCGTGATGCGAATTGCCGTGATCGGATCAGGAATCGCAGGACTCGGCAGCGCGTGGATGCTTTCCCGAACACATGAGGTCGTGCTGTTCGAGAAGAACAAGACTCCTGGCGGACATACCGACACCCACGATATTCATCTGGGTGGGCAACGCCACGCGGTCGACACGGGCTTCATCGTTTTCAATCATGAGCACTATCCGCTGCTGACCCGATTGTTCGCCGAGCTGGGCGTGCAGACCCAACCCACTACCATGAGCTTCTCCGCTCATGAGGAGGGTTCCGGCCTCGAATACAACGCCGGCAGCCTGGCCGGATTGTTCTGCCAGCCGCGCAACCTGACCAGTCCGCGTTTCTGGCGCATGCTCCGCGATCTGCGTCGCTTCTATCACGAAGCGCCGGAGCTGCTGTGCCAGACACCGCCCGGACCGACGCTCGGCGAGTATCTGCAATCGAACCGGTATTCGCCCGCATTCCGTGATTTCCATCTCGTGCCGATGGCATCGGCACTCTGGTCGTCGCCGTCGCGAGGTATCCTCGAATTCCCTGCCATTGAACTCGTTCGCTTCATGGCCAACCACCATATGCTGCAGATCAGCGGGCGGCCGGAATGGCGTGTCGTCAGCGGCGGATCGCAGCGCTACGTCGATGCCATGCGCAGGCGCTGGAACGTCGAGGAACGCCTCGACTGCCCTGTCCGCAGCGTGCGTCGACACCTGGCTCAGGTCAATGTGCACAGTGCCGCCGGCATCGAACCATTCGACCAGGTCGTCCTGGCCTGCCATTCCGACGATGCACTTGCCTTGCTCGGCGATGCAAGCGAGACCGAGCGCGCGATCCTGGGCGACCTTGGCTATCAGGACAATGATGTCGTCCTGCATACCGACGCCGGTGTCCTTCCTGTGCATCGCCGCGCATGGGCAGCGTGGAATGCATACATTCCCGCCGATCATGATGCCCCGTGCTCGGTCAGTTACTGGATGAACGCCTTGCAGTCGATTGAGTCGAGTGAGCCGCTGATCGTCAGCCTCAATCGCAGCCAGCAGATCTCTCCCGAAAGGATCCTGCGTCGCATGACCTATCGCCACCCCGTGCAGACCCTGGCTTCGGCAACCGCACGTCGGCGCAAGACCGAAATCCAGGGCAAGCGCGGAATCTGGTTTGCCGGCGCCTATTGGGGATACGGTTTCCACGAAGACGGCTTGCGCAGCGCGATCGAGATCGCGGATGCATTGGGAGCCAATAGCGCATGACACGACTCGCTGCCCCGCACATCCGAAACGCTGCGGCACACCCTCTCGGCGAAGGCGCCTCTACGACGGAGAATGCGGTGTCTCACGGATCGAGCACGCACGAACTCGCCAGCGCCATCTATGCAGGCAAGGTGCAGCATCGTCGGCATGCGCCACATGCGCATGCATTCTCGTATCGCACAGCCATGCTGTACCTCGACCTCGCCGAGCTGGACAGGGTCTTTGCAAGACGCTGGCTCTGGTCAAGCCGGGCCCGCAACCTCGCCGAGTTCCGTCGCAGCGACTATCTCGGCGACTCCAGGCAATCGCTCGACGACGCAGTGCGCATGCGCGTCGCCGACGCGATCGGCCGTGCGCCGGAAGGCCCGATACGCCTGCTCACGCATCTTCGCTACTTCGGCCACAGCTTCAATCCGGTCAGCTTCTACTACTGTTTCGAGGCCGACGGAAAGACGCTCGATGTCGTCGTCGCCGAGATCACGAATACGCCGTGGAAGGAGCGGCACGCCTACATCCTCCCGGTTGCGACAGCGGAGCATCACGGCATCTCGATGTCATGGCATTTCGCCAAGGCATTCCATGTATCGCCATTCATGGCGATGCAGCACGACTACAGATGGCGGCTGATAGCGCCGGGCAAGTCCCTGCTCATCCACATGGACGTGCTGGATCGCAGTCCCGACTGCCGCCGCAGGTTTGACGCCACGCTGGCCCTGACACGCCAGTCGATCACCGCCGCGAACCTCGCCCGGATCCTGTTGCGTTTTCCTCTGATGACGACACGGATTGTCGGCGCGATTCATTGGCAGGCGCTGCGTCTGTGGTTGCGCGGCAACCCCGTCCACGATCATCCAGACAACAACAAGGCTGCCTGAGCATGAACACCCGCGACATCACGACTTCCGATTCTTCGGAGATCCTGGCAGGGGCTGCGCGTAGCGATGCCCCGCTGCTCGATCGCATGCTGCGCAAACGCATGCTCGACATGCTCAGGGGTTTGCGCGATTGCCGCATCACGATCGAGGAGGGCAACGGGACACACGTGCTCGGTACTCCGGCGGGCATGGCCAGTGACACCCTTGTCGCGCATGTCCGCATCCATGACTCTTCGTTCTACCGCCAGGTCGGCTTGTACGGCAGTGTCGGCGCTGGCGAAGCCTACATGGACGGCCTCTGGGACTGCGACGATCTGGTCGTGCTGACGAGGATCCTCGTGCGCAATCGCGATCGTCTTGATGCGATGGAGGGTGGCGTTGCGCGGATCGGCTGCGGCCTCCTGCGTGCATGGGGCGCGCTGATGCGGAACACGCGCAAGGGCAGTCGTCGCAACATCGCTGCGCACTACGATCTTGGCAACGACCTATTCAAATTGTTCCTCGACGACAATCTCATGTACTCGTCGGCAATCTATGAAAGCGAAGACGAAACCATCGACGTGGCATCGGCACGCAAGCTCGATCGCATCTGCCGGAAGCTACAGCTCGGCCCGCAGCATCATGTGCTCGAAATCGGCACTGGCTGGGGGGGATTTGCCCTGCATGCGGCTACACATTCCGGTTGCCGGGTCACGACGACGACGATTTCGCGCGAACAGCATGATCTCGCCCGAAAGCGCATCGATGCGGCTGGCCTGAGCGACCGCGTGACCCTCCTGCTGGAGGACTATCGCGACCTCAAGGGCAGCTATGACCGCGTCGTTTCGATCGAGATGATCGAAGCGATTGGCCACCAGTACCTCGATTCCTATTTCCGCACCGTCAATCGCCTGCTGAAGCCCGATGGCATGGCCTTGATCCAGGCGATCACGATCGAGGATCATCGCTACAAGCAGGCCCTCAAAGCGGTCGATTTCATCAAGCGCCACATCTTTCCCGGGAGCTTCATCCCCTCGATCAGCGTGATGGGCAGTGCGATCGGGCGCAACAGCGACATGAAGCTCTACAACCTGGAAGACATTGGGCCGAGCTATGCGCTGACCCTGCGCGCCTGGCGCACACGCTTCCTCGATCGCATCAGCGACGTGCGCGCCCTCGGCTATCCGGAGCGCTTCATCCGCATGTGGGTTTTCTACCTGACCTACTGCGAGGGTGGCTTCCTCGAGCGCTCGATCGGTGATGTACAGATGCTGTTGTGCAAACCCGCGGCGCGTCCCCGGCAATATGCGCCGTGATCGACATGACCCCTGTTACAACGACGCCTGTTCTCATGCAGATTCCACGCACCGGCCGAGTGCAAACGGCATGAGGAACGCAATCAACTTCGTCGCTTTCCAGCTGGTCTGGTTCGCTGCGGTCGGCGGCGCGGCACATTCGCTCTGGTGGGCGGGGCCTGCGGCGTTCCTGTTTTTTGCCGCTTATCACCTGCGTCGTGGAGTGCGCGCACGCGGCGATCTCAGGTTGATGGTGCTGGCTCTTGGACTCGGTTTCGTCACGGACACGCTGATGGCGGCTACCGGCATGTCGAGCTATTCCTCCGCGGTCCCGCCCGCGCCGCTCGCACCGCTCTGGATACTTTCGTTGTGGGCAGGATTCGCCTTCACCCTCAATCATTCGATGCACTGGCTGACGGCACGCCCGCTGCTCGTATCTCCGCTCGCCGCGATCCTCGGACCACTGTCCTACTACGGCGCCAGTCGCGTATGGGGCGCCGTCACGATCACGGCGCCGCTGATGCATGCTGTCGGCCTATTGGGCCTGTGCTGGTTGCTCTCGATGGCCGTGCTGAGTCTTGCCGCACGACGTTTCGCGCGCGCTCCCGATGATTCCGTTGCAATGCCTTTGATGAGGTCGCCATGAGCGATACCGTCTTGATCGCGATCGTTTGGGTCGGTGCCAGCGCGATCATGGTCGGCGGCTGGTTTTACCAGCGCCGCACGCGCAATGCCGGCATCGTCGACGTGTTGTGGTCGGCCTGCATGGCGGTGAGCGCCATGTTCTATGCAATCACCGGCTCCGGCGCATCCCTGCCGCGCCTGCTCGTCGCTGTACTCGGCGCAAGCTGGGGGTTGCGTCTCGCCTGGCATCTCTGGTTGCGCGTGAGCCGTGAGGACGAAGATGGCCGTTATGTCCAGTTGCGCAAACGCTGGAATGACGACCAAAGCAAATTCCTCGCTTTCTTTCTCGTCCAGGGCCTGTTCACCGCCCTCTTCTCATTGCCATTCTGGATCGCTGCGCACAACCCGACCGAAGCCTGGACGGTCTGGACCTCGCTCGCCGTCAGCACGTGGATCATCGCGCTGGTTGGCGAATGGATCGCCGACCACGAACTGGCGCGCCATCGCGCCGACCCTTCGATGAAGGGCAAGACCTGCCGTCGCGGCTTGTGGAAAGTCTCGCGCCATCCAAATTACTTCTTCGAGTGGCTGCATTGGTTCGCCTATGTGTTCCTGGCAGTCGGCACCGGCAGCGGAGGAGTACTGGCGAGTCTTGCCGGCCCCGCGTTGATGCTCGCGACATTGTGCTGGGTCACCGGCATTCCCTACACCGAAGCACAAGCGCTGCGCACACGCGGCGACGACTACCGCGACTATCAACGCACGACCAGCGCCCTGATTCCGTGGCTTCCGCGCAAATCCTGACACCGTTTCGATCGAGGATCCGATCATGAGCAGCCAAACCCTTGCAGCAGAATCGATGGATGGTGAATCCGGCATCGAACGCGAAAGTACCCTGACGCGATGGGCCGAGCGTGGCCGCATCCCGGACGGCCTGCTGCGCCTGGGGATCCGTCGTCAGTGCTCGGCGCGCCTGATCGAAGAACATGCCTTGGGAGTCGAAGCTACCGCCGAGCGCCAGCGTATGCGCATCGACGAGCTTCGCGGCAGCCCGATCGCGATCGAGACCGATGCGGCCAACGCGCAGCACTATGAGCTGCCGCCGCCGTTCTTCAGACTCTGCCTTGGTCGGAACCTCAAATACAGCGCGTGCTACTGGGATGCCGGCACGCCCGATCTCGATGCCGCCGAGGCGCGAATGCTCGTTCTGTACGGCGAACGCGCCGAGCTGGCCGACGGCCAGCGCATTCTCGAACTCGGCTGCGGCTGGGGTTCATTGACGCTGTGGATGGCCGCCCGGTATCCGAACGCACGAATCACCGCTGTCTCGAATTCGTGCCCACAACGAGAGTTCATCGAGGCGCTTTGCCGGGAACGCGGACTCGACAACATCGAGATCATCACCGTCGATGTCAATCAGCTCAGCCTCGACGAGCAGCGCTTCGACCGCGTGGTGTCGATCGAGATGTTCGAGCACATGCGCAACTACGAACACCTGCTGCAACGCATCGGCTCATGGCTGGCACCGGGCGGCAAGCTTTTCGTCCACATTTTCTGTCACAGGAGCCTCGCATATCCCTTTGAAACAGCAGGCACGGACAACTGGATGGGTCGCCACTTCTTCACGGGTGGCCTGATGCCGGCCGCCGATACCCTGCTCCATTTCCAGAAGCACATCCAGATCGAGGAACGCTGGCTACTCCCCGGCACACACTACGAAAAAACCGCCAATGCCTGGCTGTCGAATCAGGACCGGAATCGCCAACAGGTCCTGGGAATCCTGGCTGCGACGTACGGCTCCGAATCGGCACGGCTCTGGCATCAGCGCTGGCGCATGTTCTGGATGGCCTGCGCGGAGTTGTTCGGCTATGCCGATGGCTCCGAGTGGCTGGTCGCCCACTATCGGTTTGCACGACAGCGATAGCGATGGCCGTTCGATGGCATCCTATTGCAACCGATGCCCATGAGCGGCACCACCAGGCTTCAATCATGTCTTTTTCCAGACTCCTGTTTCTTTCTCCCTTCCTGCTTCTCGCATCGCTGGCCGCCACCGCGGCGCAACCTGGCACGCTGCGTGTCGACTACATGCACAGCGGCAACGCGTTGCAGGACATCTACAGTCTCGACAAGATCGTCAAGGAACCGTTGCCGTGGCCTGGCAACCTCGACCAGCGCATCGATGGCCTCAACCGCGGCGCGTATTTCTTCGAGGTCGTGGAACCGACCTCCGGCGCGATCCTTTATTCGCGCGGTTTCAGTTCGATCTTCGGCGAATGGCGGACCACGCCGGAGGCGCGCCAGCAAAACCGGAGCTTCAGCGAATCGCTGCGCTTTCCGATGCCCGGCCAGGCGGTACGGATTCGCCTGTACGCACGCGACGACCGCAACGAATTCTCGATGGTCTGGACGCTCGATGTAGACCCTGCCGACACCGATGTGCGATCGGCGCACGCTCCCCTGGCTTCGCCGGTTGTGGCGATCCGCAGCAATGGCGATCCGCAGGACAAGGTTGATCTGCTGATCCTCGGCGACGGCTACACCGAAGCCGAACGCACGAGGTTCATCGCCGATGCGCGCCGACTGAGCGACGCGCTGTTTGCAGTCTCCCCGTTCAAGGATCGCGCGGGTGATTTCAACGTGTGGGCGTTGATGGCGGCCGCACCGCAATCCGGAGTCGCTCGTCCGTCGAGCGGCATGCATCGATGGACGCCCCTCGGCACACGCTATGACGCCTTCGGCAGCGAGCGCTATGTGCTTACCTTCGAGAACCAGGCCTTGCGCGAACTCGCGCAGAACGCGCCATACGAGTTCGTCGAGATCCTTGTCAACAACGAGACCTATGGTGGCGGCGGCATCTACGGCCTGTACAGCACCGCGGCGGCGAAAAGCGAATGGGCGCCGTATCTGTTCGTCCATGAATTCGGCCACCATTTCGCCGGCCTCGCCGACGAGTATTACACCTCGCCAGTGAGCTATGAGACTGGCGGCACCATGCGCCGCGAGCCCTGGGAGCCCAACGTGACCGCCCTCCACGACCCGGCTCGGCTGAAATGGCGTGACCGCGTTGCCAGCGACACAGCGCTGCCGACAGCCTGGCCCAAGGAGGCATTTGAAACGCACCAGCGCGAGTACCAGAAAGTACGGGCTGACTTGCGCGCACGGAAGCGCCCCGAAAGCGAGATGAACGCCTTGTTCCATCGGGAACAACGCATCGAGGACGAACTCTTCATGTCCTCCGCGAACAAGACCCGG